>JAKSLX010000003.1 GCA_024400915.1 Treponema sp.
GTTCTGAAGTTGTTGTCTTACCAGAGTCGATGTGTGCACTGATACCGATATTACGAACTTTAGTAATATCAAAAGCCATAGTGTATACCTCACCTAAAAAAAGATTACTTTGTAAAATATCGCCGACAATAGCAATAGTTCCGCATATTTTAGTAAAAAAACGTAAAGTATTCAATAGTAAAACATGTAGATGGTATAAAAAAACAGGCTTCCATCGGGAACCCGCCAAGCCTGCTCGGGTTGGGCGATATGTTTAGTAATCAGGTATCTTCTTTTTTCACTTTGAATACTAGTAATCGACTGCCCAAAAGTCGCAGTTTGCCGGAACCCCGACTCCGCCTGTTTTTTTTAGCTGATATGCTTTCCTATTGAATCAGTTGTGATACTAAAATATGACTTCCCGGGCGAAATCATTTGTGCAGCAACGGCCGGTACTGTCGGTAACTTTCGCCCCAAGAATTGCAGGGCAATTGGCTTAGGGGTCTGTCTCCACTGTTCCTGTTTTTCAAGAGGGTATAAAAAAGCCACCTGAATTTGCCGTGAAGTCCGTAGGACTGAACAAATCCGGTGGAATTTAATTTGCTGATGGATTGTCAACTTTTAGCTTTCAATTTCCTTTTCCTCAGGGTGTGCCTGGAACCATTTGAACCATGCTTCGTCTACCTTGTTGCACCACTGGGTCTTCATTTTCTTTGCCATGAAAGAATTGGTAAAGCCGTTTTTGATGATTTTCTTGATGTCCTCAAGTGTAAAGCCAAGCTGGCTGTAGATGTTCCAGTATTCGTCGATGAGGGAACATTTGAAGAAGGTAGGGTCATCTGTATTGATTGTAATGTTGCAGCCTGCATCGTAAAGTTTTTTTACAGGATGGTTCTTCATGTCTCCCTTGAATTCCTGGAGGATGAAAATGTTGCTGGTAGGGCAGACTTCAAGAGGAATCTGCTTTTCTGCAAGTTCTTTTACGAACTCTTCGTCCTTTGCGGCCTGAATACCGTGACCAAGACGTTCTGCGTGGCAAAGGTTGATGCTGTCCTTCATTGACCAGCTTTCTACTGATTCACCGGCATGAGTTACAGTATGGAGACCGTGTTCAACTGCCTTGTCGAAAACCGGAGCATAGTCTTTAGCAGGGCCTTTTGATTCGTCTCCGCCAAGACCGATACCAATAATGATAGGGTTCCTTGCCGCAATTACATGATTCAGGTTGTTCATGGCGTTTTCCATTCCAAATGAACGGCTTACGTCAATAAGACACCTAATTGTTCTGTGGGAGTTTGAACTGATCCTCTTGATGCACTTTGAGATTGTATTGATGATGTCGTTAAACTGCCAGCCTTTTTTCAGGTGCGATGTAGGGCTGATGAATGTTTCGCAGTAAACGATGTTGTTGTCGTTAAGGTAATCTTCGAAATCGTTGAACTGGATTTCAAGGTCCTGGACATTTTTGAAGTATGACTGAATCTTGATGAATGATGTAAGGAATCCTCCAAGGTCATTGTAGTCGAAGAGGGATTTGAATTCTTCGTCAGTCATTTGTTCACCGAAATTTCTTTCGTAAACTTTCTTTACGGTTTCTCGGCCGATGACAGCTTCTTCATGAACATGAAGTTCTGCCTTTGGAATGGACTTTAATAAATCATAAAACACTTCTTTCTTCATATTATATATTGTATAACTTTATTTTTAAAATAACAGTACTTTAGATTATATATGGATAAATATATCAAAAAGTTATATGCCGGATTAGAATTGGCTTGTTGCCAATTTTAATCCGGCAAAGAACTGACTTGTCCGCAGTCCGCGTCCATTTTTTGCTTCGCAAAAAAACGTCAGTTCTTTCGGCTTTTCAGATTGACCTCGTCCGCGGTCGTTTTTGCTCTGCAAAAAGCATCTGTTCGTGCAAAATATGATGGACTTGTCCGCAGCCCGCGTCTATTTTTTGCTTTGCAAAAAAACGTTAGTTCTTTCGGTTTGAGTGTAGGAACTTGGGCGCAGTCATAAAATAAAGTTGATTTAAACCATAATAAAATGTAGATTTTTATCATGTCAAAGAGAATCTATATTGGTAATTTAAGTTACACAACTACAGAAGAAAGGCTCACTGAACTCTTTTCTGAATTCGGTGAAGTAATTTCAGCTTCTATCATTAAGGACAGGGATACGAGCCAGTCAAAGGGGTTCGGTTTTGTTGAACTTTCTGACGAAGCAGACAGTGACGGTGCTATTTCCAGGTTAAGCGGAAAGGAAGTTGATGGCCGCCGTGTAAGGGTAAATTATGCTGAGGAAAAAAGGGAAGGAACGGGAAGAAATTTTGGACGTGACCGCAATGATCGTGGCGACCGCAGTTTCCGTGGTGAAAACCGTGACCGCAATTTCCGCAGAAATCGTTCTGACGATGGCCGCAATGAAGGCCGTGGACGCGGTTCTTTTGGAAGGGAATATTAAATTTCATGGGATTTTTGCCTGAGGATTTTTCGATTTTCATCAGCCGCCAGTGCAATCGTGTTGATTTCATTCAGTCGTGGTTAAAGGCCCATGGTGTGGAATCAAAGAGACTGTCCATTGACGGCAAAAACCATATCCTTGTACAGTTTGAATCCCGTTTTTATAATCCCCGGTTCAGGATAAAGACTGTTGTAGCGCACCACGACAGGGTGGAAGGCAGCCCTGGTGCAAATGATAACAGTGCTGCAGTATGGCAGTTGATGAACTGGGCCGTCAATTTAAAAAACTATCCAGATTTTCATAATGTCCGGATTTTCTTTACGGATGGAGAAGAACTTGGCTCCAATACAGGTGTCACCGAGCAGGGGGCTTTTGGCATAGCAAGTACATTCCAGCGTTTGGGGATTAAGGATGATGTTTATGTCTTTGATGCCTGCGGCCGTGGTGAAGTTCCGGTTCTTGCAAGGCTGAATCTTGGCCCAAAAACTCCGGCTTCCTTTGTAAAGACTGCAAGCGACCTCTATGTCAGGACTTTGCAGATTCTAAAAACAGCAAGTCCCAAAAAGTGGATGACTCTTCCTATTGCTTACAGTGACAACGCCTCATTTCTTGCCTGCGGAATTCCTGCCGTTGCAATTACCATGCTTCCGTCTGATGAAGCAAGCCTTTATGCAATGCATGTTTCAGAAAACGGAACTCTTGAATCAAAGGTTCTTAATAGGGAAAGAGCAAAAGAAAATGAAGGCAGTTTGAAAGAACTTTTGCCGTTAACCTGGAGGCTTTTCCATTCTGAAAAAGACAGCGAAGAATTCCTTACTCCCGAAAGTTTCCAGATGATGGAGAGCATTCTTCGCGTCCTTGCCTTTTCAAAAACTCCTGCCTAAATGTGGTCCTTCATGTTCGAAAGCTTGAAGGCAATGTTCTTCATTTCATTAACGGTATTAGTAATGGTCTTTGTAGACTGAGCAAAACTTTCGATGCCGGAACTGATCTGGCGGAGGGTAATGACAATCTGGTTGAAGGATGCCGTCTGCTGCTCGATGATTCCGGAAATTTCCGTAGCTTTTTCGTTGGTTTCGTTTGAAGATTCCATGATTCCGCCAAACTGAGATTCAAGCTGCTTTGAAATGTTTGCTTCTTCGTGAATGAATTCTGTACTTTGTTCTGAAGAAAAAATGAGCTCACGAGATGCATTCTGTATGCTTTCGATGTAAGACTGAATTTTCTCTATGGAATCCATTGTGTTGTTTGCAAGGCGGCGGATTTCTGTTGCAACGATGTGGAAGTTGCGGCCGTTCTTTCCGTTTGACACTGCTTCAAGTTCTGCGTTGAAAGCAATGATCTTTGTTTGGTCTGCAATATCCTTTATTATTGTAACGATGTCATCAATGTTGTCTATTTGTGCGGCAAGATTTTTGATTCCGTCAATGACTCCCTGGTTTGACTCATTGATGTCGGAAAGATGGTTGATGTTTTCCTTGAGGAGGTTGAATGCTTCTGAAACTTCTTCTTTTGTCTGGTCTGTACCTTCAGAAACTTCTGAAATTCTTGTTGCAACATTTTTAGATAGTGCGTTTGAATCTTCCATAGTGCTAAGGATTTCCTTTACGTCTGCACTCTGTTCGGAAGAGGAAGTTGCGATTTTGCTGGAAATGATGGAAAGATCTTCTGTTGAATGAAGAACATCCTTACCGATGTCGGAGAACTGGTCCATAAGGGTTTTGTAATGGGAAATTACTTTTCCAAGAAGATAAACATTGTATTGAATCTGATCAGAAAGGGTAGTCTTGATTTCCGTATTTGGATTTCCTGTCTCAAGAAGTTCAGTTGAAACTTCACGGAGCTGCCTGTTGTTCTGAATCATGTATCGGATAAAGAGAAAAATCAGTGAACCAGAAAGAATGATCTGAAGAATGTTTGCGATGATTATTCTTGCAATCTGATCGTTAGGTCCCATAACGACCCCGTTGATTACCATGTATCCCTGCTTAAGAAGATAGTAGGAAAGGATGTTTGAGAAAACAATAGGGATGAAAAGGAACATGAGGCAGCGGGAAAGAATTGAAAGTCCATAGTAAGACTTTTTAATTCCAAAGAAATTTTTCCTTTCAAGAATGTCAGGATTGATTCCGGCCTTTAGAATTTTTTCGATGTATTTTTTTGAAACTCTTTCGCTGAAATGATAGATGATTACGGCTGTAGTGTATGAACCGAAAATGCATGCTATGTAAGAAATGTTTGCTGTTTTCCCATCAAGCCCAATGCCAGGGAATCTGTGATAGACGTAGCAGAGAAAACCTGTAATGACTATGGCATAGAAGAATGTTCTTATAGCAGACAAAAATGGGAAGCGAACCATTTCCAGAAAAAGTCTTGTCCTGTCCTGAATGTCTTCCAGCGCATTTTCTTCAAAAAGCATAAGGTCCCTTTCCATTCCTTTGATAAGCATTCTGTGAATGAAAGGCATGAAAACCAGCTGTGCAATGCAGTAAGTTGCAAGACTCCAGCAGAAGGCCCAGAAAAGCTGACTTGGACGTAATGAAACATAAAATGCAGTATAACAGAATACAAAGACTGCACATGAAAACATGGTTGCTGTCTTGTACCAATAGAGTTTAGCTGAAAAAGAAAAAGCCTTGTTGCTCATGATTATGCCTCCATCTCTTCGTTGTCGTCTGTCTTATGATTGGAAATGCTTGCCGATTCAATGAGGTTAACATTTTCCTGAAGGTTTCTTGAAGTTTCTATGAGGGATCTTGTGGATTTTGAGAATCCCTGAATGCTTGTACTGATTTGATGCAGCGTGTTTACAATCTGGTCGAATGCCTTTGTCTGCTGCTCAACAAGATACTTGATTTCGTTGGAAGATGCAGAATTGTATCTAGCGGAATTGTTTATGTTTGTGAATTTTCCTTCAAGCCTTTGTGAAAGTTCCGATTCCTTCCTGATGAGGTCCGTGCTTTCCTGTGATGCGGATATAAGCTGTTTTGAAGATTTTTGAACTGCGCTGATTTTTGCCTTGATTTCTCTTGTGCTGTCCATTGTGCTGTTTGCAAGGCGGCGGATTTCATTGGCAACATTCTTGAAGTTCTTGCTTTCTCCGATTTCTGTAGTAGCTTCAAGTTCTGCGTTGAAGGCAATGATCTTTGTCTGGTCCGAAATGCTGTCGATGATGTTTGCAATTTCCCAAATCGAATTGATTTTGTCGTTGAGTTTCTTGATACCCTGAATTGTGGTTTCATTGGATTCTGCAATGGCAGAAATTGAAGAAAGGGACTTTTCAAGAAGTTCTGACCCTGTATTTACTTTTTCTACTGTCTTTTTTGCAATTTCCGTAACCTCGATGATTCTGTTTTCGATATTGTGGGAAAGGTTGGTTGCATTTTCCATTGTAGAAACAATTTCCTTGATTCCGGTAGATTGCTCTACGGAGGTGGATTCAGTTTCGTTTGCAATGCGCATCAGATCAGAAGAGGATTCTGCAATGGTTTTGCCAAACTGTTCTGTCTGGAAAAGAATTCCCCTTAGCATGGAAATAATCTGGTTTGCAAGATAATGATTGAATGAAAATTCGTCCGAGATGTCGGTTTCAATAGGAGTAACTTTGGAAAAGTCTGTGGAAGTGATGCCGTTCAAAACTTCCGTCATTCTTGTGTTCTTTGAATTGATGTCAGTGTAGAAAAACAATATGGAAATAAGCATTACAACGCTGTTGATTACTATGGTGCTCAACATTCTTATGCCTTGGATTTCACTGTTGTTAATCATAGAGGTTCCGTCAAAAGGATAGTATCCAGCAATGAGTACGGCGCAGTTGATTACGCAGGTAAAAATGCATGGTAGTGTTACGAAAAGAAGAACCTTCATGTTGAAACGGATTCCGAAAAACTTTTTCTTCATTACATAATCTTTTTCTATTCCAGCATTGATGATGTCGATTCCTATTTTGCTTACAATCCGTGAGCAGAAAGTGTAGCCGATGAGGGACGCAAAATAAGTTCCGAATAAAGCTTCGATTATGAACAGTCCTGTTATGTTGAGAGGCTGACTTAAACTAGTGTTCAGGTAAACTGAAATTATTGTACTTCCAATAAAAAAGTAGAAGAACGTCATGAGGGCAGTGTAGAATGGATACTGGATTATTTCATCAAAAAGATGAGTTCTTTCTGTCAGGGTACTCTTTGAATCGTAAAAGCTCTTGATTCTTGTAGAAATCTTGTGGTAGCAAAGATGATCCGTTACAAGAGCAAATCCAAACTGAAAGAATATCAATATGAATATGAATACTTTTAATGTACTCAAGAATATGTCAAGTGGGAATTTTGTGGAGAAAATCGAATATAAGAAAACAATTATGGCGCCGCAAATATCAGGAAAAAAGCTTTTTACGGTTGCTTCGTGTTCAAAACTTTTCATAGGTCATCACCTTCCTTTTGTTCTATATCGTCTGAGTGGTTGTATTTATTGTTGAGTTCAAGAATTCGTGAAGAACTCTGCCTGAGCTTTTCGATTGTTTCTGCAATGGTAGTTGAAGATGTTCCAAAATTGCGTACGCTTTTTGCAATCTGCGAAAGGGTTTCTACAATCTGATGAAAAGCCTTTGTCTGCTCATGGAGAGAATCTTTGATGTTGGAAGAATTTATGGAAGTAGCTTTTGCAGACTGCTTGATATCATCAAAGTTCTTTGAAAGCTGAATGCACACTTCATTTCCTTCCATGGTTTTTGTAAGACAGTAGTTTCCAGTTGCAATGATTTCCTCGCTTGCATTTGCAATGTCCGTTATCTGGGCGTGAATTCTTTTTGTAAGTTCAAGTGTGTTGTTTGAAAGCTTTCGGATTTCTTCCGCTACATTGGTAAAATCAACTCCGTTTATGCTTATCTTGTTTGCTTCAAGTTCTGCATTGAATGCAACCGTCTTTGTCTGCTCTGCAAATTTGTCTATGGAATTTATAACTTCGCGAATGCCATAGATTTTTTCGGAAAGCTTTGTAAGGTTATCGATTGTTATGGAATTTGTATCTGTAATTTCGCTGATTTTTTCAAAGTTTTCGTTAAGGTCAACAAAGGTGGTGTCTACGCTTTCCATTGTCTTTGAGGCAACTGTAATTACTTCGTCAAAGTTTGTTTCGACTTTCTTTGAAAGATTGTCAACGCTCTGCATGGTTGCAAGAATTTCTTCAATGTTGGCTGACTGCTGAATGACATTTTCCTTTGTCTGAATGGAAATCTCTGAAAGCATCCTTGAAATTTCATCAATGTCACTGTTTGCTTTTGTGTTGTTTCTGATGATTGAATCAAAAAGGAGAATGGTTCTGTTTATGAGGAACATTGTGTAAGAGTCTTCAGAGAAAATATTTACATCAAAAAGGCTGTGTTGGTTTATTTCCTTGTTGCTGAGCATTACAAGAGAGTTCTGCATTGTATTAGTGTTGTTGAGAATTCTTGCGTAGTAGAAAATAACAAGGATGCAGGTGCTGATGGTGTTTGCAACGGAAATCTTGATTATGAAATTCATTGTTTCAGGTTTTGTAAAGCTTGTCTTTATGAAGAGTCCAAGGTTTTCCAATGCTGAAAGACTTCGTGCGCCAATGTCTCCCGTTATGCTGTGGACTGTCTGAGGATGGACGGCAAAGTAAACGGAATGTAATGTAACGAGTGATGTGCCAATAATAGGGAGTACAAGATAGATTACGAAGTTTGATCTTTGTGAAAGTCCAAAGAATTTCTTGTCCTTGAATTCAATTCCTTCTGCAGCAATTTTGATTGCAAATTTGCTGCAATTTCTTTCAAGAAGATAAATTGAAATGAGGATGTAGATGTATGAAAGAGAAATGTAAATGTGAAAAAAGAACACGCTTACATGCAGGTCTACATTGAGCAAATAGTAGGCACAGAGAGAATAGAATAAACCGGTGCTAATGAAAAGCAGAAAAAGCTCAACGCCTTTTTTTAGTGGATATGAGCCGGTTGAATCCAAAAGGTCCGTTCTTTCCTTTGCACTCATGGTTGTGGATTGCCAGAAGATTAAACTGTTGGACAAAGGTTTTGTAACCATCAGGTGAAACAGTGTTTCTATTGAGATTGTTATAAGTGCGCTGATGAAGGTAATCCAGAAAATCTGAATTGGGCTATAATTCATAGGAAGCTTTGCAATTGCAATGCAGTAACCGATGATAGAAAGGTTAGCCGTTATGTTGAGAGGAAAAATGAAAAAGACAGCCTGTTGTTCAATAGAGAGGTCTTTATATCTGTTGATATATTTTCTGATAAAATTCATTTTTTCCTCCCGTTGGTCATTTTGTCAGAATATCCTAGATTTGCTGCAGATTCATTGAGCGCTTTTGTTTCTATGCTGATTTTCTGGCTGCTCTGGGAGAAGTTCTCAAAGCCCGTATTGATTTCCGCAAGGATTGAATTGACCTGTTCAAAGGCTCCCTGTTGAATGTCTGTAATGTCAACGACTTTTCTCAGACTTTCCGCAGTGATGTCGCTTGAAAGGCAAAGTTCTTTAAAATTGGATTCAAGTTTTGAGTAGAATTCACTTCCTTCCCTTGTTTTCTGAGTTCCAGATTCACTGGAGATGATGAGATTATCGCAGGAATGCAGAATGTCAGTAATCTTCTGCTTGATTTCATAGTTTGAAGTTTTAATTGATGCGGCTAGCCTTAAGATCTCGTTGGCAACAATATGAAATTTTTCTCCCTGTTCACCAACCATGGAAGCTTCAAGTTCTGCGTTGAAGGCAATTGTCTTTGTTCTTTCCGCAACGGCATCAATGGCATCTATTGCGGTAGAAATTGATTCAACCCTTTCGCTCAGTTCCTTTATGCCATAGATTGTATCCATGTTGGATTGGGTAATTTCAGACATTTTTTGAATACCAGCCTTTAGAAGTGAAGAAGAAGTATCTGCAGATTTTTTTGTTGTGGCTGCAGATTTCTGAATCAAATCAATGTGTGATGAAATTCTCTTGTGCTGGTTTTTTGCATTTTCCATTGTTGCAAGGCATTCTCTGATTGCTGCTGCCTCTGAAATCGAAGTTTCTGCCGTAATGTTTGCATCCTTAGAAAGTTTTTGCGAAGAGGAGAAAATTTCTTCGCCCGTTGTTGCAGCTTCAAGGGAAATGTCCCTGAGGTAATTTATCAGTTCGTCGATAAGGAAGATGCTATAGGAAAGTTCATGGTTAAGGTCCGTTGGAAGAAAAAGGTTTTTCTTGTGGTCCGTAAGTTTTTCAAGGACATCTGTAATTTTCTTTGTGTTTACAGTAAGAATCCTGTGCAGACGATGGGCAACCATAATGCTTACAAGTGCATTGCAGGTTACGACAAAAATAATATGGCGCAGGGCTCTGGTTGTTTCCCATCCTTCAAAAAGTGAAATGTTGAGTATGGTGCACTGCAATAGGGAAGAAAGTATGATTGGAATGATGGCAAAATAAAGTATTCTTTTCTTTGTGCTTGTACCATAGAATTTATCCTTGTGGACTGTTGACTTGTTGATTCCCTGTTCAATTAGTTTTGTGGCAACTTTACAGCAAAGTTCTTCTGAATAGCAGAATGCGGAAATGCCTGAAACATAAAGTCCACCTGCGCAACAAAGGAGGACATGAATAAAAGTGTTTGCATTTATATGGTGCTTGAGCAACAGTATTATTATTGGGGTTATGGAAGCTCCAAGAACTACGAGGATTACTTCAATGCTGATTGCGCGTGGCAGTGAAAGAAGATCCCTTACAAGGACAGTTCTACCATCGGTATCAAGAAGTCCTTCGTTATTTTTTGAGATTCTATCTGAAATATCCCTCGTAAGAAACCTGTTGGTATATGGTGCAACTACAAACTGTGCAATGATTGCAACAAAAGCAATGGTACATACAAAAATCATAATGTCTGTTGAAGACATCATTCTCATGATTCCCGAGGAGTAGAATGTGTATGCGAAGAAAACTGTACCGCAGACAAGATTTTTTAATCGGCCTGTGTCCATCATTTCTATTTCAAAGCTTTTCTTTCTGTTGACTATTTTTTCTTCCATATTTTGTGTAGCCTTTATTTAGTGGTTAGGGTAATGGCACCGTCCCAGTTCTGCGGCCGTACCTTGATGAATTTCTTGCACCTTTCAAGAAGAACTAATGTTGCCCTGTCTTTTGGAGTAAGAACTTTTGCAATCCTAAGATAGTCCTGTGCTCCGTTGAAGTTTCCTGCAAGATACTGGTAAAGTCCCTTGCTGAAATTTTCACTGAAGTTGTCCGAGTATTTTTCGTTGTCGTTGTAAAGTTCAAAAATCTGGACTGGAATGGATTTCCCCTTGACCTTAACATTGTCAATGTAACGAAGGTTGTAAGGTTCATGCTTTGCAAGGTACCTTCCGAATTCTTGATCAGATTCAGCAGCTTCTATGTCTTTTTTAACCGCATCCGTAATGAGAATTGAAGTTCCATAAAGTTTTGTAAGATCTTCTATCCTTGAAGCAAGGTTTACATCGTCACCGATGACCGTATATTCCTTCTTGTCTTCGCTGCCGATGGTACCTGCAATAGGCAGTCCGTAGTGTACCCCGATTCCAACCTTGAAAGGACAGTTTTCCGGAATTGTAAGGAAACTCGTATCCATCTTTTCGATTTCTCTGAGCATTTCAGAGGCTGCGTTTGCGGCACGATAACCATTGTATTTGTAGCTTTCAGGAACTCCAAAGAGTGCCATGATTTCATCACCCATGAATTTGTCGATTGTACCGCCGTGTTTCTTGATGATGTTTCCCATGAGGGAAAAATACTGGTTGAGAAATGCAACTACTTTTTCAGGTTCATTGATTTCAGCAATTGCTGTAAATCCCCTTATGTCGGCCATAAGAATGGCAACTTTCCTCTGTTCGCCGATAGAAGATGTTATCGATGTATCTCCTTCAACTATTCCTTCAATTACTTTTGGCGGAAGGAATCGGCTGAAGGCATTTCTGATTTTAAGTTCAGTAGTTATGCTCTTGTTGTATGTAATGATTTTTTCAAATACCGGAGAATAGATATCGGTTAATAAATCGAGCCTTTTTTGAGTTCGGATATTCATTGCGTTGCTTGCCGTCGTTGCAACATGAATTGTAAACGGATATTTCTTTGAGGAATCAACAGGGAAAATGTTGTAGTTCTTGAGTTTTTCTTTCTTAGGATTGAACTGCTCTATTACTGATTCCGAATAGTTTGAATTTGCCCAGTTGTAATCCGTTCTGGAACTTATTCTCTTTGTAAAATCCGTCTGACAGATGTTCCTGAAATCAAGGAAGTCGTTCTTTACGATAGAGTCGCTTCTGTCATAATATTCGTCAACCTTGTCTTCGTTGACTATGATTCCAAGGACATCGTAATTATAGATGCTGCTAATGGATCTTGCCAGCTGTGAAAGGAGATGTTCCAGATCCCATACATAGTTTTCCGTGTTGAAGGCTTCCCTTATCATGTAGAGTTCCGAAAGTTCTCCGCTGAATGTAGAAGTTATGAGGCGGATTATTTCAGTGTCATCAATTTCTACCGGTGAAAGTTTTTGCCTGTTTGCATATCTGGAAGTAACTTTGTCTACAAGACTTGTAAGCGTACTCAGGTTTTCTGAAGACGGAACATAAAATGCGTCGCTTTTTGCATTGTCTGCCCAGAATTTTTCATCGTTTTCCTGTTCTGATGAACTTATGATTACCGCCGTATTTTTTAACAGGTCATGAGACTTGATTATGTGAGTAAGATTGTAACCGTTTATAGTAGGCAGCTCTGTAGAAGTAATGAGGCAGTCAGGTTGATTCTTAAAGAGTTTCTTGAGGGTATCGATACCGTCCTTTGAGAAATCAATTTCCCATCCTTCTTCTTCAAGGAAAGATTTGAGCAGGTCTATGATTATGTCTGAATCGAAGGCAAGCAATACTTTTTTAGTCATCATTCAAAAGTTCCTTAACCGTATCAAGAAGGTTTCCTCGCTGGAAATCCGTTTTAACAATGAAAGCCTGTGCGCCAAGATTCATGAACTGCTTCTTTGAATATATGTCATAAGCTCCTGAAACAACAATGACCGGAATGTTTGCAAGGTTTTCCATTCTACGGATGTTTGAAAGAAGGGTTTTCCCATCCATACGTGGCATGCTGATGTCCGTTACCACAAGGTCAACATTTTTCTTTCTGAGTTTTTCAAGTGCGTCAACACCGTCAATGGCAGTTTCCACGGCAAATCCGTCGGCTTCAAAAATGGCCTGTTCAATCTGTCTTGTTGTTGCCGAATCATCAACAATAAGTACAGTCCTTGTTTTCTTTATGTTCTTTGAAACATATTTCTTTGTGTCGTAGGAAACAAGTTCCCTCATTTTTTGCATGATGAACGGAATGTCTATGATCGGTATTATCGAATAGTTTTCATCGTATACGACGCCCTGCAGTGAAACGATTTTCTGCATGCAATCAGGAAGGGGAGTGATGATTACATTTTCATTCTGCTTGATGGAATCAACTACAATTGCCATCTTTGTTTCAAGGTATTCAACAATAATGATGTTTGAGATGTTCTTCTGCTGTCCTGAACCAAGGATAGAAGACAAGTAATGCAGCGGAATTACTTTTCCATGAAGGCTGATGAAGTGCTGGTTCTGCATTGTCAGAACGTTATCACCGTTTGTTGTAATGACTTCATGAATGTAATGCGATGGAATCATTACCTTCGTAGATCCAGACATAACAAAAAGACCGCGCTGGGTAGCAAGGGTAAGGGGAATTGTAAGAGTGAATGTTGTTCCCTTATTAGCTTCCGTTGTTATGTGAATCTTGCCTTTGATTTTTTCCATTGCGTTGCGCACAGCATCAAGACCAATTCCGCGACCGGAAGTTTCCGTAACATGTTCAGAAGTTGAAAATCCTGGCATGAAAAGATACTGCTGAAGGTCTTTGTCCGGCATGGCATAAATTTCTTCCCGTCGTCCGTGATTCAGTTCAATAGCTTTCTCACGAATTCTGTCATACTGAATTCCGCAACCGTCATCATGAACTGTAATCTGGATTCTGTTTGAAATCTGATTTGCATGAATGGAAATAATTCCCTTTTTATCCTTACCTAGTTTTTCTCTAGTAGCTTCGTCTTCAATTCCGTGATCAAGGCTATTTCGAACCAGATGAATTAAAATAGTCCTCAACTGTTCAAGAATTACCTTGTCCAGCATAAAACTTGTAGATGGAATATCAGTGTGAATGTTTTTTGAAAGTGCAAGAGCTTCTTTTTCAATTTCCTTTTTGAGTGGAACGAGAACCATTTCAAGGGGAAGCATTCTCAGTGCAAAAATCTGATGCTGAGTTTCAAAAATATAGTTTTCAGTAGAAAGCAGTTCTTCGTGAAGCTGTCTTGGAATTTCATAAATCCTTTCGGCATTTCTATCCCCGAGTCTTTTTTCAAGAGCTTCTATCTGGTGCTTGAGTCTGAACTGCTTGATGATGAGGTTGTCATATTCCTGAATGATGTTGTTTATTCTTTCAATATCAATTCGGACAGAACTGATTTTGTCAAAGGAACTTGTTGTTGTAAAATTCTGTTCCCATTCATCAGCTTCAGATTCATTTTTACTTTCACTGTCATAAAGAAAAATTTTATCCGGGTCAAAGAAGAAACCGGATGCAGCCCTTTCGCAGGTCTCAATGATTGTATCCGGATTAGCTTCAGTGTTTCCTTTTTCTGTAATTTCTTCGAGAATTGTTTCAAATGCTTCTGTAATTCGGAAAGAAAGCTTAAAAATATTTTTAGAAAGTTCAACCCTGGATTCCTGAATAGCCTTGTATACCGATTCAAGACTGTGGGAAATCTGTTCTATGGGGAGAAAGTCCATCATTCTTGAGGATCCCTTTATTGTATGGAGATGCCTTAGAATTTCCGTAATATTGGATGCTTTTTCTTCAGGATTATTCTTGAGTGCGATGGTATGAGAATTTATGCTGACAATGTGATCCTTGACTTCCGTTACATAGGCGTCAATGAAGTTTTCCTTTGAAAATGCCATTTATTCCCCGATGTTTTTTCGTATCTCGTCCATATTTTTTCTGCATATGGTGATTATATAGACGGGATCAAAATCTATTGTAAAATTATAACATGTTTTTCCAGTTTTTACATATTCTGTAAGCATATTTAAAGATTGCTCAAACCATGAATAGGAATTTTCGAATTTACCTATATGTTTGTATGTAAAAGCTAGCATCATTGTTGCTGGCCAGAAGTTCAGGTTAAGGTTAGCCGACTTAAAAAGGTTGATTTCGGCTTCCTGGAATTCACTCCTTTGGTATTGAATCAGCCCTACAAAAAAATACTTATATTCAAGTTCAGAGGCCGAAAAATCCATGGAATTCAAAAGTGATTCTGCTTTCTTGTAATTTTCCCTGTTGATGTAATCTATTATTTCCCTGTAGTTTTCTACAGAAGCGGCTTTGCCTGTGAACTTTAGTCCGGACAAAAGTTCTTCTTCCGGTTTGCTGACTGCGGTTTTAAATTCATTATTGAAATCAAGGAGTTTTGCTTTTGATGTGGGTTTCTTTTTAGGCAGAATGTTTTTTTTCTGCAGATAATATACGCTTCCTTTGCATTCCTTTTCAAACCATTGGTTTTCAGGTATTGATGCAACTTCGTTTGCTGAAAGAAGAAGTATTCCGTCTTCCTTTAGGATCGGCCACAGGTATCCTAGAATTTTTAAAGTCACTTCCTCTGAAAAGTAAATGAATACGTTCCTCAAAACTATAAGATCAAAGCAGTTCATTACAAATGGAAGGGGTGTGTTCCTGTTGAGGTTTAATGAAGAAATGTGAATTGACTTTAAGGCTTCCGGATTTATTATCATTAAGTCTTCTTTGCAGGTGGAAATTTCCTTTATGAGGTGATGGTATTTTTCTCCGTCTTTGCGGAAGGATTTTTTTGAATATGTTCCTTTCTTGAAGGTGTCAAGAACATCCGTGTTTATGTCCGTAGCCGTAATCTCTACATTCTTGCAGAGACTTTTTGCAAGGGCGTGGATTGAAAGAGGTTCTTCCCCGGTGGAGCAGGCCCCGCACCAGATGTGGATTGAGGAATAGCCTTTTGAAGGAAAGAATTCATTGCAAAGAAAATCATAGTGCATTTCTTCACGGAAAAAATAAGTTTCGTTTACCGTGGTTGCATTTATGAGTCTTTCCATTTCCTTAGGCTTGTCGTTCACAAGTGCGCAGTAGGCTTCCGTAGACAGGTGAAGTTCTTCCTGCTTTCCGTTTACATATTCAAGTATTGCAGGCTGAAGGTCTTCTGTAATTATGATGCCGCTTACCTTCTGTATTGTTTTCCTGAGAGAGTCTGTAAGTTTATCCACGGACTGCTCCCGAAACCTGCTTTATGACTTCCGCCATAACGTCAAGGTCTTCAACTCTTTTGACGGCGTTCATTTCTATTGCGGCTTTAGGCATTCCGAATATGATGCAGGATTTTTCTGACTGTGCCATTGTGTATCCGCCGGCATCAAGAATTTCCTTCATTCCCAAAGCTCCATCCTGTCCCATGCCAGTAAGAAGGACAGCAAGGGTCTTTTTCCCTGTAACACGGGCACATGATGAAAACATTTTGTCTACAGCAGGCTTAAGAAAGTGAATTTCCTCGCTGTCATCAAGAAGAACTGTCAGCTCCTCCTTGCTTTTCTGCTGTAAGGTCAGGTGCTTTTTTGAAGGTGCTATGTATACTTGTCCTGCCTGTAATTTTTCTCCGTTTACGGCCGTTTTAACTTTGAGACCAGTTGTATTGCTGAGCCAGGAAGCAAACTGACAGTCAAACATTTCATCTATGTGTTGCGTTATTATTATTGGAATAGGAAAGGATGTCCCTAGATTTCTGAGAAGCTTTTGGATGGCAATGGGACCGCCGGTGGATGCTCCTATGGCAAGGACTGAAAATTTAGATTGCTCTTCCTTGATGTTGATGTCATTCTGAGATTTTCCCTTGAAGATTTCCTTTGCAAGTGAGCGGGCATAATAGATGTTCCTTAAGTTGCCGTAAATCTCTGAATGCTTTTTGTATGCATCGGCAATGGTAAGGAGCTTTTCGCAGAAGTTTTCGATTTTCTGCCTGTCCAGGGTTGCAAGGTTTGGTTTCTGGATGATTTCTATGGCTCCTGCATCAAGACACTGGTATCCTATTTCCGCAGTATCTTCAGTGGTAAAGGCAACTATGGCCGTAGTCATTTTTTGAGTAATTTGGGCAATGGCTTCAATGCCATTGAGAATCGGCATGTTTATGTCCATGATGACAAGTTCTGGTTTCAGGTTCAGGCACATTTCTACTGCATGTTTCCCGTTTTCCGCCATTCCGACTATTTCAAAATGCTGGTTATCGCCGATGACCTGGCCGAGCATAGCCCTTACGATGGCAGAATCATCAGCTATGAGTGTCCTTATCATTTCTCCGCACTCCATCTTTCGTATAGAAGTTCTGGATTTACAATTACCGAGATTCCTTTGGAAGTAAAGGAAATTGCAATGATTCCTGTTTCCCTTGCGTTTTCCTCGATTATGCCTTCGGGTATATGAAAGTCCTTCAGCTTTTTCTGAGTTATGGAAGGTACTGCAGATGTAGAAATCATGGCTGTTTTGCAGCATTTAATGGTTATGGCTACGGGATGCTTTGCTATGTTGTCTATAGAAAACATGTCGCTTGCAATGGAATCAAAATCTATGAAAATCTCAGGAACCACGCCGTTTTCTGTGCTGTATGTGTGGGGAATAAGGAAAGTGTATTTTCCGTAATCAAGGCAGATGAACCACTCAGTCGTTTTCAATTTCCGCCTTCACTTTTTTTGCAATGGACTGAACGTCCACAACCGGAGCGATTACTTTACCAATGGATATTGTCTGTGAAAAAAGTTCAGTGTCTGATCTGTCCAGAATTTGCTGTTCTTCCACATCTTCAGAAGTATAGAAATCAACTATGTCGTCAATCTGAAGGGCAATGTCGCCGGAATCATTCAATACAAGGAAAAGCTGTGTGGTTGTCTTCTGCATGTTCTGAATCATCATGAAATCAACAACGGCATAGGGTTTTCCGTAAAAATTCAAGACACCCTTTATGTATGAAGGAGTAAAGGGCATTGGAAAAACCTCATTGTTTCTGAGAACTTCGCGAACGCTGCCTGAATCAATGGCGTAGGTTCCGTCCTTCAACTTGAACACAAGCCAAGTCTTCAGTTTTTCTGATTCAGCCTGTTTTTCCTGACCTTCCTGTTCTTCCTGACTGTCTTTTATTTCGCTGTAAAGAATTTCATCCATAATAATCCATTATAAAGCCAATTCGGCGAAATTCAATTCTTTTCTGTTTTTCTCTTGTTGTAGAAGAACATGACTGTGGCTGCTCCGATGATGATGGCATAGCCTAGGAAACTGTATCTGTCGGGAATCTGCTCGAACATCATGAATCCCAATATTGCCGAGAAAATGACATTTGAGTACTCGTAAAGCGATATTTTTGAAGAAGGCGCATTGAAATAGGCATTTGTAACGCCAAACTGTCCTACGGCGGCAGATGCTCCAGCCCCTATGAGGATGAAAAACTGGCTCAAGGTCATTGGAGTGTAATAGATGAAGAAAAAAGGTACCGCAATTACAACTGAAAAAAGTGAGAAGAATGTTATTATGACTTCACTTGCTACATCGTATTTGCTGTGCATCTTGCGTACGAAGGCATATGCAAATCCTGCTCCAAGACCTCCGAGAAAACCTGCAAGAGCGGGTAGGAATTCCGTAAAGTTGAATGTCGGTTTTATGACGAAAAGGGCTCCTATAAAGGCGGTTACCAGGGCTGTGGCTGAAAACAGGGTAGGTCTGTCCCCAAGGATGAATATGCTGAGAAGAAGGGAAGCGAAAGGGGACATTTTGTTCAGCATGGCGGCATCGGAAATGTTCATGTGGCCTATGGCATAAAAGTTACCGAATATGCCGAAACTTCCTGTAAAGGAACGGAGAAAAAGATACTTCCACGCAGGACGAGGGACAGCAAGGATGCTTCGGTCTTTCCGTGCTTTTACCATGAGGGTCGTGAACGCAATGATGAAGGCAATGCTGTTCCTGAAAAGGGCTTTCTGCATGAAGTGAATGTCTCCTGCCGCACGGACAAGGGCTCCCATCATTGCAAATCCAAAAGAAGATAATATAATCCAAGCGATTCCGCGACCAAGGTTGTCCTGTTTCATGGCTCTAGTATATCAAATTGAAAAAGAAAATGCATTGTAGTTGTTGTATAAAAATGCCCTGGGAATGTAGAATGTATTTATATGGAACAAAAGATATGGACCGTTGAAAGGAAATGCCGCTTGGATGAGTTCTTGAGGCGTGAACTGCCCTTGCTTTTCCCTGGAAAAGATGTATCCAACAGCAAAATCAGGCGTCTCATAGTGGCTGGAAGCATATTTGTGAATGGAAAGCAATGTAGGATTCCAGCCTACGATCTTTTCCCTAAATCCAAGGTCTGTGCAGAAATTGAGGAAGACAAATTCTTCTTTGAAAAACAACCAGAGGACATTGATTTTGTTTTGACAGAACAGAATGTTCTATTTGAGGATGAAAGCATTATCATAGTGAATAAACCTGCTTTTTTGCCAACTGAAGGCACCATCGTTGAATCGCGAAAGTCCATGCATTCCTGTGTAATAGATTATTTATGGAAGAAAAATCCTTCTTTACGAAATCCTCCCTACGTAGGAATAATGCACCGCCTTGACAGGGAAACCAGCGGAGTCCTTCTATTTACTAAGACACGGCAGGTAAACAAGGCTGTGTCGGACATGTTTCAGAACCATGCTGCGGTAAAGACTTACCGTGCTGTTGCTTGCCCGCAGCTTAAACAGAGGGGACAGACCCCATGGCGAAAGCCTTGCATTCTTAAAACCGATCTATCCAGTAACTTTCGCCACAAGAATTGCGAAGCAATTCTTGAACAACGGGGACAGACCCCTGAAGAAAAGGGGAACGGCAACATCAGTTTGCGAAAACATTTTGTTATGGAAAACTACATCGGCAGAATATCGGCAAAAAGCGCCCAGTGCCGGGTAGGTCCTCTGCCAGAAAGCAAAGGCGGCCAGTACGCAAAGACGGAATTCACTGTAGTGGCTGTCGATAATGAAAAGTTATATATCAACTGTCGTCTGTACACTGGTCGCACACATCAGATAAGGGTTCATCTGTCAGGCTGTGGCCTGCCTCTCTTAGGTGACACCCTTTACGGCGGAAAGACAAATAACCGCATCATGCTCCATGCCATGGGTCTTGAATTCCCTCACCCCGTTACAGGACAGACTATGAAGGTAGAAGCCCCTCTACCAGAAGGATTTGGTCTTTAAGCAGCAATCACGAATTAATTCTAAATGGCAATCACGAATTGCCATGCAATTCGAGCGCCCATGGGGTCTGTCCCCTTGACATCACAGATAGTTTGATATAAAACTATTTCCATGGCATTCAATCCCCAGGAAAAATTTATGCGCCGTGCCATAGAACTTGCAAAACTTGGCGGCGGACATGTACATCCCAATCCTCTTGTTGGAGCCGTCATTGTCCGTGATGGAAAAATTCTTGCGGAAGGCTATCATCACAGATGCGGCGACCTCCATGCGGAACGCGACTGCCTTAAGAATGCCAGGGAAAACAATGTTGATGTTTCCGGGGCAGAAATGTATGTCACCCTTGAGCCCTGCTGCCATACAGGAAAGCAGCCTCCGTGTACCCAGGCCGTCATCGAAAGCGGAATAAAGACAGTCATTGTCGGCAGCCGTGACCCTAATGAACTTGTAAACGGCGGTGGAGTAAGGCAGCTTGAAGAAGCCGGAATAACCGTGATCCAGGATTTCCTCCGTGAAGAGTGCGACATCATCAATCCGATTTTTTTCCATTACATAAAGACAAAGATGCCCTATGTCATCGTAAAGTATGCCATGACTGCAGACGGAAAAACTTCACTGTCTACAGGCGAAAGCAAATGGATAACTGGGAATGCAGCCCGTGAAAATGTCCATCGAACCCGCGGAACCACAAGCGCCGTCATGTGCGGAATCAAGACCGTCATTGCCGATGACCCCATGCTCAATTGCCGTGTAGAAGGCGCTCAATACAAGCAGCCTGTCCGTGTTGTCCTTGACCGCAATCTTGAACTTCCCCTTGAAAGCCATCTTGTAAAGACTGCAGGTGAAATTCCCGTAATGGTTTTTACAAGCAAAAATTCTATGGCTTCCGTAAGTGATGCCGGGAAAAAAATTCTTTCAGGGCTTGGAGTTGAAATTGTCCCGGTTTCGGAAAAAGACGGCCACCTGAATCTTGAAGAAGTACTTTCAGTTTTGGGTGAGAAAAAAATCGACAGCGTTTTTGTGGAGTCAGGCGGAACTCTGAATGCTTCCTTGTTTTTCAGCGGCGGCAGATGTCTCGTCAACGAGCTTCATTGCTATGTGGCTCCAAAAATCACAGGCGGAATCAACGGCAGCGTCCATAGTCCTGTCCAGGGCATGGAATGCAGTTCCCTTGATAATTGCGTAAAAATGAAAATGATTGAAGTCAAAAACTTCGGTGAGGATATTTTAATAAGATACATGATTTGCAAATAATTCAAAATTATGAATTTTAAATTGTGAATTATGAATTATTAATTGTGAATTGAATTATGTTTACAGGAATCATAGAAACAACCGGAAAAATAAAAAGTATCTCGCGCGGAACAAAATCGCTGACCCTTTCCGTTCAGGCGGAATTTGACAGCGGCCTTGTCCTTGGAGAAAGCATTGCAGTAAACGGAACATGCCTTACTGTCACGGATTTTGGTGAAAACTGGTTCTGCGCAGATGTTACTCCTGAAACCTTCAGCAGGACTTCCCTTGGACAGCTGCACACTGACAGCATTGTGAACCTTGAGCGTGCAATGAAAGCCGACGGCCGCTTTGGAGGACACATTGTTTCGGGGCACATAGACGGAACTGCAAGATTCCTTTCATTCAGTAAGGAAGAAAATGCGGTGAACGTTTCTGTCGTAATGGAAAGCAGTCTTGGTGAATACATGATCGAAAAGGGAAGTGTGGCCATCGACGGTATAAGCCTTACCATTGCAAGGGTAAAGAAAGATGGCAGCGACTACATCATTTCCGTTGCAGTAATTCCCCATACATGGGAGCACACCACATTGGCAAAGAAAAAAAGCGGTGACATCGTAAACATCGAGTGCGACGTGATCGGAAAATACGTAAGGCATTTTGTGTCGCTTAAAGACGCTCCCAAAGACATGGGTGCCTACATGGATTTTGAAAGTTATCATTGATTTAAGGAAGCAATATGAAAAAAGATAGATTTGAACTTGTAGAAAAAGCATTGGAAGACCTTCGCAACGGAAAGCTCATCATGGTGACTGATGATGAAAGCCGTGAGAATGAAGGCGACCTCATCTGCGCCGGAAGATATGCGACACCGGAGAACATCAACTTCATGGCATCAAAGGCAAAGGGATTGATCTGCATGCCCTGCAGCCGCGAGTATGCTAAAAGACTACGCCTTGATCCGATGTGCTTTACAAACACGGACAACCATGAAACTGCCTTTACCGTAAGCGTTGACCATATGGTTACGACAACGGGAATCTCAGCCTTTGACAGAAGCCGCACCGCCATTGCCTTTGCTGATCCTGCTTCAGAACCTCATCAGTTCCGCCGCCCGGGCCACATGTTTCCTCTGGTTGCAAAACCTATGGGTGTACTTGAACGCAACGGACACACTGAAGCAACCGTAGACCTCTGCCGTCTTGCAGGACTTGAAGAAGCAGGCCTTTGCTGCGAAATCATGAGCGACAACGGAACCATGGCTCGCCTTCCAGAACTTGAGCAGAAAGCAAAGGAATGGGGCATGACATTGATTGCCATCGAAGACCTCATTGAATACCGCAAGCAGACAGAAAAGCTTTTTGAATGCGTTGCCAAGGCAAAGCTTCCGACAAAGTACGGCGAGTTCATGATGTACGGCTATCAGGACAAGGTAACGGGCCAGCATCACGAAGCCCTTGTAATGGGTGACATTTCAAAAGATGAAACTGTTCTTTGCCGCGTTCATTCAGAATGCCTTACAGGGGATGCCTTTGGATCCCTCAAGTGCGACTGCGGCCAGCAGTTTGATTTTGCAATGAAGAAGATTGCGGAAAAGGGAAGCGGCGTTCTCGTATACCTTACACAGGAAGGCCGTGGAATCGGAATCCTCAACAAGATAAAAGCCTATGCTTTGCAGGAGCAGGGTATGGACACTGTCGATGCAAACCTTGCCCTTGGACTTCCTGAGGATGCCCGCGACTACACATGTGCCGTTCAGATTCTCAAGGATCTTGGCGCAACGAAACTCAGGCTCATGACAAACAATCCAAAGAAGGTCGATGCCCTAAACTTTGAAGGAACTGGAATTGAAGTTGTTGAGCGCGTTCCAATCGTAATCCAGAGCCAGAAGTTTGACGAGTTTTACCTTTCGACAAAAAAAGTCCGCATGGGACATTTGTTATAGAAAATATTTTTATAGGAGGCATGATAAAACAGTAAACGAGCATGCGGTATTGTGATACGCTGAAGATGATTCAGCGGAACCCAGGCATTAGTTCGCCATTTTTAGTAAGGACGAAGATCCTTGTATAGGAGAATGAAGAGCTTTTGCCGCATCATACAATAGTCCATGAGACTGAATGGGAGATTGGAACACATTACCGATTAGACTTTCCGCAACAGGAATCACACGGAGGTCATCATGACATGTTATTTTGGAGTTGATTTACACAAGACACAGTTTACGGTTCATGCAAGAACTGAAAACAGAGTTGAATCAATGGATCAGATTATTCAGTATCCAGTGACGAATGAAGGATATGCAAATTTTCTGAAGAGAATTCGCAACCTGAAAACAAGGGGATATGAAGTCAAGGTTGGTGTCGAGTCGACAGGCAACACACGGTATTTCAAGACACAGGTTGAAAAGGCCGGAGCTGAAGTAACCGTAATCAACACATTGAAATTCAAAGTTATAAATGAATCGACAAAGAAAACAGACAAGCATGATGCTTCTACAATTTCCGAGTTTCTTTCAAAGGACATGCTTCCAGAAAGCTATCTTTGCAGCAAGGAAACGGAAAACCTGAGAAGACTTCTAAAGTCAAGGGAAAGGCTTGTTCGTTCCATAGTTGGACAGAAGAATGAAATCCATGCACTGCTTGTAAGCATGGGGTTGCCGGATGAATTGAGATGCCTGCAAAGTAAAAAAGGGCGCCAGAAGATTCTGGACACCCTTGAGTCGAATGACGACTACGTGCTCGAGGCACAATCAGTAAAACTGATGTTCACAATTATAGAACAGATGGAAGCCGGTGTAAAGACTGTTGAGAAGCAGCTTGCTGAACTGACAAAGAATGATGAAATGGTGAACCGCCTGATGACAATCCGAGGCTGTGGCAAAATCACTGCATGGACAATCAGGGCATACACGGAGGACGTAAGCAGATTTGCAACTGCAAAAAAGTATGCGGCTTTTTGTGGACTTGTACCTTGGGTTCAGGATTCAAACGAAACCATCCATCATGGAAAGATAACAAAACGCGGGCCCCAGGAATTGAGGACGAGTTTTGTGCAATTGGTATTAGGAATTCGTCGTTGCAAGGATACTTCATCGTGGAGAATGATGCAGCGTTATGAATATATGAAGAAAAACAAAGGTAGCGGCAAATCAATTGTAGCTACTGCCAGAAAAATGGCTGAGATAGTCTGGACAATGCTGTCGGAGAAAAAAGATTTCGACAGTGCAAAGATGCTGGGAACTTACAAAAGACCAAATCTTATTGAACAGGCTCTCTCAGATTAAAAATTAATATTAAGTCGACATGCTCGTTGACTTTTTATAGGAGATTTACATGAAGGTTTTAGAAGGAAAGATGGTTGCCGGAAAGGGCAGCATGAAGGTTGGTATTGTAGCAGCTCGTTTCAATGAGTTCATCGTTTCAAAGCTCATCGGCGGAGCACGCGACGGTCTTTTGCGCCACGATGTTTCTGAAGATGACATTGACCTTGCATGGGTTCCAGGTGCCTTTGAAATTCCTGTTGTCGCAAAAAAGATGGCAGAAAGCAAGAAGTATGATGCAATCATCTGTCTTGGTGCTGTAATCCGCGGTTCCACAAGCCATTACGACTATGTATGTGCTGAAGTTTCAAAGGGTGTTGCCCAGGTTTCAATGGCAGCCGGAATTCCTGTTATGTTTGGTATTCTTACAACTGACACAATCGAACAGGCAATCGAAAGAGCTGGAACAAAGGCTGGAAACAAGGGTTATGAGTGTGCTCTCGGTGCCATCGAAATGGTAAATCTTTTGAAAGAAATTTAATGAAGGTTATTGACATCTAATATAAGTTAGTGTATGCTAACTTATGATGATTGAAATACAAAAGTCTTTTTTATGTGTAATAAGCCACATGTAAAAGGGCTTTCTTCTGACTGTTTGGTTAGAAGAAGCTAATTTTAGTTACCTCGATATAATTACTTTTGTTTCATTCTTTTTTTTAGGAGCCGCTTTTGTGTGTGTTTGGGCGGCTCCTTTTTTTCTTTAAAAAATCGATCTTGTGGAATATAATATAAAGCGAGGTCTTATTGTTATGAAGTGTTTGTATGTTCAGGTTAAATATACTTTGAAATCAGGTGTCCGTGATGATTTCTATCAGAGGTTTAGGGACAACAATATCCGCGAAATGTCTTCAACTGAAGACGGTAACATCGAATTTGAAATTTACATGCCTCAGGATAGGGGAAATGAAATCTGCATTTTTGAAAAATGGGAGACTCTGGAAGCCCAGGAAAAACACACACAGACTCTTCATTTTGCAATCCTTTGCGAACTGAAGGCAAAGTATGCAAAAAAAGTTGAAGTAAAAAAATATTGGCTTACGGATTTTGATGATGCGGAAGTCGAGGATATCGCGTTGCGTTAGAATAAAATAAAAAAGGGCTGCCCAAGTTGTATTGGACAGCCCTTCGCTTTAGATGAATAAAGTATTAGAAATTGTATTTAATTCCAATCTGTGCGAAGCTGTTGTGATTCCAGCCGTCGAATTCGCTCTTTTCATCTTTGCACCACATTACAAGTCCGCTACCTGTGATAATCAGGTTTCCGCCTGCCGTACGAACTGAAAGGGATGGCATGAATACAAAGTCTTTGCGTTCGATTCCGTAGATTCCCTTAAGGTCAAGCTTAATGTTCTCGTAGTACCATGTGTCTGTAATGTCAAAAATGATCTTCATGTTTGTGTAGCAGTCATCCGGATCATTATCAACATCATAAGCCTTGTAGATTCCGTCCTTAATCTTGTCGTTCTTAAGGATGTACTTGCCTTGTGTCTGAATGTTAAGGTTGATGTTGTGAACAGGAATATCGCGGTCAAAACCTACAACCCAGTTGAGGGAATTGTTGTGAATGAATGGATCATCACCTTTTGTATCCTCTGTCATGTTGTATGCAAATTCAAAGCGGCTGTTCAAAGAAAGAAGCCACCAGGGAGTAATGAAGGCACCTTCGAGACCAAAGATCTGAACCTTGTCATAAGCAAGGAACTTGTCTTCTTCTGAAAGATTTCCTGTTGTAACATACTTTGTCATTGCTGTATTGAACTTTAGTGCATTGAAAGAAGGCTGCTTAAGGTGTCCGTAGTAGTAGCTGAACCCAAGGTCAAGCGGTCCTGCAATGAAAGTTGTGCGCAAACCTGCCTGTCCGTACTTGAGCTGGTTTGTATCAGGGTAGAGGAAGCTTGAATCATTTGAAAGCCCTGAAAGGTTTGTAAGGGCAAGATTCTGGGCTGTAACTGCGTCTGTCAGGTATCCTTTTGTAGCATCTTCAAGAGTTGAAGCTATTGTATCTTCATTAGTTGGATTAAGACCATATTTCCTAAGGGTCGCAGCATTTGCGGTTACTACATCTGTAAGTGCTTTCTTAGATGCGTCGAATGAAGCTTTATAAGCGCCTGTTGGGCGACCACTGAGAGCGTCTGCCATGTGAAGTTGTGCTGCTGCTTTGTAAGCATCACTTGCTGCTGCAATTTCTGCTGCAAGTTTTCTTGCTTCTTCTGCTGCAGTTACAGTAGCGGCATAGTTTCCCTTTGCTGTAGCTGTTACATTATCAGTAAGTGTCTTTGCGGCCTTTGGTGTCCATACTCCAGTTCCAAGGCGGTCTGGAGTCATTACAGGTGTGTAGACTGCTTCAAACTTAAGGTTGCTTGCAAATGGTGTTGCATACATTACACGGAACATCGGTTCTGCAATTCGGCGGTCATTGTAGTCCGGAATAAGGAAGTCCGAATAGTCGTTTGCGTTGAAGTTGTCGAGTACGTGAACCTTGTCTGTCTTTCCCCAGACAATGCGCATCTTACCTGCTTCAAAAGTCCAGTTGCCGAAAATTGCAGTTGCCTTGAATTCATCAAAGATGTCCTTGTAATTTCCTTTTTCAAGGGATGTCCTGTCAAACTTGAGTTTTGCGTTGAGCAAAGAACTTGTTCCTTCGTAGTCAAAGTGAAGCTTTAGGGCTGCGTTGCCTTCAGTTTTTGTTTCAACGTTTTTTGCGCGTTCACCATTTGAATCGCGAAGGTCTGTCCAAGACCGCCCCGTTACTTCTGCTGATCCACCGATGCTGAGGGATGGTTCAATTGGTGGTTCTTCCTCTTCATAATCCTGGGCATAAACAAATCCTGTAAGTGAAAGGACTGCAGCCGCAAGAATGATTTTCTTAGTTAGTTTCATAAGTTTCCTCTTGTTCTTCCCTGATGAATAAACTTCGGGTCTTGATTATTTACCAGTCTGAAGCCACTGCTGAGAGAAGTACTTGTCAGAAAGGGGTTTGTCGAAAGTTACGTCTTCAGGCTTGATTGAAATTACAGTCTTGTGCCCTGTCTTTTCATTTACTATTGTCTGCTTGTCGCGGAAAAGATACTTGCCGTTCATTACAGTAACATGGTCAACATTCAAAGACTTTGTAAGCTTGTCTGTCTTGCTGTAGTATTCAATCTTTGCAGGAAGATATGTTTCCTTATTGATGTACTGGATGCGGTATGCATATTCAACATTCTTGTTGGCAATAGGAACGCTCTTGATTTTGTAAACGTTGTAGTTCTTTCCTGCAACATTTACAGTAGCATTTTCATCGAGCATTGTGTTTTCATCATCCTTGTAGTTGCGGATTGTCATGTCGTTGTATGTAACGTCCATACCAAGGAATGCCTTGCCGCGGTCTGTTGTGTTAACACGGCGAACTGTACCTACAGATGGTTCGAATACGTACTTGTCGTCATCTTTGTTTGACTTTTCAGACTGCCATACGCGTGTCTTATAGTACTTGTTTGAAGCTGGTCCCTTAAAGTCAAAAACAGTATTTACAAGACCACCCTTGTGATTTCCGTACTGCATTACATCACGAGTTTCTTCAAGCTTTCCAGCTGCACTGAAGAGTTCAAGCTTGATCTTTGCTGTACTTGTTTCTGGAATTGCGAGCTGTGCATATTTTTCCAAAACTGCGTTTGCATCGATGGCAAATGCAGATCCCGCCATTACTGCTGATGCAGCCAATACTGTTAAAAATCTAATTCTTTTCATTGTCGACCTCCGATAAAATAATTGTCCTTACCCCTAATTTAACACGACTTTAAGAAATCTCAATTTTTTACCTAAAAAATTTGAAAATTTTAAATTTCGATTTAAAATTAAAATTGTATATCTTTTATTTTTTCAGGAGAATTATGTCCATGGCTAAAAAAAGAAGGGGTACTTTAGCAAATAGAATCATCCTTGGTGTTACGCTGCAGACCATTGCGTTGTTGCTTCTTGTTGGCGTTGCTTCATTTACAAGGACAAAAAAATTAAATGACCTGAGCTTTACCGATAAGCTTTCCAATATAATGAGGCTTACGGACTCAACTATAACTGCTTTCCTTCAGAATATGAAGGGTATTACAGAATCCTTGACAAATACTGATGCAGCAGATGAGGAATTGACCAAACTGCAGTCTACGTTTGTTGAATCGAATGAATTCATTCTTTCGGCTGCCATTATTAAGGATGACGGAACAATCTACAGTTATCCTGATGGGGCTTATGATTTCGATGCAATCTATGAAAATCCACTCTGGGACACAACCATTAATCTTGACGGAACCGTATATTTTTCTCCTTTATATGAAAGTGCAGGCGGAAGGGTAGTTTTTGCCGGCAGTTGCATGCTTCCTGATGAAGACGGAATTGCAATCATTGAAATTGATCCTTTTGCCTATACGGTTCTTCTTGGTGACTCAGGCAGTATGGGTGACATCAAGATGTTCATCATGGATGAACAAGGAAACGTAATTTTTGACCCTTTCGCAACAGAGGTTGAACTCAAGTCTTGCAATGAGCTTGGAATTAAGTCTCTTGAATCCTATCAGCCAGGATCTTACGGTAGGGAAATTGATGATTTTAACGGCGAAAAGACGGAAGTCAGAATCATCGGTTCATCAAATGAATACTGTTCAATGGATTTTGCTCTCCTTATTCCCGTAAAGTCAATGAATGCTTCCACAAATTCTGTGCTTACCATTACGATAATGTTCATTCTCATAGGTTTTATTATTGCTGTAATCGTTGCAGTTTTGCTTGCAAGAAGCGTTATCAAGCCATTGTCAAAAGTAATCAACATGCTCAAGAATATTTCCGAAGGTGACGGAGATCTCAGGGTCCGTATTCCGGAAGATGCTAACAACGAACTTGGACAGCTTGCTGAATATTTCAACCTTACAATCACTAAGATTTCAGGTTCCCTTAAGTCCATCATCAATGAATCGGGAGTTATGACTCAGGTTGGTGAAAAGCTTGCTGCTTCTATGGAAGAATCCAATGCGGAACTTGTTAACCTTACAGATAATGTAAATACGGTTAGAAGTGAAGTTGAAGATCAGAATGATGCTGTTGCCCACGCAAATGATACTCTCGGTGAAATGACTAAGAGCATTGAAAACCTCAATCAGAACATCATTAATCAGGCAGAAAGCGTAAGTCAGTCATCCAGTGCTGTTGAAGAAATGGTTGCAAGTATTGTTTCCGTTACGCAGATTCTTAACAAGAACCAGTACAATGTTGCTTCCCTTACTGAAACTGCAGAAACTGGTAAGGTAATCATTGCAAAGACTGTTGAAATGACAGAAAAAGTTTCTCACGACTCTGAAGGTCTTATTGAAGCAAGTAAGGTTATTCAGGATATTGCCGACCAGACAAACCTCCTTGCCATGAATGCCGCCATTGAAGCAGCTCATGCCGGTGAAGCAGGAAAGGGTTTTGCCGTAGTTGCCAGCGAAATCCGTAAGCTTGCGGAAGATTCAAATAATCAGGCTCGCAAGATTAACGAAGTTCTTGAGCACTTCCGCGAAGTAATCAAGCAGATGACAGGTAATTCTGAAGAACTTAAGGTTCAGTTTGACAAGATCTTTAATGCAACTCAGATTGTAAGCAACCAGGAAACAGTCATCAAGAGTGCCATGGACGAACAGAAGGCAGGCAGTGATCAGGTGCTTGAAGCCATGCGCAAAATCAACAATATTACGACTGATGTACGTGCAAGTTCTACTCAGATGGAACAGGGTAGTAGGGAAGTTGTTGATGAAATGGAAAAACTTTCTTCAATCGCTATGCAGATTACCAATTCAATGGGAGGCATGACAAAGGGGCTTGATGTTCTTGGCCATACAATTGAAGAGGTAAGCAGAGTTGGTTCAGAAAATAAGGAATGTATTGATAATGTAAGTGAAGTTATTTCTACATTCAAAGTTGAATAAAAAAGTTAAATTCACTTCCTCCTTAATTTTTGCATAGGGGGTTGTCCAATAAGTATTTAGTGTAGCGCTCATTGAGCCTGTCGAAATGACTGCTACACAAAATGTGTTGGTTTCGACATGAGGCCGTAGCAAGTGCCCCTTTGACCCCTTGAATCAAGTCAATGAACCTGATTTTACAGTTCCTGCAGAAGAGAAAAAAGAAGGAGGTCTTGGAGTTTACATCGTGAAAAAAAATGATGGATCATGTTGAATATGAACGGGCAGGGGATAAAAACTGCCTTTCTATAGTCAAGCAGCTTTAGTGATAAGTCGAAGGTCTTCAGTTTAATTGGATTGCTTCGTTGCAGGCTCATCGCAATGACGGAGGTGGTGCTGTCGCCGACGTCCTGTCGGCTTTTCGCGGCACCTGCTGCGCGCTCACTCCGCGGTTCGTGGAAACAATCTGTCGATTGTTTCTACAAGTTTACTTTGTAAACTTGCCGTTTGCTAAACTGGGACTTTTTATGTTTTTTTTCGAAGAAAAAAATGGCGCGGACTGCGCCAAAGAAAAAGTCTGTAAATAAAAAAAGGTCTTCAGAAAGAAGACCTTTTTTTATGACTAGCTCCTACGGGAGTCGAACCCGTCTTTCGACCTTGAGAGGGTCACGAACTAAACCGATATTCGAAGGAGCCATAAAAAAAGCTGACTTTTTACGGTCAGCTATTGGATTCCCCAAGGAGGATTCGAACCCCCACAATCAGAACCAGAATCTGAAGTGCTACCATTACACAATCGGGGAATGTGTGATGATTAGATAATATATAAATACGCAGATATTGTCAATAGCAAAACTTCAAATTTGAAAAAAAATTATTTTCTTACGGTTCTGATATCCTGCACGCATTGGATTTCGGAAGTCACGTTAAGGTCAGGGTATTCTAATTTAATCAGGTCCAGGGCGCGTTCAACCTGGGCACTGGATTCTGCAAGGCCTGTCAAAACAAGGTTTTTCTTTTCTCCTTTGAGGTTCAGGTCTGTAATCGGCAGCTTGTTTTCTATTACCAGCATGTTGATGATTTTTTGGTTTGTGCGGAGTTCGTGAACTTTTTTCATTCCTTTAAGGTTAAGTTCTTCCGTCTCGTAGTTGCTTATCATTACGGAAAGCATATCGGCAATGGAATTTATGTTGTTTTCGTTTGTTGTAATGGTCATGTTGTAGTTATTTGGATCATTTACATCACACTTAAAATAATCCTTGTAGTATCCGCGGCGCTTTGTGTCAGCTTTTAGTATGGAAGCTCCTGCGTGATGCACGTTGATGTTTCGTTCCTTGCATACTTTCCTTATTCTTTCTTCCATAGGGGATGTAAAATTGAAGGAAATGTGGTTTGGAACTTCTTTTAGAATTTTCCATGCTCCCTTGCCTATGAATATGCAGTTGTCTTTTTCTGCAAAACTTAAAATTGCAAGCTTCAGGTAGTTGAAGTAAAGTTCTCTTTCTTTCAAAATGTAGTGCCAGAACATGGGGCGCTTTTCATTGAAAAGTGGAAGCTTTTCCTTGGGAAATCCATAATGAACGATTTTTGCTTCTATGTCGGTACCGGTAATCAGACTGTAGCCGGTTTTGTGTGCAATGCGTTCTGCAATTTCATTTCCTGATGATGCTATTCCGCGAGATATTGAAATAATTGCCATAGGGTCGCCTCCTAAAAAAAGTATCCATTTCAATTATACCACAAAAATTGAAATTTCAACGGATAAATGATATTTTTCAATCATGAAATTGTTCAAGAATCTTTTAAATCTCTATCTTACTTTCTTTAAAATAGGCTCCATTACTTTCGGTGGTGGTCTTACCATGCTTCCCATTCTTGAAAGGGAACTCATAGACAGCAGAAAATGGATTACCAGTGAAGAACTCCTTGACTACTATGCCATTGCTCAGTCTACTCCAGGAATCATTGCCGTAAATGTTTCGACTTTTGTTGGACATAAGCAGGCTGGAATTCCCGGTGCCATCTTTGCAACATTGGGTATGATTTCTCCATCAATAATCATCATCTCCCTCATTGCTGAATTCATTGCAAGTTTTGATTCCATTCCTTGGGTAAAAAAAGCAATGAAGGGAATTAATGTAGGTATTGCGGCTTTGCTTACAACTACGGTCATAAGCCTTTTTAAAAAGACTGTAAAAAGATGGTGGCATTTCATTCTGTATGCCGCAGCCTTTGTTTCAGTCTATTTTTTCCATACGAGAACCATAATCGTAATTCTTTCAGCCGTTGCCTTTGGTATTTTCTATCATCTGGTTAATCTAAAAAAGCAGGGGAATGTAAAATGAGCTTGATTCATCTCTTTTTGATTTTCTTTTACATCGGTCTCTTTGCTGTAGGCGGTGGTCTTGTTGCGGCAACTTTCATGCAGCAGGAACTTGTTGAACACTATCATCTCCTTACAGCTGAAAAGTTTTACAACATGCTTGCCATCAGTGAAAGTACTCCGGGACCAATCGGCATCAATATTGCAACTTATATTGGCACTGAACTTTACGGTCCTATAGGAGGAATAATCTGCACCATGGGAGAAGTTCTCCCATCCCTCATAGTCATAATAATCATTGCTAGGTTCTTTGCTAAATTTCAGGAAAAGCCACTGGTAAAAAGCGTGTTCTTTGTGTTAAGGCCTGCAACAAGCGGTCTCGTTCTCATTGCCTTTGTCCAGATTTTCTGTCTCGCCCTGATAAACATGAATTTGATTCCTGAAATCAATTGCCTTGAGAACCTGAAGCTTTTCTTTAACTGGCCGGCAGTATCCATTTATCTTGTAAGCCTCTGGATTCTTTTCAAGACAAAGGTTCATCCGATAGTAATCATGATAATCTGTGCCACCTTTGGAGTTCTCTTCTTCTAGAAAACTGTTACGTTTTTCTGGAATTTTTGTTATAATAATGTAATTTGTAAACACATATATGAGGGGTTATAGTTATGAAACCAACATTGGTAGTACTTGCTGCCGGGATGGGAAGCCGTTACGGTGGTGTTAAACAGATAGACGCAGTAGGAAAGAACGGTGAATGCCTTCTTGATTTTTCAGCTTATGATGCACGCAAGGCTGGCTTCGGTAAGGTTGTTTTCATCATCAGGCCTGACATTGAAAAGGATTTTAGGGAACGCCTTTTTGACCGTGTTGCCGCAAATATGGATGCAGAATATGTTTTCCAGACAAAAGAAAGCCTTCTGACTTCAGAAGAACTTGCCCGCGGTGCTGAACGCACAAAGCCTTGGGGAACACTTCATGCAGTTCTCTGTGCAGAAAAGGCAATCAAGACTCCTTTTGCTGTAATCAACAGTGATGACTATTATGGAGCTGAAGCATTTGCAACTCTTGGAAATCACCTTTCTTCAATTCCTGCAGATTCTCCTGAACATGCCATGGTTGGTTATGTTCTTGGAAATACCATGAGCAAGAGTGGTTCCGTTAGCCGTGGAATCTGTACAGTCAAAGACGGATTCATGGATTCTATCGTAGAAAATACAAAGATTTATTATGAAGGTGACGGCATAGTTACTGAACTTAATGGAGAAAAGAAAAACCTTACTGGAAAAGAATGGGTAAGCATGAACTTCTTTGGATTCAGCCTCAAGGCATTTGAAAGATTCCACAAGTACTGGGATGAATTCAAAGCTACTTCCCTTGGCGAACCAAAGACAGAAGCTCTTCTTCCTGTTGCCGCAAGCGACATTGCAAAGAACAACGAAGGCTGCATCAAGTTCTTTACTTCTACAGAAAACTGGTTTGGCATGACATATCCGGAAGACCGTGAAATCGTAAAGCAGGAAATTGCCAACAAGATTTCAAGCGGTTACTATCCTGAAAAGCTCTGGGAAAAATAATGATTAAACTGGACTCTATCCGCTCCGACAAAATCTGGGGTTACGAAAACTGGATTGCTTCTACACATCCAAACGGAATGCAAAAAGAGTTTTATGATTTTGCCGGGGGAGATTATCCTCTTCTTGTAAAGGTAATTCAAGCTGACGACACTTTGAGCGTTCAGGTTCATCCTGATGATGAAGTTGCTTCCCGCCTTGAAAATTGTCGTGGAAAGACTGAATGCTGGTATGTGCTTTCTGCAAGAAAAGGTGCACAGCTGGTTTATGGACTTGATGACACTTATACACCTGATGAACTTAGGGAAGCCATTGAGGACGAAAGCCTTGAGGACATGCTTTTCTATGCCGATGTAAAGGCCGGAGATTTCATTTACATTCCTGCAGGAACCGTTCACGCCATTGGAGGTGGATTAAGGCTTCTCGAAGTCCAGCAGTCAAGCGACATTACCTACCGACTCTATGACTGGGGTAGAGGAAGGGAATGCCATGTTGAAAAGGGTATTGCCTGTATAAATGAAAGCGGTATTCAGGAAATTGTTCCTTTTGACGGAGATTTTGACTGTCCGTATTTTGGACTTGTGGAAATTGATGTTGATGGAAAGTTTGAGGAAAAAGTTGATGGTTTCGATGTTGTCCTCTATTTTGTTTTGGATGGTGCTGGAAAAATCAATGGGACAGATGTCTCTAAGGAAGATATTTTTGCCTTCAAGAAGGGGGAAACTCTTGATGCTGAAGGTTCCATCAAACTGATGAAAATACTTTCAAAGTAATATCCATATTTTAAAATCTAATGTTGCACAATGTCTTTCTTTTAAAAAGGCATTGTGTGGTAAAATTCCATTTTTTTTATTATATTTATTCATATGAAAATACCAAATAAAGACGATATCTTGGGTGGACTCCCTGCAGAAAAGCCCCTCCCTGTAAAACTTAATATACTTCCAATTGGTGGCAGACCGATTTTCCCTGGAATTTTTACTCCGCTCATGATTAATGCGGAAGAAGACATAAAGGTAATAGAAGATTCCATGAACGGTGACGGTTATGTGGGCATCGTAATGCTCAAGGAAGACAAGGATAATCCTACTTCCGTTGACCTTCATAATGTTGGAACTGTTGCTCGAATCATAAAGAGAATCAATCTTCCTGATGGTGGAATGAATGTTTTTGTTTCTACTTTGGAAAGATTCAAGATTCGCAAGATTCTCAATACTCAGAATCCAATTGCCGCTGCTGTTGAATATCTTGAAGACAAGGAAGACAATACTTTTGAAGTAAAGGCTTTGACCCGTGCCCTCATCAGCGAAATGAAGGAAATCAGCGAGAACAATCCCATGTTCAGCGAGGATATGAGGCTCAATATGGTCAACATTGATCAGCCTGGTAAAATTGCCGATTTCATTGTTTCTATCCTCAATATAGATAAATCAGAACAGCAGAAAGTTCTTGAAATGCAGAATGTGCGCCAGAGAATGGAGCAGGTTCTCGTTTACATCAAAAAGGAACAGGAAATTTTCCGCGTTCAGAAAAAGATTCAGGCAGAACTTAACGAAAAGGTAGAAAAAAATCAGCGTGAATATTTCCTCCGTGAAGAACTAAAAAGCATTCAGGAAGAACTTGGAATCTCAGGTTCTTCAAAGGAAAGCGAATACCAGAAATTCAAGGATAAGCTTGATTCCTTTAATCTTGAAGGTGAAGCAAAGGAAACTGCTTACGGGGAACTTACAAAATTCCAGATGCTGGATCCTCACGACAGCGAATACAATTTGAGTCGCAACTATCTTGAAATACTTACATCTCTTCCATGGAATGATGTTCCTGTGGAAGACTACAGCCTTGATGGTGCTTCACACATTCTTGATGCGGACCACTATGGCCTTTATGATGTAAAAAAGCGCATTGTTGAATATCTTTCTGTTCGCCTTCTCAAGCACGACGGTAAGGGCAGCGTCCTCATCCTTGTTGGTCCACCGGGTGTCGGCAAGACTTCTGTAGGTCGCTCCATTGCCAATGCCATGAACAAAAAATTCTATCGCTTTAGTGTCGGCGGTGAACATGATGAAGGTAAGATCAAGGGATATAGAAGAACCTACATCGGTTCCATGCCAGGTCAGATTATTCAGGGGCTCAAGATTACAAAGTCCAAGTCTCCGGTTTTCATGATCGACGAAGTGGACAAGATGAATGCAAGTGCACAGGGTGATCCAAGTGCCGCTTTGCTCGAGGTTCTTGACCCAGAGCAGAATGCGACATTCCGCGATACATACCTTGATGTGCCATTTGATCTTAGCAATGTTTTCTTCATTCTTACGGCAAATACCCTTGATACTATTCCTGGTCCTCTTCTTGACCGTGCGGAAATCATTGAGCTTTCCGGATATATCGATCAGGAAAAAATTGAAATTGCCAAGAAGTACATCGTTCCAAAGAATCTTGAAAAGAATGGCCTTAAGAAAAATCAGGTTAAGTATACAAAGCAGGCTTTAGCCCTCATTGCCACAGAATATGCCCGTGAAGCAGGCATGCGCAACTACGAAAAGTGCATAGATAAAATAAACCGCAAGATTGTTACGGAGCAGGTTAAGGCCTTTGAAAGCAAAGGTAAGACTGGAGCCGATAAGATTTCAGCTGGCTTTGCTAAGAAATCATTCTCTGTGGATGTACCTGAAGTAAGAAAATACCTTGGAAAGGCTGTTTTTGATGAAAGTCAGATAAAGACAGCTTCTGTTCCTGGAACTGCCATTGGCCTTGCCTGGACAAGTATGGGCGGAGATACTCTTCTTCTTGAAAGTATTGCCTTCAAGACAGATAAGGGCGGATTGCAGCTTACAGGGCAGATGGGCGATGTAATGAAGGAAAGTGCCCAGATTGCCATGAACTGGGTAAAGCAGCATGCAATTTCCAATGGAATCAAGGACAGCAAGTGGTTTGAAGAGTATACCATTCATCTTCACATTCCTGAGGGTGCAACTCCAAAAGATGGTCCAAGTGCCGGAATCACAATGGCAACAACCTTCATGTCTTTACTTACCGGTAAGAAAATAAAGGCAAACGTTGCCATGACCGGAGAACTTAGCCTTACAGGTCAGGTTTTGCCAATTGGCGGACTAAGGGAAAAAACCGTTGCTGCAAAACGCAACAAGATCAAGACAATCCTGATTCCAAAAGCCAATGAAAGGGATCTTGCAGACATTCCTGAACATGTAAAGAAGGGAATAAAGTTCATTCCTGTAAGCCATGTCATGGAAGTAATTGATAATGTTTTTTAACTGCTTGATTTAAAATAGGAAAGGGCTTCCGAGTAATCGGAAGCCCTTTTGTATTGGTTTTTATTCGTCTTTTTCTTCTGGTTTGATGAATTTAGGATCTGAAAGGTTCAGAATACCAGGAATGATTGTCATTGCAAGGAAGCTTGATGTAAACATAACGATTGCAACAAGAACACCAAGGTAGCGGAGGATGACGAATTTTGAAAGACAAAGGACAACGAATCCAAGACCTACTGCAAGGGCGTTTGTAACGATACCGTGACCGCTTTTCTTGAAGGTTTCCTTTGTTACTGCGACGATGTCATCAGACTTGCTTCTTTCTTCCTTGTATGTCGAAAGGAAGTGGATTGTATAGTCAATGCCGACACCAACTGCAACGGAAGCGATGATGCTAGTAATGAGGTCTAGGTTTATTCCTGTGAATCCCATCATCATGTAGTTGAGAAGGATTGTAAATGCAAGTGGAATTGCACCAACAACGCCAGCCCATCCAGACTTGAATGAAATGGATATGATGATGAAAACTGAAAGAAGAGAAATCAGCAAGCTTGTAAGCTGGCTTGAAACAATCATGTCAGTCATTGTGTATTCCATTTCACCAGGACCAGTTGCCTTGAGTGTGTAGCCTTCTGGGAAGTTTTCCTTGGCATAGGCTTCGGCAGCCTTGATGATGTAACCTGTGTTTGTTGTGTTGTGGTTTCTGAGCTGACAGGTAATGCGCATTGACTTTGAACTTGTATTGCCGTCGGCAAATTCGTCGAGGGAACCACTCAAAAGGATGATGAGTCCGTTGATTACCTTCTTAAGGTCTTCGTGAGTCTTTACACGGTATTTTTCTGCATCGTATGGAATTTCATAATATGCTTTTCCTGCAAAGTTAAGGTCCTTAAGGAGAATGTCGATGATTGCATCAACGCTTGCATTTTTTCCGCCGGCTTCCGAGTATGCCCTGTTGAAAGCATCGAGAACATCGTTTGCTGTGTATGTACCATTGAGCATCTGTGTGTACTTTTCATTTGGATGTGGAATTGATGTATCAATGAATTCATCTGTCGAAGTTGTTTCACCGAAATCTCCGAAATCACCAAAGTCCATGTCACCCAAATCTACATCGCCAAAGTCCATGTCGAATGATTCTGCCGAAGTTTCTGCATTTTCTGCAGGTGTTTCAGGAACATAGGTTGCTGGGTCATTGAATACCTGATTGATTCTCTTGACGAACGAAGTGAGAGAAACAATTTTTCCGATTTCAGGGAATTTCTTTTCAAGGTATTCTTCCATTCCGTCTACAGCTTTGAGGATGTCTGGATTTGAAATATCTCCTTTTTCTGGACCTTCAACAAGGAAGAATACGCTGTTTGTTCCAGCAAAAGAATTGTCTACATAATCGATGTCCTTTCTGAAGTCGGAATCTTTAGGAAAGTAATTTATGAGTGCTGTATCAACCTTAAGTAGTTTTAATCCTGCAAAAGAAAGGATGATGATCAACAGTGATGTGAGTGTAAGTCTTGTGTGTGAGCCACAGAAAAATTTAAAGATAGAATAAAGTGTGTCTCCGTTTGCTTCATCTTCAGACTTGTTTCCACGGAGGTTTGAAAGGCGTTCAAGTTTTGCCTTAACTTTCTTTGTTGCCCGCTTAATAATCTTAAGGTCGCGTTTTTTTGAAATTGTTTTTGGATCCTTAAGAAGAAGAATTGCTGGTATGAATGTTACTGAAAGAATGAGGGAAATTCCAACACCTATGGCTGTAAAGATTGAGAAAGAATGTAGAGGCTGGAGAGGGCTTGTGATCAAAGAAATGAAACCGACTACAGTCGTAATTCCTGCAAGAAGAACTGCAGTCCATACTTCCTTAAGTCCGCGGAGAAGTGCTTCTTCATGCATCTCCTTTGTAATTTCACCTGTAAGTTTTTCCACTTCTACATAGTAGTGAGTAAGGACATGAATTCCGTATGCTGATCCGACTGCAATCAGTGCAACCGGAATGACGCTTGAAACGAGAGTGAATGTATATCCTAAAAGTCCCATGAGACCTACGGAAATTGAAGCTGACATGAGAACTGTAACCAATGGAAGGATAGTTCCTTCCAAAGTGTGGAAACTCAAATAGAGGGAAATGATTACGACAACTGCAACGAGAGGAATGAGGCCAACAAGGTCGCTCATCATGTATTCCTTTGAGTTCTTTGACTGAACAGGTTCACCTACAATCTTTACAAGAAGCTTTTTGCCTGCTGTTTCCTTTTCAACGATTTTTGTAACTTGCTTCAATACAAACTGCTGACGTGCAGAATCGTTTTTGGCACTGTTTGCGTTGTAGTATTCTTCTTCTGCCTTTTCAATTGCTTCTGCATCGTGAGTTTTTTTAGCAGCCTTAAGGGCTACCTTTGCTTCTGTAATTCTTGTATTGATTGCAAGTTTTACAGTCTTAAGATTTGCCTTTGCTTCTGCAATTTTTTCCTTGTCTCCGCTTAACTTTGCTTCGTTAAGAAGATTCTGTGCTTCAGTAAGCTGCATCTTTGTTTCGCCGTTTGGCTTGACTGTAATCTGCATCTGAGAACCGGTAAAGTCGTCGTTGAGGATTACGCGGTTGTACATGTCTTCCCAAGACTGAACCCTGAGCTTAAGGTTCTTGATTGATTCCTGTGTAAGAAGTCCGTCAGGCGTATTGAAGTCTTCTTCCGGAATGATATTTGTTGCTGAAATCGATCCATCCTGATTGCATACATAGTCGATGTTTGTAACTGACTTTACGTCTTCAATGTTGTCGATGAGCTTAACCTGTTCCGAGATTTTTCTGATTACATCAAGGTATTCAGGTGTAAGGATTGTTCCGTCTTTTGCATCGATTACTACGCCGATACTCAGCATTGAACCGAAAGTTTCTTCAGTTGCGTTCATGCGGTCGTAGGATTCATCCTTTTGAGGGAAGAACTGTCTAAGGGAGTTGTCCATCTGGAGTCTTGTGATGAAGAACCCGAAAAATCCAGTAAGAGCTACGCAAGTAATTATGATAGCCCATGGGTGCTTGAAAAATTTCTTAAGAAGATTCATTTTCTTTTCCTTCTATATTTTTTGTTTCTGAACTATTAGAATTTGCACTTTACGCCAACACCAATGTAGCTGTTGTTGAAGTTTCCGTCACCTTTGCCTGACCATTCTGCAAATTCGCTGTTTTCATCCTTTGCGTACATTAAAAGACCGCTTACTGTAAATGTAATGTCCTGGTTTGGCTTGAAATTTACCTTTGGCATTACGGCAAGGTCACCTCTTTCTATGCTCCAGAGGGCAGTAACTTCAGGTTCAATCTTTCCGTTTTTCCAGCTGTCTGTAATGTTGATTACAAGGTGGTTTGTCGTATACCTGTCCTTTGCATCGTAGTCAACGTCATACATACTGAGAACTGAAGCATAAGGTGCTCCGAATACTTCCTTGATGCCGTCTCCGTTCTTAACCTTGTCTTTATTAAGAATGTATGTACCTGTTTCCTGGATGTTTACGTTTATGTTGCTGATTGGAAGGTCAATGTCAAATCCGCCAAGCCACTGGATGCTGTTGTTGTGTACCCAAGGGTTTGTTCCGTCTGTATCTGCAGTAAGGTTGTAACAGAGTTCTCCGCGAAGGTTGAGTTTCCAGAAAATCGTTGCGGCTTCAAGACCGAAAGTCTGCTTGCGGTCAAAGTCAAATTCAGGAAGCACTGCATTGCCTCCAAGTTTTGCACGGATTGCTTTTTCTGAATTTACAGAAACCTGCTTGTAGTGGCCGTAGTAGTAGCTTGCGCCAAGATCAAAATTTCCCACCGTTCCTGTAAGGCGGAGTCCTGCCTGGTTGTATTTGAGACTATTTGTGTCAGGGTAGAGTGCAGATGGATTTGAACTGAGTCTGTTTGCTTCAGAAAGAATCTTCATCTGAGTTGCAGGATTAGAAGCTGCTGCATACTGGAATGCAACAATGCCTTCTGCAGTATTCTTGAGGTTCTTTACCTTTGCAGGTGTCCATCTTCCGTCCGTTGCAAAACGGTCTGCTTCCATTCCTGGTGTCCATATTGCCTCAAGAACCATATTGTTCCTTGGAAGAGCGTAGCTGGTCTTTAGCATTGGAACTGCAATTCTTCTGTCCTTATATAATGGAACGATAAAGTCTGAATAATCGTCTGCGTTGAAGTTGTCGATTACATGAAGGCGGTCTCCCTTTCCCCAGATGGTGCGCATCTTTCCAGCTTCAACTGTAAGGGCGCTGTCCATGAATATTCCACGTACTAGGGCTTCATCAAGTATATCTTCCCTGTTGTTGTTGAGGGTGTTTCTGTCAAACTTAAGGTTTACTTCGGCTTCTACTGTTGCACCAGAATACTTGAAGTTAAGCTTTGCATTAGGTTTGTTTGTCGTGTTGATGTCCTTGATGCCGTTTTCCCTATTGATTCCTTCTTTCGTTGAATCTGTATCAAGGTAACCGCGTGCTTCAATTCCTGCTTCTCCGCTGATGGAAACTGGAATTGAAACTCCAGAAGATGTTCCGCCACCAATGTCACCGAAATCACCAAAGTCATCAAAGTCCTGGGCAAAGGCTCCAAGACAGGTTAGGGCAGAAAGGGCTGCAATTGCAGTATATTTTGTAATCTTCATTGTTGTATCCTCAAAAAATCGGACTGCCCGTAAGCAAGACAGTCCGTCAGTGTGATGTTTTTTTTTAGAGTCGGTTAATATTTTTATTTTCCAGTCTTCAAGAAGTTCTGTGTGAATACAGTCTTAGGGTTGATGTTCATTTTCTGCATGAGGGCAAGACCCTTGTTGTCAACTACAACTGCATTAACCTTAAGGGTAGTTGTGTGTCCTGTTGCAACGTTCTTGTATTCGTTTTCTGTTGGAATGTTGTATCCGTCAACGTTCTTGATAGTCTTTACTGTAAGAACCTTTTCAAGCTTTCCTTTCTTGTCGTAAAGTTCTGTGTATACAGGGTACATTGTTTCTGTGTCAATCCAGAGAATTCTCTTTGAATACTGGCTTGAAGCGATTGGTGTACATTCAACAACCTGGCAGTTGAATCCGTTTTTTGTCTCATCTCTGAGATACTGATGGTTGTCGTCAGAAACTTCACGGGTCTTAAGGTCTCCGTATGTAGCGTCTGTTCCAAGGAATGACTTTGAATCTTCGCTTGAGTTAACGCGGCGTGGTGAAGGGTCAGTTGCAAGGCGGACAAACTTTCCGTCTTCTGGACCGTTTTCAATCTGAAGGAAGCGAGTTCCTGCATAAGATGCTGGTTCAATGAAGTTCATTACAAGCTTTGTAATGTCTTTACCATTATCTGCCTTCTGCTGGTTTGATCCAAACTCCCAGAATACGCGGTGTTCGTCAACTGAACCGTTCTTTGAAACAAGGTTCATCTCTGCCTTTGCTACAGTATATTCAGGTTTCTTCACATCATGAACCTTTGTCATGATTTCTGTTCCCTTTGCATCTGCGAAAACTGCTGCAATTCCCATTGCCATTACTGCTGCAACTGCTGTAAGTCTTTTCATAATCCCATCCTCCACGATGTATAAAATTTCATTTGTTTTTTTGTTGATTGGTTTATACGTTCAAAAACTTAAACCATTTGATATTAATATAACGCAAAAAAAAATAATTTCAAGTAATTATAACAAAAAATTAGTAAAAAAGTTTAATCTTTTGAACCAATATTTGTTGACAGCCCTTTCTTTCCCATTTATATTCAAAATCAGAGGGGATAACTGGAGAATTTATGAAAATCACAGAAGAAGACCGTGCTTTGCTCCATGATATGTTTGGAAAATGTGGTCCGCTGTTCATTGCCTTGGGTGATGAAATCAGGCAGAAGCTTATTCTTGATATTCTTGATGCGGGAGAAAACGGCATAAATGTAATGACTTTGGCGGCTGGCTCTAAGCTGTCCCGTCCTGCAATCTCGCACCATCTTAAGATCCTTAAGGATTCTGGTGTTGTAACCTGCGAAAAACAGGGAACTCAGGCATTCTATCGGCTTGCAGTACATAAAAAGTTTGCGGAAGTAGAAAGCCTCATCCATTCAACGATCAGGATAATCGAGCAGGTCAACAGCATGGAAGGTTGAAGTTCCAAGTCTGGTGGATGACATGTCCTCGACGACAATAAAAAAGCCCCTTCACTGAAAAACGGAGAAGGGGCATCGTTTTGAATGTCTATGAACCTTATTCTGCCTGGCTTACGATTTCGATTCCTGCGCTGGCTCCGATTCTTGTGGCACCTGCGTTAATCATTGCCATGGCTTCTTCGTAGCTGTGGATTCCGCCTGAAGCCTTTACGCCCATGTCAGGACCAACCGTCTTGCGCATGAGTTCAACGGCGTGTACTGTTGCTCCGTTTGGCTTTGTGCTGTAGAAGCCAGTGGATGTCTTTACGAAGTCAAAGCCTGCTTCCTTTGCGCACTTGCAGCTTTCCACGATTTCTTCGTCTGTAAGGCAGCAGGTTTCAAGAATGAGTTTTGTAAGGACTGAACCCGGTGTTTCGCGGAACATTGCGGCTTCCTTTACGCTCTTTGCTATGAAAGCAAGCTCAGCCTTAAGCTCTGTCCATTTATGTGCCTTAACGAGTCCAAGGCTGATTACAAAGTCAAGTTCATCAGCACCGTCATCAATTGCAATGTCTGCCTGTGTCTGCTTTGTTTCAAGTCCACCAGCTCCAAGAGGAAAGTCGATTACAGTGCAAACTTTTGTTGTGCTTCCCGCAAGAAGCTCCTTTGCTTTCTTGATGTATACAGGATTGATGCAAACGCTTGCAAATCCAAAGTCCTTTGCCTTGCTTACAAATGCAACAAGTTCTTCCTCTGTTGCCGTAGGTGCAAGCAATGTCTGGTCGATATAAGCTGCGATTTCATTTTTTTTCATTTCTTTATTCTCCATAAAAGTTTATTGTTTTCCATATAATTTTCAATCTTTCCGTCTTTTTCAAGGCTGGAAAGGTAGGATTTTACGGTGCATAGGATCAAAAAGTAGTTTACGCTTTTCATTTTCATTCCTGCATAGTTTGCAATTGCTTCAACAAGCCCGTCATTTCCCATGTTGCCTCTCTCTATGAGTTTTAGGATAAGGTCTTCAAGTTCATAGGTAATCATGATGTTGTGTTCAGCAACGCAGCCTGCAGTTTCCACCGTAGAAATTTCACCGTGTCCCGGAACATAAAAGTCCGCCGGAGTTCTTTCGATTTTTTCAATGGAATTCCTGAATTCTTTGGGAGAGAGAATGAATGGAATCCATATTTTAGAAAGCATCTTCATGCCAAAGAAAGCATCCCCAAGGAAGAAAACTTTTTTGTTGTCTTCTTTATCAAGGACTATGAATCCCGTCATCCCAGGACAGTGCCCCGGAAGGTCAATCATCTTGATGATGACATTACCCAAGTCGATTTCTTGATTTTCTGCAAGGATTATGTCAGTTTTTACGGGAGAATCCATGAGGAATTCCTTGGCCGCCATTTCTTTCCCCGGTTTTGAGCCTGAGTAAATGTAGCCTATGGCTTCCGGAACTTCAAGAAAACATGCTGTAGTTTTTCCTGCATAGACGGTAGAACTGAAAGTTTCAAGTACCGGTGGAATTCCTCCCGTGTGGTCCGTATGTGCATGGGTCAGGAAAATCCCTTCAACTTCCTTTCCTGGGAAAAGCTTTGAAAGTGCATCTATGAGTTCTTTCCCTGTTTCAACGGTTCCGCCTGGATCCATTAAATAAAGTCCCTGAGGTGTACTTAGGATTCCCACGTTGGTGTAGTCCAAAAGAACCCCTATGTTTTGAGTTATCTGCCTGTATTTTTCAATTGTTGGTGCCATCGAATCCTCAAAAAAAATGCCATTCCAAAAGCGTTTGCAGTCAGAATGGCATTCACAGTTTCAGTCTACTGAATTATTTTGCAATGACAATTGACTTGACTGTCATGTCGAGCTGTTTGTCATTGATTGTAAATTTCTTGTTTTCACCGGCCTTCATGTTGAGAAGCTCGTTGCCCAATGGAGAAAGGTAAGAGATGATGCCTTCTTCAAAGTTCGATTCCCAAGGACCAAGGATTGTGTATGTGATTTCCTTGTTTTCGATGTTGTCCTGGAGTGTAACTGTTGTACCGAATGAAACATAAGAATTTGTTGCTGTTGAAGGATCGAATACTGTTGCGCGGGCAAGTTCTTCCTTGAGCTTTGTAAGCTGCTGGTTGAGGAGGGCCTGGGCCTTTCTTGCTTCGATGTATTCAGCATTTTCCTTAAGGTCTCCTTTTTCCTTTGCTTCTGCAACTTCTGCGGCGATCTTAGGCAACTGGTTCTTTTCGATATCTTCTTCGAGGGCTCTTTTTTCTTCGAGCTTTGCTGCAGTAACGATGAGTGCGCTTGAAGATTCCTGCTTTGTTTCGGCTTCCTGGAACTTGAAGTCAGGTACCTTGCTCAAGATTCCGTTTCTGAGCTGTGCCTTGTATGAAGGATCAAGGTTTATAACGTCGTTTACGATTGTGTACATGCGGCTCATTGTTTCTGTTGAACCTTCGAGCATGTAGTCGAGCATTACGTTCTTTGTTTCGTCTCCAACTTTTCTAGCAAAGAGGAGGGTACATGCTGCCTTGATTGTCTTTTTGTTTTCTGTTGTGTTTACATGGTTTTCAATTTCCTTGAAGCAGGTAGCAATGATGTTTACCAGTGTAACAAGCTGCTTTTCTTCTGGAATTTCAGCTGCCTTGAACCATTCGTCGTCAAGACATTCTGCAATGAAATATGTAACTGCATTTCTGTTTGTGCGGTAATCGTTGAAGCAGTCCTGAACGAGGCGAACAACCTTGTCCTTCTTGTCTGAAGCAACGATTTCTTCAAGAAGTCCCTTGTCAAGAACGCTAGGGAAGAGGCGGATGTATTCTTCGTCCCACTTTGTAAGGAGCTTGATTTCATTGAGGAAAGCTCTCTTGAGGTGTGTGTTCTTTGAATCCTTGAGCTTTGTATACATTTCTGAAGGCTTTTCGATATCAGCGTAAAGCTGTGCAAATGTGAAGCTTGCAGGATTTTCAAATGCAGAGATTCTTCTCTTGATTTCTTCTACAACAAGATATGATGCTACAGTCTGTTCGTTTACAGTTGTTGCAGACTTAATGTATCCTGCAAAGTATGTGAACATTTCTGTAAACTGTTCGTCTGTTGGATCGTCGTTTTCTTCAAGGTAGCGAACCATGATGTCGATTCTCTTGAAGAATTCTTTTTCTGCCTTGAATTCGTTGGCAAGGCGTTCCTGCTTTGTCATTTCCTTGTCGCGAACTGTGTATTCGTTGATGTTGTTTGGATTAACGCCGAAGATTGGCTTTGCAAGTTCCTTCTGTGCTTTTGCGTGCCAGCTTGTCCACTTGGAAGCTTCGAGAATTCCTGGAACGATTTCTGCCTTGATGCGCTTTTCATCACAGCTGTTGTTGAAGCTCTTGATGATAGTCTTGAGTGCCCATTCAGGATCGTTCTTGATTCTTTCGGCAAGTTCAGCTTTCTTTACAGTCTTCTTATAAACCCAGATGTGATCCTTTTCAAGTGGCTGGAGACATTCAACTGCCATCTTCAGTGTCATTGTGTGGGTGCCTGTCTTTGCACCGAAGTTGATTACAAGTTCGTCACCCTGCTGCTTTACGATTTTTCCTGTTCCCCAGGTTCTGTGGTATACCCAGTGACCTGCTGCAAAGGCAATGTGCTTTTCAAAGTCGTTGATTGCTTCGAAAACGTTGCGTACTGAAAGGGAAAGGTTTGATGAGCGAATGTAATCGTCTACATGTGCATTGCTTGCATACTTTTCGCGGTAGCAGGCAGTGATCTCGCGGCGTGCGTCAGCGTCCTTGCTTTTGATTTCAAGAATAATCTTGAGAAGCATGATGGCTGTATCCCACTTTGCTGTATCCTTGTAGTACTGATAGATTTCCTGAAGAAGATCTGCCGACTTTTCCTTGCTGATTGTCTTTGCAATCTTTCTCTGTGTATGGAGGAAGAAGTCAATGTCTTCTGGCCTCATCTTTGCCAGTGTAGACCATACAGGTTTTGCCATAGGAAGGTTCTTTGCCGCAATGTAGCGGAGGAGGGCCTTTTTATAGTAGCTTACTGCTGCTTCCTGGTTCTGCTGCTTTGCATAGTAGTCTGCAAGGAAGCGTGGAAGTTCAGGGTCTTCAAAATCAAGCTTGATGAGTTTTTCGTAGATTTCGCATACTTTGCTGTCATCGTTCTTGTTGAGTTCTGCCATCTTTCTGAGGGCAAGCTTGTTGTTAGGATCCTTGTCCAGTATTGTGTTGCAAACTTCTTCAACAAGGGCTTCCTTATGGTTGTTTTCAAAAATTTCAAAGAGGGAAGTGAGTGAAGTCGTATCAACGGAACCGATGCGGAGGGCAATCATTCCCGAGAAGAAAAGGGCAATTATACTGTCTTTTGAATGAATGAGGTGTTCATCACAAATTTCTTTGATGACATTTTCGCTGCTTTCAGCGTGTGCCTGTTCAAGGGTACTAAAAAGTTCAGCAAGGTTTGAATTCGTAAAGTTTGCGATACCAGCGCGTGTCCAAGTTTCAGCCTTAAGCATTTCGCGGACTGAATTCTCAAGTGTTTCAGACATAGTCTTTGCTCCTAATATATTTATCGGGTTTCTCCCCATTTTTTCCTTTCTAAGCAGCCTTACCTTACATACAGGCTGTGAATTTCGGGATCAAGAAGCTTGAGTTTAAGCAGAACTTCATTGATCTTGGAAATACTGTCCTTCTCAAGGATGTAATAGTCAATCAGCCAGAAGTAGAGGTTTATGAGGTGAGGCTTAAGGAATTCCTTGTTGCTTGAAGGATCCTTCATTTCGCCTTCCCTTGAATAAATCTCCTGCTTGAGGCGCAGCACTTCCTGTGATTTGAGCTGTCTCTTTACGTTAAAGATTCCCAGAATCACGCCGTATACAGGAATCCATTCCAAAAGGGCAGGTCCTGAATATCCCGTATCCTCAACCTTTTCCACCAGCACTCTTATCAGTGGTGAATCAAGGAATGTAAGGTCGATTTTGCGGGCGTCCATATAGAAAGCTTCCTTGAAAAGCATCTTTGCATTTTTTGTTTCGCCGTAAAAAGCGTAGCAGTCTGCCATTTCTGCTATGAGCTGAGCTTGTCCCGGTACCATGGCATTGGCTTCTGTAAGGAACCTGAGGGCCATTTCGTAGGAACCTAGTTTCTTGTAGCAAAGTCCAGTTTTCCTAAGTATTTCCGACTTGAGCTTAGGATCCTTATCATCGTTAGCCTTGCTGTAAACTTCAAGGGCTTTGGAAAAAATGCCTTTCTTGAAGGAATAGGTGATTTTTTCACAGTCTGGACCTGCAAACTCAAGGATCATCTGGAATTTCTTCCACTGTGCCAAAAGCCATTCTCCCTGTTCAAAAAAAGAGTTCCCTGCAATGGAATCATCTGCTTTTGCCCAAAAGTCACAGCAACGGATGGCGAACACAAGCCTTTTGTTTCCCAACTCACCCTTGAGAATTTCCTTCAGCAGTTCCAAAGGTTGCTTGAAAGTACAGGATTCAATGAGTTTGAGAGCCTCTTCAAGGGCTTTGTCCGACTGGATGCTCATAATATACTATTATATAAATATAAGATTTTATGTCAATATATGTAAAAAAAGAGCAAAGTTTATAATGTATTTCATTTTAAGTGTCAAGGGGTTTGTTGAAAAAGAATTTTTAAAAAAAATCATTTTCCTATACAGAATTTCACTGTTTTTGCTTGACCTGTTGCCCTTAAATTTGTTAAAGTCGTATGCTATAGGAAACCTTCGGGGACCGCTACTCCTCGGGGTCAAAATTTATTTAGAGGTAATAAAATGTACGCAATTGTTGAATTTAAAGGCAATCAGTACAAGGCAGAAAAGGACGCTGTTCTTGAAGTAGCACATCTCGATGCTAAGGCAGGAGATACTGTTACTATTGACACTGTGCTTATGACAAGCGATGGTGCCAATGTTTCTGTTGGTACACCTTATGTTAAGGGTGCAAAAGTTGTTGTAGAAGTTGGCGAATCATTTAAGGATGACAAGGTGCTTGTTTTCAAGTACAAGTCAAAGAAAGATTATCACCGCTTCCATGGTCACCGCGAACAGTATACTAAGGTAACTGTTAAGGATGTGGTTTTAGCATAATTGCCTGAGGCAATGGTATGACAACCGTTGAACTGGTGTGTGATAGAGAAGGCTGTATAAAGCGATGCAATGCAAGTGGTCATGCAGCTTTTAATCACAAAGGTGGTGATATAGTCTGTGCTGCAGAATCTATTCTGTTCAACACGGTCCTTGAGCTGCTTATGGAAACCAGCGGGGTTGTGCTCGAAACTGACAAATCTTCCCGCGGAAATCTCGCATTCAGTGTGGAAGAAAAGGGTTCCGGTAATACGGAGCGCTTAAAGTGCATGGCAGATTTTCTGAGGTGTGGGCTCAGGTCCATTTCCGAGCAATATCCTGAACATGTGCTCCTGCGGGAAAAAACTGAAGACTAGTCCGTTACTTGTAACGGCGGAGGATTAAAATGGGACGTACTAAAGGTGGAAGCGGTGCTAAAAACGGCCGCGATTCAAACCCTAAACACTTGGGCGTTAAAAGATTCAGTGGTGAAACTGTAACAGCTGGTTCTATCATCGTTAGACAGCGCGGTACACGTGTTCACCCGGGCAACAATGTTATGCGCGGTGGCGATGACACATTGTTTGCTACAGTTGACGGTGTTGTAAAGTTCGGCGAAAGAATGAACCGCAAGTTCGTTTCTGTTGAACCAACAGCTGCTAACTAAGTTTCTGATAACAGAACAACTAATGCCCGGCTTGACTTATCTCTTGCCGGGTCTTTTTTTTATTGGGTATTTCTGAATACCCGTCGGGAAGGATTTTTTTATGATTCAGTTTGCAGACGAAGCAACCATCAGAGTTCAGTCTGGAAAGGGCGGAAATGGATGTGCATCATTCCGTCGTGAAAAGTATATTCCAAACGGCGGTCCAAACGGTGGTGACGGCGGTCGTGGTGGAGACATAATTTTCTGTGTAAAGAAGAATTTGAGGACTCTTGCTCATTTAAGGTTTCATCCTGTCCTCAAGGCACAGAATGGCAGTGACGGTCACAGCTGGGGAAAATACGGAAAGGACGGAGAAGACAAGGTAATTCCTGTTCCTCCTGGAACTACTATCCGTGACAAGGAAACCGGCGAAATTATCATAGATTTTCCAACGGACAGTGAAGAGCAGCAGTTTACATTCCTGAAGGGTGGAAACGGCGGCTGGGGTAACATTCACTTCAAGTCAAGTACAAATCAGGCACCTCGCCGTGCAAACAAGGGGGAACCTGGAGAAGTTCGTGAGCTTCGTGTTGAACTTTCCGTAATGGCAGATGTTGGTCTTGTAGGTTTTCCTAATGCTGGAAAATCAAGCCTCCTTGATCTTTTTACAAACGCAAGACCAAAAATTGCACCATACCCGTTTACAACAAAGATTCCAAACCTTGGTGTCCTCCATGTTGATACGGATACTGATCTGATTATTGCGGATATTCCTGGAATTATCGAAGGTGCATCCGAAGGTGCAGGTCTTGGTATCAGGTTCCTTAAGCACATTTCCCGTACTGCTTGTCTTCTTTTCATGATTGACTGCAGCGACGACAATTATCTTGAAGCCTATGACCTTCTTCTTAAGGAGTTGGAAGGTTTTGGCGGTGATCTTACAAAGAAACCGCGCATTGTCCTTTGCAACAAGATTGATGTTGAAGGTGCGGAAGAAAGGGCACAGGAAGTAGTTGCAAAACTTTCAGAACGTGACAGTTCCGTTAAGGTAATTCCTGTTTCAGTAATGGCACGCAAGAATATGAATGAAGCCCGTCTTGCCATCGTTTCCCTCGTGGAAAAAATGAATGCTGAAAAGGATGCAGAAAAGAAGGTTGTTGAAGGAAAACCTGCCAAGAGTGATTTCATGGCTGGCCGTTCAGTAGACGATTCTATGGAAGTTCAGTTTCCTGGTAGCGAAGGCTGATGGAAACCGGATTGGTAAAGAAATGAGGCTTGAGTCAGATGCCTTGTTCCACAAAAAGTTTTTAAGTATATTATTGACGGAATTATCTTATGGAAAACAGAAACAGAATTGATGATCTCATAGAAGAAATCCGTCAGTATGCAAAAACCGCTGAAAAACCAAAGCGCTTTGAACACAGTGTCCGTGTTGCTGAAACTGCCGAATACATGTGTTCACTTTATGGTCTTGATGAAAAAAAAGGCTATCTGGCGGGAATTGCCCATGATATTTGCAAGAACATTTCGGAGGAAGAAATGAAGGCCCTTGCAATTCAGGATGGGGAAAAGATTTCTGATGTGGAAAACCTTAAGCCGTCTCTTCTCCACGGTAGGGCAGCTGCGGTCCTTCTGAAAAATAAATTCGGTGTTGAAGACCGTGAGGTGATTCAGGCAGTTGCAGTACACACCCTTGGTGGTGTAGATATCTGTGACCTTGCAAAGGTCGTGTACAGTGCGGATAAAATTGAACCAGGCAGGGAGCAGTCCACTGATGAATATAGGGCAAGACTTTTTGCCATGCCACTGAACAGGCTGACTCTTGCCGTTGTTGAAGAAAATATGGAATACCTGAAGTCAAAGGGTAAGAAAATTGCTCCTTCAAGTATTGATTTTCAGGAAAGCCTTAGGAGCCAGTTATGAGCATGTCCCGTGATAAAAAGAGTGCAATATTCCTCCTGGTAATTTTTGGTATCATCGTGTCGGTTTCCGTAACCATTGCCATGGCCTTGAGGGTGGATCCGATTCAGGAAACCATGAAAAATGATCCAGTTGTTAAAATCCTTTTTGTTCACACTGATGATGAAAAGAATGTTCTTGCAACGGATATCCTCGTGTATTGCCCTGGGGCTGATCAGGCTGTTTCCTTCAATATTCTTGGAAATACAGGTGCAATCTACAAAAGCATTAACCGTGTAGACAGAATTGATGCCGTCTATAAGGAACTTGGAATGGAAGCCTATAAGGGAGAAATTGAGAAGCTTGTTGGAAAAAGCATTCCCTTTACGGTTGAATACAAAATGAGTGACCTTGAATTCCTTGCGGATTATCTTGGCGGACTCAATGTATTTGTTCCGATGCCGGTTGATGAAATTGGTCCCAATGGAGAAAAATGGCTTTTGCCAAGCGGTGCTGTTTCTCTTGACGGCGATAAAATAAAGGTATTTGAAACCTACAGGCTTTCTTCGGAATCGCAGGATGATGTAGAGGATAGAAGGCAGGCTGTCTTTACGTCCCTTCTTGCATCATTGCGAGACAACAAGAAGTCCGTGTACAACGCAAAAAATTTCCCTGTTTTTGCAAAGCGTTTTGTTACAAATGTTGATTATCAGAATTTCTACCGTCTGATGATGCAGGTTTCGGATATTGATACTGAAAGAATCGTAACTCAGACGATTACTGGTTCAGCCCGTACCGTAGAAAGTGGACAGACACTTCTGTTTCCGCTCTATGACGGACAGCTGATCAAGGATGTTATGGATCAGTCCATAAGCTCCCTCGTTACCGGTGACTACGGTAATCAGAACAGGGCCTATGTTCTTTCGATCCAGAACGGAACCTCTACACAGGGACTTGCAAGGAATACCTCGTTCCTCATGCAGAGTGCAGGTTATGAAGTTCTTGAGACTTCCAATGCTCCTGCAACGGACAAGACTGTCATCATCAACCGTATCGGAAACAGCGAGGCCGCAAAGGCTTTGGGAAAATTCATCCGCTGTACCAATATTGTAGATGAGGATTATTCAGAGGAAGAAGAATCAAACGGTTCAGCAAAGGCAGACTTTACCATCATTCTTGGAAAGGACTTTGACGGACGCATTGTAAGATAACACAGGAAAGGAAAAATATGGAAAAGACAATCAAAGAAATGGCACTTGAAATTGCCTCACTTTTGGAAGATGGAAAAGGTCAGGAAGTTACTGTTCTTGATGTTTCAAAGCTCAACAGCTGGACTGATTTTTTTGTAATTGCAACAATTACAAGTGGTCCGCACTGGCAGGGTCTCTACAAGACTGTAAAGGATTATGTGAAGGAAACTGACCTTGAAATTCATCAGACTCATAACAAGGCTCCTCAAGGCAACGAATGGAACCTTATTGACCTTGGTCCGATTGTGGTTCACCTCATGAGCGAAGAAGCCCGTGGTTTCTATGAACTTGAAAAGCTTTGGCATGCCGGTGAAAAAATCAAGTAATTGAAAATCAAATGGTATAAAAAAAAGACTACCTTTCTTGGGTAGTCTTTTGTATTCTAAAGGATTTTGCTTGGATTAGTCATCCATGTCTGCAGGATCTGAATCTTCCTCGATTTCATCCTTGATGCCGTAGAATTTGTCGTAGTCGAAATCTTCCATTCTTCCGTCTTCAGCTTCACGGTCATCGTAATTGTCTTCGTCTAGATAATCGTCTTCAGAACCTTCGTCTTCAAAAGGATCATCCTCAAAGTCTTCGCCGTATTCGTCTGAACTTTCTTCGTCTTCAAAGTCGTCGTAATCGTCGAAACCGTCTTCCATTTCGTCAGAAAAATCATCTTCGAAACCGCTCATTGAACAGAACTCTACATCATCATCATTGAACATTGGGAACCTCTTAAGGATTTACGCTGAAAAAACTTTATCAATAGATTAAAGAACAAAGACACTTTTGTCAATTAAGGAAATCTGTAAAAATGCCCTTTAAATTACCTGCGTTGGCTGAATTCACAGACAAAAAAGCCCTTGATTTTCAATGAAAAATCATGTTTCTGCGTTGACTAAAATACTGCTATTTATTATAGTTTTGTCCGTATGTGTGACAGTATAACTGTTCCAGCACCTGCCAAAATTAATCTTGGACTCAAGGTTTTTCCAAAGAGGGCAGACGGTTACCACGATATACAGAGTGTTTTTCAGACGGTAAGGCTTTTTGACGAGATTACCGTGAAGTTGACGAATGAGAAAAATACCTGCATTGTGGATTGTGATTCTCTTCAGCTTCCTGAAGAAAATACTTTTACCACATCATACAAAGCTTTCTGCGTGCTGACTGGCATAGACAAGGGAGTTCATGTTTCTGTAAAGAAGCGGATTCCTGCCGGCGGTGGATTGGGGGGCGGATCGAGTGATGCTTCATCTTTTATTCAATCCCTTGACAATCTATTTGGCACTCAGCTTGATTTTTCTGCTTTGTCGGAACTTGCGGGAAAAGTTGGAAGTGACGTTTTCTTTTTTACCCATGCATTGAATGCAGACGGAAAGAAAAGGTTCTCTCACTTTGAACCCTATGCGGCTTTTGTTGAAGGTCGCGGAGAAAAAGTTCGGCAGATAGAATGTAGAAATGATTTTTCAGTTCTTCTTGTTTTGCCTGGCGTGTCGGTTTCAACAAAAATCGCCTACGGCCTTGTGGACAGAGAACTTGAAAAGAGACAAAAGGAAAACTGCTGTGTTGTTCAGGGGGAAAATCCCGAAACAATCTACAGAAAAAATATTTGCGACTGGAATTTTGTGAATGATTTTACGGTTCCCGTTGCAAGGGAGTTTTCGCCTGTGGCGGATGCTCTAGAAAAACTTAAAAGGTCCGGAGCCCTGTTTGCAGACATGTCTGGTTCAGGTTCCACGGTCTTTGGAGTTTTTGCCCGTGCAGAGGAGGCTCAGAAAGCTAAGATGCTTCTTGAGCAGGACTATGTAACTGTGCTTTCCTGAAAGCAGGATTTAAAAGAAATTTATTTCCGAATTTCCAAAAGTCCTGTATAATTAAAGTAGTGTGCCGTGGTTTTATGCCGTGACATCGTACTTCAATTCAAAGGAGAAAAGCTTATGCAGATTACAGACGTACGAATCCGCAAGGTTGAAGCTGAAGGTAAGCTGAAGGCTTATGTTACTATCACATTTGATGATTGTTTTGTTGTTCACAATGTAAAGATCATTGAAGGAACATCTGGCCTCTTTATCGCTATGCCAAGTCGCAAGACTGCAAACGGGGAATACAAGGATGTAGCCCATCCTATTAGCCCTGACTTCCGTAATGCAATCCAGTCAAAGATTCTGGATGAGTATAACGCAGGTCATGTTGAAGTTGGAACAGGAAGTGCCGACGACTAAATGTTTCTTTAGTTCCGGGACTTTTTGAATATTTTAGGCCGTCGTCAAGTGGTAAGACAATGGCTTTTGGTGCCATCATTTCGCTGGTTCGAATCCTGCCGGCCTAGTTTTGTATTTTAAGGTAGCCTCTGGAGTTTCGTTTTTGGAGGCAACTTGTGAAAATATAAATTATTTTTAAGGAGTTCTAAAAATGGAACGTTTTGTTATCAATGCTACAACACGCAAAGAAACAGGAAAGAAGTATGCAAAGGCTCTTCGCGCAGAAGGAAAGATTCCTGCAGTTGCATACAATGAAAAGGGTGAATCTACAATGCTCGAAATCGCTAGCAGCGAATTCGAAAAGGCTTGGAGATCTATCACAAAGACAACTCTCGTAACACTCAAGATTGACGGTGCTGACAATGAAGCATACATTAAGGATACAGAGTATGACATCATCTCTGACAAGGTTCTTCATGCTGACTTCCACGTTGTAAGCGGAAACAAGGCTATCAAGGCAAAGATGAAGATTCACCTTTCAGGAACACCAGCTGGTGTACTCAAGGGTGGATTCATGGTTAAGCATGTTTCAGAAGTTATCCTCAAGGCTCTTCCTCATGATATGCCAGAAACAGTTTCAGCAGATGTAAGCAAGCTCGAAATCGGTAGCAAGTTCACAATCGCTGACCTTAACCTTGGCGACAAGGTAACAGTTCTTACAGCACCAGCTTCTGTTGTTGTATCAATTGCACCACCAAAAAAATGATCTTAAATAAATAAGATGAAGGCTGTCCAAGGTCAACTTGTTCCTGGACAGCTTTTTTTTTATGGATTTCACAATATGAAAAGTTTTGAAGAGAGAATTCTAGAAGGCTTAAAAACTGCTCTTGCGGCTGCAGGTTCTGTATTGGAAAACTGCCATATCCTCGGTGTTGCCGTGTCTGGTGGTGCTGATTCCGTGTCTCTCTTGTGCGCACTTAAAAATGTTCTTCCGCAAAACATAAATTTAAAAGCCGTTACAGTTAATCACAACATTCGTCCTCAGAAAGAAACTTCAGGCGATGCAGATTACGTGGAAACCCTTTGCAAATCTCTTGGAGTTCACTGCACCCGCTATGAAATTGAAAGGGGGCTTGTGGAAAAAAAATCGAAAGATGAAAGCAATGGAATTGAGGACAGTGCAAGGAAAATCCGGTATGAAAAATTCGGCATGTTCATCAATTCAGAAAAAATAGATTACCTTTGCCTGGCCCACAATAAAAATGACCAGGAAGAAACTGTTCTCATGAGGCTGCTTCAGGGTAGTGGGGATCTGAGCGGAATTCCTGTTTCAAGAGAAAAATTTCTGAGACCTTTGCTTGCCGTCAGCCGTACTGAAATCGAAAGCTATCTTGCTGAAAAAAAAATTTCCTACAGGGTCGATTCCACCAACCTTGAAAACGAAATGATGAGGAACAGAATCAGGAATCTTCTTGTTCCTGTTCTCAATGAAAATTTTCCTGGCTGGAAAAAGGCTTTGGGATGCCTTGCAGAAAAAAGCAGGCGCGATAAGGAAACTCTTGATTGCCTTGCTTTGAAAGCCATGAAGGAAATTGGTTACACGGAAAAAGGCGGAGCTGTAACTTTTTATGCGGAAGATTTTTATTCTCTGCAGGATGCCATGAAAGACAGGATCCTCATGTCGGCCGTAAAATCCGCAGGGCCTTCTGAAAGAATACCCCAGTCTTTTTTGATGCGCTGGACAGACAGGAAATATGCCGATTCTAAGAAGTCAGAATCTTCCTCTGGACTTGAGTTTTCCCTTAAGAATGGGATTTTTACGGTGGAAAAGAAAAGCCGGGTAGCGACAGAAGAAGGTTTTTTTGCTATAATAGAAGAACCTGGAGAATTTTGCGCAGGTGGATCTTCCTTTGCTGTAAAAAAAGAAAGCGTGGGTATTTCCGTTTCCTGTGGAAATAAAAAACTGGTTTTGACGGGACTTGATTTTCCTTTTGCCTTCAGAAGCCGGCAGCCAGGTGATGAAATAAAAAGCAGTGACGGAACCATGAGAAGCCTTTTAAAAATCCTTGACGGATGGAAGGTTTTGGAACTGAAGGACAGGATTCCTGTCTTTCAGGAAATTAAAGGACCGTTGCAAAATATAAAATGTATTTGGGGCAGCCTTTATGGGTTCAGTGATTTTATTGTCACGGACTGATTTGCTGGTTCTGCTTACAGGAAAAATTATGAAGAAAATTTTCAGTGTTTTATTTCTCAGCCTTTCTTTTTTTGCTTTTGCCCTTGATCCTATAAAGTCGGGTGACGTCCTGAAAGACAGTGCAGACCTTGCAAACAGAAGGACTGCGCTCAGGTGTCTTTCAAATGCAACCAACTATGCTTCAGAAAGAAATTTCGATGCAGCTTTGAGTCAGGCTCAGCTTGGAATTGCTTACGATGAGTCCATTTCGGACCTCTGGTATGTTGTCGCTGCTTCAAGTTCAGCTTTGGGAAAAACAAGGGCAGAAATACTTCCTGTTCTGGACAAATCATTGACAATCAACAACTGGGTGAACTACAACCGTGACAATGCGCGCCTTATGGCTGCCGACATTCTTTCTGAGACAGGAAACCTTGACAGGGCTCTGGAACTCCTTGACTCAAAACCTATGCTGTATTCCTCTGATGCAGAGTTTGTGCGCGTAAAAATTTACTATAGGCTTGGTACCCCTGATTCCGTTTCCAGGGCAAGAAACAAGATTGACGGCGCCAGAAGAATTTACCCTTCGGATACAAGGTTCCCTCTTGTGTTCTTTAAATTTGAAAACCCTGAAAATCTTGATGCCAGTGCAAAAAGACTTTCCGAATATTTTATTTCTCAAATTGCACAGTATCAGGAAGCAAGTCCAGATAAGGATGCAGAACTGGAAATCTATGCAGCAAGTTTTGCCGAAGGTGAAGTAAAGAAGCGAATGATCAAGTCCTTTGCAGCCCGTGGCCTTCAGCATCCGCTCTATGCCGGCGAAGCATTGAAATCTGGCATCATCGATCAGCAGCATGCTTTTGAATATGCCTGCACTTTTGCAGAAAAGGAAATTGACATCGACATGTTCAAAAAGATTCTTGGTTCAATTGATGACCCGAAAGTTCTTGAATATGTTTCTGAATACATGGACGCCTTTGAAGGTTCCTTCACACATGATACTGACGGTGATGGAAATGCAAATCTCCTTGTCAAATATACTCGCGGTCGTCCTCAAGAAATTTTCTATGACAGAAATCAAGATGGAAAACTTGAATGGACCGTTGAATGTGATTTTGGTGTTCCTGTGTCCGGTGTTTTTGAAGACAGAAAGATGTCCTTTGAATGGAGTCAGTTTCCATACTTGAGCAGTCTGGCTTTCAATTCCGCAGACAAGAAAACCCTTGCTGGCGAAAAATTTACTTTTGCCGGAGAATCCATCATGTGGACTCCTGTGCTCATAAAGGCTGAAGAATTTATTTCCGGCAAAACAGGCAAGGATTTTTTCTATCCTGAGTTGATATCTTCAATGCCTGAAATTTCAAATGCCCAGCTTCTTGATGCCGCATCTGGATTTGAAATTGATTCCCTCAGTCAGAATGGAGAACGGATTGCTTTTGTCCTTCTCAATGGAAATGTTACTCAGGCTATGTATTACAGGGAAAATGTTCTCTATGCTCAGGCTCAGTTTGAGGGAAATACTCCTGTTCTCCGTGTCGTTGACTTTGACAATGATGGAGTTTTTGAGACTACTGAATTCTATGACATTGATGAAAAGGGTGAGATGAAGGTTCATTCTCTTTCTGATGAAAGGACTATCATGCAGAACCTTTATGGAGTTCCTTCTAGCGGTTCTGAATTTTATTTGCGTATGGTTCAGGTTGACACTGACAGGGATACGGTTCCTGATTTTACTGAAGAATACCTTCCTTTTGGTGGAAAGATTACATCCTGGGATACTGATTCTGACGGCAAGTGGAATGTTCGCCATGTTGTCTATGCCGAAAATTCGGACGGCAAGAAAGAAGAATCAATGTTCTACATCAGTCCAAAAAATTATCTTGTAACGGTTGCAAGTCTTGACGGAAATCCTGTAAAAGTTTCCTGTGGTTCAGATGATTATGTTGTTTCAAGAGGAAGCAGTGAAAATCTTTTCTGGCTTTCAAGAAATGAAAAAGATTTTACCGGCAGAAAAATCGTCAAGCTGGAAAGAAAAGTTCTTGAAGCTCTTGACCTTCAGCAGGTGCAAGGGCTTACTCAGATTGTACAGGAAGAAGAATTGCGTGCAATCTGCATTCGTATAGCTGAAAATAATTTTGCAATTTTTATTGAAGAAAGTGAATGGAATGAAAATGAAAAAGAATAGTCTTCTGAAATTTGCTGTTGTAACGGTGCTTTTGTCTGCCATTATTTCATGCAAGACCGTATCACAGCCCGAAAGTGTATATGTTCCTGTTGACTACACGGAAGAAGATGCTGTAAAGGATCAGATTGAATATGTTCTCAAAATGTCAGAGAAGGATGTTATCCGTGCAGTCTGGCGTTCAAAAATCCTTGTGGACAATGCTTCTGAAAATATAGATGCTTTGGCGGCCTTTGAAAAATGCTGTGAAAATGCAGCAAACGAAATGAATAAAAAGATTGAAGAAAAGGATTTCTTCAGTGCCCTGAGGATTGCAAGATCTCTTTCTGCCGTTTCATATTCAAGTCCTGCAATGAAAATGACGGAAACACAGGTAGAAGATGAAGCCTATAGGAATGTTCCAGGAAAGGGAAAGTCTTCTGGTTCAAAGGAAAGCGTTACAAAGCTTATAAGCGGAACCGTGACTGTCTATGTTGACAAGGGAATTAAGATTCAGCGTGGCGTAGGCTATGCAGATTCTGTTCTTGGAAGTGGTTTTTTCATTTCAAAAGACGGTTATATAATTACAAACCACCATGTCATTTCTGATATGGTCAATAAAAAATATGAAGGCTATTCGCGCCTTTACATAAAGCTTGCAGATGATCCCGATACGAGGATTCCTGCAAAGGTTATTGGCTATGACAGTACCATTGATCTTGCACTCATCAAGACTGAAGTGGAAGCCCCTTATGTTTTTGCTCTCGGTTCATCAAGTGATCTTTCTGTAGGCGACAAGGTCTATGCCATCGGTTCACCTCTTGGACTTGAAAAGACACTTACAAGCGGAATTATTTCTTCTGTTGACAGACAGCTTTTTACAGCAGGTACAGTTTTTCAGATTGATGCAGCCGTCAATTCCGGAAACTCAGGCGGACCACTTGTTGATGAGCAAGGGCGAGTTCAGGCTGTTGTTTTTGCAGGTGTTGCCAATTACCAGGGACTTAACTTTGCTATTCCAGTTGAATATCTGAAAAATGAACTTCCGTTCCTCTATGCAGGCGGTGAAAGAAAACATCCGTGGATTGGTGCCTATGGTAAGACCAAAAGGCTTCCTGGTGCCGGTTCAAAAAGGGAAGGTGTAAACGTGTTTTATTGTCTTCCTGGTGGAAGTGCAGACCTTGTTGGCATCAGGGAAGATGATACTATTGTTGCCATTAACGGGATGAAGATAAATTCCCTGGATGAACTTCATGTTGCCATGATGAAACTTGAGTCAAACATCATTTCTAAAGTTACTGTTTCCAGACAGGACGGAACAAAAGTAGAAAAGCTCGTCTACCTTGCTACAAGACCTTCTTCTCCAGGATATGAGGTTTTCAGACATGATGATTTGGGAAATGCCCTTTACCCAATGCTTGGCATGAGACTTGTAAGTTCTTCGACAATGAATAGAAAACAGTATATGATTACAAAAATTATAAAAGGTTCCATAGCTGACGAAACAGGTTTCAGTGAAAATGATCCTGTTGTTGTCCATGATGTTTCTTTCATGGAAGGAAACAGTGGTGCCGTAGTTACCCTCTATGCAAAGAAACGTAAAAACGGTTTTCTTGATGTAAGCGTAAGAGTTCCGGCTCCTATGGATAGTCCTTATTATTTTTAACTGCAGGAAAAGAAAATGAAAGATTTGAAATATAAGCGCAATTTCTGTATTACCGCTCACATTGATCACGGTAAGTCAACTCTTGCTGACCGTTTGATTCAGCATGCAAAGATTATTGAAGATCGCCAGATGATGAATCAGATTCTGGATAATATGGACATTGAACGCGAGCGCGGAATCACAATCAAGAGCCAGGCTGTTACCATCCCATATCACGCAAAGGATGGTAATGATTATGAACTTAACTTTGTTGATACTCCAGGTCACGTAGACTTTTCATACGAAGTCAGCCGTGCCATTGCTTCCTGCGAAGGTGCTCTTCTTCTCATAGATGCAACCCAGGGTGTTGAAAGCCAGACCATGAGCAACATGTACCTTGCCATGGAACAGGACCTTTCAATCGTTCCTGTTGTTAATAAAATCGACCTTGCAAGTGCTGATGTTGAAAGCGTAAAACGCCAGATAGACAAGGATCTTGGTCTTGACAGCGCAGATGCCCAGCTTGTCAGTGCAAAGACAGGCGAAGGCGTTGATGAATTGCTTGAGGCGATTGTAACAAAACTTCCGCCTCCACAGGGAGATGTAAATGCTCCATTGCAGGCCCTGATTTTTGACTGTCACTACGACGAATACCGTGGCGTTGTAGTTCATATCCGCGTAAAAGAAGGTACCGTAAGGACTGGAGATGTCATCCGTCTTATGAGTACAAATACAGAATATAAGGTAGACAAGTGCGGCATCTTCAAGATTAATTACGAGGAAACTGGTGTTCTTGAAGCGGGTGATGTAGGATACATCATTGCTGGAATCAAGACAGTTAGCGACGTTAAGGTTGGAGATACCATTACCACTGCCGCTAATCCTGCCAGCGCACCTCTTGAAGGCTTCAAGGATGTAAAGCCTGTAGTTTTCTCTTCGATTTATCCTATTGATTCAAACGACTATGAAGAGCTTAAGGAAGCAATGGAAAAGCTTAAGCTCAACGATGCTTCCCTTGTCTATGAAAAGGATAATTCCCTTGCCTTGGGTAATGGTTTCCGCTGCGGCTTCCTTGGACTTCTCCATCTTGAGATCGTTCAGGAACGTCTTGAACGCGACTTTGACCAGGTTGTAATCTTTACTGCCCCTAGTGTCCGCTATAAGGTAACTCCAGCCGGAAAAGAAGAATTCTATGTAGATAATCCTGCTGATTTTCCTGATGGAAAAATCAATTCTTCCCAGGAACCATATATCAGGGCTTCCATCATTACTCCAACTGAATTTCTTGGTAACATCATGGAACTTTGCCGCATGAAACGCGGTGCCCAGACAAATATGAGCTACCTTGATGAAAAGCGCGTTGAACTCATTTACGAAATGCCTCTTTCTGAAGTACTCTTTGATTTCTACGACAAGCTGAAGTCCTATAGCCGTGGTTATGCAAGCTTTGACTACGAAGTAATTGATTATCGCCCGACTGACCTCATTAAAATCGACATACTTATCAATTCAAAGCCTGTTGATGCCTTGGCTCAACTTTGCTACAGGCCGGCAGCCGTTGAAAGAGCAAAGGTTGTTTGCGAGCGCCTTAAGGGAGAAATCAGTCGCCAGCAGTTCAAGGTTGCAATCCAGGGTGCCATCGGTGCTCAGATCATCGCCCGTGAAACCGTTAATCCTGTGCGCAAGGATGTTCTTGCCAAGTGCTATGGTGGTGACGTTACCCGTAAAAGAAAACTTCTTGAAAAGCAGAAGGCTGGTAAGAAACGTATGCTCATGGCAGGAAACGTTGAACTTCCTCAGAGTGCCTTCCTGGCCGTCCTTAAGGAAAAGGAAGATAACTGATTTTTTCGAAAGCATTTATATGATTGGAAAAGGCCATTCAATAGTTCATCGTTCACTATACGGAAAATTTATTGGATGGCTTTTTTATTTCAATAGCTTCAGAAAATAATCGATTTCCGCACGGACTCTTTTTAGAAATGCCACATCCATGGAAATCTTATAACCATCCGGAAAGTGAAGGTAAAGGTATTCCCTCTCAATAAGGATTTCTTTTATCTGGTTTTCAAGGTTTTCTCCCATGTAGTATTGGGATTCTTCTCCCTCTGAAAGCAATGATCTTAGGGCTGAAAGTGCTTTGATTTCTTCCTGAATGAAAGCCTCTGTTTTTTGCTTCCTGTCAGCAGTCCCGTTTGGCAGTGATATTCCCCTTGAATATTGATTTCCTTCAATTCCTTCCGTAGTTTTCCTTGCTAGTCCCAGGTCTATTCCAACAGGTGATGCATCAAAAACGTTTTTACTGTTGTCGAAAAGGTTTACGAATTGCTGTGCGTAGGAAGAAAGAAGTTTTGTGGTAACAATTTTCATATTGTTTTTTGATGTGATGAACTCAGTTCCTTGTCCAAAAGCCGCATCAATGTTTTCAACAGGAACAGTTCTCGTAGTCGTTGCAAGACGTCCCTTGTGTGCCATTGTGGATTTTGCATGGGTGAATCCAATTGAATAACTGAAGTCCAGACCTGCCGTAAATATTTCGACGGATTCGTTTTTTCTAAGCCTAAGGGCAATGTAAAAAGCTGCAAGACCAACAGAACCCATTGGCAAAATGAAATTCTTTATAAGTTCCTTGTCCTTAAGTTTCTTAAAAAACTTTCCTTCTGCATATTGTGATGCAAAGAAAACAGTAGGCATTTTAAGGTGGTCAATTATCTGATATCTTGAAGAAAGGTCTGCAAAGAAAACAGTTTTAGCTCCTTTTAGCTGATCTTCGGTCCCCGTATAGGCCTTTTGGATTGCCTGCTGGCTTTCCATGCCGACTACAGCATCCGGAATGATTCCGCGGTCCAGCAACGGCTTTAAGGCTGCATCAACGGCAATTATGCAGAAAGCTTCTGCCTGAGTTCTGTTCCAGTCGATTGTATCAAGGCCTTCTCCGGCACCAAGGACAAGAATAGGTTTTTCAACTGTATTTGCAACGTCTTCCAGCAGAAACGATGAGGAAAGTCTCTTAAGGTTTGCCACAAGATTTTTTGAAAAAAGCCGACCGAACTTTACCAGGGTAATTCTGTTTTTCCAGAAGGTTCCTATAATATCCTGTATGGCAAGGGCAGTGTAGTCGTACAGTTCCCTTGAAAACTGAACTCCGGCACTAAAATCGATCCTTATGCTGCGCTTTATATTTCCCGTAGAAAGAAGCTTTTTGATTTCCTCCTCTATGACGGAAGCCTTGCTAAGGTTGAATAGCTTTACTTTTCCCGAATGTCCTGTTTCATTAAGTTTTTCTCTTGCAATTTTTTCAAGTTCTTGGTCTGCTTCTATGGCAATTATGCCGCAGTCTTCCGGAAGCCTGGATAGGAGTTTTTCAAGGCCATACCAGAGTAGAGGGGAAAAAATCAACACCAGAGTTCCACTCAGAATGTCAGTCTTTTCAATTACTGAATCAACTGCCCTTTCCGGGTTGTATTTTGAATAGAGAAATCTTCCCTTGTATTCGACCGTGTTTAAAAATGAAAAGCCCTGACCGGTACTGACCAGACGGGGCTTTTCATTCTGGATTAATTCTTCCAAATTATTTCCTGACTCTATTAGTTCTTTTTTCCGCTGCTCATCATATCAAGATATGTTGCAAAGAAATTGTCTACTACTTTGTCACTTGCCATGAGTGTGTTCTGCATTGAAGTCTGATCTGCTTCGTAGATGGAACCCTTGACTGCTTCAACGTTTCCTTCAACATCATCAAACTGAATGCCTGAACATTTTGCAACTACAACCTTGTTTCCGAGTACGAATGGTGCGCTGATTTCATCCATCTTGAGGGAGAACATTGTCTTGTATGCAGAAGCATTGTTTGCGATTGCCGCAATTTCTTCAACATCAGATGTCTTTGCATAAACTCCAGTATTTCCATAGTTGATTGGGAATGCAGAAACATCCTTCTTTTCTACGTTGAACTTTGCGCAGGCTTTTTCGAATGATGTGATTGCTGCTTCAGAAGTGAAGTCAGCAGCTACCTTTGTAAAGTAGTCCTCGATGAGGCCTTTTTCGTTCTGCTTCATGTAAGAAACTACAACTTTAACTGTCTCTTCGTTGCTGAAATCTGCTGCAACCTTGTCTCCAGTTCCCTTGAAAATAGAGTATCCGCGCTTTGTTCTGATAACTTCGCTTACTGTATCCTTTCCGAGTCCTGTAATCTTAGTAAGGTCATCTGTATTGTCGATGCATCCTTCTACCTGGTATGTGTATCCGCCTGTAAGAACTCCGTCTGCAGAAGAGTAGTACTTCTGTGACTTTTCGCTTACTGCATCTTCAAATGTGATTTCGTTTGCGTTAATCTGTTTGAGGATAGCCTTTGCTTCTGATTCGTCATCAACTGTAATCACAGAAAGACTGTATTTAACGAACTTGTCTGCATTGTTCTTTCCGTATGCTACGGCTTCTGATTCCGGATAGTTGTCTGTGTTGAATGCTGCAACTTCAAAGGAATGTTTTTCTTCTCCCATTTTTGCAAGGAACTTCTCTTCTGCATCGCTGTACTTGATTCCGTAAAGCTTGATTTTTTCCTGACCGTTAACTCCGCTTGTTGCAAAGGCATCGTCAATGTAGCGTGCGTATGTAAGCTGTCCTTCAGCGTTTCTCTTGAGCTTGTCAAGGTCTGCCTGTCCAACCTGATTGTACATTCTCTGCGAGAAGTTTCCGTTTTCATCTGTGAATGCAGGGAGAATTGCGCGGTTTACAGCTTCCTTTGGAACTGAATATCCAGACTTCTTTACTGCCCCTGTAAGTGCGTAGTCAAGAACTGTCTGTCTGAATGCCTGACTGAGGATGTAGTAGTACATCTGGTCGTTAACCTGGTATCCTGCGTTCTGGTAGCTCTGTGCAATGTTTGATGCAGCCTGATAGAACTTAGAACCTGGTTCGTAAGTGATTTTCTGTCCATTGTATGAGCCGAATGTGTTTGTGTGGCGCTTGTTGAAGAAAGATTCAAAAATTGCGCTTGCTCCGAATGGGAGGAAAACGAGGGCAGAGATGATGAGAATGATCACTGCACCAATCTTTGAACTTTCCTTTTTAGATTTCTTTTCTGGGAAATTAATTACTTCACTCATGGAATTGAATCGTCCTTTTTATATTTTCTTTTTTGAGTAACCCTGAACGTAGAATTTAGGGTTTAACTATTTTATCATTGTAGTTTTAGTCAGTCAATCGGAGAAAGCATCTTTTACATGCGATAGATTTTTATATTCGTTTTGTGGTAAACTCCTCGCAAATCCGTAAATCTTTTTTTGGAGACATTATGAATATCAAGAATCTTGAAAAGACACTTGCAGAAAATGAATATCCTGGACGCGGAATTGTAATCGGCAAGTCTGAGGATGGAAAATACGCTGTTTCTGCGTACTGGATCATGGGCCGCAGTGAAAACAGCCGCAACCGTGTTTTTGTTGAAGACGGGGAAGGCCTCCGCACACAGGCTTTTGACGAATCAAAGATGGTTGATCCACACCTCATTATCTACTGGCCAGTTCGTGTTCTTGGAAACAAGACAATCGTAACAAACGGTGATCAGACTGATACTATCAATGACGGCCTCAAGGCTGGAAAAACATTTGAACAGTCCCTCCTTTGCCGCGAGTTCGAAGACGATGCTCCAAACTATACTCCACGTATTTCAGGTCTCATGAATGTTGAAGGCGGAAAGTTTGACTTTGCCATGTCCATCCTCAAGAGTGACAACGGCGATGGATCAAGATGCAATCGCTATACTTATGACTACAGCAACCCAAAGGAAGGGGTAGGACGCTACATCCACACATACATGGGAAACGGTTCTCCACTTCCTAGTTTTGAAGGCGAACCTGAGGTCGTAGAACTCAAAGGAAATATTGACGAGCTTACAGACAAGATTTGGAACAACCTCAATGCAGACAACAAGGTTTCCCTTTTCGTGCGCTTCATCGACATTGCTACGGGCAAATACGAAAGCCGCATTGTAAACAGAAACAAGTAATATTGTTACCCGCATAAATGAAAAAAGCAGATGACGGAAAAAGTCACCTGCTTTTTTTTATTTCCCCTCGTCCAGAAGGGCAAGCATTTTCTTGAATGCTGAATCTTCCTTCTTTAATTCCTTGCTTCCCCTGGTAATGTTGCAGAGGGATATGTTGTATTTCTTTGCTATTTCCCGCTGTGTGGTTCCTGCCCTGAGTTCCTTTACAAGGCTCCACCTTTTGGAAAAATCACTCAGTTCTGACTTTGTAAAAAGGCATCCGAAAAATTCGTATACTAGGACCGGATCCTGGCTTTTTACAACTAGATTGCATATTTCGCGAATTACTTCTTCCGGTGTTGGTTTGGTTTCTGTATCTGCCATCTGGATCCCCTTTGTTACACTTAATAGAAACAGTATAGACGAAAAAATCGGAAAATGAAAGTTGAAAATAAAAAAAAAGACCGGCTTTTACACCGGCCATGCCATTACTGACAACCGGGTGTCAATGGGTGGGAGGGGATAAAATTGAACACCCGGTACATTATATATCGGCCCTGACCCCAAAAATCTTGAATGTTTTTTTTAGATATTTGCAGCGATGAAACTGAACTTTTTCTACTCTCCCACTTCGTTTACCTGTACTTCCAGGTTGATTGCAATGTTGTAGCTTCTTCCGTTTGATGCCGTCACTGAACGAACGATTTCATAGTCGCCGATGATGAACCTGACTGTATGGTCTCCCTGTGTCGTATGGAAAGGTTCAACGGGAGCCTTGTATTCGGTTTCGTCAAAGAAAATCCTTGTGTTTTCCGGAGCTGCAAGTCGGATTATTGGCTTTATGTCACGGAATGTGACGTTAACTTCCGAAGTTTTTGCCTGTTCTACCGTAATTGTGCGAAGTTCGTTTCTGTAACTGTCACTGACAATGCTAAGGTTGTGTTCTCCGGTGTCCGTAAGGATTCCCTTTCCTGTAATTGCATTCGTATCCACCTGCTTGCCGTCAAGAAATACGGAATAGTGTTCTGAGTTTGAGTTTTCAGGTGTTTCTGTCTTAAGGGAAACAAAACCTTTGTCCACAAGTATTGGTTTGGCCGATACTGTAAACTGAGAGCTGAGTAGGGCATCGCTTACTCCCTTCATTACCAGCTGGAACCTTAGGAAAACGAAGCCGTTCTTTTTGTCTGCTACGGTTTCCGCCATGTGTGAGTAGGCATCTTTCTTTATGGTGTTTTCTTTTACAAGGGGAACCAGAAGATTCAGGCTCAGGCTGTCAAAGGTTCCCGTTTCTGTCCTTGTTCCAGAGTAATCGATCTTGCTTTCTTCCGGCTTTGGGGAAACTGATGAATATAATGACCAGGCAACGCTGTCCCTCCATTCGGCCACAACCTTTGGAACCTTGATGTTGATTTCGATTCCCTGTATGAAAGTAGTGTCTTGGGGAAGCATTATGGCAACACAATCGTTTACAGAAGCCTGTACCGTTTCCCTGTCAAAGGAGTCCTCGAGGCCAATGATTCTGGTTGCGTGGGTACGGAAATTTTCGGCATGGACAGAAGCGGCCAACGCCAGGGCTCCGAATAGAATGAGGCTTCTGGAAAATGTCTTTACCGAATTAAATCCGACCATACGATAAGTATAATAATTATGCTTTATGAAGACTAGTTTAAAAGGGTAAAATGGCGAAAATACCCGGGAAATATGCTATTTTATAGTGTGTTTTGAGGCTTTGTTTCTATTTTTTCAGGTAGTTTTCAGGATTCAGGGATGATCCGTTCTGCGTGATTTCAAAATGCAGGTGAGGACCCGTTGTAAGTCCTGTCATGCCTACGGTCCCCAGCTGCTGTCCCGTAACGACTTTCTGGTCCTTTACTACCTTTATCATGTCCATGTGGGCGTAGAGGCTTTCCATTCCGTTGGGATGGCGAAGTATCAGGTAGTTGCCGTAGACTGGATTTCCTTTTTCCGTTCTCTTTACGAATCCTTCCCTGCAGGCAAGAATCTTTGACCCCCTTGCTGCAGCCAGGTCTATTCCCTTGTGCATTTTCCATTTTCCGCTTATGGGACTGACCCTCATACCGTAGGCAGATGTAAGGATGCTTTTTTCAAGGGGCATGCTCATTCCCGGATTCAGAAAGTAGGCCCTTAGGGAACTGCTGAATTTTTTCTGCGGAAGAAAATAAAAATTCCGGTTGCCGTATGTTACCGTCAATGTGTTTTCCGTTATGAATTCAGAATTTTCGTTGGCAAGGAGAACTTCAAAGGAATTGTCCGGCTTGTGGGGAACATATAGTCCGTCGCTGGCCGGCAGCAGGATTGTTTTTCCTGCTATGGGTTCCTTGCTTTCCGAAAGTGAATTTATGGTTGCCAGCGTGTCCTGTCTTATGGAACATCTGGATGCGACTGATATCAAGGTGTCTTCCTGCTTTGCTTTGTATTTATAGAAAGACATGTCTGGGTCCTTTCCCTTGAAGTAACTTCTGTTTGCATTCTGCACATCTTGCTGGTACTGGTCAAAAAGAAAATTTGAGGACTTGAGTTCCTCTATAATCGGGAAAAAATCATTTTCCTGGTCCGGTTCAGCATGAAGAGGGGGCATTGCCGGATGAAAAAGGGAGAAGGTCAGTAAAAGAAGGATTGTTAATTTTCTGAAAGTGCTCATCCTGAATTTTTGCAAAAAAAAACGGCTTCCGGGTAAAATAACACAGAAACCGTTTGTTTGAGACTATTTGAAGAATTACTCTTCAGAAATAGCTTCGCAAGGACATGCACCTGCACATGCTCCGCAAGATACACAAGAATCTGCGTTGATAACGCGCTTGTCATTTGCTTCGCTGATTGCGCCTGATGGACATTCGCCTTCACATGCACCACAGTTGATGCAAGCGTCTGAATTGATTTTGTAAGCCATATAGTTACCTCTATATAAAGATAATAAAAGTATAGCATAACGGGAACATTATTGCAAATTGCAAATTTTAAGGTAATTGTGATAAAATCACTTGCGAAATAATAAAATTGTTCTTAAATTTTGAAAATAATGTGCAATAAATTTTTTTTTACGGTTATTTATACTATAGGTATCTGTAAAAGCACGTTGTGGTTCGGATTCCGTATTTTTTTTAGTGGGTAGGATATATATGGCAAAGACAGAAGAAAATACTCCTGTAGACATGTCTGAAAAGTTGAAGGCACTGGAAGCAGCCCGCCTTCAGATCGAAAAGCAGTTTGGTACCGGTTCCCTCATGAAGCTTGGTACAAAGGCTGACTCTACTGCAATTGATGTCGTTCCTTCAGGATCGATTCTCCTTGATGAAGCTCTCGGTGTTGGTGGTTATCCTCGCGGACGCATCATCGAAATGTATGGTCCTGAAAGTTCAGGTAAGACGACCCTTGCTCTTCACGCAGTTGCAGAAGCTCAGAAGCTTGGAGGCATTGCGGCCTTCATTGATGCTGAACATGCCCTTGATCCAGTTTATGCAAAGAATCTTGGCGTAAATATTGATGAACTTTGGGTTTCTCAGCCTGATACAGGTGAACAGGCCCTCGAAATCTGTGAAAACCTTGTTCGTTCCGGGGCGGTGGATATCATCGTAATCGACTCTGTTGCGGCCCTTACGCCTCAGAAGGAAATCGAAGGCGAAATGGGGGACAGCGTCATGGGTGTTCAAGCCCGTCTCATGTCACAGGCACTCCGCAAGCTTACTGCAATCGTAGGCAAGTCAAAGTGTATTGTCGTTTTCATCAACCAGATCCGCATGAAGATAGGTGTCATGTTTGGAAATCCTGAAACAACAACCGGTGGTAATGCACTCAAGTTCTATTCTTCAATCCGCCTTGAAATCCGCAGGATCGAGACAATCGATGGAAAGGGTGATGAGGAGGCCCTTGGTAACCGTGTCCGCTGTAAGATTGTAAAGAATAAGGTTGCTCCACCATTCCGCAAGGTTGAACTTGACATCTACTTTGGAAAGGGTGTTTCTGCATCCGCTTCCATTCTTGACTCTGCCGTTAAGCACGGCCTTATCGACAAGCGCGGTGCCTGGTATACCCGTGGAGAAGAAAAGGTTGGTCAGGGCAAGGAGAATGCCGTTAACTTCATCGAGTCAAATCCTCAGTACCGTATTGAGCTTGAACAGACTATCCGCGAAAAGCTTTTCCCTGGACAGGTTCTCCGCACAAAAGAAGGTGAAGTGGTAACAAAGGAACAGATTGCCGCTTACGAAAAGCAGATGCGAGAAAAAGGTGTAGGTCTTGGCGGTGCACAGCCAGAAAAACCTGCTGAACCAGTTGCTCCTGCTCCGGAAGCCGCTCCGGCTCCTGCTGCCAAGGCAACTAAGTCAAAGGCTTCTTCCCTTGCAAAGGCTGCTGCTGAGGACAAGCCAATGCCTGAGGAACTTTTCTAGAAAATGTTCGTCGTTCTTGGTCTCGGTTCAAACAGGTCTTTTGAATCTCATTCGTGTACGGAAATTCTTTCTATGGCAATAGAAAGAATCGGTGGTTTTGTCAGTGGCGTGATCTCTTCTTCCGTCTACAGAACCGCCGCCATGTATGTGACTGACCAGGACGATTTTTACAATATGGTGGTTGCGGGAGATTTTCGGGGCACGCCTCGGGAACTCCTGAACAAAATCCATGCCGTAGAAGCTGAACTTGGTCGTGACCGGTCAAAGGAATTCAGAAATGGACCCCGATCTATCGATATAGACATAGAAATCTTTGGAAAGGAGTCCCTCAATGAAATCGACCTTGTCATTCCCCATGAAAGGTTGACAGAAAGGGCTTTTGTCCTTGAACCTTTGCTCGAAATCCTTCAAACCATGGAGAAAAATGCCGATAAAAGAAATACGGATATTCCCTTTGAAATTGCTTTCCTTAAAGAAAAGCTTTCTGAACTGGGCGATCAGCGTATTGAATTATTATCCGTGTAATTTTTTTAACTTGCGGAGTCGGCATCATGGAAGAAGAAACAATTGTAGAAACAAAGAAAAGAAAATTTGCAGTAGGTGAAGTTTTTGACGGGCCTCTTGATTTGCTCTGGAGCCTCATCAGCGAAAATAAACTCAATATAAACGATATCCCGATTTCCGAGATTACCGAACAGTTTCTTGATTATCTGGATTATGCCGTTGAACTTGACCTACACGACCTTAGCGATTTCTATCTTTGGGCCGCAAAACTCTGCAGTATAAAGAGCCGCATGCTTCTTCCTGTTGAAGTACGCCTTAATGACGGTGACAGCATGGAAGACCCTCGTGCAGAGCTTGTTGAACAGCTCATCGAATACCAGAGGTTCAAGAAGCTTTCCATGCTTATGGAAGAAAGGGAAGAGCAGAGCGAATGGAGCTTTGAACGCAAGAAAATTGAAAGAACCCTTCCTTTCGGTGACGATGAATCCCAGTGGAAGAAAATGGATACTTGGGCACTTCTGGAAGATATGCAGAAGATTTTCCGCAACATTACAAATGTTAATCCTGACGGCTATGTAATTGAAAAGGATATGGAAATTGCCCCTAACGAAAAGATTGCCCTCATGCAGGAACTTTTGGACAAGAACGGAGCCTGCATGTTTACGGAACTCATTACCCGCAAAGGCAATGAACTTGACGTAATTTGTGCATTTATGGCAATCTTGGAGGCCGTAAAACTGAAAATGGCAGACATTTATCAGAACAAGATGTTTGGAGATATTAAGATATGCAAGAAGGAAGCAGCGTAGACAAAGTAGAAAATGCAGAAGTTCAGGTTGAAGAAGCTGTTTCAACTGAAGCCCTTGCAGAAAATGCAACTGCTGAAAATACCGACAATGCCCTTGGACTTAAGTTTGAGGGTAATGAAGAAAACAATAAAGATACTGATGTAAAAACAGAAGAAGAATTTGAGGAAGAGGAGGATGAGGAACTTGCCGCTCGCCGTGCAAACCTTAACCTTGATACGGAAACAGCCCTGCTTGAAACCGTGTTCTTCCTTGAAAGCGAACCTCAGACTGTTGAATCCCTTTCCAGAATTACAAAGCTTGCAGTTCATGTTGTTGAAGAATGTCTTGGAAGACTTAAGGAAAAGTATTCCAATGCAGACAGCGGCATAGAACTTTCCCAGATGCTTGGGGGCTGGATTCTTACTCCTAAAAGAGAGTGTTTTGACTTTGTAAAGGAACGTTATGGTAAGAAAAACGAAGGCAAGCTTTCCAAGTCTGCCATCGAAACCCTTTCCATCATCGCCTACAGTCAGCCAATTACCCGTGCTGAGATTGAAAGCATCCGCCATGTAAACGTTGACAACATGATGCGCATTCTTTTGGATAGAAAATTCATCTGTGAAAAAGGCAAGAAGGATATTCCTGGAAAGCCAACCATGTATGGAACTACAAATGAATTCCTGGAATTCTTCCATCTCCAGTCAATCAATGATTTGCCAAAGCTGGATGACAACGAAAACGAGAGGTTCCTCAAACTTGCAAAGTAACGAAAATAACAATCAGAAAGAAGAGATGCGTTTGCAGCAATATATGGCCCGCTGCGGTGTGGCTAGCCGTCGTGCAAGCGAAGAAATCATTACGAGTGGACGCGTTACAGTTAACGGTGAACTGGTAACTACTTTAGGGACCAAGGTGTCACCAAAGGATACTGTATGCGTTGATGGCAAGAAAATTGCCCTTGAGGAAACCAAGCGCTACATCATCCTCAATAAGCCTGCTGGCTATGTCTGTTCTTCTGCAGATGAAAAAGGACGTCCCATTGCACTTGACCTTCTCAAGGAAAAATACAGCGAGAGACTCTATAATGTTGGCCGTCTGGACATGTTTTCCTGCGGTCTTATCATCTATACCAATGACGGTGATTTTGCAGCTCGCCTTTCCCATCCGAGTGCAGAACTTGAGAAGGAGTACATTGTAGATACAAGCACCGCCATGCCTAGAGAACTTGCTGATGACTTCATGAAGGGAGTCAGGATAGACGGTGTTTTCTATAAATGCATTGATGCCCGCGAATTGAACTCTCACAGAATGAGAATTGTTCTTGCGGAAGGAAAAAACAGGGAAATCAGAAGAGTCTTTGAAAGCCGTGAAGTCGGCATCAGAAACCTTATGCGTATTCGTATCGGTTGCGTTGGAGTAGGAGAACTTCAGTACGGACAGTTCAGGGAACTCACCCAGGATGAGGTAAAGGCCCTGCTTAAGCTTTGCAAAAATTAGTTTGGAGAAAATATAATGGTAGTTGCTATTGACGGACCTGCAGGAACAGGAAAAAGTACAGTCGCTCACAGGGTAGCGGAAGAACTGAACCTTACATTTTTGAACAGCGGTAGTTTTTACCGTGCCCTTACGTTGGCAGCAATTGAAGCCGGTGTAAATGTTGACGATTCGGATGCTGTAATGGAACTTGCAAAAAAGCAGCAGTTAGATTATGTGGATGCTCACCTCATCCTTAACGGAAAGGATGTGGATGACCAGCTTCATCAGGACAAGGTTGATGCAAATGTTTCGAAGGTTTCTTCAATTGTTCCTTTGCGTCATCTTGTAAACGACAGAATGCGTGAAATCGTAAAATCCCTCAACATTATCTGTGAGGGACGTGACATGACTACGGTTGTTTTCCCTCAGGCTGAATTCAAATTTTACCTTGATGCAAGCATTGATGTTCAGGCTCAGCGCCGTTTTGATCAGGGGTGCTCAGGTCTTACCCTTGAGGAAGTAAAGGCAGCCATCATCAAGCGCGATGAAATGGACAGGAATAAGGCTGAAGGTGCATTGAAGAGGGCAGACGATGCACACTATATCGATACATCTGACTTGACGATTGACGATGTTTGTGCGATAATCGTTAGCAAAATTAAATCATAAAGGGTTTGCTATGGAAAAGGAAGTGGAAAAGAATGTATCTCAGGGCTCAGAGACCATTCACTCACAATTAGAAGCATCATTAAACAAAATGGAGCCAGTTGAAGACGGTGCTAATGTAAAGGCTACTGTTGTTGCTGTAACAGACGACACTGTATTCGTAGATGTAGGCTGCAAGTCAGAAGGAAAAATTCCTGTTTCTGAATTTGCCGGCGAATTGCCTAAGGTAGACGATGTAATTACAGTTTACCTCGTAAGCCAGTTTGGAAAGAACGGTCCTGTTGTTTCAAAGCAGAAGGCTGATGAAAAACGCCTCTGGGAAGAATTCAAGGTAGCAGCAGAACAGAATACACCTGTAGACGGAACAATCGCTTCCGTAACAAAGGGTGGATATTATGTTAATCTCGGTGGTGGAATCAGCGCATTCCTCCCAATCAGCCAGGCTGATGCACAGAAGGTTGAAAAGGAAGACAAGCTTGTTGGCGTTAAGTCAAAGTTCTATGTTGTTCGTCTTTACAGCCAGAACGGAAAGCGCAATGTGGTTGTAAACCGCCGTAAGTATCTCGAAGAACAGATTAACGTTAACCGCGACAAGTTCTTTGAAACAGTAAAGATCGGTGACTCTGTAAAGGGTGCCGTTAAGTCATTCACAAGCTTCGGAGCATTCATTGATCTCGGTGGATTCGATGGTCTCCTCCACATCAACGACATGTCTTGGGGCCACGTAACACGTCCAAAGGATTTCGTAAAGAAGGGACAGGAAATCGAACTTAAGGTTATCCGCCTTGATCCAGAGGGAAAGAGAATCAATCTCTCACTTAAGCACTTTGCAGAAGATCCTTGGGTACACTTTGAAGAAAAGTATCACCTTAACGACATTGTTAATGGTAAGGTTACAAAGCTTACAGACTTTGGTGCTTTCATCGAACTCGAAGAAGGAATCGAAGGTCTTGCTCACATTTCTGAATTCAGCTGGACAAAGAAGATTTCTAAGCCATCTGACATGGTAAAGGAAGGTGATGAACTCCAGTGCATGATTCTCGGATATGATATCCAGGAAGGTCGTGTTTCACTCGGTCTCAAGCAGGTTACAGCTAATCCATGGGATTCACTTGCAGATAAGTACCCAGTTGGAACAAAGGTTAAGGGAAAGGTTGTTAAGATTACAAATTCAGGCGCATTCGTTCAGCTTGAAGAAGGAATCGATGCTTTCCTCGCTGGTGAAGACCTTTCTTGGACAAAGAAAATCAAGCACCCAGGCAGCGAAATCAAGGCTGACCAGGAACTCGAAGTTATCGTTACAGAATGTGACGTTGAAAACCACAGAATCCGCGTAGGTGTTAAGCAGCTTACAGATAATCCTTGGAAGGCATTTGCTGCTGAATATAAGGTTGGCGGAACTCTCGAAGGTGAAGTTACATCTATCAACGACTTCGGTATCTTCGTAAAGGCTCCTAATGGAATTGAAGGTCTTGTTAACAAAGCAAACCTTAGCGATGACCGTGAAGTTCCATTCGAGGAAGCAGTTAAGAAGTACAATGTTGGTGACAAGGTAAATGTTTACGTTGTTTCAATTGATGTTGAAAAGGAACGCGTTGCTTTCTCTGTAAAGGAATACAAGAGAGCTCAGGACCGCGCTGAAATTTCTCAGTATATGTCTTCTAGCAACGACGATGCTGCATACACAATTGGTGACAGCCTTAAGGATCAGCAGTAATAATTAACAATACATATTACCAATAGAGGTACCTATCGATGAGTGAAAAAGTTATCAAGTTTGAACGACTTAAGTCACTTGTCGATAGGTATTCTATTTTAAACAACAGTATCAACGATCCTGATGTTCTTCTGAATTCACTTTTGGATTCGATTTTTTTCCTTGTAAAATGCGATGCTGCATATCTTTTGCAGACTGCGAAGGATTCAAAGAATTTTGAATTTGCCATATGTCTTGGCAAAAATAACGTGGAAATAAAAAAACTTTCTGTTGACAGAAATAGCATTGCTGGCTGGGTTGCAGAACACAATGAAACTGCAATCATCAATGATGTAAATCAGGATGACAGGTTCAACAAAAAGTTTCAGTTAAAATTTCCTTACGAAATTCGTAATGTAATTGGTTTTCCACTTTCCGCGGAAGGTGTTTGTTTTGGCGTTATCATGCTCGTTAACAAACTTGATGCCACTGGATTTACAGAAGAAGATCTTGCCCTTGTAGATATATTTGGTCATCAGGCGTCCATAGCCTATAAAAATGCCATTAACCTTAAGAAGAGCCGGGATCAGCTTTCGCTTTTTAAGAATGCTTTTGAAACAGGAAAGGAATATCATCCCTTCATTGCAAAAAACCCTGTTATTATTTCTCTTCTTGAAAACATAAAGCAGGCTTCTGCCATAAATTCCTCCGTGCTTATTACCGGTGAAAGCGGTGTCGGCAAGGAACTTTTTGCTGAACAGGTTCATCTTCTTAGCAATAGAAAAGACAAGCCTCTTGTTCGCGTTAGCTGTGCTTCCCTTAATCCAACTTTACTTGAATCTGAACTTTTTGGCCATGTAAAAGGTGCATATACTGATGCAGTTTCCGATACAAAGGGTCGATTTGAGACAGCCAATGGAGGAACACTCTTTCTTGATGAAATTGGCGAACTTCCGCTTAATCTTCAGGCTAAGCTTCTTCGAGTTCTTCAGGAAAAAAAATTTGAAAGGGTTGGATCAAGCGAGACTATCTGTGTTGATGTCCGTATCATTGCTGCAACAAACCGCGACCTTGAGCAGATGATTGCTGAAGGTTCTTTTAGAAAGGATTTGTATTTCAGACTTAATGTTCTCCCTATTGCCGTTCCTCCTTTGAGAAACAGACGTGATGAAATTACCGATCTTGCCATGTTCTTTATGAACAAGTCGGAAACACACAAAGGATTCAAGGGTTTTTCTAATGAGGCAAAACAGGCAATGCTTAACTATATGTGGCCTGGAAATATCCGCGAGCTTGAAAATACCATTGAAAGGGCCTGTATTTTTGGTACACCGCCTTTCATCAAGGTTGAAGATCTTCGTCTTCCAATGGATACTCCTTCCGTTCAGAAGAAGCCCGACGATGATTTTTTGTCTTCTGTAGGGGTGATGAATGGTGAGGACAGGACTTTAAAAACCGCCCTTAATCAATTTAAGAAAGAGTATGTTACAAAAATACTTAATGAGACTGGCTGGAATCAGACTGCTGCGGCTAAAATCCTTGACATACAGCGCACTTATGTTTCGAAACTCATGAATGAACTGGGAATAAAGAAATAGGGTGTCTTTCTAAACCTTGATTTTTAGAAAGGACGACTAGTTCTAAGTCTTGAAAAAGTAAACCCTTTCATATATAATGTTTTAACTATTTACAAAAAATATTGGAGTCGAAAATGGCAGATAACAAGAAGGAATCAACAAAATCAAAGCTTGAGAACTTTATTTTCAAAAATAGAAAGGCAATTATCGCTGTTGCCAGTGTTGCTGTTGTTGCAGCTGTTGCAGTTTGTGTTGTTGTTGGCGTTACTGATGCACAGGCAAAGAAGGGACTTGCATCAATCGATCAGATTGAATTTGAATATACTGCAAAGTCACTGGATCTTACAGATTCTGAAATTGCTGCAAGACAGGACAAGGCTCTTGCTGCAGTTGCTGCTTTCTGCGGAAAGTCTGGCATTGTTGGAGTTCGTGCAAATATGCTTTCTGCTGACGTTTCTTTTGCAAAGAAGGATTACTCTTCAGCACTCAATTCATATCTCACTGCTGTTGATAAGGGAAAGAAAATCTATACAGCTGCAATCTGCAAGTATAATGCCGCTGTTTGTCAGGAAGAGCTTGGTAACAAGGAAGAGGCTGTAAAGACATTCCTTGATGCTGCAGAAACAAAGGACTTCCTTCTTGCTGCACATGCTCTTTTCAATGCTGCAAGACTTCAGGAATCCCTTGGACTTGCAAAGGAAGCTTCAGAAAACTATAAGAAAGTTGTTGATACATATGGAAACGACACATGGGCAAGCCTTAGCCAGAGCAGACTCATTGATCTTCAGTCAAAAGGCAAAATCGACTGATAGATAAAAAACAAAGTTTTTCGTTATAAAGGAAAGCAGATATGTGCGGTAATTTACTAAAGAGAATGTTTTCTCCCGTGGCAGTCTGCTTTTTTTTGTGTTTTTTTCTTTTTACTGCCTGCGGTCTTGAAACCCTTTACTATCTGGAGCCACCCACATCTTCCAGGGAAATTCTTGACAACGAAGACCGGGAACGAGATTATTTTTCTTTTTATACAGGTGATAATTCTGGAGTAGGTTCCGAGTTTGACTTTCAGGGAACGCAGGTGTATTACAAGATTTTTTCGGATTCTTCCTCGGCAAAAAGTTCTTATCTTTCAATTTCCAGTTACAATAGTTCCAGCGATGTATCTGCCGCCGCAAACTATATCATCAATACAAAAAAATATGTTCAGCTTAATACGCTTGAGACTTCAGAGAGCCCTTTCATAAAAGGAAATCGTACTGCTGTTGAAATAAGACTGAACAGGATTGCATCTTACGCTGATAAATATCCAAATTATATTTCTGTGGGTGAAACCAGGTATTCTCCAAAAAGATATCATACTGTGGGTTCAAAGAAAGTTGGCTTCGAGTTTTCAAAGGAAAAGGACAAGGATGAAAATCCAGTTCCAAAGTCTGGTGATGAGGATGTTGACTCAAGTTTTTCTTCAAGCGGATCCGGCGAATATTATGTTGATGCCTGGGCTTTTTCACAGGGAAGGGATAATAGCTACACATTCTCTTACAGCAGAGCTCTGCATCTTGGATGCATCAAGATATCTGCAAGGGAATATGATAACTAGTTTTTAAGGATGCTTTCAAGCCAGTCGGCAGCTTCTTCCATTTTTTCCTTGGCCTGATATGGCGGATTCATTATGAACATTCCGCTGCCATAAAGATGAGGCCCTGCTTCTTCCTTCATTTCTTCAGGATCACGAACTGTTAGCTCTACCTTAAAACTTTCGCATGGAGTTGTTCCCAGTTTTCCAAAGTCTTCAAGTTCCGTTAGCATCTGTGTTGTTTCATTCTTACGTCTTGAGATCAAAGGATACCAGAGTGCGATTATGGCCGTGTTCCATTTGCGACGTGCTGTCTTTAGGGCTTCCGTAACTTTCTTGTAATCCTCCCCATCTTCATAGCTTGGATCTGCAATTATGAGTCCTCTTTTTACAAGGGGCGGCGTAAGGGCTCCTGCTGCTTTGTAGGAATCTTCATTGTGTATGGTCGGCATGAGAGAAGCTTTCGCAAGACCTTCCTTTACATGGATTGGCATGGTCATGTTGTTTCTAAGGCTTTCAATGGCCTGTGGATGTTTTTCCACAAGGTGAATCTGATCTCCTTTGCGGCCGTAAAGGCGCTCTAGTTCCGGTGTTCCGGCATATAGTCCCTGCTCCAGGTAAGGAAATTCCTTCTGCAGGTAAAGTGCTATAGCTTCAGGACAGCTGGAAAGGGTAAGTGATTTTAGGTATTCAATGCCTTCTTTTGCTTCTCCGGTTTTTAAAAGTCGTTCATCATTAAGGTTGAAAATGCCTGCACCTGCGTGGAGGTCGATTACAGTAAATGGCTTGTCTTTTTTGCAAAGGGATTCAAGAATCATGCATAGGCATGAATGTTTCAGAATGTCTGCATGATTCCCTGCGTGGTATTCGTGCTGATAGCTTAACATAGTTCGTCACATTCCTTGAGCCAGATGGCTGCGCTGGCATCACTTGGCATTCTCCAGTCACCGCGGGGTGAAAGGTTAACTGTTCCGACTTTTGCTCCGTCCGGCATACAGCTTCTCTTAAATTGCTGTGAGAAAAATCTCCTGTAAAAGGACTTGAGCCATTTAAGGATTATTTCCTTTGTGTAGACAAGTTCAGTTCCATCTGCCTTTTTGCCTTCCAATGCCACACATGCAAGGTAGTAGATTTTCTTGGGACTGAAACCCCATCGCAAAACATAATAAAGGAAGAAGTCGTGGAGTTCATAAGGTCCTACAAGCTCTTCAGTTTTCTGACTTATGGTTCCGTTTTCCGGAGGTAGAAGTTCAGGACTTACAGGAGTATCAAGGATGTCTATGAGTACTTTTGAAAGTTCTCCGTTGCCCCTTTCCATAACGTCATCTGCAAACCAGGCAACAAGGTACCTTACAAGAGTTTTTGGAATGCTTGAATTAACGCCGTACATGGACATATGGTCTCCGTTGTAAGTGCACCAGCCAAGGGCAAGCTCGCTCAGGTCTCCTGTTCCTATTACTATTCCGCCAGTCTTGTTTGCATAATCCATAAGAATGTAGGTTCTTCCGCGAGCCTGTCCGTTTTCGTAGGTAATGTCGTGCACGTTTATGTCGTGGTCAATGTCTTTGTAGTGTTGGGTAACAGATTTCTTTATGTCGATTTCCTTTAGGGTTGCACCGACTTTTTCTGCAAGAAGACATGCGTTTTTGTAGGTTCTGTCAGTTGTTCCAAAAGCAGGCATTGTTATTGCGTGTATGTTCTTTCGGTCCAGGTCGCATTTGTCAAAGGCTCTGGCTGTAACGAGCAGTGCAAGGGTACTGTCCAGTCCTCCGCTTAAACCGATGACTGCACTTTTTGCGTGGATGTGGCGTAGTCTTTTTGCAAGTCCTTCAGACTGCATTTCGATTACGGCAAGACAGCGCTCCTTTCTTTTGTTTTCATCTGAAGGAACAAATGGATGAGGGTCTATAAAGTCATTGAGCTTTTCTTTTGATTTTGGGCCAAGCTTGTTGTCGTTGAAATCAGTGTATATTATTCTGTAATCGCCGGAAAGGTAATTTGCTCCCTGTGTGAAGGTTGTTGACTTGAGTCTGTCCTGCTGGATTTTTTCAAGGTCAAGGTCTGCAATGAAAAGTTTTCCCGTATCCTCAAAAAGAGTGCTTTCTGCTTTTGTGGAACCGTTAAGGCAAATAAAATCGTGGCCACTAAAAACCATATCCGTGGTGCTTTCGTCGTGTCCTGCATTTGCATAGATGTAGGCACTGCATATTTTTGCTGAATGTGCAGTAACAAGCATTCTTCTGTAGTCGGCTTTCCCAGCTACTTCATTTCCTGCACTGAGGTTTGCTATGATTGTGGCTCCATTTAAAGCGTGTCTTGTTGACGGTGCAAGTGGAACCCAAAGGTCTTCGCAGATTTCACAGGCTATTTTAACCGAGCTGTCCTTTGAATCCTGAATTATAAGATCTGTTCCAAAAGGTATGTTTTCAAATCCTTTTCCAAGGGTTATTTCTGTTGTGGTTCTGTTCCAGGAAGCAAACCATCTGTCCTCATAGAATTCACCGTAATTTGGAATGAACGTTTTTGGAACAATGGCCAGTATTCTTCCGTGATGAACAAAGGCGGCACAGTTGTATCTGTCTCCTTCAAATGAAAGGGGAAGTCCTACTGCAAAGAGAACTGAAGTTGCCTTCGTTTTTTTTGCAATGTTAATAAGGCATTCTACGGATTTGTCTTCAAGTGTCTTTTGCAGGAAAAGATCCTGGCATGTGTAACCTGTAATTGAAAGCTCTGGAAAAACCAGCAGATTAACATTGGCGACCTGGGCTTTCTTTACGAGATCAATGATGGATTTTTCATTGCTTAAAGTGTCAGCAACAGTAAGAGAAGGACTTGCGCATCCAGCTCTGAAATAACCGTAATTCATACGGCAATTATACTGTTTAGATGTCACCTTGCAAAGTGAGAGACAATATCATCCTTGCTTGCAGAAAGAAGATCGTAAACATCAGGACGGAAAGCATCCTTGTCTTCGTCAATCTTGTTCATAGCCCTGAGGTAATCGCTGTCAGAAATTTCATCTTCACCATTTTCAAAGAATACCTGACAGAATTCAATGGCTATTGCTGTCATCTGAGTATAGATGTTGTTGATTGTTGTCTTGAGTCCGTGTGGCATTCCGCGTCCGTCATAGCGTTCATGATGGTGCATGCAGATGTCCGATGCAATCTTTACGAAGAAGGCAACGTTTGGATTTGAGTTTACGGCAACAAGATCAGCACCTGCAATTGTATGAGTTGCTGGAATTTCATCGATGTCAGCCTGAGAAACAACCTTGAACTTTTCCTGATGAACGATGGCTCGTCCTATATCATAGAAGTAGGCTGCCTGACTTATTATTTCAATTGCTTCCGGCGTAAGGTCACGAGGGGCCTTTATTGCAAAATAGTTTTCAAGGAGGATGTGAACGATTTCACTTACATGAATGAAAAGGGCATCGTTTTTCTTTTCTGCCATAAGGTATGTAAGGTATACGCGGCGGAGTTTTTCTGCATAAACTGCCGTAGCGCGAAGATCGTTGTCCGTAATTGCACCGCTTGTATTTCCTGAAACTGCAACAGAGGCGGCAGGAATTTCCGGCTTTGATGCATAAAGGGCCTTGAGCTTGGTAAGAACCTGATCTTTATCGTAAGGTTTCTTAAAGAACCCTGAACAACCAAAATTTGCGGCTTTGATGATGTTGTTTTTCTGTGCTTCTGCAGAAATCAGGAGAATTTTCATGCCTGCGTGGCGTGATTTGTCCAAAAGACTGAGAACTTCAAATCCTCCAAGTCCAGGCATGTTTATGTCAAGGATGAGTCCATCTATTTTAAGGGTCGGATTGTTCAAAATTTCAAGGGCCTGATAGCCAGAACCTGCTTCAATTACATTGTAAAAAGATGCCAGAATGTTTTTAAGGATGGCGCGGTCAATTTCAGAGTCATCAACGATAAGTAAAGTTGTCATATCTTCCCTCAGTCTTCAAATATAATGCGATATTTTCAAATTTCAACTTTTTGTGATGAATTCAAATACTTTCAAACAGTATAGCAGAGATTTTAGAGAATTTATAGTAAAAATCTTAAAAAAATCTGAAAATTGAAGAAATCAAACTTTAGTCGCTAATGTTGTGGACTTTTTTGAAATTTGATATAGTAACTTACTTCTTTTTATACAGGAATTTTATATGTCAGACGATTTGTCAAAGATGAGAAACATCGGAATCATGGCTCATATTGATGCCGGAAAAACAACTACAACAGAACGTATCCTTTATTACTCAGGAAAAATTCATAAAATCGGTGAAATTGATGACGGTGCTGCAACCATGGACTTCATGAAGCAGGAGCAGGAACGCGGAATCACAATCGCTTCTGCTGCCATCACCACGGAATGGAAAGGCTACAAGATCAACATCATCGATACTCCGGGCCACGTTGACTTCACTGCAGAAGTTGAACGCTCCCTCCGTGTTCTTGACGGAGCAGTTGCCGTAATCTGTGCCGTAGGTCATGTTCAGCCTCAGACAGAAACAGTCTGGAGGCAGGCTGATGAATTCAATGTTCCTCGTATCTGTTTTGTAAACAAGATGGATAGAATCGGTGCGGACTTCTTTGAAGCGATGGCTGATGTAAAAACAAAATTCGGCTGTGAGACTGTTGCCCTTGAAGTTCCGATGGGAGCAGGTCAGAATTTTGAAGGTGTCATCGACCTTTTTGAAATGAAGGAAATCCGCTGGAATGCGGAAGATGACGGCGAGACTTTTGAAGTTACTGATTTGAGCGATGCAAACAAGGCTCTTGCAGAAGAATGGCGTGAGAAGATGATCGATGCCATTGCTTCCGTTGATGATGATCTTGGAATGCTTTACCTTGAGGGCGAGACGATTACAAATGAACAGCTCAAGACTGCCTTGAGAAATGCTGTAATCGCAAGAAAGATAGTTCCTTTCCTCTGTGGATCAAGCCGCCACAATCAGGGAATCCAGCCTTTGATGGATGCGATTACAGAGTATCTTCCATGCCCAACAGACATTCCTCCTGCAAAAGGAATACAGATTAAGAAGCACGAGGAAACTGAAGTTGAGGTTCCTTGCGATCCTGATGCAAAGACTCCTATCGGCCTTGTATTTAAAATCCAGTACGATAGGGAAGCCGGAATCCTCTGCTTTGTGCGCATGTACTCAGGAAAGATCACTACAGGTTCACAGATATACAATGTAGCAAAAAAGAAGCGTGAGCGCGTCAATAGAATCTTGCGTGTCAATGCAAACCACATGGAACAGATGGACAGCGTAAGTGCAGGTGACATTGCCGTTTTCGTTGGCCTTAAGCTTGCCCAGACCGGTGACACCATCGGCAGCGAAGGAATGCCAGTTCTTCTTGAAAGCGTAAACTTCCCGGAACCTGTCATTTCCATTGCCATTGAACCAGAAACTTTAAGTGACAGCGACAAGCTTAAGGAAACTCTTGAAATCCTTAGCCGTGAAGATCCGACATTTACATCTCGTGATGATGAGGAAACAGGTCAGCTTGTTATAAGCGGAATGGGTGAACTCCACCTTGACGTTCTTGTTACCAGAATCCGCGATGACTTTAAGGTTGCCTGCCGCGTAGGAGCTCCACAGGTTACTTACCGCGAAGCAGTTACAAGTTCTGCAGATTACACAGAAGAATACAGCCGCGTACTTGCAGGAAAGGAAAATGCAGCAGGTATTACAGTTCACTGCGAACCTCGCGAAACTGGCAGCGGTAATCTGTATACATGTGAAGTCCATGACAACTCCATTCCTGATGAGATATATGATGCCATCCGCAGCAGCATGGAAGCCTGTTTTGCATCTGGAATCAAGTGGGGTTATCCTTGTACTGATACTGGAATCACAGTTACTGCAATCAAATACGATGAGGCGACTGCTTCTGAAGTTGCATTTTCAGCAGCTGCCGCTGAAGCCTTTGACAAGGTCTGCTGTTCCGCAAATCCTGAAATGCTTGAACCTGTCATGAACGTTGACATTGAAAGCCCAACTGAATTTGTTGGTGATGCCATGAGCCAGGTTACTCAGCGCGGTGGCATGATCCAGAGTATGGAAGACAAGGCTGGCGGTTCCGTTGTTCACGCACAGGCTCCAATGGCTAAGATGTTCGGATTTACAACAACCCTTCGTTCTGTAACCCAGGGACGTGCAAGTTTTGGCATGACATTCAGCCACTTCCAGAAAAAGACTAACTAAAAAAAATATACAAATCTATCAGGGAGGAAAAACATGAAAAAAACTGTTCTTTGTGTTACTGCCCTGGTAGAAACTTCTCCTCAGGCACTTCCTTTGGGAGCGGCCTGCATCTGTTCTTCAATAAATCATTCTAAAGAAACCAGGGATATTTTCTCTGCAAGTCTCTTTGACTTTTCTCTTGAAGAGAAATATGACCTTGGAAAAATTGCATCGGATATTTGTGCAGACAAGAATCTTTTTGCCATTTGTTTCAGCGTCTATGTCTGGAATAGAAAAGTCCTTGAAGAATTAAATTTTATTGTAAAAAATCAGCGTCCAGAAATTGTTACCATGGCTGGTGGTCCTGAAGTAACAGCTAATCCTTTCAGCTTCAATTCCTTTGACTGGCTTACTGCAGGTGAAGGGGAATGTTCCGTTGTAAATCTTCTTGCTTCTCTTGATGCGGGCAATGAAATTGACATTCAGGGAGTTTATAAAAGTGACGGGGAAAAATTGGTTGAATCCTATGCAGGAAAGGCCTTGCGTTCCATGCCTTGTCCTGTTGAAAACCTTTCTTCTCCATACCTTGACGGAACCCTTGATGTAAAAAAATATGGTGGGGCACTTTGGGAACTTGCCCGTGGCTGTCCTTTTAAATGTTCTTATTGTTACGAAAGCAAAGGGGAAAAGAAAATTAAATATTTCCCTATGGAACGCATTGAAAAGGAACTTGATTATTTTCAGCGCAACAAAGTTCCTCAGGTATTTGTTCTTGATCCAACATACAATGCAAGCAAGCAGCGCGCTCTTGAAATGCTGAAGCTTATAAAGAAAAAGACTCCGGATACTTTCTATTATTTTGAAGCCCGTGCGGAATTCATTGATCGTCAACTGGCAAAAGCATTTGCGGAAATTCCATGCAGCCTTCAGTTTGGACTTCAGAGTGCAGATGAAGAAGTGCTCAAAAAAGTAAACAGGACTTTCAATAAAAAAACATTCCAGAAGAACATCGGCTTCCTCAATGAAACCGGAGCTGTTTTTGGATTTGACCTTATTTATGGATTACCTGGTGATACTTTTAAAGGTTTTAAAAACAGTATTGATTTTGCTTTGGAACTTTATCCAAATAACCTCGAACTTTTCTGTCTTGCAGTTCTACCGGGGACAGACCTTGCAGATCAGGCAAAAGAATTAGGACTTACCTGGCAGAATGAGGCTCCTTATCTTGTTACTGATTCATCAAGCTTTCATTCTGAAGGACTCGAGAGGGCAAGAAGCCTTTCTTTGTGCATAAATTTTTTCTATAACGACGGGAGGGCTGTTCCTTGGTTCATGAATTTAATTCGTCCGTTGAGATTGAAGCCTTCGGAATTTTTTACAGAATTTGAAAAGTTCTGCTGGCAGAATGACATCGATTGCGAGTCAAATGATTTTGAAAAGATTACTCAGATTCAGATTGATTTTGTTTCCAAGATTTATAAGGATCGTCATCAGGAAAAGATGATACTTGCAGCAAAGGATTTGATTTCAATGAACAACGCTTTGAGTCTTGTTACTGCTGAAGGAAAGGAATCTGTGGTTGAGCTTTCCTATCATCCAGACGATCTGATGAGTGAATATGGAACGGATATTGTTTTCTTTTCCCAAAATGCAGGACGTTACAGAAACCGCACAAAAGTTTTTGCCAATAAAAATGGACCTGACTGGCAGGTCCTTAAAAAATAGTTTCTAGTAGTTGTACCATCCGCTTGCTGTCTGGTCTGCCATCTGGAGCAGAAGTACCAGCGGGTTTTCAAGGAAGTTTGAATAGTTCATCATTTCAGTATCGGTAACATCGCTGAATCCCATGTGGCGACTTACGGCTTCGATTACATGACGCTTTTTTAAGTAACTTGGCATTGTTTCAATCAAAAGTAGAACAGATTCGTTTCCGTGTCCAAGGTTTCTGTTTCCGTCCTTAACAGTAAAGTAAGGTGTCTTCTTCCAGTTTCCAAATATGTCCTTTGTGTTTCTGAAGCTTGTCTGGTAAAAGCCTGCCTTGCAGAAGTCGTGTGCAATTGCTGAAACAAAAATGTCTTCTGCTGTAAACGAATATTTTTCTGCATGATTTGTCTTCATAAAGTCGATGAAGAATGCCCCAGTGAATTTAAGAGCCTGATATGCCACCTGAAGTGAATGAACGCAAAGTCCGCCGTCAAAGTTTCCGTGGAATCTTGTGGACGCTGGGGAAGTGTAGTATTCGTGCTGTTCCATCCACTGAAGGAAAGCTGCGCATTCTTCCTTGTTTTCAATGCATTTTTCTGCCATGGCTTTGATTGTTGCCTTGATTTTTTCAATGTCATAGCCTTCATTTGTTATTGGCATGTTGTTTTCATATATTGAAATAAGGTCGTTTACATCGCATAAAAGTTTTTCAAATTCTTCTTTGTTCATCTATTTAACTCCATTTTAGATAAATATAGTTTAAAAGAACTGTTTAAGCAATTTATGTAATGGAGCTTGTTTGAATTTTTTTTGCCTATATGATAAATTGGTATATAAAATTTGGAGAATTCTATGTCTTTGTCGGATTTGTATAGAAAAGATTTTAATATATTCAAGACCCCTGAAAACGAAGGTGTCATTTACCTTGATAATGCTGCAACTGCTCAGCGTCCACAGTGCGTCATTGATGCAATTTCGGACTTTTATAATAAGGACAATGCCAATCCTTTGCGCGGTCTTTACGGTTTAAGTGTCCGTGCCACAGATGATTATGAAAATTCAAGGGCTGTTGTAGGACAGTTCATCAATTCTTCCCGTGCTGAAGAAATCATTTTTACACGCAATGCTTCTGAAAGCCTTAACCTTGTGGCATATACATATGGAATGCAGAATGTAAAGGAAGGTGATGAAATCGTCATCAGCTGTATGGAACATCATTCCAACATCCTTCCTTGGCAGATGGTTTGCAAGGCAAAGAATGCGAAGCTTGTTTGGCTTGAATGTGATGATCAGGCAGTCATTTCAAAGGAAGAATACGAAAGCAAGATTACTTCAAGGACAAAGATTGTTTCCATTGCCCATGTAAGCAATGTATTTGGAATTACAAATCCTGTAAAGGAGATTGCTGAATATGCCCACAAGGTTAACCCTGAATGCATAGTTGTTGTTGACGGTGCCCAGAGCACTCCTCACATGAAGGTTGATGTTCAGGCATTGGGGGCAGACTTCCTTGCCTTTAGCGGTCATAAGCTTTGCGGTCCTATGGGGATCGGTGCCCTTTACGGACGAATGGAGATTCTTGAAAAGATGCAGCCTTTTTTACGCGGTGGAGAAATGATCGAATATGTTACTCGCGAGGATGCAACATATGCGGAAGTTCCTCACAAGTTTGAAGCAGGTACTGTAAACGCAAGCGGTGCTGTAGGACTTGCTGCTGCAATCAAATATATTGAATCCATCGGTCTTGAAAAAATTGAAGAGAATGACAATAACCTTGCAAAGATCATCATGGAAGGCCTTGCAGAGAATCCTTTTGTTCATGTGATAGGAAACAAGGATTACAGAAAGCACTGCGGTATTGTTACGTTTACAATTGATGGTGTTCATCCTCATGACATTTCATCGATTTTGGATTCTGAAAAAATTGCAATCCGTGCAGGACATCACTGTGCTCAGCCTTTGATGCAGAAACTTGGAGTCGGATCAACAGCAAGAGCCAGCTGCTATTTCTACAACACAGAGGAAGAATGCCGCAAGTTTGTTGAAAAAGTTGGTCAGGTCCGCAAGTGGATGGGATATAAGTAATTCTTAATTATGAATTCTTAATTATGAATTATGAATTGTGAATTATGAATTGTGAATTGTGAATTGTGAATTGTGAATTATGAATTGTGAATTGTGAATTATGAATTGTGAATTGGAGTAAATATGGATCTTAAAGCACTTTATCAGGAAATACTGAACGAACATAATCTTAACCCAAATAACCGTGGTGAAACTGCAGATGCAAATTTTGTTCTCCGTGGTGTAAACCCAAGCTGCGGTGACGACATTACACTTAACCTTAAGGTTGATGACAATGGAATCATTACAGGCGGAACTTTTGCAGGATCAGGTTGTGCCATAAGCCAGGCAAGCGTTGACATGATGCTTGACAATGTTATCGGTAAATCAAAGGAAGAAGCACTTCGACTTGCATCACTTTTCATGGACATGATCAAGGGAAAGGCAGAAGGTGATGCTTTGGAAGACCTTGATGAAGCTGCAAGCCTTCAGAATATCAGTACCATGCCTGCCCGTGTAAAATGTGCTGTTCTTGGGTGGCACACAATGGAAGAAATGCTTAAGAACGGAAAAACAGAAGCAAAGGGAACAGCAGAACACTGTTCTACAGAAGGAATGTAATATGAATCCAAATGTAACAAGAGTATTGCTAAAGCCAAAAGAGGATAGGGAAATCAACCAGGGCTTCCCTTGGGTTTTTGACAATGAGATTGCTTCTGTAAAATATAATGCAAAGGACGGGACAGGCGTAAAGACTTCATCCCTTGCAGAATGTGATGTTGACGACGGTACAGTTGTAGAAGTATGTACAAATGCCGGCGGATTCCTGGGTACAGGCGTAATCAACAGAAAGTCTAAGATTACAATCCGTATTTTCAGCCGTGAACATGCCGATCAGATTATGGCAGATACCTATGCTTACTGGGACAAGGTAATTCGCAATGCAGTGAATATCCGAAAATTGAACTTTGCGGAAAACGACAGCTATCGCCTTGTTTTCGGTGAAGCAGACTTTGTTCCTGGTCTTATCTGTGAACGCTATGTTGACGACGGAAATGTTTACATCGTAATTCAGTTCCTTGCCCTTGCCTGTGAAGTATTCCGTAAGGAAATCCTCAAGGCTATTGAAAATACCTGCAAGCCTTATGCAATTTTTGAAAGAAGCGATGCCGGCGTTCGCGAAAAGGAAGGCCTTGAAGAACGCTCCGGCTGGATTGGAAAACAGGGAAAAGAAGTCATTACAATCGTTGAAAACGGAATCCAGATTGAAGTTGACATTGCCCGCGGTCAGAAAACAGGTTACTTCCTTGATCAGAAATTCAACCGTGCCCGTGTCGCAGAATTCTGCCGCGGAAAAAAGGTTCTTGATACATTTACACATACAGGTGCCTTTGGTCTTAATGCTTTCAAAGCCGGAGCCAGGGATGTTACAAGCGTAGATATTTCAGAAGACGCAGTAGAGCTTGTCAACCGCAATATTAAGAACAATGGTGCAGAAAAGGTTGTAAAGGCTGTCTGTGCAGATGTTTTTGATGTTCTCAAAAAGTATGAGATAGAAGGCGAAAAGTTTGATGTAATCATACTTGATCCACCTGCATTTACAAAGAAGGCAAAGGCCATAGAAAAGGCTTACGGCGGATACAAGGAAATCAACCTTCGTGCCATGAGAATTCTCAATGAAGGCGGAATCCTCGTTACCTGTTCATGCTCCCATTACTTCGATGAAAATACTTTCTATGACATGATAATGCATGCCGCAAAGGACAGCCATAGAAGGGTACAGGTTCTGGAAAAGCGAGGTGCTGCTCCTGATCATCCTGTTCTTCTTGGATATCCAAAGAGCGAATACCTTAAGTGTGCCATATGCAGGGTTCTGTAAATACAGTTGTGCTTCTTGGACCTACAGCCGTCGGCAAAACTTGGCTTGGGGTTCAGCTTGCACGATATTTTGGATGGGAAATCATCTCCGCTGATTCAAGACAGGTATACAAAGGCCTTGATCTTGGCAGCGGAAAGGATATCAACGAATATTCTGAAGGTGGGTCTCCCGTTCCATATCATCTCATTGACATTACGACTCTTGCAAGCGAATACAATGTCTTTAACTTTCAGCAGGACTTCTATAGGATTTTTTCTGAAAAACAGCAGCAGAATGAAATGTCTTTCATCGTCGGTGGAACAGGCATGTACATTGATTCCGTTGTCCGCGACTATGAATTGATTCCTGTTCCTGAAAATCCAGAACTTCACAAGCAGCTTTTTGATACTCCTCTGGAAGAACTTGCAAAACAGTTGCTTTCTTTAAAACCAGACCTTCACAATAAAAGCGACCTTGTTCTTAAAGATCGTGTTGTAAAGGCATTGGAAATCGAATTGTACAAGAGATCTCCTGAAGGAAAGGCAGTTCTTGAGGAAAAGAATTCCCGTCCAAAGGTAAAGCCTTTTGTCATCGGGACTACAATAAATCGCAATGAACTTCACAGTAACATAGAAAAGCGACTCTTTGAAAGAATAGACCAGGGAATGATTGAGGAAGTTGAAAAGCTTCACGAGGAATATTCCTGGGAACGCCTTGAAAAACTTGGGCTTGAATACAGGTATGTAAGTTTTTTTCTTGAAGGAAAGATTCAGTCTAAAAAAGAAATGGCAGACGAGCTTTATCATGCCATCTGCCAGTTTGCCAAACGCCAGGAAACCTGGTTCCGCGGAATGGAAAGAAAAGGTGTAGAAATTCACTGGCTGCCTGAAGATAATGATAAGCAGGTTAAGCTTAAGGCTGCCTTGGATTTACTTTCTTAATAGTAATCTCGATTGCATCGCAATCGAGGGGCGAAAGTTAGCTCCGCAGTAAGTAACTTTTTAAGCAAACGCTTTCGCCCTAGATGTTTGCTGCCATTCTGTCTTCTGCAGTTTCAATCTTTGTAAGATATCCAGTTCTGATGCAAGATTCAAACAATGATTTTGAGATGAAATCTGTTGTGATGTCATCGTATCCGTCTTTGTCACGAACGATTCTAACTACATATCCGTCTTCTGTTTCCTTGATGATTGTCATGTAGTCGCCTGAATTACCGATGCTTTTAAGTGTGTAGTATGCCATATTTTACCCCTCTGACAGGAAACCTGTTCTGAAACATGTCCCCAAAATATTAGCTTTTATTCCATAGGTCACTTAATAACCTTATACTTTATTTTCGGTATTTAAGTGGGATTGTTTAGTTTTTTTTCCCTTTAAGTTAAAATGTTGGCATGATGTATTTTGATGCTCATTTTCATCTTGTTCCCTCTGTTGAACAATGCGGTTTAGAAAAGCTTCTGGAATTCTATAAATCCGAAAACCATGCAATTACCTGTGCCCATAACGTGGATGAATTTGAAAAGCAGGATTTCTTTATACGAGACAATAATCTTGACGGTGTGATCCTTCAATCTTTTGGAATACATCCGCAGCTTCCATTGGTTTTCAATGCAGAATATCTTGAAGAATTGCTGAAAGAAAAGCGTATAAAATTAATTGGTGAAACTGGATATGACTTTTTTACGGATGAATTTAAAACATGTGAAAAAGAACAGATTGAAGCATTTCACATTTGCCTTGAACTTGGCCTAAAGTATAATGTTCCCCTTGTAATTCATAACCGGAAGGCCTTGGACTTGATGTTCACGGAAATAAAAAGCCTTTCAAAACTTCCTTTGGTTCTTTTCCATTCCTTTGCTTTTTCAAGTCGCGAAGCTTTTTCCATTTTGGACCACAATGTAAACGGTGTCTTTTCTTTTTCAAAACAGATTTTAAACGGCAACAAAAAATCAATCTCTTGTGTAAAAGACCTTCCCTTGGAAAGAATTTTTATGGAAACGGATGCACCTTTTCAGACTTTAAAAGGAGAATCTTATACTTTGCCTTCTGAAATTGCCAGGATTTACGAGGAAGGTGCAAGGATAAAAAAACTGTCCCTTGAATCATTTGCCGATGAAACAAAGGACAACTTTGAAAAAATATTCCGTATGTTTTTGTAATTTTATTTTTCTGCTATGGCTTTTGTTTTTGTCGCAGCTGTTTTTTTATCTGCTTTTTTCGGTTCTGTCTTTTTTACTGAAGCTGCTGTCTTTTTCTTTTCGGAAACTTTCTTTGTTTCTGTTTTTGTTCCTGCATTTTTTTTCTTACTTGTTTCCTGTTTCTTTTCTTTTTTTTCAGCCTTTGTTCCTGATGAAATTTTTACCGCTGTCTTTTTCTTTGATGTAGTTTTTGATTTCACTGTTTTTCCTTTGTTGACACTAACGGCAATATCATCATCCTCTTCTTCAATGTTTATGATGCGCTGATTTATTTTCTTCATTTCAACGAGGTAAGGCTTCCAGATATTGAATAGTGAATGAAGAATGAATGTCATCACACACAATGCAAGAAGGATTACAAACCAGTCTCCGCAGGCTGCATAGATTGTGTTCTTTCTTTCATAAACGGGAATTGAGTAGGCAAGTGCTCCTTCTTCAAAAAGCGGAAGGTCTGCAAGAATTTTTCCTGCCGGGTCTAAAACTACCGTATATCCTGAGTTTGCACATCGTACAAGAGTTGTTCTGAATTCCGTTGCAAGGTAGCTTGCCACAATGAAGTGCTGCATCTCGGAAGATCTAGTTTTAGACCAGGAATCGTTTGTAATGTTAAGGAACAGTTCGCTTCCCATGTTATAAAGGTTTCTGCAGATTGTCGGAAATGCATCTTCGAAACATATTGGGGTAGTGAAATTTAAATATCCGTCTGGATTTGCGGCTGCCCCGTTTATGTACAGTTCAGTCTTGCTAATGTCTGAAAGTCCTGCTTCGTTAAGTTCTATTGTTTCATAGAGCTTATGTCCCGTGTTCAGTGGAGGCATGTCTGAAAGATGTTCCTTAAGTGGAATTTTGAAAAGCACATACTGGAATCCTGATGTTAGAGTTGAATTGAATCCTACAACTTCATTCATGAATAAAGTCATGAGTGGGTTGTCATAGTAAGGAATTTTTTCAGCAAAAGGAACAAGCTGAATCTTGCTGTAGAAACCGGAATAGGATCCTTCCTTGTCAAATAGTATGGCACTGTTTGCATAGTGTCTTTTCTTGTTGTTGATTTTTGCCATGCCACCAATAAGAAATGGGATTTGCTTTTTGTTTATGAAGGTTTTTAGGGATTCATCTTCCGGAAATCTAGAATAGTAGAATCTGGCCCCAGGAAAATTCTTTGCAAGAACTCCTTCGCTCCATACAACAAGGTCGGTTTCCTTTCCTTCGGCGGCTAATCGCTCAATACCTTCGTCTGTAAGTTTTTTTGAGATTGCAATTGATTCTCCGTCCCCAGTTTCCCACGGATCTACATTCTGCTGAACGAGTACTGCGTTGAAATGTTTTTCCGGTGTTCTAGGTATTGCATATTGGAAAATTCCATAAAGCCCTGAAATTGCAAACAAAGATACTGTAAACAAAAGGGCTTGCCTGTAGTTGGAAAGAAGTTTTCTGTCTCCTGATGAAGTAATAAGGTTTAGGCCTTCTGCAAAGAGGCATGAAAAAATGGAATAGATGAAGGTTATTCCGTAAACGCCAGTAACATCAGCTATCTGCGTGAAGATTTTCCAGTTGTAGGCAGCCATGGAAACTGTTCCCCAAGGATAGCCCATGGCACCAACAGATTTTTCATATTCAAAGAGAACCCATATTGCGGAAAACCAAAGCATTCTTTTAAAAATAGAATAACAGTCTGTTCCTGAATTTTCCTTAAGTTTGCTGTCTTTTTTTACTGTTGCAGGGTAGGCATAGGCCATCATTCCCATAAGTCCGCCCTGAAAAGCTGTGCCGGCAGCACTTGCTCCAAGAGTAAAGGCTGCAAAACCGTGGAAATTTGCGAGCCAGTAGCTGGAAATCATGTGTACTGTCAGTACCTGAAGAAAGTATATAACAAAACATTCTTTGTAAGATTTACTTTTGTAAAGGGCAATGTAAAGGGGGGCTAGACAAAACAGGGCAAGGAAAGGTGAGCCGTATGGAATCAGCTCGCTTGCAATGGCAAAGCCTTCTATGACGCCGGAAAATACAGCATAAAAAACTTGTAAAACCGTTAGATTCATTGTATTATTTTAGTAGTATATATAGAAAAATTCAACATTTTAAATAGTATAAAAAGTGGGGAGGGCTCATCACAATGAATAAAGTCGGTAGCGATAATGTTCTATGCGATAAGGTTATTGAGGAGCATAAAAAAGAATACGGAAAGAAGCCGGATGTAATAGCGCAGGCTCCTGGACGATTCCATCTTTGCGGAGAGCATTCGTGGATGTTCAGGGATAAGACACTTTCCATGGCAGTTAATCTTCCTGTCTATGTTTCTGGTTCACTTCGTGATGACACTACTTTTAAATTCAATTTTGTTCAGCTTGAAGAAAAAAAACACGCAAACCTTTCGTCATTGAAATTAAAAAAAGAAGACAAATGGGCCAACTCAGTAAAGTCTGTTCTTTATGGCTTTACCAGTGGCAATTTTAACCTTAAGGGAATTGACTTTACTATTTACACTGACATCCTTCCATCCGCAGGTTTTGGAATTACAACTGCAATTAAGGTTGCTTCTGCCTGGGTCATTAAAGAGCTTTGTGGAATTAAATGCACTCAGGAACAGATGCTTATGGTTCTCGACAGGGCTAACCGCAACTATTACGGAACGGACAATCATTGTGCAGACACTTATGCCGCTCTTTTTTCCAAGGAAAACAGTCTGGTTCTTACGGATTATGCAGAAAAATCTTGGGATATCATTCCGTTTAATTTTAAGGACAAGACAATCATTCTTACAGACGCCAGCGTTCCCCGTATTGTTACATGGAATGAAGATAGCTTGATGCAGCCTGAAAATGTTCTTCTTCTGGGTGAACTTAAGGCACGCAAGGCTAATGTCTATGGAGGATGGAATTACGAGGAAAGTCCTTCCGAACTCAATGAAGTCTTGAGCGTAGTCAATGAAGATACCAAGCGCAGGTTAAACTGTATCATGAGGGAACATAAGTGTGTTCTTGATTGTATTGCCGGTATTCAGAAAAATGACTTTGCTTCTTTTGCGCGTGCAGTTAACAGAAGCCACGACAACATGAAGGATTATGAAATTTCTTGTCCGGAAATCGACTGGATTATAAAGCGCGTTCGTTCCCTTGATGAAAATCCTGATGACCTCAGAACTCCAGTAAACTGCGGCAGAATTACAGGAAAGGGGTTTGGCCGTGGAATTTATACTGTCCTCAGAAATGAAGATGTGGATAAATACAAGGAACGCCTTGCTGAATATGAACGCATATTCGGATTTACTGCACACTGTTATGAAGTAAAGCCTTGCAAAGGAGTTCACCTTATATGAGAATTCTTCTAGCCAACGATGACGGAATCAATGCACCTGGTATTGCAGCTCTTGCCAAAAGATTCGGTAGGGACCACGAGGTCTTCATCGTAGCTCCAAGTTTTAACAGGTCAGGTGCCTCCTGTTCCATATCAGTAGACGTTCCTCTTGAACTTGAGAAAAAAGAATTCAAGGATTTTCCTGTAAAGGTAGCCTATGGTTTGGCTGGTTCTCCGGTAGACTGTGCCCTCTGCGGCATCAATGGGGAACATATTCCTGATGTTGATGTTGTCATTTCAGGCATAAACGACGGACCGAATATCGGAACCGATGTTGTCTTTTCCGGTACTTGCGGTGCTGCACGTTATGCAAGCATGATGGGAATCCCGGGAATAGCCCTTAGCGTGGACTGCAATTCCTTCAGGGATCCTGAAGACAAGAGCAAGGACCTTTACTATGATTCCCTTGCTGACTTTGCCTTCAAGAATCTTGAAAGGCTCATTGAACTTTGCGGCGAAAGGAAAAAATATGGAGACCGTTTTGTTTACGATTGTTTTGTCAATGTAAATTCTCCATGCCTCAAAGTCTACAAGGGAGTAAAACTTACGACTCCATGCATCAGACGATATTTTGACCGGATTGTCATTGAAGAAGGAAATGACGGCCGCATGTTTTCCAAGTGCATAGGGGAGGCTGGAGTTTTTAGCCACGGAAATGAAATGGCTGACTACAAGGCTACAGAAAGCGGATATGTTTCAGTCAGTTCAGTCTATACGGAAATAAAGGCTATGGACTTGAGTGGAATGGAAAATAGTTTTATTCTATAAGTAACTTCATATAACTGAAATGATTTCAAGTTTGGGAAGTTGATAAAAAAATCTGTTGTTTTTTTTGGTGGGGAAATATGGCAGAGAATGTTTTAAACGAAGGTCTTTTACTCTATAAAAGCGGGGATTATTCCAATGCCCTTGCTTATTTCATTTCGTTGCCAGATGATTGTGGGGCAGATCCGATTGATCTTGCTTACTATCTTGGACTCTGCTATTCAAAGCTCAAGCGCTATGATGATGCTCTCCTTTATCTTGAGCAGGTAGTTACAGATTCCAACGACAAGAAAAGCCTTTCTGAAAAAGAACAGGATAGAATTCTTCAGGTAAGATATCTTCTTGCCGTTCTCTATTGCCTCAGTGGCCGTAAGAAACTTGCAGATTTTGAGTTGAACAAGCTGCTTGATATCGGTTATAAACCTGCCTCCGTTTATGCTTCCCTTGCTTACATTGCCTGGGAACAGGGGAATTCCGGTTTGAGCTGTGAATACTATGAGAAGGCTCTTTCCTATGACAGCACGAATCCAACGGCGCTCAATGGTATTGGGTATGTGCTTGCCTGTGAAGGAACGGATTTAACAAAAGCATTGAGTTGCTGCAAGAAAGCCCTTGATATTCTTCCTGACAGTCCTGCTTGCCTTGATAGCCTTGGTTGGGTTTACTATAAGATGGGTCTTTATTCAGAAGCAAAGAAATATCTTGAACGCGCAAGGAAAGAAGACAGCAGCAATACGATAATCATGGAGCATCTTGCTGAACTTGCAGATGCCGAACAGCAGTAAAACATAGGATTTTAGAGATGAAAAAAACAGCAGCCATATTAACTTCGATTTTGTTCATTGGGGCAGCCGCCTTTGCTCAGGTTAATCTTAAGGATACTGCCCGTGAAGAAAATCAGAAGGCTAGAAGTGCAAATTCCGGTTTTGCAGAAGAAGAATTCCGTCGTGGTGTTCAGAGTTACTACAGAGGTGCTTTTAATGAAAGCATCATGGAATTTGAAAAAGCCCTTTCATATCTTCCCGGAGAACCTTTGATTCTTGATTGGCTCGGAAAGTCATATTACCGTGCAGGCATTGAAGGTGCTGCCCTCCAGCAGTGGAACTATGCTATTGATTCCGGTTACGGCGGAATACTTCTCCAGAACAGGGTTGAGGTTGTCAGCAATAGGCGCGTTACTGAAAGTGAATACGGTTTTACCCAGAGATACACTGAATCAGGTTCCTATCCCAACGTGAATGGAAAGAACCTCATTTATAGTCAGCCGGTGTCATCCCTTTCTAATCCTGACGGTTCCATCTGGGTGGTTGCCTACGGTACAAACGAGATTCTTAAGTTCAATGCCAATGGTGTTGTCGTAAAAAAAAGCGGTGGTCCAATAAATGGATTTGACCGTCCTATGGACATCATAAGGCTCAAAAACGGGAACCTTGCCGTAAGCGAAAGTGCAGGCGACAGAATTTCCATCCTTACTTCTGAAGGTTCTTTTATCAAGTATTTTGGTTCCAAAGGCAGAAAAATCGGGCAGCTTGTAGGTCCCCAGTATCTTGCAGAAGATGATTACGGTAATATCTATGTAACGGAATTCGGCAACAACCGTGTTTCGGTTTTTGATTCTGAAGGAAACGGACTTCTTTTCTTTGGAGGAAAAACTTCCGGTTTCCAGGGGCTCAAGTCTCCTACAGGAATTGCAGTGGTTGAAGGAAGAATCCTTGTTGCCGACAGCGTTCTTGGTGGAATCTATGAATTTGACAGGGCTGGTAACTATACGGGAGTCTTTGTGAATGATAGGACTTTTGCCCGTCCTGAGAGCATAAAGCAGTGGGGAAGCCATCTTCTTGTAACAGACAAGAACAGGGTTTACGCAGTTGATTCTGCTGATGGTTCAGTATATGAAAATTCTGTCATAGGCAAGGGTAAGAACATGCTTACAAGTGCCGCAAGCGACAGAAACGGAAACATAATCGTTACTGATTTTAAGGCAAATGAAATCTATGTAATGTCCAAAATGACTGAACTTGTAGGTGGATTCTATGTTCAGTTTGAAAGGGTAATTGCAGACAACTTCCCTGAAGTTACAGTAGAAGTCCGCGTTGAAAACAGAAGACGCCAGCCTGTTGTAGGTCTGGAGCGTTCAAATTTCTTCATGACGGAAGGAAAGAAGCCTGTAGATTTTGAACTTGTAGGACAGGCCAATAATAACGATGTGGCTGATATTACGATCCTTATAGATAGAAGCGTTTCCATGAAAGCCTATGAAGAACGGCTTAACTCCGCAGTTCGTGAAATTACTGCCTCAATGGAAGGCAAGGGAACCGTGAACATTGTAAGTGCAGGTGCCATTCCTGTTCAGGAATTCAGCGGAAATCCTTCACAGCTTTCCGATTTTTCAGTTAAAGCACTCAAGTGTCCTTATTCGCAGAATGTATCTGCAGATCTTGCCATCAGACTTGCATCCAATGGACTCATCAATGCTGAAAAAAAGCGTGGTATCATATTCATTACGGCTGGAGAATCGGACAACCTTTCCTATACTCAGTACAGCCTTTCTGATTTGACTACTTACATGAACAACAATGCAATTTCTTTCAGTACAATTCAGCTTACTCAGACAGCATTGTCAGATGAAACTTCATATATTACGAGTGATACCACAGGTACAAGCTATTACATTTACCGCCCGGAAGGACTGGGTGATGTGATTTCAGATATAGTAGGACTTCCTTCTGGACTTTATCAGTTGAAATACACTTCAAGCCTTTCGACAGAGTACGGAAGAAAATATCTGCCTGTAGAGATTGAGACTTATCTTCTTAATCGCTCGGGCCGCGATGAAACTGGCTATTTTGCTCCCCTTCAGTAGAGTCTGAAGTAAGCTTTTTTCGTTCCATATTAATTAGCCTTGCCTTCCTTAATTTGAGGGCAGGGTTTTTATTTTCCATGTTGAATATGGCCCTTTCAACCTTTGCTTTTTTTGCATCTCCAAAATCAAAAAGCAATCCCTGAGAAGGTTCGTTGTTTTTTTCAATGTTTGAGACACAAACTCCAAGAAGCCTTATGCCTTTGTTCCTGTCATATTTTTTTTCAAGTAGTCTCCTGCATCTTTCGTAAAGGTCATCAGCGTTTGTCACAGGAATTTCTGAAGTTTCCTGAATTGAAACCGTCTTGAAGTCATCGTATCGGATTTTCAATGCAACGGTCCTAGAGCGCACCATTTCTTTATGCATTCTCCAGATGACCTGATTTGCAAGATCCATTATAGCAGTTTCAATAACATATAAATCTGTAAGGTCATATATGAATGTGGTTTCTGCACTTATGGAGTGACTTTTTGCTTCCTCCCCAAAAATCATGTCCTTGTGACCACGTATCGCGTTGTAAAGGAATGTCCCCGTTGAATCTCCAAATAGGGTTACAAGCAGCTGTTCTGAAGTTTGATAGATGTCTTTTGTTGTAGTAAAGCCACAAGCTTTAAGTCTTTCAAGGGTTTTTGTTCCGGCGCCCCAGACTTTATCAAGGGGAAGGGTTAGCATGAATTCTGTTTCCCGTCCTTTTGGTATCAGGGTGATTCCATCCGGTTTCCTGTAGCCTGAAGCGATTTTTGCAATGTACATGGTGTAGGCAATTCCGATGCTTACTGTAAGTCCCGTTTCTACCAATACCCTTGCTTTGATTTTTCTTGCAGTATCCAAAGGGGTACCAAAAATATGTTCTGTTCCTGTTATGTCAATGAAGGCTTCGTCAATGGACATCTGGATTACATTGGGAGAAAAGTCTCCGAAAATATTCATTATCCGGTTTGATATTTCACAATACCTTTTGTAGTTCCCTCTGGTATATATGCCGTTGGGACAAAGTTTTACGGCCTTGAAAGTTGGCATTGCGGAATGAACCCCATACTTTCTTGCTTCGTAGGATGCCGTTGAAACTACGGATCTTCTGTCTCCAGGAAGTCCCCCAACAATTACAGGTTTTCCTCTGTATTCAGGATGGTCAAGCTGCTCTACGGAAGCAAAAAAGGCGTCTAAATCAACGTGAAGATAAACCTTGTCAAATTGCTTTTCCAACATTGATTTTTCCTGTAAGGTCAAGTTCACGGACTTCGTGGAGAGCCGTAAAATCATCCGTAAGAATGTAAAATTCCATTTTTGCATGAACTGGAACTCCGTAGTCGGAGCTGAAAATGATTGAAAAGGTTTCCTCCGGTCCATCTGGAATTTCAATTTCCGCTTCTGTTGCCGAGGTCATAGTATAGTTGAAGTTGCATTCGTAAAGGGGATTTGAATCTGCCGTGAAAGTAATGAAGCATCTGAGAATTTTCTTCTCTTTTTCGGTTGAAATATCAAGCTTGTGGGTAACAAGGTCAAAGTTATCTGAAGTTGAATAGTCAAAGGAAACGGAATTTATCGTTGCTTCCTTAATGAATATTGCCTTCTGTTTTTTATCACTTGAAAGTTTTTTTGTAATCAACATTGCCCCTGCCAGGAAGAGACTGAAAATAAGGACTGAGCAGAGAATTGAGACTGTAATTCCCGATATTACTGCCGTAGATTTTTTCCCTGCACTGAATTTGTCCTTGATGTTGAAGATGAGCATGCATCTTATCCATTGGAAAGTGATTGGAACAAGTATCAGTGAAAAAATCAAGTTTCCTGAATAGCTTGTTCTAAAAAGTTCAAGAAGCATGTCAGCCCTAAGACCATGGTATATTCCTGTTGCTGGCTGTAAGAAAGGAGCTATCATGAGCAAGAGAGTAAGGACTGATAAAAATTTCCTGTTCGATTTCATTGCGAAGAAAACAATAAGGTAAACGACAATGAAAACGAACATGAGGGAAAGGTCAATAAAAGCAAAGATGAATATGTTAAGTGCGCATAAAATGAGAATCTGGAATGAAATGGAGGAAAGTGAAATCCTGAACTTGTAATAATTCTGAAGTGCAGCAACCGCAAAGAGACAGCACAGCGCAAGTGTAGTTTTCAGAGAAAAGTAAAGGAGTGGATTGCCAGCTATTGTAGAATAAATCCATTGGAAGAGCCACAGAAAAAAAGCGGAAAGAATCAGGTAGATTGGTGCAAAATACCAGGTTCTGGAAAGGTCCTTGAAGATGGCTTCGTTTTTTGCGTTGTAAGCAAAAGATGAAAAACAAAGTGAAAACAAGGCCATGCAGGCAAAGACAAGGTAGATGAGGGTCAGTAAGGATTCGTTGATCCAGATGGAAAAAGCCTTGACTGGAATTACATTGTAAAGTGTGTTTTCACCTTGTTTTCTTGAGCCTATTACTTCCTTTTCCAATGAATCAAGGATATTGAGGTCTGTCCCCGTGTGCCCCAATGGAAAAGATGTGGCTGTAATTTCATTTTTTGTAAAGGCGGAAAATCTGCTTTCGTCCTTAAAAAGTTCACTTTTTCTGTTATAGAGAATGTTTTGCTGTACATTTATGTTTTTTTGATTTGACTGAAAGGCTTTCTGAACGGAACGAACGATCCACATGGGAGAAATTGCTCCTCCTGCCGTAGTCTTTATCTGGGAAGGAAAGTAGTCTTCATCGGAAATTACAAAGGCACAGGTGGAATTGGTCTCGTAAAGCCGTTCAGCATAATATTCGCTGGCACAGGGAATTTCTCTTGGTGTTTCAAGTACGATTTCCTCATCATCGCAGCTAATGAGGATGATTGTACTGTAAGGGAGTTCATTTTTCTTTGTCTTTTCAATGAAGGAAATCAAAAAATCGGGGTTTTTCAGGAAGAAATCCTGGGTAAATGCAAAAATAACCTGATCTATGGTATCTTCTGAAGGCTGGTTTTCTTCCTGATTTGTTCCGGCAATTTCAATGGAAAGATTGAAGGGGAATTTTCCAAGATATTCAGGAGCCACGAGATGTTTCTGAATTTCAATATTTTTCTGTGTAAGGTAATTTTCTGCAAGGACCGAACGGTCATACCTTGAAATGCTTTCACCAGAAAAACAATGGAATCTGCCGGATAAAGCAAGGAGAGTAGTAAATAAAAGAGCCGACAGCATTTTTTTCATATATTTGATTTTACAGTAATGAGGTGGAAAAAGCAATTTAAGCTTATGGCAGTAAATCCTTCTATAAAATATTTACTATTTATAATCATTATTTATTTTCTTTAGGTTTACATTTGGCTTTTGATGATGTATAATTATATGGTAAGGTGGGGTTTTTTTAGCAAAGGAGCTGAATGTATAATGTGTGCAGAAAAAAAGAAATTCATACTCGATTTGCCGCTTAAAGTAATTCTTACAGAGGAAGGAACTTCTCATTTTCTCAGTCATAAAAAGCAGCTTCTCAACTTAAAGCTTGCAGATAACCGTTCAGCACACGGTGTAAGCATGGAGCATTTCTCTCCAGGTTCACTTCAGAACATGATTCTTCTTGACTATATTTCAAAGATGGAAATTTCCATGCCGGAATTTGTTTCCCATCGTCAGGAAGTAATGGACCTTTCCAAGCTCATTGTATTTTCAATCCTCTATAAGCAGTTTGATCGCGAAATTTATGGACAGATCATTCAGTGTGAATGTGTCCGCCTCTATAACCGTTCTCATCCTTCTGCATTGATAGATGAAAAAACTCAGATTCCTGAAAAACAGCTTAGGGCAACCCTTGTTATGAAGGATTCTGTAATCCAGTCGGCAAGAAAGACAATTCTTGATCCTGTCTGGAAAAGCATCATGGCCAACAACGAATATTCTCCGGAAGAAAAGAATGTTTTCCTTCTCATGACGGAAAAATTCCTTAACCGTCTTAGCCTCATGAACTGGTACATTATCATCAAATTCTACAAGGAAGAAGGCTTCTCGGAAATTCTTTCCATCCTCAGGCAGCAGCTGGCCAACTATATGACTAAATCAAAGGTAGCAGAGTACATTTCCGTAATGGTAATGGAACTTGCCCTTAACAATGAAAACAACAATGTCAAAAAAGCCGCCAAGTACCTTTATCAGGGAATTGAAAATGCAGATACGCTCATTTTTGATCCTAAAGTTCGTTCTGAAATCGTAAAGGAACTTCAGCGTCGTCATGAACTTGTATTCATTTCGTGGACACTTGGTGGTGGATCCATGTCCATCGGTAAGCAGGGACTTTTGCAGATTACCCTGTTCAACAAGGATGATGAATTCCAGGAAGTAAAGGAAAGCATCGAAAGTAAAATGGCGTCGGGTAACAAAAAGAAGTCCCTCATTGACTTCTACCGCCAGATGCCTGAAGGTTCAGAAGGAACGGACCTTGGTCTGTATTATTTTTCTTATCTTGAAGATGCCTGTAAAAAGGTTAACATTAAGTTTGAATCTCTTGTTAACCAGTCGTCTGCAAGTGACCTTACCATCATCAACCTTAAATTCAACTTCTAGATAATGAGTAGTTTTCCCAAAAGCCTGAATTTAATTTTTCTTGCCCTTTTATTATTGTTCATTTCCTGCGCAAATGATAATCCGGAAACGTCTTCCGTGGACCATAAAGTGATTTATGATTTCAGGGATTCTGAATCTTTGCCTGAGTTAAAGCTTTCTGTTTTTGTAGCCGTGGAAAATAAGGTTCAGAAAAGTGCTTCCATGAAATTGATTCATGAAGACAGCGGCCTCGAATGGAACTGCAGGTCCCTTTCCCTCAATAAATATGAATCCAATGAAATGAAATGGGTAGGAAATACAAATTTTGTTCCTGAAAAAAACAGGCTGTTTCCTGAGGGAAACTATAGGGTTATCTATGAAGATCTGGCGGAAAGAGAATGCGACCTTACCTTTACCCTTAATTATCCGGAACATATTGCAAAGGTTCTTTCCGAAGAAATTCCTGCTGCCTTCAATACTCCTTCTGCAAAGAAAATTGCTGTCTATTCAAACGAAGATATTCTGCTTTACTTTGGGGAAGAACCTGCCAACTGGAACTCCAATGATGATATCATTATGAATTATAAAAACGCCTGGTGTACAAGGGTATGTTACACGTTGAACAGGGGAACTGTTTACTGTCTTATGCCGCCTGTAATACTTGGAAATAAGGATTTTAATAAGCCTGAAGAAAAATCTGATTCTGAAAACAATCAGGCAAGCGAATAAAAAGAGAGGAATTTAATGCCCGACAACGACAATGAAAAAATGGAAATGAACGACGACTATCCGGCGGAAACTGAAAAATCGATTTTCAGAAGACCCATCAAGACTTTTGTTATCCGTGCAGGAAGAATGACTGGCAGTGAGCGCAGGTGCTATGATGAACTTCATCATGTATGGTGCATTCCCTTTGAACACAAGACTCTAAATTATACTGAGATTTTCAACAACACGAATCCGGTAATAATGGAAATTGGATTTGGAATGGGAACTGCTACGGCAATAATTGCAGAGAACAATCCTGATACAAATTATCTTGGAAGCGAAGTTCATGTTCCTGGTGTTGGTAAACTTCTAGGCGAGATAAAATCCAAGAACCTTAAGAATCTTTATATCATTGATCACGATGCTCTTGAAATACTTGAAACAATGATTCCTGATAATTCCCTTTCGGGTTTTCATATTTTCTTTCCTGATCCATGGCCAAAAAAGAAGCATCATAAACGAAGGATGCTTCAGCGTCCTAGAACGGATCTTCTTGCAAAGAAACTTGCTCCAGGCGGCTATTTGTATTTTGCAACCGACTGGCAGGAATATGCGGAAAGTGCCTTGGAAGAATTGAAACTTACGGAAGGTCTTCATAATAAATACGATGGATTTGCTCCTCATCAGGAGTGGAGGCCAAGAACAAAGTTTGAACAGAAAGGTATTGATGCAGGCCGTGACATATACGAGCTGTATTTCGTAAAGAACGAAATTTGATTGTGGGAGAATGATAATGGATCTTTTTGATATAGAAGCCGCAGCTAAAGAAAGTGATCGTGCTGTAAAGGAAGCTAAAAAAAAGAAGGATTTCCTTGACCGTATCAAAGAGCTTGAAAAACTTATTGTCCATTATCAGGATTCCTACTATAACGGCGAAAGTGAAATTTCGGATGCGGAATTCGACAAACTATGGGATGAATTAAAAAATCTTGATCCATCAAATCCAATTCTCCACAGAGTTGGTGCTGACAGCGGTAATTTTACAAAAGCTCCCCATGTAATGCCTATGGGCAGTCAGGAAAAAGCAGCCACCCCTGAGGAATTTCTGGAATGGGCAAAAAAGCATTCCTATGGCGAGTATCTTATTGAATATAAGCTTGACGGTGCAAGCCTTGAACTTCAGTATAACGGCGGAAAACTTCTTCGCGCAGTTACTCGTGGTGATGGAGAAATTGGCGATGTCATAACTGATAATGCGGTCAAAATGCAGGGGGTTGTAAAAGAACTTTCCCAGGACTTTACCGGAGGAATTCGCGGTGAAGTAATCATGACCCATCAGGTTCATAAAAATTTGTATTCGGACAAGGCAAACTGCCGCAATGCTGCCAATGGTCTCATGAAACGTAAGGACGGTGAGGGCAGCGAAAACCTTTGCCTTATTGTCTATGATGTTTGGGCCACTATAGGGGAACAGCCGTTTAAAGATGAAGAAGGTAAACTTCAGTTCCTCAAGTCCAACGGCTTTAATGTTGTTCCACTTGAAATCGTTCATTCTGCGGAAGATGTAATTGCTTACCGAGAAAAGGTAATGGAAATCCGAAAGGAACTTGATTATGATATCGATGGTCTTGTTATAAAAGAGCGTGAAGTAAATCACGAAGATGCAAGTCGTGACAGACCAGAGCGCCAGATTGCCTTCAAGTTCAGTCTTGAAGAAGCGGTTTCAATTCTTCGTGATGTTGAATGGGGAGAAACTGGAGCCACCTATACTCCTGTTGCAATTTTTGACCCTGTAGAACTCAATGGTACAACAGTAAAAAGAGCATCCCTTGTAAATACAAACCTCATCAAGTCCCTTAACCTTAAAATCGGAAGTCATGTTGTTGTCGTTAAGCGTGGTGAAATCATTCCTAAGATCATCAGTGTTGTTCCGTCTTTGTCCAATGAAGAACTTAAGGAAATCAATATTCCTTGCAAATGCGGAACCTGTGATACAGAACTTGTTGATGAAGGAACAAGACTTTACTGTCCGAACAAAAATTGCAGCAAAAAGGTGCTTCACCAGCTTTTGAAATGGGTGTCTGTTGTGGATATCCGCGACCTTGGTGATACCCTCGTTGCGGAACTTTTCAATACAAAAAAAGTTAACTCAATTTCCGACATTTATAGACTTACGGTAGAAGACCTTACTCCATATTTTCTTGATAAAGAAAGCCTTGAGTCAGGAAAAAAATCTCTTGGCGCAGAAAAGGTTTTTGCTTCAATTCAGGCTCACAGGAAAATTTCCCTTTCAAAATTCATTGCTGGCTTTGATATAGAAGGCATAGGAGAAACAGTCGTTGAAACTTTGATTTCCGCAGGGTTCACCACCCTTGATAAGATTATATCTTCTTCAGAAGAAGAAATTGCATCTGTCTACAGGTTTGCAGAAATTCTTGCTCATACCTTTGTAAGCGGCATCAATGACAATAAGAATGAAATGCTTTCAATGGTAAATGACGGTATCATCAGCCTTGTTCAGGGAGAAAACAACGGAGTTCTTGCATCCCTCAGCTTCTGCTTCACAGGTGAACTTAAGACCATGAAACGAGTTGATGCTCAGAATCTTGTAAAGGAAAAAGGTGGCTCAGTCAAATCTTCTGTAGTAAAGGGCCTGAGTTACCTTGTAACAAATGACACTTCAAGCGGCTCCTCTAAAAACAAAAAGGCAGCCGAGCTTGGCGTGCCTATTATCAATGAGGAAGAATTTCTTAAGCTTGTTCAGTAGAAATCAGCTTTTTTTCTTGCCAAGGTAAGCTTCTTTTACGCTCTCGTTTTCGAGGAGTTCTTTTCCGCTTCCTGAAAGAACGATTTTTCCAGTTTCAAGAACATATGCCAGGTCCGCAGTCTTGAGGGCCATGTTGGCATTCTGTTCAATAAGAAGGATTGTTACACCTGCTTTGTTGACTTCCTTGATGATGGAGAAAATGTCCTGAACAACAAGTGGAGCAAGACCAAGGGAAGGTTCGTCCATCATCATGAGTTTAGGACGGCTCATCAATGCACGACCTACGGCAAGCATCTGTTGTTCACCGCCGGAAAGGGTTCCAGCGTACTGCCAGCTTCTTTCTTTAAGGCGAGGAAATAGTGAGTAAATCCATTCAATGTCTTTTTCAATTTCCTTTTTGTCGTTTCTAAGGTAGGCACCAATCTTAAGGTTTTCTGCTACCGTAAGATCTGTAAAAACCTTGCGTCCCTCCGGTACAAGGGCGATACCTTCACCAACTGTCTTGTAAACTTTGTTGGAAGTAATGTTGTTTCCAAGGAACTCAATGGAACCAGAGTCAGGAGAAACAATTCCAACAATAGACTTGAGCAATGTTGATTTACCTGCGCCGTTGGCTCCAATGAGGGTAACGATTTTTCCTTCAGGTACTTCAAGGCTTACATTTTGGAGAGCCTTGATTCCACCGTATGATACGTTAAGGTTGTTTATTTTAAGCATTTTCTATTCTCCAATAAAAGTCTTCAGGAAACCTTTTCTTCGCCAAGGTATGCAGAAATTACGACAGGATCATTCTGCACTTCTTCCGGTGTTCCCTTTGAAATGAGGGCTCCAAAGTTAAGTACATATATTCTGTCTGAAATATTCATAACAAGGTCCATGTGGTGTTCAATCATGAATACAGTAAGCTTAAAGTCATCACGGATCTTGTAGATAAAGTCTGTAAGTTCCTGTGTTTCCTGAGGATTCATGCCGGCTGCAGGTTCATCGAGCAAAAGAAGCGATGGGTTTGTTGCAAGAGCACGGGCAATTTCAAGACGGCGCTGTAGTCCGTAAGGAAGAGATGTACACTTTTCGTTGCGGACATCATAGAGACCGAGGATGTTAAGAAGTTCTTCCGTTTCCTGTCTCTGTGCTTTTTCTTCCTTTGTGTTGAGCCTGAAAGTTGCAGAAAAAACATTGCTTGTTCTGCGGCAGTGCTTTGCAATGAGGACATTGTCAAATACACTCTGGCTCTTCCAAAGACGGATGTTCTGGAAAGTTCTTGCAATGCCAAGTTTTGTAATCTTGTCTGGAGTAGGTTCAAGATGTTCCTTGTAAAGTCCGTTGTTCTGTCCTGCATAGAGTTTCTTCATTTTTCCATGAGGAGAGTTTTCAATGATCTTGTTTCCGTTGAAATAAACTGCACCGTTTGTAGGGGCATATACGCCTGTTACAACGTTGAACGCAGTTGTTTTACCGGCTCCGTTTGGACCAATAAGGGAAACAATTTCACTTTTGTTTACTTCAAGGGAAAGGTTGTTTACTGCAACAACGCCACCAAACTGCATCGTTACATTTTCTATTTTAAGTACATTATCTGCCATTTTTTATTCTCCTGCTTTGGCTTCTGCCACCTGTTTGTTCTTCTTTTTCCCTAGTCCCTTGAAGAACTTAATGATACCTGCAAGACTGAATTCGTTTTCTCCCATGATACCTTTCTGATAGAAAAGAACGATTGCCATGATGATTATGCTGAATACAACCTTGCGGAAACCTGGCTTCATGAATCCAAGGTGAAGTCCGCCTACGAATACATTGGAGTTATCAAGGAAGCGGAGCCACCATTCAGAACAGGCGATGAAAAGGAAACTTGAAATGCAGCTTCCGGTAACCGAACCCATTCCACCGATAACTACGATGAGGAGAATTTCGTAAGTCATTGCTGACTTGAACTGGTTTGCCTGAATTGTTGTCTGGAACATGGCAAGAAGTGCACCGGAAATTCCTGCAAAGAAGGAACTGATGACGAAAGCCATTCGCTTGTGGTGCGCAAGGTTGATTCCCATAGCTTCTGCAGCAACTTCATCATCGCGGATAGCCTTGAATGCACGGCCATAGGTTGAGTTGATGAGAAGAACAATCATTGCAATGCAGACTCCTGCAACTGCAAATGGGAAAAGTGTAGAGCGGAAAACCGGATAGCGACGCAAAAGATTTGAGCCGTTTGTGATTACTCCAAGTTTGTCCCACTGGAAAAGAGCACGGATGATTTCTGCAAAGCCTAAGGTTGCAATGGCAAGGTAGTCTGACTTAAGTCGGAGAACAGGAAGCCCAATTAGAAAAGCAATGAATGCTGCAACGAGACCTGCAAGAATCATTGCGGCAAACAATGGAATTGTAAATTGAATCAGACCACCGTCAAAGTACTGGTAAACCTGTGCACGGGAAGCAACTGGAATTGTAAAGATTGCATAGGTGTAGGCTCCAAGAAGCATGAAGCCTGCCTGACCAAGTGAAAAGAGACCTGTAAAACCGTTCAAAAGGTTCATGCTTACTGCAACGAGGGCATAGATTGCACCCTTCTTGAGTACTGTGAATAGCATGGAAGTTCTTGGAAGAACCTGTTCAAGGATTCCTATAATCACGAAGAGTAATGCAAGAAGTCCAAAGCTTATTACTGTGTTTTTATTCTTGTTTATGTTAATCATTTATCCCACCTTATAGATCAGACTTTATCCGTCTGCTTTTCGCCGAAGAGTCCAGTTGGCATGAACATCAAAACGATAATGAGGAGGACGAAGGTAAAGGCATCGCTGAAGGTTGTCCATCCAAGTCCCTTGATGATGTTCTCGCAAATACCGATTACAAATGCACCGATAACTGCACCTGGAATTGATCCGATTCCTCCGAAAACTGCAGCAACAAAGGCTTTTAGTCCAGGCATCCCACCTGCAGTTGGTGTAACACCAGTGTAGTTTGAGAAGAAGAGAAGGGAACCTGCAGCGGCAAGAACAGAACCTATGATGAACGTGGTGCTTATTACGCGGTTGATTCTGATTCCCATAAGGTGTGAAGTTTCAAAGTCTTTGGAAACAGCTCGCATGGCCATACCTATTTTAGTGTACTTGATGAGCATTACAAGTGAAACAACAAGAATGACTGTAAGGAACGGTGTAATGAGGGTTACGCGCTTTGTCATCGCCGAGGCAATTTGCACTGGGTCTGATATCCATGGAATTGGTGGATAATATTTTGTAAGGCCTCCAGTAATGTAAAGGGCAATGTTCTGCAGAAGGTAAGACATACCGATTGCAGAAATCATGATGGACATGCGGGGTGCTTTTCTAAGTGGTTTATAAGCAATGCGTTCGATTGAAAAACCGAGAAGAGAAGTCAAGATGATTGTAAATGGAACAGAAATGTACAATGGCATGCAAGTGTACATGTATACCATTATAAGTCCAGAAGCCATGAAAACATCACCGTGGGCAAAGTTAATCAGTCGAAGAATTCCGTAAACCATAGTGTATCCAATGGCAATGAGGGCATACTGTCCGCCAGTTGAAATACCTGCAAGGATGTACGGAAGGTTAGCGTTGAAAAAATCCATTTAAAACTCCGTTTGCTAAATAAGTAGACTATAAAAATCATCAGGCAATAAAAAAGAATCAAAAAGGAACTCTTGATCCTTTTCTAGTGCCTGCAATTTTTCAGCCTCTTCATAAGGAAAAGGCTGATTTTTTAAAACGAATAATCTGCCTGAAAAGGCAGATTATGTTGAATTAGTTGATCTTCTGGATTGCTACGAATTCCCAAGAAGCGTCGCTGTTATTTGCGTGCTTGATGTATGCACCTTCACGTTTAGCATCACCAGTAGCATCGAATTCGATGAGACCTGTAATACCTGTGTAGCTGATTCCAGGAAGAGCCTTCATGATGTCTTCTCCCTTTGTTGAACCAGCAGCCTTGATTGCTTCGAGCGCAACATTGTATGCATCGTAAGCCATAACTGGGTTTGCAGCAACGATGTCGTTTCCGCCATTGTCTGTAAGGTTAGATGGGTTAGAGTTGATCCATGCGCGGAAGTCCTTTACGAAATCTGCAACCTTAGCATCTGTAGAACCTTCTGCAAAGAATGTTGTTACGTTGATGTCAACGTTTGTTCCCTTTGCAGCGTTGAGGATAACGTTTGAGTCCCATGTGTCACCAGCGAGGATTGGCATTCCAAGCTTCTGTGTGTTTGCCTGTTCAATAATGAGGGCAGCTGCTTCTGTTGAAACTGGTGAGCAGAATACATCAGCACCCATGTTCTTTGCGTTTGTAACGTATGCAGCAAAGTCGCTTGTTCCTTCTGGGAATGTTTCGTATACAACTTCGCCACCCTGTTTCTTGAAACCTTCAATGAAGTAGTTTGCAAGACCTACAGAGTAGTCATCACCGAGCTTTGCAAGAACATAAGCCTTCTTTGCATTGAACTTGTCGTGAGCAAGGGAAGCAAGAACTGTTCCCTGGAATGGATCGAGGAAGCAGATGCGGAAGTAGTGTTCGTTTCCAAGTGTAACCTGTGGGTTTGTACATGTGATTCCGATGGCTGGAATTCCTGCTGCAAGGAAAGTATCGCTTGCTGCGATTGAAACGCCTGAACCGTATGAACCGAGAACGATTGAAACTCCCTTTGAAACGAGTTCAGAAGCTGCAGTAACAGCCTTATCGTTTGACGATTCGTTGTCTACGCGAACGAGTTCAACCTTGTATTCCTTTCCAGCAATTGTTACTGTTGGAATCTTTTCGTTTGCATAGATTGCTCCAAGAGTTTCCTGCTTTCCACCAGCACCATTGTCTCCGGAAGCTGGTTCATAGATACCGATTTTTACTGTTGCAGTCTTTGATCCACCGCATCCAGTAATTGCAAATGCCATAACTGCGGCTGCAAGTACCATAACAATCTTTTTCATAATTAACTCCTATATAGAAAAAAGATAATCTATTATACAAATAGTAGTTTCTTTGTTGAATAACTTATTGTAAAAAAACGAATTTTAGTTGGTTGCAGGTTCAAAGGCAAAATTCGTGGTGAAAAAATCCGGACTTACGGCTTCAAGGTTCAACCTTACTTCCCAATGAAGGTGAGGTCCTGTAGCAAGTCCCGTTGAACCTGAATGGCCGATTAGTGTTCCTGTTTTTACAGTGTCTCCTTCCTTTACCTTCATGTCGTTCATGTGGTAATAAAGTGAATAAAGTCCCGGAAGATGTTCAATGACTACGCTCCACCCCGTTGAAATTCTGTTTTCTGCCATAACGACTTTTCCTTCTGCTGGCGCGCGTACTTCGGTTCCAGTTGGAACTCCGTAATCTATTCCAAGGTGAAGACTTGTTGAGGAATTGCCTGTTGTGTACTGGAAAACCCTTCTGTCTGCAAAGTAAGAGGTTCTTCTTGTGGAATCTACTGGAGGAACAAAAGCTTTCGTTGAATAGACATTCTGAGGATTTATGGTTTCGAGAATAGTGTTGAGCTTTGAAATCTGTTCCATTCTTTTTGTGCTGGTGTCGGTCTTGATTGCCGTATTGGATTCATTGAGTCTGATAGTTTCTGAAATAAAAGACTTGTTGTCCAGATTGAAAGGCAGGGTAAATTCCTTTGATTCGTTCTGGATGCTGTATGTTATTTTAAGGAAACATTTGTTTTCATTTGTCCACCAGGAAGAAAGGGGAATTCCCGTAAGCATGGTTTTGCCGGCTTTTGTAGCCTTACCCAAGGTATAGAAATCCGATGAACGGACACTTTTGCCGTCAATAAAAAGTTCAAGCTTTGCTTCTGACTGAGAAAAATCTGTCTTAACCGATTTATTTCTTGCAATTTTCATGCGCACGAAAACAGCATCTCCTGGAGATGCCGTCTCGTTGTAATTCAAAGAGATTGTATAGTTCTCACCGTTAAAGGCAGCTTGCCTTGCAAAACTGGCAGTGGTAATGAAAATAAATACGGCTGTAAAAATCAGTTTGAATTTTTTCATTGGCTTTTCCTCAAATCTTTTATAATGAGCTGGAGAGTTTCAGTACCGTTGAAAGTATTTCGCTCTACATTAAAGAGAATGTCTATTTTGTCTCCGGTTTCAATTTCCCGGTGAAGAAGGTTTCCTGCTCCCCAAAACATGGCAGGCCATTTTGTTGCGCCACAATCCAGTATGAGTTTTAGGTGTGTTTTCTCTGTTTTTCCAACCATCTGTGCCGAATAAATCGGTATGTTGCGGGCAAGAAAAAGAATGTTTCCGTTCTCATTTCCGTAGGGTTCGAATCTGTCCACTATGTTTATAAGTTCTGGTGTCATGTGTTCCGGATAAACTTCTGCATCAATGGACTCTGCAGATTCCTCTTCCGGAAGAAGGGTAATGTTGGCAGAATTTTCCTTTATCATCGAAAGATATTTTTCAAGGTTTTTTCTTTCAAGGGAGAAACCTGCCGCAAAATCATGGCCGCCATGGCTGATGAATATGTCCTTCATGTTTTCAAGAAAATCGGAAACATCAAATCCTCTGCAGCTTCTCATGGAACCTATTACAACATCGTCTACTGCAGACATTACGATTGAAGGAATTCCAAATTCTTCCACATATCGGGAAGCAAGGATTCCAGAAACTCCCTTGAAAATCCTTTCGTCAAAAACAACGCTAAGTTTTCCGTTGTAATTTTCAATGGAACTTTGAGCCTGATCATGAGTTGTGATTTCCGCTTCGTTCGTGAGAGATTTTCTTTCTTCGTTAAGCTGAAGGATTTGGTCCGCAACCTGTTCCCTTATTTCAAAACTGTCTGATGTAAAAAGGTCTGCCGCTATTCCTGCATGTCCAAGTCTTCCGGCCGCATTGAGTTTTGGAGCAATGGACCAACCTATGTCCTTTGAATTAATCCTTTTGCCTAGGAGGTTAATTTTTGAAAGCAGCTCGCACAAGCCTTTTCTTACCTTGCCTGCGTTCATGCTTTCAATGCCTTTGCGTACAAAGATTCTGTTTTCGTCTGTAAGGGGCATGATGTCTGCAATGGCTGCAAGGGCTACCAGCTGAAGTTCCTTTTCTTCTGTTTCTGCAAAAGAAGGATTTTCTTTTTTTAGGCTTTGCTGAACATAGGTAACATAGATGTTGTAGAATCCGCCAATTTCAGTTGGAGAATGATCTCCATATTTTGCAATCTTTGAAAGTGTCTTGATTTTTTCGAGACTTGAATTTTTTAGGGAAGGAAAAAGTTTTGAAATTTCATCCTGCATTCCATATACGTTGAATTCTGCACCGTTCCCAAAAGCCTGCTTTAGGAGTATGGAAGTTTCCTTTGCGTTCCAACAAAGAATCAACTGGCCCTGAAGGTATTTGGGAAGTTTTGTTTCTGAAATTGATTTCTCGCCTGGTATTACGGTTTCTGAAAGTCTGCCAGTGGGAACCATGTTTCTGACTTTTATGCATTCAATTACGATGGAATCATCTTCGGTTCGTGCATTCAAAAGCGTAACGTCACTCTTGTACCATTTGCTTTTTGTAAAGCGCAATGCTGATGCAAGTTTGTAAGTAAGGGCACATCCTGAAATTTCCTGAAATGGATATCCACTGCCTTCAGTTTTTGCATCAAGAATTATTGCTGGAGAAGGAAGTACCCCCTGAGGATTGTGATGGTCAGTAACAATTACGTCGATTCCTTTTTCAGCTGCGTAGGCAACTTCATCAACATTTGCAATTCCGCAGTCAACTGTAATTATTAGGGAACCATATTGATCTGCAAATTCATCGATGGCCTCAATGGAAAGTCCGTATGCTTCATCTCCCTGCGGAACCCTGAACTGAACGTCAATTCCCATGGAAACAAGGCAGTCGTAGAGAACTGTAGTTGCAGTCACTCCGTCTACATCACGGTCTCCAAAAATCAAGACCTTTTCGCTGTTTCCGTTTTCATCTTTTTCTGCAGCTGCAAGAATCCTGTCGACTGCATCTTCCATTCCATTGAATAAAAAAGGATTGTGCTGATAGCGAAGGTCATCTTCAAGAAAATAGAAAATATCCCTGCCTTTGGTTATGCCGCGACGGATGAGTATGCTAGCCGTAATTGCATCCAGATTATATTTGTGTTGAATTGCTTCAACATCAGCTTTAAGTACATTCGTTTTATTCCAGTTCAAATTTTTACCTTATATATGCTTTAATTTTACTTATCAATAATACGTTACAAGTATACATTATAAACGAAGAATTTACAAAATTCCGGCACCGCTTTCCAGAGTTTCAAGCTTTGTTCCAGCTGATTTTTCTATGAGATGATACAGAAGCCTTTTTAGTCTGTAGGCTGATTCTGCAGGGAGTATCAGTTCACGGACTTTCCCAGGACTTAGTTCGTTGATGGCTGCAAGATAGGTTATGGAATGTATTTCTGCTTTAAAAAGGTTTGCTTCCTGCATGATTTTTTCACCGCTATAAGGAATGCAGTCGCTGCAGACAAAACCGTTCAGACTTTCTATATAGGAAATGTCGTGTTCCTTTGATAAAAGTGAAGTTCCGCATGAAATGCATTCTCTTACGTCAGGCTGAACTCCAAGGAGTCCCAGGTAACGCCAAAGAAAGCGGAGCATGCCAAGACGAGCTTCATCTTCTTCTACGGCATCGATTCCGTCCAGAAGGGCAGAAAGGAGTATGAATGCATTCTGGGGATCTCCGGCGCATTTTGTTTTAAGGACTATTTCAGAAGCCAAGGTTGCAGCCCAGGATTTGTACAGGTTTTCCCTCAAGGACATGTGGATTTTCTTTGCGTCAAAATCGGTAATTTTAACAGAATGTTTTATATTATCAGTGTAAAGGTAAAGGTTGCCTCTGTTAAAGGGCTGAACCATTGAACGAAGCTTGCTTTTGGGACCGCCGTATAACATACAGTTAATTATTCCCTGGTCAGGAGTAAGGACCGTAACAATGCGATTCTGTTCTCCCTGTTGTCTGAGAGAAAATATTATCCCCTGAGTCTCCCTGTTTCTGTCACCCATAGGTATAATTTAGAACGAAACTGAACTTTTTGCAAATAACTTAGGGGTCTGTCCCCTCTGTTATATAATTCATAATTCATAATTCATAATTCATAATTCCACCGAATTTATCCTCGTTGAGTTTATTTATTTCTTTCAATATAATGCTTATTATGAACGTTTTTGACGGTGATAAAATTTGCATTCAGGGTGCCCGCGAGCATAACCTTAAGAATATTTCAGTGGAAATTCCCCGCAACAAGCTTGTAGCTGTCTCTGGACTTTCTGGTTCTGGAAAATCTTCACTTGCTTTTGATACGCTTTTTGCTGAAGGTCAGCGCAGGTATATGGAGAGCCTTTCTTCCTATGCCCGACAGTTTCTTGGCCGCATGGACAAGCCTGATGTTGACCTTATAACAGGCCTTAGCCCTGCAATTTCCATCGAACAGAAAACTACCCATAAAAATCCCCGTTCAACAGTAGGTACGGTAACTGAAATCTACGACTATTACCGCCTTCTTTTTTCCCGCATCGGAAAGGCTCATTGTCCTGAATGCGGAAGGGAAATCAAGGAGCAGTCTGTAGATCAGATTATCGATACAATTCTTTCCTGGAATGAAGGAACAAAACTTACTTTGATTGCTCCAGTAATTCGCGGTAAAAAAGGTGAACACCAGAAAATCATAGATGACGCTAAGAAAAGCGGATTTGTCCGTGCAAGAATCGACGGCCTTATGGTTGAACTTGAAGATTCAATCAAGCTGGACAAACAGAAGAAACATACAATTGAAATTGTTGTAGACCGTATTGTCCTAAAAAAAGACATCAGAAAACGTCTTGCTGATTCAGTTGAAACAGCCCTCAAGTCTTCAGCCGGAATCGTAATTGCCCTTCGCCGTGTAAACAAAGGGGATGAAGCCTACGAAGAAGTTTGCAAGGTAATGGACCTGAAGGGAACACAGTATGACCGCAATGCAGACTATATAGAAGAAGAAGTTTTCTTCAGCCAGAAAAATGCCTGTCCTGATTGCGGTATTTCTGTTCCTGAACTTCAGCCAAGATTGTTCTCCTTCAACAATCCTTTCGGTGCCTGTCCTGACTGTACTGGCCTCGGTGAAAAAATGGAATTTGACCGTGATCTCATCATGCCTGATTCATCCTTGAGCTTTAATGAAAATGGAATTGTACCTTTCAATCCTGACAGTGCCTGGAACGAAAGCATGTTCGGTGCAGTTTTCAAGGATATGGAATTCGACATGAATTCACCCCTTAAGGAAATGAATAAAAAGCAGGCGGACATTCTCTGGAATGGAACCGGAGACCGCAGCCTTAAGTGGATTTACAAAAAGCAAAGTGGAGAAGGGACAAGTACCTACAACAGGCCTTGGGTTGGAATCTATTCTGAACTTCGTCGTCGTTATGCAGAAGCCTGGGGTGACAGTGCCCGTGAAAATCTTGAAAAATACATGTCCCACAAGGAATGTAAAAGTTGCTGCGGGAAAAGACTTCGTAAGGAAGCGCTTGGAGTTACAGTAGGCGGCATGAACATCTGGAATCTTACTGAACTTTCCGTAAGCGATACAATAGAATTTTTTGAAAAGCTTAAGCTTAGTGAAACAGAAAAAAAGATTGCAGCCCAGGTCCTCAAGGAAATTACAAGCAGACTTTCTTTCCTAAAAAATGTAGGTCTTGATTACCTTACTTTGCAGAGAAGTGCCGCAACTCTTTCAGGAGGAGAAGCCCAGCGCATCCGTCTTTCAACACAGATAGGATCTGGACTTACAGGTGTCATGTACATTCTTGATGAACCATCTATCGGTCTTCATCAGAGGGACAACCAGCGTCTTATAGATTCTCTCCTTTATCTCCGTGATCTTGGAAACACAGTCATTGTAGTAGAGCATGATGAGCAGACTTTGCTTACTGCCGACTGGCTTGTGGACATTGGTCCTGGAGCTGGCGTTCACGGTGGTACAGTCATGGCAAGCGATACCCCTGAAAACGTCATGAAGAATCCAAACAGCATTACAGGAAAATATCTTGCAGGTCTTATCCGAATGCCTGTTCCAAAAAAGCGCAGGACAGGAAACGGAAATTTCATTTCCATTCAGGGAGTAACGGAACATAACCTAAAGAACATTTCCTGCGACATTCCTCTTGGAACTTTTACATGCATTACGGGTGTTTCGGGTAGTGGTAAATCAACATTGCTCAATGATGTTTTCTTCCCGGCTGCAAGCAACAAGATCATGAAGAGTGAACTTCCTGCAGGTGATTTCAAAAAGATTACGGGTCTTGAAAATATCGACAAGATAATTAATATTGACCAGAGTCCAATTGGAAGAACTCCACGCAGTAATCCGGTAACTTACATCGGTGTCTTTGACAAGATTCGCGAACTTTATTCCTGCATGCCAGAAGCAAAAGCTATGGGATACAAACCTGGTCGCTTCAGTTTCAACGTAAAGGGTGGACGTTGTGAAAACTGTCAGGGTGCCGGAACTATTACAATCGAAATGAACTTTCTTCCTGATGTTTTCATTCAGTGTGATGTCTGCCATGGAAAGAGATTCAATAGGGAAACACTTGAAGTTCTTTACAAGGGAAAGTCTATCAGCGATGTCCTTGAAATGACTGTAGAAGATGCTGCGGATTTCTTTGCAGGCATTCCTCATATTCAGAAAAAACTTGAGACTCTCAAAAATGTTGGCCTTGGTTACATTACACTTGGACAGAATGCCCTTACTCTTTCAGGCGGTGAAGCTCAGCGCGTAAAACTTGCGGCAGAACTTGCACGTCCTTCAACGGGAAAGACACTTTACATTCTTGATGAACCTACTACTGGACTTCACTTTGTTGATGTAATGAATCTTATGCAGATTATTCATGCCCTTGTTGAAAAAGGTAATTCCGTTGTAATGATTGAACACAATCTTGATGTAATTTGTCAGGCTGACCATATAATTGACTTGGGGCCAGAAGGTGGTGCCGGTGGCGGAAAAATCATTGCTACGGGAACCCCGGAAGAAGTTGCAAAAGTTAAGGGCAGCTATACGGGAAAATATATCGGAGAAATGCTTGAAAGGGAAAAAATCCGCGACAGCAAATCTTCAAAAGTTGAGAATTAAAAATTGGCATTTAAGATTTTTAAAAGTAAATTTAAGTTTCTCTTAGCTGCTATTCTGCTTTTGTTTTTCAGTGGATTTTCTTTTGCTGCTGATGACGATAAGACAATCATCACTATTGATGGGGCTGATAGTTCAACTTACAGAACAAATGAGGTTGATGACAGTGAAGAAATTCTTCTTTCTGGAAATGTTTCTGTTTCCGTTGAAAAGGGTAGTACGAAACTTTCAATAAGGGCAGATGAAATTTCCTATAACAGAACCACGGAAACTCTTTTTGCCAAGGGTAACATTGAACTTGTTCAGTCTGGAACTTCTGCTGGTGAACAGACTATTACAGCAACTTCCCTTGTTGTAAATACTTCTACTCTTGAAGGAATCTTTGACAATGGTAGGGCAATTCATACACAGAGTGATGCCTTAAACCTGCCGTCAGGTTCTACTCTTATTGTTGCATCAAAAATTTTCGGCCGTGATTCTTCCAGTACCATAGCATTCAAAAAAGCACAGCTTACTTTCTGTGATGATGAAAATCCCCATTGGAAAATTCGAGCTTCTAGAATATGGCTTTTACCTGGGGGAGAATTTGCATTCCTTAATGCGGTAATTTCCATTGGTCATGTTCCGGTTCTTTATCTTCCGGCTTTCTATTATCCTAAGGATGAACTCATTTTTAATCCTTCTTTCGGTTACAAGGAAAGGCATGGCTATTATTTTCAGACAACAACTTACATTCTTGGTCGTAAACCTTTGGAAGCCAATGACGTAAGTGCAAGTTCTACTACTACGGCAACAACTGGCGAAGACCTTACTAAAGGTATCTTCAACTTCATGAAGCCTTCTGTTTTGAAAGAACAGAAAAGAGAAGGTCTTGTCCTTCATAACCTTGACGAGGACTACAAGGGTGATACTTCTCACTACCTAAAAGTTATAGGCGACTATTACACGAACCTTGGAACTGTTGTAGGTCTTGACGGTGTGTTTGCTCCATCCAATGAATATGTATCATCCATCAGTGCTTCTTTAAGACTGGGATTTACTAATACAGTTTTTTTCAGTAACGGAAAGTACATTACCTATTCTTCAACGGGAGATAAATACAAGGATAGTGCAAATTTCATGGGAGTTCATACTCCATATCGTTACGGTGCAAATTTCAAAGCTGACATTTCAAAGCCTTTGTCTTTTCACCTTTCTATGCCGATATTAAGTGATCCTTTCTTTACTGAAGATTTTGACTCTCGTTCCGAATCTCTGGACTGGATCAGTTTTTTCATGAACAACAACTCAAAGGAAAAATCCGACAGCGAAGATACAAGTACTCAAACTACTTCATTTACATGGGATGCAAGTACTTCATTTAAAATTCCAATGCCTGAATTTGTCTATCCGTATATTTCAAATGTGAATGTTTCCAATGTTTCTGCATCACTTATTTTCAATACAAAGACAAGAACTAATTCTGATCCTGAATGGGCCACAAAGCCTCAGGATTGGAGGGAAAAAACTCCGGAACGTGCATTCTTTTATCCTTCTCAGGTAACACCTATAAAGGTTTCTGGAAGAATAGAAGGAACTCTGTTCCAGTATCCGCCTGTTGAACCTAAAACTGCAACGACGCCAGCTTATGTGACTGCTTTAAATATTCCTGAAGAACTGATGACTGAATCTGAAAGGGAAGCCCTGAAAAAAAAGAGGGAGGAAGAAAAAGCAAAGAAAGAAGCCGAAGAAAAAGGCGAAGAATATGTTCCTCCGGAAAATACAGAGGAAGAGAAAAAGGAAGAGGAAAAGAAACCTGAATTTACTTTCTCGGAACTGGAACTGCAGAATAGAAACGGCGTTACAAAAATGCAGGAAGCCGGTTACTCCCTTACCTACAATATTGCACCTCAGTATACTTCTCAGCTGAACTATGATGCCACGACTCTTTATGATCCGGAAGATTTTTCATGGTCTGATTTGTATTCATCCTATTATCAGGTGCAGGTTCCTACCACGGTGGCAAGCAACCTTAAGTTTAAGGATGAGTTTGCATCTTTTTCCAATAATTTTACCTTCAATCCTGTAGTTCAGAAGCATCCTAACCTTGACGGTTATACTTCCGAGTCATCTAAGAATTCTGTAATTCTTTCGGACTACAAGGCAAAGAAAATGGACCTGACAAATAACAACAAGGTTTCCCTTAAGCCTTTCAGGTATACGGAATATTTTAAAGATACAGGTCTTGAATGGAATACTACAATCAAACTTTTAAAGACTAACTTCATAGGTGATGCGGAAAATCCTGAATGGGAATATATTACTGCCGATCTTACAGATGACGAATGCATGACAGTTCATACCATGAGTGCCATTCTTTCAGCAAAGGAGGGTGATTTCAATCAGTCCTTTACCTTGACTTCAAATCTTCCTCCTCAAAAAGATGAATACAACGGTACCCTTACTTTAGGCTTTCCTTACGTGACGACCACAGCTTCAACTGGACTTTATAAGAAGTCAAAGGAAGAAGATGAATTTGTCTGGAATCCATTCCGGCAGTCCGCAACGATAAAGTTTTTGAACGGGGATCTTTCCTTTACAGAATCCTATAATTATGAAATTGAAGAAAGATATAAGGACTCCCTTAAGCTTTCTGCCGCCTACAAAAACCTGCAGCTTGCCTATACTATGCAGTATACCACTGTCTATGATTTTGACCGGGATAACGGATGGACAGCAAAGGAAGATAAGGAATTCGTTCCATACAACCTTAGCCTAGCCTATGCAACCCAGAATAAAACATATCGCTACTGGAAAAGAAGGGTAACCTGGGCTCCATCTATAAGTTCAAGTCTTGTATATGATTTTGTAAGGCCTACTAACAGTTATTTCAGATTTGTTCCTTCCATATCTTTTAAAATACACGAACAGTTTGAACTTACATTCAGTTCTGAGTCTCAGAACAACGTAATCTTCAGATATATTCAGGATTACATGGGATATGAAAATGCTGTTGCCGGAGAAAAAAATGTTTTCAAAGATCTGTACAATTCCTTTGCATTCTGGGGAAACGGACAGTTCTGGGATGATAGTCAGGAAAATAGAAAGAATGCCGGTTTTAAAATCAAGAACTTTAAAATCAGTGTAAAGAGACTTCTTCATGACTGGAGCCTTGAAGGAAATGTAACATTCAAACCACGATATGTTACGGACAGCAATGGAAGAAAGGACTTTGATTATCATCCGTACATTACTGTTGCAGTTTCCTGGCATCCAATGCCTAGCATGAAAACTAACCTTGTTGATGATTACGGAACCTGGAACCTTAATCCGTAAAAATTACTTGAAATACTTTCAGTGTTGAATTAAGATTTTAAATTGTTGGTATTTCAATGATCAACAGGAGGATTTTATGGCTTCAAAGAAAACAGAATCGGAAAAAACAGTTGTTTTTAAAAAGGAAATCAAGGAACTTCTTGACAGCGGAATCAAGGCTTCCAAGAAGGGTTTGAAAAAAGCAGGTGCAGCCCTTAGCGAATTCGGGGATGTATCAGTTATAAAAATTGACATTACAAAGTACAAGGTAAAGCTTGAGAAAAAATATGTTGAGCTTGGAAAAATCTGCTCGGAAATTCTTCTTGATAAAAAAACAGGCAGTGTAGGCAGAAAAACTGAAGGTGTTGAAGAAATCCTTGCTGAAGTTGAAAAACTCAAGAAGAAAATTTCTGCAGAAGAAAAGAAACTAAAGGAAAAATGCAAGAAGGATGCAAAAACTGCTCCTGCAAAGAAAACCACTGCTAAGAATACTGATTCAAAAAAGCCTTCTGTAAAGGCAACGGCAAAAAAATCAGCTTCTAAGAAATAATTGCTTCAAAGGCTGTCCAAAAACGGGCGGCCTTTATTTTATTCAAGATCCTTTTTTATTGTATCAATAGCTTCGGAAAGAGTTCTTGAGAAATTTTCGTTTAGTTCTACAAGATTTCCCTCTGCCTTTCCCCGCAGAACATTCTCTAGCATTTGCCCTGAGTAGGCGGCTTTTTCCGCAGCTATCTGTCTTGCAGCACCCTTGAAGGAATGAACGTAAGCAGCCGCTTCAAGAGAATTTTTCTGTTCCAGAGTTTCTAATTCTTTCAGACTGAATATTTTGTCATAAACAAATGATCGTTCAAGTTCCTGTAGTAATTCTATTTCTTCGCCAACCATTTCCAATGCAAGGGCTCTGTTGAAAATTTCCATTGCTTCTCCTTTGTTAAAATAAGCTTTTGTCTTCTTATAGTATCGCAGCAAAATATCTGTTATAATTATATCATGAAAAATTTGACTTTAACATGCAAAATCAATCTTGCTGTATCAGCTGTTTTTACCTTGCTTTGCCTTTCTTTCAGGCCTGATGTTTCCCTTGCAGCATTTCCATTAGCCGTCTGCTTTACGGCCATAATGTATTTTTACACGTACAGGACAATGATTGTTAAACTGGATGTTTCTCATATCAATGCAATCAGAAGATTTTTTCAGTATGAACCTTTTGTATATATTACTGCCTTTGTAATTCAGCGATCGGGTAAAGAAGGTTTTCCTCTTTTCTATGATGCAATCTGTTCCCTCGTCTGGGTTGCCATCCTTGTCATTTCCTTTAGAATTCAGTACATCATTTCTGAAAAGCGAATTGATTCCGTTTGCAATGAATGGAAGGAATACAGGGCTATGCATCCTGTTGTAAAAGCAAAGGGAACAAAGCGCATTGTTTTTGAAATCCTTGAATGGGTAGATGCTCTTTTTCAGGCTGTTTTTACAATCATCCTGTTGAACATTTTTCTTTTTCAGCTTTACGAAATTCCATCGGAAAGCATGGTGCCTACATTCCTGATAAAAGACCGTGTGATTGTTTTCAAGACTTTTGCCGGACCAAAATTTCCGCTTACGGATTTTGGACTTCCATACATGACAAAATACAAAAGGGGAGATATTGTCGTTTTTCGTAATCCTCATTATGGAACCGAAAGAAAAAGCGAGGTAAAGACTTTCTTCAGCCAGTTCATCTACATGTGTTCCCTCACTTTACTTAAGACGAATACTGACGAAAACGGTGAGCTTAAGGCCGATCCTCTTGTAAAGAGAGTTTGTGCTCTTCCAGGTGAGCAGATTTACATGTTGGACGGAACCTTATACAAAAGGACAAAAGAAGATAATGATTTTAAGCCAGTGGAAAAAGATGCTGAATGGGCAGCCTGGGATTTGAATCCTCTTTCTGAAAAAACTAAATCTAAGATTCAGCAGATTCCGTTGAATAAAAGACAGGCTGCTGAATGTCTTGAAGTTGAAAGAATGAGACGGGAGCTGGACCTTGTTTCTGCCAAGCTTGAATGTGAGAGCCTTGCAAAGGAATTCAATCGCCTCTATCTTTCTGTTCCTTCAAAAAATGAAAAGCAGGCGGATTCAATTTTTACGCAGAAAGAACTTATGGTATATAATCTTTTTAGCAATATAAACAATGAGACTATTTCACTTCTAACTGCAGAAGGTGGTGCTCAATGGTTTGACAGTTTTATAAACGGATGGTCAATGAATCAAGTTTTCGCTGACAAGTATGAAGAATGCTGTTTTAAGTTAAATGTAATGTGCAAGCTTGTTTTTGGTCGTCTTGTAGTCCGCACTGCAAATCTTATCAGCCAGGGAGTATCTGCTTCTGAATGGGGAGAAGATCCTGTCCGCACTGAATGTTTCCAAAAGGCCCAGATGCTTTCAGACTATGTTTTTGAAATGGATCTTAGAAATCTTCCCGTATTTCCTGCCAGCAATGATGACGGTTCAGCAAACTACATTCCAGAAAACTGTTATTTCATGATGGGGGATAACCGCTACAATTCCCTGGACATGAGGCACCGTTACGAACAGATTCTTGAACCCCTTTCAAAGCTTGATCCTATGTCCGTAGCATATTACACAAATATTGAACCTCAGTGGGTAAACAGAAACCGCATGCTGGGAAAAGCCTGCTTTAGGTTCTGGCCATTAAGCCGTGCAGGAGCCCCTGGTATTGGCATGAGGGAAATACGAAAGTAGGTTCCTGATAAAAAAAGGGGCTGTCCAATAAGTATTCCTGCCAAGGTCATTGTATATGGAAGCGAAGCTTCCATATACAATGACCTTGAAATTACTTTTGGGATAGCCCCTTTTTTTAATGATTTTTTATGGATTACATTCCGCGTCCGTGGCAAGCCTTGTATTTCTTGCCGCTTCCGCATGGACAAGGATCGTTGCGTCCAACCTTTGGCTGGCTTCTAACTACTGTAACACCTTGTCCCTGACGACCGCTCTTCATTGCGCTGTCTCTTGCCCCCTGCTGAGCCTGTCTTGCATTGAAGGAATTTCCTGGGTTGTTTGCCGCAGCCATTGGAGACTGAGATGCAGCATCCTCGTGCTTTGCGTTCATCTGTGTCGGCATTACACGCTTTGGAGCTGGTTCTCCGTTAATCTGGATCTTAACCCTAAAGATAAGACTTGAAACTGTATCACGGATGAATCCGAGCATTTCGTCAAAGGCATCGAAACCATCGTTCTTGTATTCCGTCAAAGGATTCTTCTGTCCATAACCGCGGAGGTGAACTGATTCCTTAAGACCGTCAAGGAATTCAAGCTGGTCAAGCCACTTCTTGTCGATCATCTGGATGTACTGGTATCTGATGAACATGTTGAGCTGCTGCTTTCCAACAAGCATTTCCTTCTGGGTAATGTCATCCTGAAGAATTGCCTTTACGCCCTCTGGAGTAAGACGGTCATATTCAACTGTCTGTCCAAAAGTATTGCGTATTTTGTCTGCAAGCTGGCTCTTTGAAGCTCCCTTTACTTTTCCGAATGATTCAAAGATATCATCAACTGTTTCAAGGGCATTGTTAAGAACGCGCGTGCTCAAGTTTTCATCCATAAGGATATCGTCTCTCTGTCCGTAGATGAACTTTCTCTGCTGGTTGAGAACATCATCGTAGTCAAGAAGGTGTTTACGGATTTCAAAGTTTCTTTCTTCAACCTTCTTCTGGGCTTTTTCAATTGAACGGTTGAGCATAGGGTGGTTGATAGGTTCTCCTGGCTGCATGCCGATTCTTGACATGATTGCCTTCATTTTTTCTCCACCGAAAAGTCTCATAAGATCATCGTCCATGGAAATGTAGAACTTGGAACGTCCTGGATCTCCCTGACGACCTGAACGTCCACGGAGCTGGTTGTCGATACGGCGGCTTTCATGGCGTTCAGAACCGATTACATAAAGACCACCGAGAGCCTTTACTTCATTGCAGTCCGCAAGCCACTTGTCGTATTCCAGTTTGCGTGCTTCTTCAAGCTTTTCTTCTGGAGCATCTGTTCCTGCGCGTTTCTTTGCACGGCTTTCGAGGGAACCGCCAAGCTTAATGTCTGTACCGCGACCTGCCATGTTTGTGGCAACTGTAACGGCACCCTTTGCACCAGCGTTTTCAATGATATGAGCTTCGCGCTCGTGATTCTTTGCGTTCAATACTTCGTGAGGAATTCCGCTGCGGGTAAGGATTGCACTTAAGTGTTCTGACTTTTCAACGGAAACTGTACCGATAAGAACTGGCTGACCCTTTGCGTGTGCTTCCTTTACTTCCTTTGCGATGGCAACCCACTTGTCTGCTTCGTTAAGGTAAACTTCATCGTCTTCGTCCTTGCGGGCAACAGGTCTGTGTGTTGGAATTGCAACAACATCAAGCTCGTAAATCTTTGAGAATTCAACTGCTTCTGTTTCTGCAGTACCGGTCATGCCGGAAAGCTTGTCGTACATGCGGAAGAAATTCTGGTATGTGATTGTTGCGAGAGTACGGCTCTTCTGAGCAATCTTAAGGTGTTCCTTAGCTTCGATTGCCTGGTGGAGTCCGTCACCGTAGCGGCGGCCTTCAAGGATACGACCTGTGAATTCATCAACAATCTGAACCTGTCCTTCCTGAACAACGTAATCAACATCGTTGTGGTAAAGTGTGTGGGCGCGAACAGCCTGGGTGAAGTAGTGTACATATTCAAAGTTTTCAGAATCGAAAACAGTCGTTCCTTCTGCAATCAGGTGCTGCTTAAGGAGTATGTCGTTGATCTTGTTCATACCCTTGTCTGTAAATGAAACACGCTTTGACTTTTCATCAAGCTTGTAGTCGCCTTCAAGGGCTTCCCTCTGTTCTGGAGTCATGTCAACTTCATCAGGGTAATCGTTTGTCTTTGGATCCTTCTCAACTTCCTTGAACTGACCCACATATTTGTCAACTTCGTGGAACTTGAAGGTGTCGTCCTCTGCCTGACCTGAAATGATGAGAGGTGTTCTTGCTTCATCAATGAGGATGGAGTCAATTTCATCGACGATACAGAAGTTAAATCCGCGCTGTGTCTTTGCGGACATTTCAATCTGCATGTTGTCGCGAAGATAGTCAAAGCCGAATTCGCTGTTTGTACCGTATGTAAGGTCGCAGTTGTAGGCAGCTTTGCGTGCTTCGTTGTCCATGTTTGCAAGGACGCAACCTACTGTCTGTCCAAGGAACTTGTATACGCGGCCCATCCACTTGCTGTCGCGTTCTGCAAGGTATTCGTTTACTGTAACTATGTGGACACCTTTGCCTGAAAGGGAGTTGAGGTAAGCTGCGCAGACACACATCAAGGTCTTACCTTCACCTGTCTTCATTTCAGTAATCTTTCCTGAATTGAGGACGAGGGAACCCATAAGCTGGCAAGGGTATGCGCGTTCACCAAGAACACGATTTGCTGCTTCACGTGCAAGAGCGAACGCATCTACAAGAATATCATCAAGAGTTTCACCCTTTGCAAGGCGATCCTTCAAAATCTTAGTCTGTTCAGGAAATTCTTCGTCTTTGAAAGACTGTGCCCATGATTCGCGGGCTTCAATTTTTGCTACAACAGGCTCAAGTGCCTTAACTGCACGGTCATTTGCCGAGCCAAATACAAATGTCAATACTTTGTCAAACATAATAAATAATAATACACAATAATCGAATAAAATTCAAATATTGCAAAATATCTTCTCTTTATGTATCTTTTTATTATGAAAATACTGATAAAAATTGCGGTTTCCCTTCTTTCTTTGATTTTTATTTCCGGATGTTCAAGAAACCGTGTTGTATCAAGCGTTGACCGTGAAAATCTTTTTTCCCTTAAATACGGTAATTTTGAGGATGAACTCAATCTCTTTGATTTTGGTCATTCCGGTGAAATAAATACAACTCTCTGTATGCGTGATGGTTTCTTCTACATAATGAACGGTGAAGCAAAGAAAATCATGGAAATGAACAGCTATGGCAATCTTCTTACCCTTTATTATAACAGCGATACAAATCCACCGCCTTCTTTTGCAGGTGAAGAATCTTCCGTCAGTTCAACAAGAAATGCCATAAAATATCCTTTCAATGACATATCTCTTATTGCAGTAGATGCAAGAAAAAACCTCTATGTGGTTGAACGGCTTCCGTTGGAACGTCAGGAAAATGATGCCAAGGCAAAACTTTCACTGAGTCAGGTTGTCCTCCGTTTTGATGAAAATAAAAAATTCATCAACTACATTGGTCAGCAGGGACCTGGTGGAACTCCTTTTTCCTATGTAAAGAACATCTATACTACTGATAAAAATGAACTTGTTGTCGTTTGCGCCCTGCCAACGGGAATGACTGTTTACTGGTATTCTGCAGACGGATTCCTGCTGTATACGATTCCAATTGAAAAGCAGAATATCCCCAATCCATTCGTAGAAGAAAATAACGATTATTTTTATTCCCTCGACAACATAGTTCCTGATTACAAGAATAGAACCATATATCTAAAGGTTGATTATTTTTCAAGCTATGTCGATGCTTCCTCCAGAGTTCAGTCTGGTATTGAATATGTTACAAGCCTGATACATCCTTTCAAGGTTGAAGAAAATGCCTATGAGATGCCAGTTACAATTCCTCCGTACAGCGAAGAAGTTTCAGAAGGCTTCAATAAGGAAACCTACGACATTCCTTATGATTTCCTTGGCGTTACGGAATCAGGCTGGCTTTATTTTATCGTAAGTACACAGAACGGTTTTACAGTTCAGATGGTTCAGTCTGATGGTCAGAGAATTTTAAAAAGAAATGTTGAACTCAATAGGGAAGAAAACCTCTACTATTCATTTAATCTCAGCAGGGAAGGAATTATTTCTGTTCTTCTTGTTGAACGGGAAAAAGCCACTGTTTCATGGTGGCGTGCCGACTCTCTCATTCAGGCTGTAATCAAAAATTAGCAGGGGAATGCGATGGCTGAATTTGTTGACGGAAATCCAATAGAAGACATGGATCCGGCGGAAGAAAATCTTGTCTTTCACTATGAAAAGGGAAGCTTTAGGAAACGCGAGGATCTTTACACAAGAAACATGGCTACGGGCAGGGTTAAAATGAGTCCGGGATTTTTTAAGGCTTTGGTTTCCACAAAAGGCAACAAACTTGTTTTTTTTACCATGCTTATTTGCATTGGCGTTACGGTTTTTCTTGGAATTTTCAGGAGGACTGAATCGGATTCCATTGCAGGCATTCAGTGCACTGCATCTGCCTTTTCTTTTGACGGGAAAGTCTATGCAACTTTGGAAATGGAGAAAACTTCAAAAAAGACTGATGATCTTCCCGTTGCCATTGATGTTCTTCTTGAATGCATAAATGATGAAAATGCCGTTGCCGACAAGTATTCTGAAACTTATTCCTATGTTGGAGAAGGAAAGCAATTTGTCAGGGCTGTTTTTTCTGACTATGATTTGAAGAAACTTAAGGTAGTGGTAAAGAACGGGGATAAGGAAAAAAATCTTACGGCGGGAATTACTCAAAGGTAAATTGCGTTTTTAGGTAAAATAAACTATTCTATAAGAGGAGATATTATGGCACAGTTCTATTTTCTTTCAGTATTGATGAACATTCTTGCAGGACTTGTTCTTGTTTTTGGTATTAATCTTGTTTCCCAGAAGTATGACGGAGAACTTGATTCGTCGGATTCTTTTGATGATGAATTGGATGATTTTTCCGAAGAATCTTCTTCTGAATCAAAGGTGAAGAAAACTTTTGGTGAACTAGGATTGGACAGTCCCAGCTTCCGTATGGTCATAGGTATTCTCTGTGTTTTTGTAGCCGTAATGAAAATTCTTTCAGTGTTTAGAAATGACGTTCCGGTAATCGGTGATCTTTTGCCTGCCGTTGCCGGTCTTTTGGGTGGAGCATCCATTCTTCTTGAATATTACATTTACTCAACTGATACGGAAATTGGAATTAGCGAAAATGTCCAGAAGGTTTTCATTGATTCACGTAAAGGCATCGGTTATTTCTGTTTTGCAGTTGCCTTGCTTCACTTTGTTTTCCCTCAGGTTCTTTTTCTCTAGGATCGGGTGGTTTTATGTCTAACATTTCCATTGCCTGCATAGCTTTGAATCCACAGGGAAAGGTTCTCATTGCCCATAGAAATCCAACAGGGCAGATGGGAAATCGCTGGGAATTTCCTGGAGGAAAAGTTGAAGAAGGGGAAGATGAAACTACAGGGATTATCCGTGAGTTTGAGGAAGAATTCGGCGTGACTGTAGAAGTCGGTCCTCACATTGCTGATGCAGAATTTGAACATAATGGAAAAAAAAGACTGCTGCACGCCTACAGAATTTTTGTACCCCACGATGGAATGTCAGAAAAATATGTTTTAACGGAACATACAGAATATAGGTGGGCTGATTTTTCTGAAATTCCCGGTTTGAATTTTGTTGATTCTGATTTGCTCATTTATCCTGCCGTTAAAAAATATGCGGAGTCCCTCTGATGAAAAGATGGCTTATTGTTTTTTTGTGTGCTGCATCTCTTTTTATTTCATCGTGCTCAAAGGAAAGAACCATAAACCTTAATTCTTCTGATTCCCTCAGTATTACTCCAGATCAGGAATGGGCCGTAATAAAGGTTCCCTATGCGGCTTTCCTTGAAAGCTGCGATTATTCTTCATCTGTAAAAACCCATGCAAGAAGCGGTGACATTTTCCTTGTCAAAGGAAAGGAATTTGTAAAGAAAACTGTGGAAGATACGGGCAATAAGAGAAGAAAAAAAATTGTCGAGGAATTCGAAACCTGGTATAAGTTTGAAGAAGGATGTCTTTCTTCAAGCCTAATTGACATTTACGATACCAAGCTAAAGGCCACCAGTGCTTCTGAAAAGCTTAAGAAGAATTAAAAAAAAGCTATGTACTAAAATACTGTTGCTGCGCCGATTGGACATGGCAACGTAGTTTCCTTGATGCGCCTGTCGAAATCAAGCAATATTCATAAGATATGTGGTAGTTTTGAGAGCCTCAACCACCACATATCATATAGCAACACTTTCTACGGATACAGCCTTTTGTTTGAAAACTTACCCATTGATCTTGCTTACGGCTTCTTCAACTGTAATGTCTGCAAACTGCTCGCGTGTCTTAAGGTTCTTTAGGGTAAGCTTTCCTGCAGCTGCCTGTTCCTTGCTGATGAGGATGCCCCATGGCATTCCTTTCTTTTCTGTAACAGTGTACTGCTTGTTCATCTTTACGCAGTCAGGGAATACTTCAACTGCAACTCCCTTTGCGCGAAGTGCGCTGGCAACACCCTGATAGTGGGCTGCAAGTTCCTCATCTCCGTTGAAGATTTCTGCATCAAGGTAGCTTCCCTTTGCTTCTGTAATTCCAAGTTCAGTAAGGCCTGCAATGAGACGGTCAAGACCAATTGAAGCACCAACTCCCGGAAGCTTGTCTTTCATGTAAAGGCCTGCAAGGTTGTCGTATCTTCCGCCTGAACAAACGGATCCGATTGATGGAAGATCATTGAGGAATGTTTCGTAAACAACGCCTGTGTAGTAGTCGAGCCCACGTGTAATGCTTGGATCAAGAGTATATGTTCCATCGATGCCTGCAGCCTTCATCATGGCATAGATGTCCTTCATGCGCTTTGAATCAAGGTCTTCTCCGCCAGCAAGATTTTCGATGTTTGCAAGGGTCTCTTCAAAAGAACCGCATGGCTTAATGTAGCCCAAGATTTTGTCTGCGCTTGAAGCATCGCCTGTAACTTCAGTAAGTTCTTTCTTTACTTCTTCTTCGCCAACCTTTGCAAGCTTGTCAACGATGCGGAGTATGTCATCGGACTTTTCCTTTGCACCGATCTTTTCAAGGAAGCGGTTGAAGATTCCGCGGTGGTTTACATGGATTGTGATTTTTTCAACGCCGATGGAAGCAAGGGCAGCCTTCATCAATGCAAGAACTTCAAAATCTGCTGTTGCACTGTCTGTTCCTACAGTGTCAAAGTCACACTGGATGAATTCACGGTAACGGCCTGCCTGTGGTTTTTCTCCGCGCCATACCTTTGAAATGTGGTAGCGTTTGAAAGGGAAGTAGAGTTCTTCCTTGTGCTGTGCTGTATAGCGTGCAAATGGAACCGTAAGGTCAAAGCGCATTGCAACATCACGACCACCGTTGTCCTCAAAACGGAACATCTGCTTTTCCGTTTCGCCATTGCTTTTGCGAAGAAGAATTTCTGTATATTCAAGAACTGGAGTATCGATAGGAACAAATCCGTATGAACGGTATGTATGTGTAAGCTTTTCAATCAAGTCAGAACGCAAGATTTCGTCCTGTGGCAAAAAGTCTCTGAATCCTTTCAAAATTTTTGGCTGAATCAAATCCATAAAAATATCCTTATTTTCTTTATGATGAATTTATAGTAGACTTATTTTATCGAATAACTTTATTTATGGGAATATAAACGCATATGCTTTTTGCTGTAGACATTGGAAATACAAATGTAGTTATCGCTGTTTTTGATGGAAATAAAATCATCCAGCAGTGGAGGATCAGTTCTGATACAAAAAGAACCGGTGATGAATATACTTCAACAATCCTTACTCTTTGCCGTGATGCAGGCCTTGATACAAACTGTTTCAGCAAGGGAATTATAAGTTCTGTTGTTCCAGCGCTTATAGGTCCTTTTGTTATTGTCTGTCAGCGCATCGTAAAAAAGCATCCCTTTATCGTAAAGTCAAATCTTGCCTGCGAAGGATCAATTCTCCCTGTTCACCTTACGGGCCACAGTTCAAGGGAACTAGGTACAGACCTTCTTTGCAATGCTGTTAGTGCCTGGAATCTATTCCATGGTGCAAACATCGTCGTTGACTTTGGTACCGCTTTGACTTTGACATGTACTGATTCAAAGGGAATCATTCATGGCGGTACAATTTCTCCTGGTCTTGGAACAGCCGTAAAAGCCCTTGCCATGAATACTGCTCAGCTTCCTTTTGTTCCTCTTGAAGCTCCTAGAAAAGTTATCGGAAATACAACTAAGGAAGCAATTCAAAGCGGGATTGTTCTTGGGTACAAAGGTCTTGTTGAAAGCCTTGTTGCCCAGTGCAAGGTTAATCTTTCGGAATTAAGTGGAGACAAAGTTGAGGAAATAAAGGTTGTTGCAACAGGTGGCCTCAACAGCGTGCTTAAGCCTTTGACAGATTGCTTTACCATTGTGGATAAGGATCTTACTGTTAAGGGTTTGAAACTTATAGCCGATTTGGTGTGAGATATGTTTATGAAGAAAGTGCTATTTGTTCCCCTGTTATTTTGCGGACTCTTTTTTTTCTCCTGTGTGCAGACTGTTGAAACTGTTGTGAAGCAATTGACAGTCAATACTTTTGAAGATAGCGGTACAAAAGTTACTGAGTCTGAATATTTCAAAAATGGAAAAAAAACATCCGACTGGCTTTTAATCATGTATATGGATGCGGATGATATAAAACTTGAATCTTCCATTAGAAATGATTTTAACGAAGTTGAATATGGACTTTCATTAATACGAAATGCGGATGGTTCTGCTAAAACCGGTTTTGATTCTGTTCGTGTTGTTGTTCTCTGGGATGGACTTCAGGTTAATGACAGTAGGGTGTTCGAGTTAGGAGCTGATGAATTAAATCCTTTACCTGGTTCAAATACAGTTAACATCAGTAATGTTACGAATTATTTCACTGAACTCAATTCCAAAGAAGTCAACATGTCCAATAAAGATACTTTGACTCATTTTATATCTTGGGTTGATGCTCATTATACTTCAGAAAAAGGAAAAATCCTTCATGTTGCGGACCATGGCTCAGGCCCTGGAAATTTTACGAGAGCTATGTGTTTAGACAGTTCGTCTGGAACGGCTTGGATGTCATCATCTGAATTTTCTAACGCTCTTTTCAATGCCGGTTACGGATATATGAAAAATAAATTTTCTGCACTTTTACTTGATGTCTGCCTTGGCGCAAGCATTGAAGATGCCTATGAATTCAGAAACAGTGCCGAATACATGATTGCGTCTCCTAATTCAACACCTGGACCAGGTTTTTATTATGTTGATGTAATGCAATGCTTTAAAAGCGGTTTGTCAGTTCAAGAGTTATCAGTTGAGATTGGAAAAACTTTTGCTGTAAATTACAGGAATACATATACTGGAACTACTGTGCCAACAATCAGTGTAATCGATCTCAGTAAAGTAAGTGATTGTGCTGTAGAAATAGATTCGTTGGCTTCCATGCTTAAAAATAAAGTGATAAAGGATAAAAACAACAAGTCTTATTATATATATCCACAATTTCTGAAACCTATAAGTTCAAATGTCTATTACGAAGGTTCTGTAAATTATCTTTATGATCTGGGATATTTTGCCTTTAAGGTTCAAAACTATGATCTTGATGATTTAAAGGAATTGGATTATCCTGATGTGATTTCTGTTCGTGAAAGCTTGGAAGATATAAAAGAACAAGCTGCAGCTGTCAGTGAGAGTTTGGAGAAAGCCATAGTTTATTCCTGGCGCAAAGGAATATTTTCTTATGGCTTGACTTCACCGAATACTAGTTTTGGTTATAACGATGAAGATAAATCAGGCTGCGGAATTACTATTTGCGGAGGCTTCTCAAACGATACAAAGGGAATTCCATCCTGGTATAAAACTGATCTTCAGTTTGGCGCTAAATCTGATGAACTTAACGGTTGTTGGGCAGAGTTGATGGAAACTTGGTTTAAGTAATTATTACTTTTCTATAAAATCTTCCAGCCTTACGCCTGCGCCATTTTCAACATCTCTTGTTAAAACCGCTCCTGTCACAAGTTCCAGAAATTCAGGTCCAATACCCGGTGTTAGGATTTTTTCTGTCCTGAGGACTGCAATGCCGTCAGCACCAATTCTTTCTCCTTTTTTCATCGAGCGCATGTAGTGAAGGCTTCTGTTTGTACTTCCGTAATTTGCGGTTTCAGCAGGTGCAAGTTTTTTAATGCCATTGCCAAGAATTGCATCGATTCTTTCCCTTGAATATTCATACTCCAGCTGACGGTAAATTTCATTTTCACCGCTATGGCGCAAAACTGCTTCTGCCTGATGCACGCTGTGAACCATGACCTTGAACATTTCTGGCTCCAGTGCAACAGGATCATCAAGTCCGCTGTCCTTTCGGCTTAAGGTAATGTGCTTTTCTATCATTGTGCCGCCCATGGCAACGGAAAGAACCGGCACAAGAACAGGATCCATGCTGTGGTCGCTGATACCAGTTGGAACTCCAAAAATCTGTCCCAATGTGTTTACGCATCGTACATTGTATTCTTCTTCCGGTGCCGGATAGAAAGTAAGGCAATGGAGAAGTGTAAGTGATGGCATTTTCATTGAAAGGTTTTCTGTTTCCTTCCTTGTTTCTATCAGTTCTATTGCTTTTTCTATGTCGCCCAGTTTTGAAACTCCGCTTGAAAGAATGAGTGGAATCTTACCATAATATTTTGCGCATTCCCTTAGCATGGGATAATGATTTACTTCAGGACTTGCAATTTTTATTGCATCAGGGTTCAGTTGTGCAAGCTCTTTAAGTGACCTTAGGCCAAAAGGTGAACAGGCAAACAAAATTCCCTTTTTACGGGCGTATTCCATGCATTGGGAATAAAAGTCCTGGTTGCATTCAAGGGTTTTGAAATTATCATATAGTCTTGTGCGTCCGTTGGGTAAATCAACAAAACCAGTATCAGGATGAAGAATTTCATCTGCATATACCCACTGGAATTTTACACAGTCAGCTCCTGCCTCCACCGAAGCATCAATAAGTTCTAAAGCTTTTTTTATGTCACCTGAGTGTGCGGTACCAATTTCTGCAATGATAGTCATGATTTTATTTTAAAGGGAAATCGAACAAAAAGCAATTTGAAGAAAAAGGTGAGGCGGTCTGGAAACCATTAAATTTTCAGAAAAGTAAGACTTCCTCCAATTTAAAATCACCTCACCATTTATCAATTTATTATATTTCAGGTTTTGTAAATAGGCAATTTTTTTTTTTGATTACATGTACCTAAAGAGTACCCTGCAATTTTTGTTGTTGCCAGATTGGAACTGTCGTGGCTATTTGCATGATATATTCATTTAAGCATAAATTGTTTTATGTTCTTCTATATACTAAACCCTCTGATTATGGTAAAATAATGCAACTTTTTTATTATTTTCAGAGGATTTTATGTACAAGAGTGTTGATCCAAAAGCAGATTTTCCAAAACAGGAAGAAGAAGTTTTAAAGTTCTGGGAGCAGAACAACACATTCAAGAAATCATTGGACCAGAGAGAAGGCTGTGAAGAATATGTATTCTTTGACGGCCCACCATTTGCAACTGGTCTTCCACACTTCGGACACTTTATTCCATCAACAATCAAAGATATTATTCCTCGCTATCAGACAATGAAAGGCAAGAAGGTTGACCGCCGTTTTGGTTGGGACTGCCACGGTCTTCCAGTAGAAAACCTTATTGAAAAGGAACTTGGAATCAACTCAAAGCACGAAATCGAAGAATTTGGAATCGACAAGTTCAACGAAAAGTGTCGTGATTCCGTTTTGAAATATACAGCTGAATGGCGCAAGACTATTACCCGTATGGGCCGCTGGGTTGACTTTGACCGCGATTACAAGACTATGAATCCTGACTTCATGGAATCAATCTGGTGGGTTGCAAAGTCACTTTGGGACAAGGGACTTATTTACGAAGGTCAGTACATCCTTCCATATTGTCCTCGCTGTTCAACAGTTCTTTCTTCTCACGAACTTGCACAGGGGTACAAGGACAAGCAGGATCCTGCTGTTACAATTAAATTTGCCGTAAAGTCTTTGCCAGCTGCCATCGGTGACAGTGATCTTGAAAATACATACTTCATCGCATGGACAACAACTCCTTGGACCTTGCCTTCAAACCTTGGTCTCTGTATGGGACCAGATGTTGAATATGTTAAGCTTAAGGACAAGTCAGACGGCACAAAATATGTTTTTGCCAAGGCTCGCATTTCTGCATACTTCAAGAATGAAGAAGACTATGAAATTCTTTGGACTCACAAGGGTAGTGAATTCGTAGGCGCAACTTACGAACCATTGTTCCCGTATTTTGAAGAACTTGCAGATCCTAAGGTTTGTTCTGAAAAGTCTGGACAGCCTTGCTCGGCTGGTGCATTCCGCATGTTCAATGCTGCATATGTTTCTACAGAAGACGGTACAGGTATCGTTCATATCGCACCGGCATTCGGTGAAGAAGATAACAAGGTATTCGCAGGCAGTGGTGTTCCAAATGTTCAGCCTTTGGATGCAGAATGTAAATTTACAAAGGAAGTTCCAGACTATCAGGGAATCTTCGTTAAGGATGCAGACAAGGACATTATGGATCGCCTTAAGAAGGAAGGCAAGCTTGTAAAGCGTGAGACTGTTAACCACCAGTATCCACACTGCTGGCGCTGTGGTTCACCTCTCATTTACCGCGGAATCGGTTCATGGTTCGTAAAGGTTGCAGACCACCACGATGCACTTCTCAAAGCTAACAGCCAGATCAAGTGGCAGCCAGGTCACATTAAGGAAGGCCGCTTTGGTAAGTGGCTTGCAGGCAGCCGTGACTGGGCAGTAAGCCGCAACCGCTACTGGGGTAACCCAATCCCAATCTGGAAGTGTGATGATCCTGAATGTAACCACCGCCTTTGCGTTGGAAGCCGTCAGGAACTCAAGGATTTGAGCGGAATATATCCAGAAGACCTTCACAAGCAGTTTGTCGATAAGATTACATTCAAGTGTCTAAAATGTAACAAGGGCACAATGAAGCGCATTCCAGAAGTTTTTGACTGCTGGTTTGAATCAGGATCTATGCCTTACGGACAGCAGCACTATCCATTTGAAAACAAGGAATTCTTTGAAAGCCATTTCCCTGCAAACTTCATTTCCGAAGGTCTTGATCAGACCCGCGGATGGTTCTATACACTTACAATTCTTGCAAGCCACCTCTTTGACAAGCCTGCATTCCAGAACTGTATTGTAAATGGTCTTGTTCTTGCATCAGACGGACGCAAGATGTCAAAGTCACTCAAGAACTACACTGATCCTGTAGAAGCAATCAACATGTTTGGTGCCGACGCACTCCGCCTGTTCCTGATGCACTCTGCAGTCGTTAAGGCTGATGACCTTAAATACAGTGATGATGGTGTCCGTGAAGTTATCAAGTCGATCATCCTTCCTTTGTGGAACTCATATTCATTCTTTGTTCAGTACGCAAATATTGACGGCGTTACTTGTACAGGTCACGAATTTGACAGCAAGCTTCCTGACAATCCTCTTGACCGCTGGATTCTTTCAGTTGCTCAGAAGATGGTAAAGGACGTAACTGCAGCCCTCGATGACTATGATCTTAGCGCTGCAATCGATCCAATGCTTGATTTCATCGATTCTATCAACAACTGGTACATCCGCCGCAACCGCCGCCGTTTCTGGAAGTCGGGCAGTGACAATGACAAGATGGAAGCATACGGAGCACTTTACAGCGCACTCAAGACATTTGCACTTGTAGCAGCTCCATTCGTTCCATTCATTACGGAAGAAATCTGGCAGAACCTTAAGACTGCAGAAGACAAGGATTCCGTTCATCTTTCTGACTATCCTGTTTACAACGAAAAGTTCCGTGACGAAACATTGGAATTCCAGATGGCTTCAGTTCAGAAGGCAGTTTCAATGGGACGCTCACTCCGCAACACATTCAACCTCAAGAACCGTCAGCCTCTTGCAAGCGTAGCTCTTGTTACACGCAATGCAGAAGAAAAGAAGGTTCTTGACAGCATGCGCGATACAATTGCAGAAGAACTCAATGTTAAGGAAGTAATCTTCCACGAAAAGGAAGACGAGCTTGTTGAATACAGTGCAAAGGCAAACTTCCGCGTCCTTGGAAAACTCCTTGGTGGAAACATGAAGCTTGCTGCCGCAGAAATCACAAAGCTTACAGGCGATCAGATTGCTTCAATGCTCAACGGTTCAAAGCTTGTAATCAATGTTGCAGGTACTGATGTAGAACTTACAGAAGAAAACCTTATCGTTGAACGCAAGGAAAAGGAAGACCTTAAGGTTATCAACGAAGGAACACTTACAGTCGGTCTTGATACAAAGATTACTGATGAACTTAAGAAAGAAGGTTATGCCCGTGACCTTGTTCGTGGCATCCAGAACCTCAGAAAAGAAAGCGGATTTGAAATCACAGACAGAATCAATCTTTCTGTTGGTGGAGACGCTTCCCTCAAGGCAGCTTTCGAAATGTTCAAGGACTTCATTGCAGGCGAAACACTTTCTGCAAGTGCACAGTGGGTTGACGGCCTTAATGGCACTGAAGTTGACTGTGAAGATGCAAAGTGGGTTATGAGCGTAGTTAAGGCTTAATGTAAACAATTTAACCGATATAGGAGGGTGTATGAAAAGGTTTCATATCATAGGTTTTCTTTCGGCTTTCGTGCTTGCCTTTATGGCAGGCTGTAAATCTACAAAGGTAGAAGAACCTGAAGTTTATGAACCTTACATGCATCCTCTTGCAATGCTTTCAGATGATTTGAGCATCTATATGAGTGTTCCTGTAAAGGAGCACAGAGAATTGGTTGTAAACATCATCTGTTCCATGATGGACGGAATGAAGGAAGAAAATGCAGCTCAGATTTGTGACCGTACTGAAATTCTTTATTCTGGCCTTGGTACCGTAAAGGACAGGTCTCACATTGAAACTGCTTCCTGGACTTCGGTTCCAAAGTTTGCCGTTGGTTCCATCATGACAAAGAAAAATGGATTTGAAAAAGTTTCCGTTACCTTTGACGAAGGAACCGTTACAAAGTATATGTCGGAGACTTCAGGTTTTGAAGTTGCATTTCCTTCTACAAAAATCCTTTGTTTTTCCAAAAATCTTGATCCTATGCTGCATAAGTTTGTCAGGCAGGAAGAAATAGCTGATACAGAATACAACAGGTGGATTAATAAGGATTCAAAAGACATTCTTTTTTATATTACTAGACCAGGTCAGTATCTCAGAAATCTTATCGGACAGAGTATTTCAATCGGTACAGATAAAATTTATGGAAGCCTTGCTTACAAGCCGGATCCAAAACATCCTGGACAGTATTCGGGACTTTATGATCTGTCTTTTTATATTCATCTTACAAATAGAAAAGCTGCAACAGCCTTGCGTGCACTGTTGACTCTTTCATTTGCTATGACAGGCGGCTTCGTTGATCAGCCTGATCCTGAAACTCTTCATCTTTCCGGTGTTGAAGTATCTGACAAACAGATTAAAGACCTGTTTACCCGCGATCCGATTACAGGAAAGCACTATCGGGTTGTAGGCGAAGAAGTCATTGAAGAATCTGTAAAGAAATAAAATTGATTTATGAAAACTACTGCGTTGCTTAGTCTGGGCTTTTTGTCTCTTTCCCTTGTTTCCTGCGGTACCCTTAGTAAAGTCAGGATTCCAGGAGAAACAAAGCTCATACAGAGAAATATAAGTGAAGAATATTTTTCCATTGCTGAAACTTATAAGGGGCAGTCCAACTATTCCAAGGCAATCGAGTATTACACCCTTGCCCTTGATAACAAAGAGCTTCATGAATCAGCTTTCTATCAGATTGCCTTGTGTCAGGTATACAGTAAGAATTGGGCTCCTGCAAGAAAATCATTCGTTAAATTGCTTAAAAAAGATCCTGAAAACTCATCTTTGAAAATGTCCCTTGCATATATTGAAGCCATGTGCGGCAATCTAAAAAAGGCTGGGAAAATGTATGAGTTTATCTGCAGTGAAAGACCAGATGATTCGGAACCTCTTGTAAACTATATAAATGTTCTGATTGCCGCCGAAAAATACGATAAAGCAAAAGAAAAACTTGAATTACTAGAAAATAAATTTCCTGATGAAGAACACTTGGACAATTTGAAGAAGAAAATAACTGAATTGACAGAGGATGAAACAGAAAAGAAATCTGAAGAAAATCCAGACGGTTCTTCCGAAAATGCTGATGATTCTCAGGAAGAACTGTTTGGGCTTACAGAAGAAGATACTTCTGTAGAAACTGATTCAAAAGAAAAGATTATGGAAGATTAAGTTCTTCCTCGATTCCAAAATCATCTAAATCATCAGACTCTGTTTCTTCCTGGTCATCTGCAGGAGGTTCCGGAATTGATTCAAGGAATTTTTCATCCTCTGATTTTTCTACCGGTCTGTCCTTTTCCTGAAATGATTCGGATGCAAGAAAGTCCTTATATCTTTCTGGGTTCACCCTGAATGCAATGATAGGGGAGTCTGAATCAGCCATTGCACGGTTGAGGGCTTCAATGCTTTCATTTGCAAGGCGAGATCCGGAAATAAGTCTCAATGAGCGGGATGAAATACCGATTGAAATCTTAAGATCAGTTCCTGCTTCCTTAACGATGTTTGCAAGCATGTCATGAAGTGATTCTGCAGTAACAAGGGCCTGGTCTGTGTTTTGGTTCTGGACGATTGCACTTACACCGTCTTCACCATAGTTGAATACAAGGTCATTGAATTTAATCTTTTCAAGAATAACTTTGCTGATGTTCTTTCCGCATTCTGAATTCCAGTCGATTCCAGGAATCCTGATTGAGAACAATGAAAGGTCCTGGTCGCTTGAGGCTGAACGGAGAAGTTCGCTGTCAAGTCTTGTAAGCATGTATTCTTCCCAGCCAAAACCTGTTTCAGGACAGAATAGTCCTTTTGGAGCATCTTCTTCAGTTGATTCTGAAGTTTCTGCTTCTGTTTCTGAAATCTCTTCTGAAGAAACATCGTCTTTTTTCTCTTCATTAAGGAACGCAAGGACATCTTCTTCTTTTTCTTCCAGTTCCATGTTTTCAATGTCACTGTTGATTTCTTCGTCGGTAGCAATAGGCTTTTCTTCTGATGCAGGTTCTGCTGAAGATTCTTCCATGTCTTTTTCGCTCAATGAAGAAAGCTGATTGTTGATTTCACTTGTTTCTTCCGGTGAAAGGTCATAGGTGGAAACATCAGGATAGTCTATTTCGTCTTCATCAAGGTCATCGTTTTCGGCTTCTGTTGGAAATGTTCCGTTTCTTACAAAAAGGATAAGGTGAATTGCTGTGATTATTGTTGCTGCAAGAATGACAATGAAGGCAATTCTACCCTTGTAGAAAATTGAAGATGGCTTGAGCTTGTATATGGAAGCGTGAATGTTTACCGGAATTCCATTTGAAGCAAATACTTTTGTAGTGCGGGATGCTACAAGATAACCCTTTATGTTGTTCAGGTCCTTCATGTCTTTTGGATATGAAAATATAAGTTCATTGCCGTAAGTAAGCTGGATGCCTGCAATATCAGATACGTTGCCAAGGTTTGCAAGAATTTCATCATAGAACTTCTGGCTTCTTGGAAGGTTTGCAAGGCTTATTCTGCTTACATCTCTTGTTATATCATTGAATCTGTTGGAGGCTTTTTCATCTCCTCTCTTGTATTCTACAAAAAGAGAAGCAACATAAAGAACTACTGTAAGTATATATACTGAGACAATTGCGACAGTAAACGCATTATTATTTTTTGTTTTCATAGCTTAAATTATAGTATAGCAGGAATTGTAATGCAAGACTTATATCTTCTCTGATGGATTCTTTTCCAAATGCGGCAAAAAGGGGAAGTAATGAAATAAGTTCCCTTGACTTCAATATTTCGCCGGCTATATCAGCGTCGGAAAGTTTTTCCATAGTATTTGAAAGGTTTTGAACTTTGCTGATGTATTTTTCTACAAAGCTTTTGTAGTCAAAGATATTATGTTTTTTAACAACTTCCCTGCAAAATTCTTTTGTAGCCTTGAACAGTCTGCCTTCCTGAATAAAACCATATTTTGAAGCCCATTGAAGAAGAGTTGAACCGTAGGATGCAAGTACTTTGCTTGTAACTGCAGATTTTCCCAATTTCCCCAAAAGTCCATCTTCCGTTTTTTCAAGTTCTGTTCTGAACATCAATGAGGAATAAAGTTTTTCAGAGGATGATGTTCTGCAGGAAGTGCTGTTGAATTTTTTTTCAAGGTAAGTTCCACGGCAGTAAGGTTTTCCGTTGGAGTAGGCAAAATCCGCTCCAAAGAATTCAATTTCCCTAAAGTTCTGCTGTCTTGCCCAGTCTGCAGCCGCAATGGTTACCGTCCCTGAACCGCTTTCTGTCAAAGGAATTTCCAGTTCTTCTTTTACCAGTGCTGTCAACGGATGGTTGCTTCCTATGAAAAAGATTTTGTTTCCTTTTTCATGAACCAGGTGAATGATTTCTGGGTTTGATGAAAGGTCAAAGACAAAGATTGTTTCTGTTTTCTCAATTCCTAGAAAATGCTCCGAAGAAATCTGCTGGGCATCAACTGATACAACTGCATCTGGAATTATTCCGTGACTTAAAAGAGTTCCGTAGGCAGTGTCAGTAGAAACTATGAAGGTAAAGGATTTCTGCTTTTTTAGTTCTCCTATTGAGGTGTCCAAGGTTGGTCCCGCGGCGATTACAGCTGCCCTTGTTTTTCCTTCAGGAATAAGGATCGGTTTGTTTGCAAGAGATTCTCTACTGATGAACTGCAGGTTTGAGAGAATGTTTCTGTGCCAATGCTTTCCGAAATGAGCCTGCACGGAAATGTCAGCGGAAATTGATTCAAGACTTTCTTTTAGAAGCATGTTGATTTTTTCATCAGCTTCCGAAAATTCATCGTGCCAGGAACGGAGAAAAACCGTGGTCAATTTTTTATGCAGTACTGGAATATAGTTGTTTCCAAAGCATTGGTTGAAATTTTCAATGGAGCAGAGGACAACTCTTTCGTCCTTCTGAACTTCAGCAACAGTGTTCAATGTACGGCAAAATTCAAGGCTTTCATTGTCTTCTTCTATTCCGATTACTTTAGCAATGTTTTTGTTTGAAAGAAGGTTTTTGATGTGGAATCCTGCGCCTATGCCGAATACAAGGACACATCCTGAAGTGTTTTCTGGAAGCTGAATTTTATCTGCCTGAGGATTATATTTTGAATGAGCCGGTTTTCCGCTTTTATAGACCGGTATGATGTGACCTGTTTTTGCTTCAATAGTTCCGGAGTATATCATTTTTCTATTGCCCTTGTTATGTCTGCAAGGAATTCTTTCATTCCTTTCTCAACTTTTCTTTTTGAGTCATCATGAAATTTAGTTCCCGTAGTTCTGTCCATGACAACAGCTTCTGACGGCACCGCATTGTGAATCCATTGGCTGGATCCTGAGTTTTTGCTGCAGATTTTCTTTAGTTTTTCTACTGATACATTATCTGATTTTTCAGTTTTTAATTCTATTATCTCAGGTTTTTTTCTGCTTGAAAAATTCTTTGTGTTTTCCTTGAAAAAATCCCAATTGACGTCCCTGATGTCTCCAAGATTGTTTCCATAGTTAAAATTCCTACTCAATCTAAATGCCCTTCCATTGAAATCAGTTGAGCTGAACCAGGAACGGTATATGTCTATGGAACCTTTGTTCAGTATGGAAGCAGATATTCTTGTTTCTGTTGTCCGCAATCTTCCGTCAAACCGTCCGTCGCATATTTCAAGTTCATTGGGCTGGGTGTGTACAAAACCTTTTGAAAAAGCAAGGTCAAGACCACAATAGTAAATGTTTCCTTCCGTTATGTTCATGGCAAGGTAGAGGGCTGTGCCTGAAACACTTCCGTTTCTTACGGCTTTTAATCCTGAGAAACCTGATTCCTTGAGTATGTCTTCGGAAATTCCGTCGCCGTATAAAAGAGGAACAATGGAAACTTCGTTCATTATTGTGCCAAAACAGCTGCCTTCACCCGGTAGGGACAGGGGAATTCTGTTTTTTTTGAGGGCAAAAGAAATGTGCCGTTTGGCATAAAAACCGCCGTCTGTTGATATGCAAAGGTCAGGAATTATTCCATTTTTTATCAATGGAGAAAGGGCAGATGATACGGCAATGAGGAAAAACCTATCTCTGAATTCCTTTATGTATTCCATGGAACCATAAAGACTTGGTCCGCTTGCACAGATTAAAATGTCGCTGGTGCCTTTTTTTATTGATGCTGTCTTTCCTGTAAAAAGGGCAAATCTGAGGGCGTTTTTAGCCCATCTTTTTGCAAAAAAGTCTCTTGTTCCAAGTATGGAACGGCTTTTGATTACAGATTTTTTTATTTCATCCCAGGCAAATTTTGAAATGTCTGGGAATGCCTGGTCCGATGCTTTCCATGCAAGAAAAAGGCAGGCTGCAGTTCCTTCATCTCCCATGTAATTGAAAATTTCTTCCGAAAGGTTCTGGTTTTTACATCCGTTGTCTTGAGCATAAAATATTTTGTCAAAAGACTTGTTCCAGTTGTCAAAGTCATTGCAGAATCTGATGCAGCAGATTTTAGCTTTCGGGAAACGGATTTTAAGGTATGGTACTGCATAGGATATTGCAGGTTCAGTTATAAGAATGTAGGAAGGGTTAAACTGACATTCGGCGGACAGGACAAAACGTTCTGCTTCCTTTGATGGATTGTAAAAAGAGTGGAGTCGGACATTATTGCAGGAACAGGCAACTTCTCCGTTGGGTGTATCTTTATATGTAATGTCCATTTTTTCTCCCATAAAATAAAAGCCATATTTCTATTGCAGAAACATGGCTTCAAGCGTTATTTATTTGGCCTTAAAAAAACTCAAGACAATCCAAGTTCTGTAAAGAGCTTTTTATAAGTTTCAAACTGTTCAGACTGTGCAAATTCTGCAATCTTGTCTTCCGGAAGGTTTTCAAGGAGCTGGTCCATGTATGAAAGGACAGACTTGATTTCTTCCTTCATGCTTGCAGGAATTTCATTCGAATCTGATGCTGAAGAAGTCTGGATTTCTTCCTCACTTACTGCTGTTTCTTCGATTACAGGTTCTTCAATAACAGGCTCTTCTAGGACTGGTTCTTCAATGACAGGTTCTTCGATTTCTGGTTCAGAAGCTGCATCCCAGTTGTTGAATACTGTTTCTACAGGCTGTTCGCTGATTCCTGTTTCAAGGTTTTCTTCATCAGAATCCTCAGTATTTTCTTCCTTAAGGTATTCGATGTTGTCTTCTGTAAGTTCTTCTTCCTGTTCGTATGGAGGAATGTCGAGAGATTCGAGGGTAGGAGCCGGAATGTCATCTTCATTGATTTCCTCAATGTCATCTTCTCCGTCTTCTGCTGTTGTGATTGTATTATCCATAAGATCAGAAGAAGAAGGTTCTACGAGAACATCATCAACTGTTGGAACTGAAATCTCGCTTTCTTCTTCAGCTGTTTCTGTTTCTGAAAGATCTATTTCAGATTCATCGAAAACCGGTTCCTGAAGTTCTTCATTTTCAAAGTCCATCTTCAAACCGTCATCAACATTTTCTTCTGTCTTTGTGAATTCAGCTGTGCTCAAGATGTTGCTGAGTTCATCGCCGCTAAGGGCAATTGTATCATCTTCATCTGTTTCGTTAAAGAATCCTGTGTCTTCTGCAGGTTCTGGAATTTCAACGGATTCTGTCACTTCTTCAGCAGCTGAATCATTTTCTTCATAAAGACTGGTTTCTGTCTGAATTCCATTCTTCTTGATCTCTTCAAATTCTGATTTCAAATCCTTGATTTCTGTTCTGAGAGAAGCAAGTTCAGTTGAAATCTGTGAAAGTATTGCAGAACTGTCAAATGAGTCCATTGTTTCCTCCGCTGAAACTGCCGCTTCCTGAGCAACTGTCTCTTCTGTTGTAATATCTTTTTCTTCTGCTACGGCACCAGTGTTTTCTGCATGGCCCGAAGAAGATTCTGTTTTAATAAATACGCTGTAAGTATCTACCTGATCCTGAATTTCAGGTTCTGAAACGGCTGTCTCTTCTGCAACAGGTTCTTCAGCTGCAGGAGCTTCCATTTTAGGCTCATCAGGATATTCCTTGATATTTGCAAAGTCATCAAGAGTGAGGGTTACTCCTGTCATGTCATACTCAGGCTTCTTGTCAGCAAAAGCACTGATGTTAGAGTAGTCTGGTTCTCCTTCAATGATAGGTTCTTCTGTAATGTCACTCATTGTTTCGCTCTCTTTCTCTGTTTCAGTTAAGTCAGGTTCTGTCATTATATCAGAAATTACAGGTTCTTCAAAGGCGTTGTCCATTACGATTTCTTCAGGAGTTTCTTCCTCATCTGCAGGTTCTTCTTCCTGAGCATCGTTTGAAGCTACAGTGTCGTAACCCTGAACTCCAGGACCACCGTCAGTAAAGCCTTCCTCTCCCATAAAATCATCAATGGAAATGTCTTTGTCTTCTGATTCCTCTTGATTATAACTCATTTCTTCTGAATTTTCCACAGGAGGTTCTTCTGAAGTTTCAACAGCAGGTTCTTCTTCCTTAGTATCGCTTGAAGCAATGGTGTCGTAACCCTGAACTCCAGGGCCACCGTCAGTAAAGCCTTCTTCTCCCATAAAGTCTTCAAGGTCAATTGAAGATTCTTCTGCAACTGGCTCTTCTGTAATTTCATTTGCGACTGGTTCTTCAAAAACAGGAACGTCAATTTCCGTTTCATCTGAAGTTTCCTCTGAGGCAAAATCAACTACAGGTTCTTCTACAGATGTTTCTTCAAATGCAGGTTCTTCTATGACTTCAGGAACTTCAAATGCATCGCTTTCTTCCAGAACGGAAGCTTCTTCTGCGATAACAGTTTCCTCTGTTACTTCTGGTTCTTCAAAAGTCTCTCCAAAATCAGGTTCCTGTGATTCCGGAAACATAGGCTCGCTATCTGTAACCTCTTCTGATGGGGTAGTGATGTTTTCTTCAAGTGATTCCGGCTTCTTTTCTCCACTGAAAGAAACGGTTTCGCCACTTTCGTCTTCAATGTTGTCGAATATGGAATCAATGTCAAAACTGTCGTCTGGAGAAGAAAGATCTGTTTCCTGTTCTTTCTGAACGGATTTCTCGTTGTCCTGGGAAATGTCTACTTCAATGTCATCGGAACCGTCATCTTCGTTTTTTTCTGGAGTTTCCACGATTTCCGTGTTGCCTGAAGATGAGTCGTCATCGTCTACATTCATTTCATAATCTACAGGCCCCTGTTTCTTTGGTTCTGGTTTTCCGTCATCAAGAATTGGGTTTTGGTTGTCTGAATCATCGTCAAAACCAAAATCAGAAAGGTCAATTTCTTCTGTGTTGCCAGGCATTTCAGCTTTTGGTGCAGGTGCTGCGGCTTCTGCAGTTGTCTGTGGAGTTTCGTCTACAATTTCATCAAAAAGGGCATCGAAATCTTCTATTTCAGTGGTTTCTGACATATCTGCAAGTGACGAAGAAGATTGTTCCATTCCTGAAATATCACCGGTGGCTTCAGCGTTCTCGAGTTCAAAGTCGTTTTCTTCAAAATCAAGGTCTATGTCCAGTGGGTCTGCATCTTCGATTTCTTCCTGTTCTGCCTTGTCTGAAGTAAATCCTTCGCCTCCCATAAAGGCATCAAGGTCAATGTCGCCGTTTCCAAAATCAGGTGCGTCTCCGCCGTCTCCCATAAAGGCGCTTAAATCTACTTCGCCATCCTGTGCAGGTGCTGCAGAATCATCCATGAAGGCACTTAAATCAACGTCTCCGTCCGGAGTGCTGTCTGCAGGAGTAGAAGGGCTGTCGCTCATAAAAGCATCAAGGTCAATTTCTCCGTCTTCAAAGGAAACTTCTTCTGTTGAAGTGGATTCTGCAACCGTTTCAGTTTCCTGAGCTGGAGCAGGTTCTTCCGGTGCTGCTTCAGTTTCAAAAGTCATTGGACCATCATCCTGGTTGATTGTATCAATGGCAAAATCTTCCAGGGAAAGTTCATTCTCATTAACGGAAGTTTCTTCAATCACAGGTTCTTCTGCCGCGAAGTCTTCAGGAACTGCTTCGGTAGTAAAATCATCAGCAGAAATGCTTTCCATGACAGAATCATCAAGGACTTCTTCGTTTATAGAAGACTCTTCTGCAACAGTTTCTTCCGTTACAGGAGTTTCACTCAGGGAGTCTATGTCAAATTCCGCAAGATCCTGTTCAATTTCCAGGTCTGTGGCTGCAGACTGCGTGATGAAAGATGCGTCAACTGTAGGTTCTTCAACTTCAGGGGTTTCTTTTTCTGTATCTGCCGATGAAGGTTTCTTTACCCAAACGCCGTATTTGTCAAGTTCGCTGCTGTTCTCTGAAAAATCGTTCATTAATGACCCCTAGTAGGTATATAACTGAATATCATTATGGAAAAATACTTCTCCAAAATCATTATCGGCAAATTTTGTGAAAATCACCATATCTATTCTATTACAGTTATTAAAATAAAACAATTAAATAACAGGGCATATATGCCGAAAATATAAGCATCATGGTAAGGTTCAGGTTACTGGTTGCCGTATTTTTCGGTACTTTATTCTATACATTGATATCTGTTGCGGGTGGCCGCGATGGAATTTGGGCTGCTTCTCAGATGCAGGAACAGAAGCAGACTCTTAGTGCCCATACTGCTAAAATTGAAAAGACAAACGGGGAACTTTCTCTTGAAAAAATTGCCCTTGAAAAGGATTTGGATGTAATTGCATCCTATGCAAAAAAACTCGGCTATGTGTCGGAAGGTGAGAAACTTGTTAAACTCAGCGGTCTTGCTGCACGTGAAGTTCATATTTTTGATCCTGGTTCTGTTGAAAGGCACCATGATGTTTCGTATATTCCTGAATGGATCTGCAAATTCGTGTCGTTTCTTGTAATGGCCCTTGTGTATCTTGTTCTTCTTCTTATTGATGTTCAGAACGGTTATATCCATCTTCCAGGTTTCAAGAAGAAAATCAAGGATATAGGCGGAGTTCAGGTTTATGATATTCAGCAAATCTGATGATAATTTAGCTGCCATCGTCAATATCCTGAAAAATGGCGGTGTTGCTATTGTTCCGACTGATACTGTCTATGGTTTCAGTGGGGTTGTAGACCTTAAAGGCTGTGCTTCATTAAAGACTGATGGGAAAATAAGGAAAATCAAGGGTAGGGATGAAAAGAAGCCTTTGATTCAGCTTATAGCAAAGCCAGACGACATCTTTCAATATACTGATATTGAAATTCCTGAAAATATCCTTAAATTTTGGCCCGGTCCTCTTACCGTAATTGTTCCTCTTAAAAAAGATAATCCTCTTGCTGAAGAAATAGGCACTGTTGCTTTTCGATGCCCAGGAGATTTGTGGTTAAGGAAAATAGTTGAAGGATGTGGAGCTCCCTTGTACAGCACCAGCGTAAACAGAAGCGGAAGTCCTGTTCTTGAAACTTTTGAAGAAATAAAGGCGGAATTTGAAGGCGAGGCTGATGCAATTGTAAATGACGGTGATAAAAAGGGCTCTTTGCCTTCCACTTTGATTCTTCTTGAAGAAAAAGGATTCAAGGTACTCAGGCAGGGAAGCATAGTAATTGAAAATTAAATTAGTGCTGTTTTGTCCACGATACAGCCACTGTTCCTTCCGAAACCCCGGTTGAAGATTTTTTGTCTGATATCAGGGTTTTTTTTATGCCGGAAAGAGTATTGCCGTTCAGCTTCAGTTTCCATTCTATTGGATTTGCAGAAGCTGCGATTTTAAGGGCATCCTGTCTAGGTAGTTCCGGGTAGAATGATGCATTGGATTTTCCGCTCTGTTTGATGGTAACATCTGAACCTTCAACAGAAACTGCTATGTTCATGCTGGCACCGTTCTTAAAGATAATGAAACCTCGTCCGCCTCTGAGTATGAGAATTTTTTCTATGAGTTCTTCCCCAATCCAGGTGCCGGCAAGAAGGTCCATTACCGGATTTCTTTTTTTCCCAGGAGAGTGAATTTCAGGTTTGATTTCATCTTCCGCCATTTCTGCAGATTCCTCTTCCGGAATGACAATGTTGCCGGAAAGGTTCAGCATGAAATTTTCAAGAGAAGCTTTTGCGTCCATAAGGATTTTGTAGTAGGAGTCGTATTCTTTTGTAGAACTGAAGGCGGAATCGTTTTTGAAAGCGTTGAGTGTGCATGTCCAGTTTCCGGTACTCTGTTCCTGAATTTCTGCATAGAAGGAAATGTTTCCCGGTTTGTTTTCGCTGGTGTAGTTTTCGTTTCTTCTGTCAACGACCGTATAGCCGTCCATGGACTGAAGCTGAGTGTAAAGAATGTCCGTGCTCATTTTTATCATGCTCGCATCTGCAGAACTTGATACGGTTGCATAGAACTGTACCGTTTCTGCATGAATGCATGCTATTGTCATGAGAACATAAATTGCGGATGCAATAAATCTTCTTGCCAAACGATTCCTCACAAAGGCTTTTTAGCCGTCCTGCCTGTTTCTGAATTCCCTGGCGATTTCACGCTTAACATCCCTGTCCTTGATGTCTGCTCGCTTGTCGAATTCTTTTTTACCCTTACAGAGTCCAAGCTTTACTTTTACAAGTCCGTGCTTAAGGTAAAAATCAAGGGGAACAAGGGTAAAGCCTTTCTCATCGACCTTTCTCTGGAGCTTCTTTATTTCTTCCCTGTGAAGCAGAAGCTTCTTTTTTCTGTCGGGATCATGGTTGAAGACTGATGAATATGCATATTCAGAAATGTGAAGATTCTGTACCCATACTTCTCCGTTTTCTATCAATGCAAAACTGTCTACAAAGGAAATGTTGCCTGCCTTTACGGATTTGACTTCTGTTCCTTCAAGGACGATTCCGCATTCGTAGGTGTCGGTCACAGTGTAGTTGAATCGAGCTTTTCTGTTTGTTGCAATAATTTTTACAGCTTCTTCCATAACTTTAAAAATATAGCGTAATTCTTGCATTTAGGCAAATATGAATGCACTACGGTTTTTCATAGTTGCTTTTATAATAGAAAAAAAAGTGCAGCCGTAAAATTACAGCAATTCAATTAAAAATTTATTAAGGAATAATAATCCGTTTTTGTTCAAGGCGTAAGTTGTTGAACCGTCGGTCTCTTTTTTTTGTTCTGTAAGGTTTTCTGTGCTGAATCTGTTCCAGCTCCCGTTTTTTTCACCAAGTCGTTCAGAAAGGTCTCCGTACCAGGGATCGATTTCAGAAAAGAGTTTTTTGTACCTGGCGGAATTGACTCCCATTGTTGTCCTAAAGCCCATCATCAGGAATTCAAATTCCCTTGTGTCTGAATCTATTTCCTCAATTTCCCTCGGTATTGCAGATTCAAGAAGGTTTCCCGTGTTGGTCCAGAACTGAATGTATTTTTCAATGTCCTGCGTGTTGGTCCAGCGTAAGCTTTTTGTTCCGTAAACTGTTCCTGTGGCTCCGGCTCCAATTCCTGAATAATCCTGCTGCATCCAGTAGGTCATGTTGTGACGGCTTTCCTTTCCGGGTTTTGAAAAATTTGAAACTTCATACTGGATATATCCTTTGGCTTCCAGAAGTTCCCTGCCTTTCATCCACTGTTCATCAGCTTTGTCTGGATCGTGTTCAATAATGCTTTTTTCAATTTTTTTGTAAAGGGGAGTTCCCTCTTCAACAGTGAGGGTATACATTGATATGTGATCGGGATTGAAAGAAATTATTTCATTAAGTGATGTAATAAACTCGTTGAGATTTTGTCCAGGTAAGCCTGCTATGCAGTCCAAATTCAACTGTCCATCCCAATTGGATTTTATGAGTTCAAGACTTTCCCTTGCTTTTGTGGAAGTACAGTGTCTGTTTACGGCTTTCAGCGCCTTGTCATTGAAACTTTGAATTCCCAGGGATAATCTTGTAACGCCTGCTTTTTTTGCCGCAACAAGTTTTTCTTCCGTTACGGATTCAGGATTCATTTCCATGGTGATTTCTTCTGTTTTTTCAGTTATGTGTGGTGAAAGTTGATTGAAAAGATGTTCCGTCTGTTGTGCAGAAAGAAGGCCTGGTGTTCCGCCACCGAGATAGATGGTTTTCCAATGGGTTATACCGAATCTTTCAGCATGGAATTCTGCTTCGTTTATCAATGCCTCAACATAGGCATCGGAAATTTTCCCTGACTGCGGTTTCGAAAAAAAATCGCAGTAATCACATTTCTTAAGACAGAAGGGAATGTGAATGTACAGGGATGCAGTCATGCTTTAGAACAGCTTCATTTTGTTGAAAGGGAATACCTGCCAGATAAGGCGGCCTTCAATCCTGTTGGATTTAATTCCTCCATAAACGCGGGAATCAATTCCTTCTATACGGTTGTCTGCAAGGACAAAATATTCGTCATTTCCAAGTGTTGTTTCAGCCAGTGTTCCGGCACATCCCATTCCGTCCCATTCAACAGGAACAGAATAGATCCTGATGTTGTAAGGCTTTGATGCAAGTTCAAATTCCGTAAGGTAAAAACTTTCTCCTGCAGGCTTTACATAAAGAACATAATCTTTCATGTAATAGCTGTCTCCTGGAAGGGCAACCACGCGGCGGATGGAATGCTTTCCTGTCATGCGCGTATTGTTTCCAAAAGGCTTGTATTTCTGAAGGGCAAAGAAATTTACAATGAGGTTTACTGCTTCTTTATAGAAAGGAAGTGTTTCTTCGTCCATTGGCGAAAGGTAAACCACCTGACCTCGTGAAGGATTTTTCAGCATTGGACATACAAGGGAAACTCCGTCTTTTGAAATGTCAGTTTCCATTGATGAAGAATTCGTATACACAGCAAAGAGAATGAAATTCAAAAACAGTGTAAGGGAAAGTATAACTGAAACTACAAGGATTACTCCGTGCTGAATAACCTTCTGTTTCTTCTTTTTATATTCAAATGAGTAGTCGGCGACATTTTGTTTCATGATTGAAAAAATATCAGAATAAATGGAAATTGTAAACAATGGCAGGATTGCAAAGGCTTTTATCCTTTCGCCCTTGACATGTTTTCTGAAAAAATAGATAATATAGGAACTTAAATTTAAGGAGTTCTACTCATGCCTTGTGGTAAGAAAAGAAAGCGCGCAAAGATTGCGACACATAAGCGTAAGAAGAAGCTTAGAAAAAATCGCCATAAGAGCAAGTAAGTGATCATATATTTCTGAAAGGAAATGTGTGGGTCGCTTAAGTGCGAAGGGCCTTTTTGGATGAAGACCGCGGTTATATTTCTGACTGCGGTCTTTTTTTTCACTATTTTTTTTGCCGGCAGAAGGGAGCGGGAGTCCAGGTTTGATTTTACATAACATACATTCACCACAAGATCTTAAGTCACTTCCAAAAAAATCCCTTTCGCCTCTTGCTTCTGAAATCCGTTCCAAAATAATTGAAGTTGTAGGTAACAACGGTGGGCATCTTGCAAGCAACCTTGGTGTAGTTGAACTTACCATCGCGCTGCACAGGGTTTTCAATAGTCCTCAGGATTCCATTGTGTGGGATGTAAGCCATCAGTGCTATCCTCACAAGCTTCTTACTGGAAGAACCGAAGAATTTTCTACGGTACGCCTTAAGGACGGAATTTCCGGTTTTACAAAAATCCGTGAAAGTGACCACGATTATTTTGATGCGGGTCATGCATCTTCTTCCATATCATCAGCCCTGGGGTTACTTACTGCCTGGAAAATTCAGGGAAGGAAGGATAAGGTGGTTGCCGTTATCGGTGACGGCGCCTTGACTGGTGGAATGGCTTTTGAAGGGTTGAGTCATGCTGGCCAGCTGGCAGAAAACCTCATTGTTGTCGTTAATGACAACCAGATGTCCATAGATCAGAATGTTGGCAGTTTTTCCCGTTATCTTTCAAGGCTTACTTTTACAAGCACTTATCAGGGATTCCGCCACAGGGTTGACCATCTTGTTGACCGCATCCCTTACTTCAGCAGGCATCTTGGCAAGCTTATCTTCAGGTTCAAGCGCGGCATTAAGGGGCTCTTCCTTACAAACAATCTTTTTGTTGACCTTGGCTTTGAATATGTTGGTCCTCTTGACGGCCACGACATGGATGCAATGATCCGTGTTTTTGAAAAGGCAAAAAAAATTCCGCGGCCTGTTGTAATTCATGTTGTTACAAAAAAAGGCAAGGGTTATTCGCCTGCAGAAAACAATCCTTCTGCATTTCATGGAGTTGGACCCTTCAATACCAGTGACGGTAAGGTTGAAAAATTTGATAGCCTCAGCTTTACGGAATGTTTTTCAAATAAAATTCTTGAGCTTGGTGAAAAAAATAAAAGGGTAGCGGCAGTTACTGCAGCCATGTCAAAGGGAACTGGACTTGATGCCTTTTCAAGAAAATTTCCTGAAAGATTTTTTGATGTTGGAATTGCGGAAGAACATGCGGTTACTTTTGTAGGTGGCTTGAGTGCCGGCGGTCTTGTTCCTGTAGTTGCAATCTATTCAACTTTCATCCAGCGTTCCGTTGATCAGATAATAGAAGACGTGGCATTGCAGGGCAGACATTGCGTCATTGTCCTTGACCGTGCCGGGGCAGTACCTAATGACGGTGAAACCCATCAGGGAATTTTTGACATATCTCTTCTTCGTCCTGTTCCTGGACTGCAGCTTCTTTCTCCTGCAACAAAAAGGGACATGGAAATTTGTCTTGACTATGCCGTTGAAAAATCCACGGGTCCGGTGGTCATCAGATGGCCTAAGGCTTCCTGTCCTACTGAGTTTGAAAGTTTTTCACGATCCATTGTTGACGGTAAAGGAATTTTTGTTTCCTGCGACGAATATGCCCCGTCAATTGCCGTTCAGTACTCTGAAAAGGAAAGAAAAGGCATGAAGAAAATTCTTTTTGTCTGTACCGGAAGTATTTTTTCAGAGACCCTTACTGCAGCCCGTTCTGTTCTTCTTGACGGAAATGTGGCTGATGTTTATTCCCTCAGGTTCATTAAGCCTTTTGATGAAATCCATTTCCTTGAACTTGCTTCAAATTATGATGCCCTTGTACTTATTGAAGACGGCGTAAAAATGGGAGGCTTTGCAGAATATCTTGAAGGTGTTGCAAGCAGGAAAAATATTGGACTTAAAACTAGGGTGCTTGCTTTCCCGGATTATTTTGTAGCCAACGGAAACAGGGAACAGATTCTTGAAGCTGCAGGTCTTTCTCCTGAATGCATCGTGAAAGCCGCAAAGGAATGTTTGAAATGAAAACTTTTAGTCTTAGGGACAGGAAGCTTGTTACGGAAAATCCTGCATTCATCATGGCAATTGTAAATGCCACTCCCGACAGTTTTTTTTCTGAAAGCCGTGGAAGCCTTGACCGTGCCCTTAAGATGATTGATGAAGGTGCAGATCTTCTTGATATCGGAGGCGAGTCAACAAGACCGGGTTCTGCCTATGTTGATGAAGCGGAAGAAATTAAAAGGGTTGTGCCTCTGGTCAGAGAAATCAGAAAACACAGCAATATACCAATTTCAATCGATACAAGAAAAAAAGCAGTCATGGAAGCTGCCTTTGGTGAAGGTGCCGACATTTTGAATGATGTTTCAGCCCTTGAAGATGATCCTCTGATGGCAAAATTTTGTGCAGAAACAAATATTCCTGTAATACTCATGCATAAGAGGGGAATTCCGGGAAACATGCAAAGCAATACGGAGTACGGCAATGTTTTTGACGAGGTAAGTTCATATCTTGAAGCTCGTGCTGATTTTGCAATTTCAAGCGGTGTAAAAAAAGAAAGTATTATCGTTGATCCGGGTGTAGGCTTTGGAAAAGATCTTGAAGGAAACCTTCAGCTTATAAAAAACTGCGGGAAACTTTGTGGCGGAAAATATCCAGTTCTCATGGCCCTTTCCAGAAAAACCTGCATCGGCCAAATGACAGGCAGGGAAGTTGACGGCCGCCTTTACGGGACTTTAGCTGCCGATTTGATTTCTGTATTGAACGGTGCCTTTATGGTTCGCGTCCACGATTGTGCTCCTTGCGTTGATACTTTTGCTGTGTTAAAATCTTTACTATAAAGTATGAATCAATTTGCAGTTCTCTTAAAGATATATGACGGAATAAGACCTTTACTCGATATAGCTATACTTACTTTCCTTCTTTATAAAGTCTATAAGATCATCAACCAGACTAATGCCGTTCAGATCATTAAGTCTGCCATCATCGTTGTTATTGCCTATGCTGTAACCTATATTTTTCAGCTCAAGACCATGATGTGGATTTTTTCTGTCCTTGCTCCTGGGCTTGTGCTTGTATTTGCCATTGTCTTTCAGCCTGAACTCAGAAAAGTGTTCCTGAAACTTGGTCAGGGAAGGTGGTTTACCATCGGTTCAAGGGCTAAGCATACCTACGTGGATTCCGTTCTCATTGCGGCTGATCTTCTTTCAAAGCAGAAGAGGGGTATGCTCGTGTGCTTCATGCGCCACACAAAGGTTGATAACTTTCTAGAGACCGGAACCATAATGAATGCCGATCTTTCTTCCAATCTTCTTGTTACGATTTTTGGTCACAACACGCCTCTCCATGATGGTGCCTGTTTCATAAAGGGAAATAAAATTCTTGCTGCAGGATGTTTTCTTCCTGTAAGTGAACAGTATGATATCAAGAAAACTTTCGGTACAAGACATAGGGCTGCCCTCGGTTTGAGCGAAGTTACAGACTGCGTGATTCTCATTGTAAGTGAAGAAACTGGCGCCTTCTCTCTGGCCTATGATTCAAAGCTTCACTATGACCTTACGGCAGATCAGGTTACCAAGATTCTTGAACGCCAGCTGGATATAACTCCGGATCAGCAGATTATTGAGGATACTATTGATGAACACAAAACACTTACTGGAAAAACTGATAGATAACTGGCCCGTAAAAGCCCTGTGCTTTGTTCTCGCGTGCATCATTTATTTTTTTCATCAGGTTTCTCTTCTTGAAACAAGGACTTTTTCAGTTCCCCTTGAAATAAGGTCGGAAGGAAACATGATTCCTGTAAGCGGACTGGAAAAGGAAAAATACATAAAGGTAAAGGTTCGAACAAAAAGGGAACAGATTCCTCTCATAACTGAAAATGATTTGACTGCCTACGTGGACATTTCTTCCAGAACAAAGGAAGGCAGCTGGGCATTTCCTGTAAGCATCGGTATTTCGGAAAAAATGATAGAGATGGATCTTGATCCTCTTGAAATTACCGCAACTCCGGATAACTTGAAGTTTGACATTCAGAAAAAAGCTACCAAACAGGTTCCTGTTGTTTCAAAAGTATTTGGAACGCCAGCCCATGGTTACAAGGCCCTTTCCATTCAGCTTGAACCTTCCCATGTTTTTCTTGTGGGACCTAAATTCATGCTTGATGAAATAAATGAAATTCCCGCCGGTTCTGTTAATATTGAGAACTCTGAAATTTCCGTTTCTAAAATTCTCAAGGCTATTTCAACCAATGCTTACATTTCCATTATCGATGACCCTCACATCAAGGCTCATGTTCCGGTGGTTTCTGAAGCAATGGTAAAGGAACTTGCTGATATTGAAATCAAATTCAATTCCCTTGCAGACGAATTTGTCATTGAGGGGGATGCAAAAAAAGTTGATCTTACCATCGAAGGCAGTGTTGTTGATATTGAAAAATTCCGCATGAAAAACCTGAGCGTTTATGCTGATCTTTCTTTCATTACTGAGCCAGGTGTTTATACAGTTCCAGTTATTGTTGAACTTTCTCCTGCCTATTCCCTTGCCCAGAGTTCCCTTGCTGAAGTGGAAATAACTGTTGTCAAAAAAGAAGAAAAAAATACCGAAGATATAAATGTGGAAAATGAACATGTCCTTAGCGGGGAATCCTTATGATTTTTGGAATCGGCTGTGACATCGTTAAAATTTCCCGGCTTGAAAAATGGGTTCAGGCAGAAGATTCCTATGTAAGACGTTTTTTTAACGAAAAGGAAAGACTTGATGAAAGTGTTTCTTTCAGAAGAAAATGCGAGTCCTATGCAGGAAAATTTGCCGCAAAGGAAGCTTTTTCCAAGGCTTTGGGAACCGGCATTTCCGGCTTTAGCCTGAAGGATGTTTTTGTTGTTTCCGACCCAAAAGGGAAACCTGTATTTTATGTTACGGGTGATGCTGAGAAACTTGTGGAAGAACGTTGCGGCAAGAACTACAGGATTCATGTTTCCATAAGTCATGAAAAAGAATATGCAGTTGCCTATGCGGTAATCGAAACTGGCAGCTTGTAATAGAGAGGTAATGATGGCAAAGAAAAATTTCAGCAAGGCGTTTGTAATGGATGAAGGACCAAAGAAACCGGCCATTTCCTATTGGGCAAAGGAAGATGTCATGTGTCCTGTATGCCAGAAACCTTTTAAGCAGGAAGTAATGCATCAGGGTGGCGGTAGAACTATTGCCGGAAACCTTACTGATGAACTCCACAGAAATTATGAACCTTCAAAAAAATTCGGCCGTGTTTATCCTCTCATCTATGAAATCGGTGTATGTCCAAATTGTCATACTGCCTTGTTCTGGAAGGATTTTAAATCCATTAAAGACGGAGCTACCTTTGACCGTCTTGCAGCTACTTCTGAAAAAAGAATAAAGGCTGTAGAGACTATTTTCCCTCATTACAATGTCTATGACGAGCGCACTCTTTTTGATGGTGCAGCCATGTATTATCTTGCACTTCTGTGCTATGAAAATGTGGACATTGCTTATTCACCAACATTTAAGAAGGCAGAAATTGCATTGAGACTTGCCTGGCTTTGTCAGGACATCGAGCATGTTAGCCCTGGCCATAACTATGACTATGTGGCTCAGGTTTTCTACCGCAAGGCTTTGTTCTTCTATCAGCAGACTCTTATAAATGAAACGGGTAGAATCGAATCAATTGAATCGGTTTCCCATTTTGGCCCTGATACTGACAAGAACTACGGTTATGACGGAATAATCTATCTTTCCGGACTTTTGGAATACAAGTACGGTCAGCATGAAAACCTTCAGCTTCGCCTTAAGAAACTTGAGGACAGCAAGAAAGCCATTGCCCGCATCTTTGGTTTGGGAAAATCAAGCAAGGCAAAGCCAGGACCTCTTCTTGAAGTAGCCCGAGACCTTTACGACAAGCTTGCTGCAGAACTTGGCTCAAACAACATCTTCGGCGACGACGATGAATAACATTCTCCTTACTGTTTCATACGATGGAACGGATTTCTGCGGATGGCAGAGGCAGGATAAGTCTGACGGTGGAGAACCCGTAAGGACCGTACAGGGGGAACTAGAAGCCGCCATTGAAAAAATGGTTGGACAGCCACTTAAGCTTTATGGCAGCGGAAGAACTGACAGTGGAGTTCATGCTGTAGGTCAGGCTGCCAACTTTGAATGTCCACACGACAACATAACTCCAGAAAATTATCTTCGCGCACTCAATGGACTATTGCCTCCAGATATAAGGGTCATGAAGGTTGAGAAAAAAGACATGTCCTTTAACTCAAGGTTCAGTGCCACAAGCCGCAAATACCGCTACTTTATTCAGTGCGGCAAACCTTCCTTTGCCCATGAAACAAGGTACAGGTGGTTTATTCCAAGAAGACCGGATATCAAGGTTCTCAATGACATGGCTTCCTGCCTTAAAGGGGAAATTGACTGTGCAACTTTTGCGGCTAGCGGAGACAAAAGCCTTTCTACTTTCCGGTATCTTGAAAATGCTTTTTTCTACTGGGATGACGAAGAAAAGGGACTTCTTGTTTTTGAAATTCAGGCCAATGCCTTTCTTTGGAAGATGGTCAGGTCAATTACAGGAACAATCATAGAAGCCGAAAAAAAAGGAATGACCGGTAAAGATTTCAGGGAGATTCTTGAAAGCCACAACAGGAGCCGGGCCATGAGGACTGCGCCTGCAACAGGACTTTTCCTGTGGGAGATTTTCTTTGATGGTCCTGTTCGTCATGACAGGATCAACGGATCTGTTACATCAGATTAAGTGGATCGACATCAACTTCTATGTAGACGTCTTTCAGTGGTTTGTATCCCCATACAAGGGCCTTTGCAGCTTCCTGCAAGGGCTTTATGTTTTTTCCCCTGAGGAGAACCTGCCACCTGTAGTTTCCTGCAACCATGTTCAATGGACATTCTGCAGGTCCAAGAATTTCAACTTCGGGAGGAGCCTTTTTTTCAAGGATTCTTGATGCGGCTTCTGCTGCGGCCTGTGCAGAATTTGGAACTGCAGATCGGAATACCAGCCTCAATAATCTTGTAAAAGGCGGGAATCCAAGAATCTTTCTCATTTCAATTTCTTTTTTATAGAATCCTTCCGTATCGTTTCTTACAGCAAAAGAAATTGCATCCCTTTCAGGATTGTAAGACTGGACAACAACTTTTCCGTCAGGAAAAAATCTCCCGGCGCGGCCTGCGACTTGGGTTATGAGGGCAAAGGTTTTTTCTGATGCACGGAAATCCGGCAGGTGAAGGGATGAGTCTGCCAGCACTACGCCTACAAGCTTTAGCTTTGGGAAATTAAGGCCTTTTGCTACCATCTGGGTTCCAAGCAGGATGTCAGCTTCTCCCTTTTTGAAGGCGTCAAAGCGTTCCTGAAGTTCCCCCTTGTGATGAAGGGAATCGGTGTCGGCCCTAAGGACCCTTGCATTTGGGAATTTAGATTTTACCTCACTTTCAATGTATTCTGTGCCAAAGCCTGAATATCCTATGTCCAGGGATCCGCATTCGGGACATTGCTGTGGTGGAGTTGTGCTGTAGCCGCAGTAATGGCAGCGAAGCCTGTTTTCGCTTTTGTGATAGGTAAGGGCTACGGAACAGTTCCTGCACTTGAGTTCAAATCCGCAGGAAGAACATCTGAAAAAGTGGGTAAAGCCGCGCCTGTTTAAAAACAGAATGGTCTGCTTGTTTTCTTTAATAGTAGATTCAATTTCTGAATTAAGTTTTCTTGAAATGCAGTTCTCACCGTTTGCTTCCGAAGAAAGGTTTATGCACTCAATCTTTGGAACGGCACCTCCGGCAAGCCTCCTTGTGAGAACATGCTTTATGAGTTTTCCTTCGGCCATGGAGTGCCATGCTTCCATTGAAGGCGTTGCAGAGCCCATGAGCAATGGAATGTTTTCATGGGAGCACCTGAGCATTCCTATCTGCCTTGCGTGATACCTTGGGGATGATCCGCTTTTGTATGAAGAGTCGTGTTCTTCGTCGATGATTACTAGTCCAAGGTCAGGTACAGGTGCAAAGATGGCGCTTCTTGCTCCGATGACAACCCTTGCTTCCTTGTGGAGTATCCTTTTCCATTCTCCAAGTCGCTGACTCGGTGTAAGTTCCGAATGTAGTACTGCTGCCGTATTTCCGAATCTTGCCCTTACGGCTTCCACTACCTGAGGTGTAAGGCCAATTTCAGGAACCAGGTATATTACGCCTTTTCCCTGCTGCATTACAGAATCAGCACAGGTCAGGAAAACTTCTGTCTTGCCGCTTCCTGTTGTGCCGTAGAGGTAATGGAATTTAGATGGTGCCCCGGACGACAAAATGCCTTGAACCGCATTCTTCTGTTCGTCGGAGAGTTCCTTTTTTTCAAATCCCTTTTCGTCCTGAAAGAAAGAGAAACCTGGAATCTCTGTTTCCCTTTTCCCTGAAGGAATCATTGCAAAAACGCATTCACCTATGGGAGCAATGTAATAGCTGCTCATGAAGGAAGCTATTGAAAGCAGTTCCCTTGTAAGGAGCGGTTCGCTGTCCACATATTTGACTGCATTTCTTATCTTGTCGTCACCAACGGAACAGGACTTTGGAATTGAGTCGTATACGGCGGTTACAAATCCAGTGGTCTTTCGGTTTCCGAATTTTACTTCCACACGGTAACCGAAAGGGTCTTTAGGCAATTCTTTCTTGCCGTCATCCAGAGGTTCCCTGTAAGTAAAGGCCTGGTTCAACGGAACATTGAGGACAACATCTATGTAGCGGCTTTTATTTTCACTCATTTCTGTGTGTAGAAGATTTCTGCGTAGTCTGGTTTTTCAGCAAGGAGTTTTTCGCGGAATTTCTTCAGGTCCTGCCAAGCCGGTGCTTTAAGACGTTCGTCTCGGAGGAGGGCACTTGGATGGTATGTTGCCATGAGGGGGATCCTTTCGTTTCCAAACTGAAATTCAAGCCATTGTCCGCGAAGGGCATTTATCCCCGTGTTGGTCTTAAGTAGATTCTGCACTGCCGTACGGCCCATGGCAAGAATGAACTTTGGCTTGAGAAGGTGAATCTGCGCCTGAAGATATCCTGCACAGGCTGCGGCTTCGTCTGGCATTGGCGTCCTGTTCATCGGAGGACGGCACTTTACTATATTTGCAATGTAGCAGTTTGTAGTGCGGCTCAGGGCGATTGCGGCAAGCATTTTGTCTAGTAGCTGACCTGCCTTTCCTACAAAAGGTCTGCCGCTCAAATCCTCATCTTCTCCAGGGCCTTCGCCTATGACCATGACATAAGGATGTTCAACGCCTTCTCCCGGTACCGTATTTTTTCTTGTGTTTGCAAGAACACAGTTGCGGCAGGATGAAATTTTTTCACAAATGGAATCTAATGTTATTCCGCTTTTGTTTTCATTTCTGACAGGTTCTGATGCCGGAACCGTAGCTTCTACCGTAGTTTCCGCGGCTGGCTGCTGTTCTAATGGTGCAGACTTTGTTTTTGCAGGTGCTGCTTCAATATGTACTGGTTCAGGTTCAATAAATTCAATTACATCATCATCAAAAGCAACATTGTCTCCCTGAAATTTAGGGGACTTGTATCCATAAACCCAGGAAGAGGAAAGCTTTAATAGGTTGTATATGGTTTCTTTTTCGTCAGATGTCATTTTGTTTCCTGTCTTCTATGTTTGGTTTCGTGAATCCTTATGGCTTCTTCGTAACATTCCACAAGGGTTGGTGTAAGGCTTGAAATCTTCCATTTTTCCGCCCAATCCATAGCTTCCCGGGATTTTTCCTCATGAAGCTTCTTGTTTTTCAGAAGTTCAAGTACGCGGCCTGTAAACTCAGTAACATCATCACTGACCATAAATCCGCCGTTGTCTCCCTGCATTACGTCAAGGGTTCCCATTTCTCCAATGGCTACGACAGGAAGCCCCGAAAGCATTGCTTCAACAGTAACAAGTCCCTGGGTTTCAGTTTTGCTCGGGAAAGTAAAGACATCGGCACGCCTGTAGAAATAAATGAGGTTGGATCCTTCGATGTAGCCCGTAAAGAATACGGATTTTTCGAGTCCCAGTTCCTTTGCCTTTTCCTGAAGTTCAGACAATGCAGGTCCACCACCGACCAAAAGGAGGGCAGTTTTAGGCATGGTTTTCTGAACTTCCCTAAGGACGTCAAAAAGAAATTCAAGGTTCTTTTCCTTGACGACACGGCCCACATAGAGAAGAATCTTCTTTCCCCTTATGCCTGGAAATTTCTTGTTTATCCTGTTGATTACAATATTGTTCTGTTTCTTGCTGAATGCAAGTTTTGAAGACGGAATCCCCGTTGGAATGATGTGTGATTCACGGTCAATGCCGTATTCCTTTACTACTTCTGCAATTCTCTTTGTTGGTGCAATGATGACATCAGTTCTTTTCAGGTAGAACCTTACCACTTCCTTGCCAAGCTTTCTGGAACTTCTTTTTGGAACATAAGTCATGTAGTTTGCCAGGTAGTCTTCCCATAGCGTATGGAAGGTAAATACTGAAGGAATCCTTCTGTGACGTGCATAGATTGAACCGAAATACCCTGCAACAAATTCCGAGTTGATGTGCACTACATCCGGTTTGAAGGCATCCATGGCCTTCTTTACGAAATGCCACTTGTCCAGACGTCCCATTCTGTCTTCCTTTGAAAAAACGACCCTGGAAGAAGGTATCCTTATGATTTTGAAAGGCAATGCATCATCACTTGATTCGTCAAAGAAAGAGCTTTTCTGTTGTTCCTCCGTATATTCAAGGCAAACGATGGCTATTTCGTGACCGAGTTTCGTAAGTTCCTCTGCAAAAGAATGAACCGAAACGGTAACTCCGTTTATTCTTGGGAAATATGCATCGGTGAACATTGCTATTTTCATAGTCCTACAATTTTAACCCATGCTTGTTTTTTCTGCAACAATCATTTAAACTCAAAAAATCATGAAATCTACAATAAAATGCTTAAAAAAGCTTTTGCTTATAACACTTGGTTCTATACTGCTTTCAGTTTTTTCATACGCAAGAAGTCGTCAGGAAGTAATTCCTGCAGGGCATTGGATTTTTGACAGCCTTGCAAGAATTGTCATGGATAGTGGAAGAACTGATTTTGTCTTTTATGGTCCAATGACACTTGGGGAAATAGACTATCATCTGAACAAAATTGACTGTGAAAGCCTTTCCAAAGACGCAGCCCGTCAGTATGACACCATAAAGGAATATATTGAATACGAGACTCCAGTTTCTTTTGGAAGCGACATCCTTAAGATTCAGGGGGAACTTGAAGTAAACCTGGAAGGCTATTACAAGAGCGAAGAGGAAATTGAACGGGTTTATGACTATCACAGGCAGAAGCCTCTTCTGAACATTCCGGTAAAGATTACCATGCAGGACTATTTTGCCATGGCAATGGATGCATCTGTTCAGCAGACCCAGGGATACAGGATAAAGCATAAGAACTATTCAAATGTTCCCCTTGCGGCTGATGCCTTTGACCTTAATTTTCCTCACAACTATTATTTTGCGGCCGGTCATGACTTTACGGAGAACACAGGTCTTTCCTTCATGTTTGGAACAATGCCTTCAAATTTTAACCGTTCCCTTTCCGGAAGCGTTGCACAGAGCGAATATTTTACGGGCGCCACCAGTGCAGATCTTTCCATCTGGTCCGGCAATTTCCGCTACAAGATGAATGTAAGCCAGTTCAATCCCGACAGGTACATGTACACTCACGAAATCGGCATGCTTCTTGGCTCAAAGCTTCAGTTTACTGCAAGGGAATCCCTTTTTGTTTATGCACCTATGGAACTTCGCTATCTTGCCCCATGGAACATTTTCCACGGTTTTGCTGCCTGGAAGGACTACGAGACAAGACGTGAGGGTGGTGAAAGCAATACCTGCGACTACATGTGCCTCAAGCTTGACTATGCGCCTGTAAGAAACACTAGGCTCTATGGAATCTTTGCTATGGATCAGTTTCAGATGCCTACGGAAGCGGATGACCCTGATGACTGTACTCCACGTGGATTCGGCTTTCAGGCCGGTACGGAAGTTTTCATTCCTTTCGGAGAGGGTGCTTTCCATATCTGGCTTGAGGGAACCTATACGGATCCATATATGTACATAAAGGCAAGTCCTAACTGGTCTTTGGTAAGATACTATCAGGACCTTATGGGACCTATGCAGGATGACTTTTATACTGAATGGTATGGAACACCTTGGGGACCTGACACTGTGGGCGGAGAAATCTCCATTGGATATGAAAATGCAGGCAAATGGTCCGTGACATTGGATTATCTTTTCAAGGCATGTGGAGAATACAGCGGAGACAAGGTTTTCCGTGGTCTTGACTGGAACTGGAAGGACAGGGACAAGTCAAAGGAATCTGAGGCTGTTGCAAAAGGTTCTGATTCAAAATATAACAACTGGGCTTACCCTTCAAAGGACAATGACGGAAAGACTGATTCCAATGGTAATGCTGATACCGCCAAGGACAGGCAGAACTACAGAACTCCACATGGAACTACCGAATACGTGAACAGAATCGCCCTCATGGGAACAATGTCGCCTGCAGATAACCTTTCCTTTATGGTTCAGCCGGCTTTTACCTATGTGATCAACTACGGAAATATTGAAGGAAGAACTTCAAAGGGCTTTGAGATTGCCGTATCAATTTCAAAGAAATTCTATTGATGGCGACAACTGATTTGGAGAATATATGATTAGGAAGAATGTAGCGGTCCTTGTGGCTGCCATAATCTGTTCCGGGGCCATGTTTGCCCAGGTAACGGTAGACCCTCAGAATGATTTTTATGACCTTGCCTTAAACTGGTACAACAGGGGGATAGTGGAAAGCCTTCCGCCGGTAAGGCCTTATCCTTATCAGAATGTAAAGGCCATAATTGACCAGGTGCTTGAAAATGGCACTGAAAGGGATAAAGAGGATGCAAGCCTTGTCTATGAACGCATGACAGGAAAAAAGCTTTATGTCTATCTTGATGCTGATGGTTTCCTCAAGCTTGAAAAAGCAAAGAAAGATGGCGAAAATGAGTCTAATACAGGAAAAAATATCTATCTTTGCCCTGGTGTTCAGGGGGACAGACCCCTTTTTGAAGGCACAGACAGGGCATCTTTTGGCTACAGGATGGGAATTACGGTTTCAAAGCATCCTGACACGGACTTTAAGCCCATGTATTCAACTCCAGCTCATGATGCAATCTATGATCCATCGGAATTCGGCCCCCTTACCATGTATCTTGATGTAAATACTGCCGTTGCATACGGAACCGAGAACCTCTTTGTTCAGGGTGGTATTTATAGGAATGGCTATGGAAAATGGCTTAACGAAGGTCTTGCCTTAAACGATTCAGGGTTTCACAAGACAAATCTTTCCATGACATGGATGGAAGGCAAGGTGTCGTATACCCAGCAGGTATCCATGCTTGGTTCTACATCTGCATATGATGGCAACATAGGATCCTTGGGGGCGGGAAAGATATTGGGTTTCCATGCAATTTCCTATGAGGTTTGCGACTGGTTTGATTTTTCATTCTATGAAACCACTGTCATAGGCAATCGTTTTGATATTTGTACTCTTCTGCCTGTTCCTTACATGATTTCGGAAGAACTTACGGGTGCCGGAGACGGCGTTTTTATGGGACTTGCTTTCAATGTAAAGCCTGTCAGTGGAATTACATGGGCAAATGATGTGATGGTGGACGATTTCCCAATTGATGAATTCCTTAAGGCTAACCTTGATTCAAAATACCGTTTGGCAGCAAAAACTGGAATCATCTGGACTCCGGAAGAAAGTGTCGTTGAAAAAGTCGGTTTAAGCTATACTGCCATTACTCCATATACCTACAGCCACTGGGAATATGACAGACATTCGGACAAGGCTAAGATCGGGCCTGGCATGAACAACTATCAGGATTATACCAATAACGGAATAAAGATAGGTTCCCAGTATGAGCCTGACAGTGATGCGATTCAGCTTTCCGTTGATCTAAGGCCCGTTAACCGTCTTAAAATGAATGTTCACGGTTCCCTTTCAAGACACGGAAACATCAGCGAAAGCCTTACGGATGAAGAAGCAGCGGAATATTTGAGCGCAGATAAGGGAACTTATGCAACTGACGGTTCCGTTTACCAGCACTCCATGTATTCTAATCCAGACGGAAATCTTGGAAGACACGTTGATACTGCATGGAATCACCTTAATTTCATGACACAGGATCACATCATGACTACTGTGAAAATTGGCTCTCAGGCTGAATATCTTTTGAGCCGCAAAAGCAACGGTTCAAGCGTAACCTTGAAAGGTGGTTTCGACATTGAATATATCCATAACTACGGTGTCGGAAATGAAATGTTCCCTGGACTGGGCAGTTCATATGATGGTGGAAAGACAGCTGCCGGTGGAGAAAAGGCTCTCGTCGAAAAATACCGCAAGGCTTGGGAAGATCAGCTTTGCAACAAAACAAATTTCTACTTCAATATTGGGGTTTCCATAAGGTATTAAAATGAAAAACAGAGTAAAGAAAGAAATAGATTTTTCGGTTTATACAGAAACGTATCTTGGAAAGGTCGGTGAACTTACCCTCAAGGGAAGCAACATCAAGACCTTCGAAAAGCAGCTGGTAAATAATCTCCGCACAGCTTTGGAGACTGCAGATGCAAAGGTAAAGGTTCTTACGGGGCGTTTGTATGTCCACTGCACAAAGGAAAGCTGTGGTGCCGTTGAGTTTGCATTGGACCATCTCCTTGGAATCACAGGCTGGGCTAAGGTTCAGAATGTGGAAAAGACAATGGAAGCCATTACTGAAGCCGTAAAGGTAGAAGGACTCAAGGCAAAGGCTGCAGGTGCCAAGACTTTCAAGATTGATGCCCGCCGCGAAGACAAGTCATTCCCTTTGAACTCCTACGAAATCTGCATTCAGGCTGCTGGCGTTCTTTTTGATGACGGAACCATGGACGTTGATGTAAAGCATCCAGACTGCGTGATCAATGTTGAGGTTCGTGACAAAGCATACGTTTACTGTGCCCAGAAAAAGACGGGAAGAGGTCTTCCTGTAGGTGTCAGCGGCAAAGGCCTCCTTTTGCTTTCAGGCGGAATCGACAGTCCTGTTGCAGGTTACAGAATGATGAGACGCGGCATGCGGGTTGAGTGTGTCTACTTCCATAGCTATCCGTATACTTCAGAGGAAGCCCAGAAAAAAGTGCAGGACCTTGCAAAGACAATAGCCATGTACGGAATGGAAACCCACCTCAACGTTGTTCCTTTTACAGAAGTCCAGATGAAAATCAAGCAGAAGGCTCCAGAAGAATACAGCACACTCATGCTTCGACTCTGCATGATGAAGGTTGCTAACATGATAGCAAAACATATTGGCAGCAATGCAATAATCACAGGTGAAAGCCTTGGTCAGGTAGCAAGCCAGACAAGCCAGAATCTTGCCGTTACTGAAAGTTTTGCCGAGCTTCCTTTGTATCGTCCCCTCATCGGCCTTGATAAGGAAGAAATCGTTGATACAGCCCTTGAAATCGGAACCTACGCAACTTCAATCCTTCCTTACGAAGACTGCTGCGTTCTTTTCAGTCCAAAGCATCCTGTTTTGCGCGCCGATGTGGAAGAATCAAGAAAAATCTACGAAGCCATGGAAATAGATGATTTGGTTGCAAAATCTTTTGAAGAAAGGGAAATCATCCGATATTCTATAAGGGACGAAATTGCTTCCATGAAGGATTCTTCCCAGTAATAAAATATGAAAAGATTTTTTCTGTTGCTATGCTTGTCGTTTTTCTCACTTTCCTTTGCTCAGGAAGATGAAGCTGTTCCTGAACTTTTAAAGGGTGTGTGGATGAATTCCAGTCGTTATGTTGTCTTTGATAGCGGTTACAGCAATGGCAATGGGACAATTCCAATGATGGTGCTCCGGGCATTTTACCAATGGTATGATGATAGGGCTGCTGAACCACATGCCTATACTGAAAAAAACAAAAGACCACTCAACGATGCAACCCAAAGAAATTTACCGGAAGAAATCAGCGTTAAATTCATAGAGCTTACTCCTCAGCTTTCAGGTGATAAAATTGTTCTTCAGGATGACGGTGATGAAGTTTCTGCAGATGGAGTTCCAAGCGGTGCGTGGAACATGCAGGTAAAGTATCCTAGACGCAAGGAAATCTACAACATTCCTTTTGCTGTAATTGGCAATAAACTTTACCTTGATTTCATAATCAAGGAAGAAGATTCCGACAAGGTTCCCAAAGGTGCTTTCCTTGACGGTAACACAATGCAGAGCGGTAATCCTTTGAACGGATATTGGAAAGACAGCGGCAATGCTTCTGGTATTCTCATAAGTCCTCCGATCAATTCAAAGGAACTCATGTCTTATTACATCAACGAAAATTCTGTGTATCATATCCGCTACTGGAGAACCGATATGGATTACGACAGTGAAAAGGAAGCTGTATTTTCTGATGGAGAAGAGACCTATCGAGTTCCAAAACATCTTCGTGTAAGCGGGCAGACATTTACCTGCGTTAACGGCCGTGGTACAAGAATTCGCAACATAGAAAAAATTGAAGGACTTCCTTCTGAATATACACTGAATTCAATCCTGGTGAAAAAACATGGCAGCGATGACAATGGTGATGAATATTCCTACAGCGTAAGGACTGCCACCATCTGTGCCATGGGTAAACCTTACCTTGAACTTGTTGAAGGTAAGACCATTGAAGAAATTTTAAAAGAAGATTCTAAAAAGAAATATCCAGATTCAGTACCTCTTTTCCCGCCTCACGGTGTTCTTGATTTTGACTGGAGCATCATTGAGGACCCTCCTGCCAACTGGAACATGCGCATGGAAGACTTGGGTAAATAAAAGTTTTATTTCCTTGGTTTTCAACAAATTGTTTTTTACTTGTTTTTACGCTATAATCAACATATCAATTAGTTATTGGAGTATTTATATGAATTTTTTTAAGAAAATGACTTGTGCTTTTGTTGTTGCATCGGTATTTGGTTTTGCAGGATGCAAAGTTACTGAAACTGAAGAAATTAGGATCAGTGAACTTTCTGCAAATATCGGTGATGAATATTTCCAGCAGAAGGCTGTAGCTAAAGTATCTGATGATGCATCTGTCGGTCAGGATTCAAGTGTATCTAATATCTTCTCGTCTTTAAGTGGTTCTTCAACAGGAACTATGATTTATTCTACAAATTCTGTAACTGGTGAAAAAATCTTTGTTACCTATAGAGGAAAAACTCCAAAGACTTATAGGACAGGTACTGCAAATACGGAGACCGTTGTTACTAATTTGTTGAACTATCTTGTTGAAGGAAATTCCAATAATCTTAAAGTTAATGACTTTGCTTCTGCTGATGCAAATGTTACTTATTTTGACGGAACTGATTACTGGTATTCAACCTTGTGTACGATTATAATCAGTGGTCAGACAAATGGCAAAACACTTTCTTTGATAAATGGTTCCTTCAATTGTGATGTATACAAGAAGGGTGATTCAACTCAGAAGAAATCAGTTTCCGGCAGTATTAGTAATGTAGTTGGCATTCAGTAATCTGAAACTGCCATCTAGCTAAAATATTTTTTCATAAAAGATGCCCGGTGTAAGCATTCATTGCTTTTCATCGGGTTATTTTTTTGTGAAAAATTACCTGAACTATTATATAATTTTTCAGAATGAAAATTGATGAATCAAATCTGAATCAGTTCCCGGTTTTCAGCCACATAGGTGAAATATGCTCTGTTCTTAAGAATTCAAACAGTCATTGCATTGTTATTACTGCAGAAACGGGTGCAGGAAAGTCTACTGTTTTACCTTTAGGATTGCTTGAAAATTTTAAGGGCAACATTATCATGACTGAACCTAGACGACTTAGTGTACTGGGAACGGCAGGACGACTTGCAGATCTTGCAGGGGAAGAATGTGGAAAAACCGTAGGCTATAAAATTCGCCTTGAAAACAGGATTTCAAAAGAAACTCGTCTTCAGGTTGTAACGGAAGCAATCCTTGTCCGTATGCTACAGGAAGATTTTGCCATTGAAAATTTCAATGTTGTTGTACTGGACGAATTCCACGAACGGTCAGTTCATCTTGATTTGATTTCAGCTTTCCTAAAGGAAGCCCTTGAACTGCGTGATGATCTGCATGTGGTAGTAATGAGTGCGACAATTGATGCCAAAAGAATTTCTTCCTACTTCAATGATGCTCCCATAGTAGAAATCCCTGGAAGGACTTTCCCTGTAGAAATCCATTATAAACCTAATGTTGGGATAGAATCTGCTGTTATAGACGCTTTTAATTCAAGCAATGAAGGCAATGTTCTTGTTTTTCTGCCTGGCATTAAAGAAATAAGGAATTGCACGGAAAATCTAAGAACTCATTTTGGCGACGATTATTCCGTTGAGATTCTTACGCTGCATTCAAGCATAAGTATTGATGAACAGAAAAGGGTTCTCAAGGAAAATGACAAGGGAACTAGAAGGATCATCGTTAGTTCAGCCATAGCAGAAACGTCACTTACGGTTCCAGATGTAACTTGTGTTGTTGACAGCGGACTATGTCGAATGAATGTCTTCAATCCTAATGTTGGAATGCAGAAACTTGTTACATTGAATGAGAGTGAATTTTCTGCGGCTCAAAGATCTGGCCGTGCAGGTAGAACCAAAGAAGGCAAGTGCATAAGGCTTTGGAGCAAGAATGATGTCAGGCAAAAGGAAGTACTTCCAGAAATTCTTAGATGCGAATTGTCATCTCTTGTCCTTGAATGTGCAGAACGCGGACAGATTGATCTTGACCGTATTGATTTTCTTGATAGGCCTTCAAAAGCATTCTGGAATGAAAGTATTTTCTTTCTTGAAAAATCTGGCATGATGAAAAATTCAAGGATCACAGATAAAGGCAGGGCTGTACTTAAGCTTGGAATGGACGTTAGGCTTGCGGGTCTTGTCCTCTCTGCAAGAGGAAATGGAGCCTTCATGGAATATGCAAAAAAAATCTTCCTTTCCCTTGAAAATAATACGTTAAAGGATTGGACTGATGTTTGTCATAGGCTTGAAAATTTTCCAATAAAACAAAACATAAAATATCAGAATGAGCAGATGCTGCTCCTTGAAGGTTACCCAAATCGTCTTGCTTTAAAGGTTTCAAATCCAGGAAATGCAAGGCAGGAATATCAGTTTACCAATGGCAGAAAAGCATTTCTTCATGGTTCTGTAAAAACAGATGCCCAATGGATTGTAGCCCTTGAAGTTGATGCAGGCGAAAGCAATGCCTTGATATATCGAGCAGAAGAAATTCAAGGGGAAGAATTTCTTAAATGGATTGAAGGTAATGCAGAATCAAAGTTCGAGTGCTATTTCAAGGATGGAAAGATCTATAAAGAAGAGCAGAAGGTTCTTGGCAAAATCTGCCTTTCATCAAAAAAACTTGTTCCTGATTCCGGCGACATTCTACCTGCGTGGAAAAATGAAGTTCAAAAAAAAGGACTTAAAGTTCTTCCTTTTGATGACAGGTCTGAAAATTTTCTTTTGCGCGTAGAATATTACAGACAGCAAAAGGATGAACAAGGAAGCTTAAATGATATGCTTGCAGATTCCATAGAAGAATGGCTTGGTCCTTTTATTACGGATGGGAAAAAACTTGATTCAAAAATCATTTACGATGCTCTCTATTGGTATCTTGACGGTTCAAAAATAGATGGGGAAGTTCCTTCACTTCTTGAATTTCCTAATGGAAGAAAGTTCAAGGTAATCTACGAAAAGAACGAAAGGATAAGGCCTGTTGTGGAAGTAATTATACAGAGGGTTTTCGGATGCTTTTCAACCCCAAAAGTAATGGGGCAGAATGTATTGCTAAAGCTGCTTTCTCCAGCTTCAAGACCCCTTCAGATTACGGAAGACCTTGAAAATTTCTGGACGACAAGCTGGCCTGAAATCTGCAAGGAAATGAAAGGTCGATATCCTAAGCACAACTGGGACTATAGGGTAGTTGAAAATTGAAAGATGAAAGTTGAATTTCAACTAAAAATTTAATAGATGAATCAAATGTAAAATCAAGAGGGAAGGTTGAGGATGGCTAAAACATACAAAGCCCGGAAAGATAGTTTCCTTGCCGGGCTTTGTATGTAGCGACGATATCTAGCGGTTTAGCCATTCTCAGACCTGACCGGTAGATTTTATATTTTGTTACAGGTTGGCTACGAGCCAGCTCTTGAAGCTATCGTAATCCTTTTCCATTGGAATTGCATTGTCTGGCAAAGACATGACCTTTTCAAGGCGTTCAGGCATGTTTGGCTCGCGTCCAATTGCATTTACAACTGTTGCGCCAAACTTTGCAGGGTGTGCTGTTTCAAGGATGATAGCTGCAGCTTCCTTGTTTACAACTTTGTCTGCCCATGCAGGAATGTTTGCTGTAAGACCAGGCTTAGAGTAGTCTCCCTTTTCGCCTTTGACAAGTTTTTCCATTTCGCCGCCACGGATGTCGTTCCATGCCTTCCATGCAACTGCTCCGTGTGGATCGATGATGTATCCAGTCTTTTCGTGGCACTTCTTGATACCGTCGATTGTTCCTTCGTCGTCTGTCCAGTAAGAAGCAAACATTGAACGAACTTCTTCGAGGGAGTAGAGAGCCTTGATTCTTTCGTAGTTGCTTGGTGCACCAACATCCATTGCGTTGCTGAGTGTAGCAACTGAAGGACGTGCGTTGTATTCACCTGTTGCGATCCAGTCTGGAACTGTGCGGTTTGCATTTGTTGCTGCAACGAAACCTGTGATAGGTGCTCCCATTTCCTTTGCGATGAGACCGGATGTAAGGTTTCCGAAGTTTCCGCTTGGACACACTGCGATGATTGCAGGATCCTTAATCTGTGAATCGCGTGGAATTCTGTTCTTTACTACGATTGAAGAATACATGTAGTAGAAAGCCTGTGGAAGGAGGCGTGAAATGTTGATTGAGTTTGCAGAAGAAAGGCGGAACTTTTCGCGGAGGTCCTTGTCTACGAAAGCCTTCTTAACGAGAGCCTGACAGTCATCGAATGTTCCCTTTACCTTAAGTGCGCGGACATTGCCTGTGAAAGTAGAAAGCTGCTTTTCCTGAAGTGGAGAAATCTTTCCATCTGGATAAAGGATTGTAACATCGATTCCTGGAACGTTATGGAAAGCAGAACCTACAGCAGAACCTGTGTCGCCTGATGTTGCTACGAGGATGTGGAGGTTGTCATTTTCGCCACGGTTAAAGTAAGACATTGTGCGAGCCATGAAGCGTGCGCCAAAATCCTTGAATGCACATGTTGGACCGTGGAAAAGCTCAAGGACATAAGTTGTTGGGTCGATCGGAACAACCTGAGATGTAAATGGATAGCAGTCGGAGATGATTGCCTCAAGATCATTGTCAGGAATTTCATCCTTTACGTAAGGCTTAGCCATTTCAAATGCAACATCCCTGAAAGATGGATCTGTATTTCTGTCTGTAAATGATTTGTCAAGCTTTGGAAATTCAACTGGAATGTAAAGTCCGCCTGTTGCAGCGTTCATTCCGTTCAATACGGCTGTTCTGAAATTTACTTTTACCGAACTGTCTCTTGTATCTGTGTAAATCATTTTTTTACTTCCTTTATTAAAAAGTGATATTAGAGAATAACATTTTAGCAAGGTTTATGCAAATAGGACAGGTTTATCGGGAGAGAAGACTGAAAACTATCAAGGTCATGTTGTATGTAAAATGTGCTGTCATTCCTGTCCATACGGAAAAAGTCTTCCTGTAGCAGAGCCTTAGGACTGAACCGCAGGCAAGGGCATTAAAAACGGGAATCCAGCCAAGATATCTGTGGGACAATGCAAAAATAATGAGGGGAAAAGCCTCGATGGCCATCAGACACCATTTCTTTTCAGCCTTGGACTCAAAAATTTTCAGAAGGAATTCAGGCATGAACTGACGGTACAGAACTTCTTCGTAAAAGGCACCTGTAAAAACAGAAAATGTAAGGAAGAACCATCCCATAGGAGAATTGATTGCAGGAAGCAGGTTTCTTGAAAGGGTCTCTTTTTCAAGAAAAAGTTCAAGAGTTTGCATCAGCGCAAAAATCAGCATGAGGCTGCCAAGGGTAATGCTCCACCAGAAGGGAATCTTGAAAATTTTTATTTTCATGGAATTTTTAAGGTCCGTAAACTGAAGCTTGTATTGAATGTAAAGGACTGCTGCAATTGCAAGCTGTATGAATACTATCGGTGAAAAAGATGCTGCCTTTGAAAGTCCGCTGCCTTTAGATACAAAAAGAGGCGGCAAAATGAGAAATACGAATATAAGCAGAAATTCAGAGAGAATGTATCTTTTTTTCACAACAAATGTTATAATTTATTTACATGATTTTTTCCATATATTGTTCTGGAAATTTGTCTTGGAGATGATTGTTTATTAAAAAAGGGAGTGTAAAATGTCAGTGCTGATTTCAGCCTTGTTGATCTGTTTGTTTGCTTTTTGCCTGTACAGATTCTACCTGGGAACTCAGGACAAAGTAAAATTCTATGCGCAGGGCTTCGACTACGGTTTCCACAGGAAAGACATTTCAGTTTTGTGGAAGCTTGCAAAAGAATGCGAAATTGAAGAACCTCTTGATTTATATGTTTCGGAAAATGCGGTAAACAAATGCATTGCTATGGTCATTGAAAAATCCAAACAGTCGGGCAATGCCAATTCATATCCTGTTCAGATGTTTCTTGACAAGCTTTATAGGTTCAAGACTCGTGTTGTACTTGACCTTGACAATAAGAGGGGGCTTGAATCTACCAAGTCTCTTGATAACGGTCAAAAACTCAGCATTATTTTTAAGGGCCACGGAGTTTTTTATTCTCACGTCATCAACAATGGCCGCGAGCTCATAATTTCACTTCCGGTCCAGGTAAATAAGGTTACGAGAAAAATTGAACAGCTGCCTGGGGAAGATTGGGAAGGTCAGACCATTTCCGTATATTTCTGGCGCAAAAATGATGCAGGCTATGCCTTTGATACTCAGGTATTCGGTTCCGGAGTCTTCAGAAGCGACCAGGCTCTTTACTTAAAGCACAGCTACAAGCTTGACCGAACCCAGAAAAGACAGTCCATCAGAGTTCCTTGCGAAATCTATGCCCAGATGTATGTCATCAAGGAAGAAGTTGTTGAATACGACAGAATTGAGACTGAACCTGGATACAAATGTCTTCTTGAGGACATCAGTGAAGACGGTGCCATGATTCGTATTGGCGGAAAGGGAAAGAATTCTGTTCCTATTAAAATTCAGTTTGAACTTAACGATGCCCTTATCGTAATGTTTGGTGTAGTTCGTGCTGTTGAGTTCAATGAAAGCCTGAATCAGTCCAGACTTCATTTTGAATGTACCCACATAGAACAGGGAATGAAAAACTCCATTCTTTCCTATGTTTATAATGTAATTCCTGAAGAACAAAAGGATATAAATGAAGCTATTGCTCAGGCAGAAGCTTTTGAAAATGAAGGGGAAACAATGCCGGAAATTGTAAATCAGCCTGTTGAAGCCCCTGAATACAAGAACGAAGAAATAGTTCCAAAAAGCTATGAGCCTTCATCATCAGACCTTCAGCAGAATGTTTCCGATGCAAATAAAGCCGCTGCAGAAGGCAATGCAATTGATAAATCTGTATTAAAATAAAGCATTAAAAAAAGGATATAAAAATGAAAAAGATAATTACTTTCATCGTTGGATTTTCCGCTGCCATTCTTTCTTTTGCAGAAGACAAGAATTCCAGTATCATCGATTTTTACAGGGGAAATATTAAGGATAAAATTTCCGTCGTTAAGAGGGCTGCTGATTCTGGTGATTCTTCCGTGGCCGTAAAAGCCATTGAATTTCTTATTGATACAAACGATGTGCTTTCCAATGACGAGGATTACAATTCTCTTGCAGAAATAAGCATCAGGTCATTTAATTCAAGAAATACAGTTGGCTTTGAAAAGCAGATTTCATCGAGACTCTGTTCGCTTTTTAAGATGACAGATAGTCAGCGGGTAAAAACAGCCGTTATTGATTTCTTTAATGTCATGCCAAGTGTAGAAGCCGTTCAGATGGTAAACGACTTTTTCTATAAAAAAATGCAGAATCATAATCCTGTAGATGATACTGTTGTAAAGGCCGTGGAATTCATGGGTGCCAAAGGAAATGCTGCATCTTTCAACAGACTTTTTATTGCCGACATTCTTGAAGTGTGGCCGGAATTCAGCCCTAAGATCGCGGAATGTTATGGAAACCTTGCAGAAGACAACCGCCGTGAAATCCTTCAGATGATAGTCAGCGTTCCTGCCGACAAAAAAATAGTAATTCTCAACAAACTTAATGCAAATCCAAAAATTTCTAAAAAAATTTGCGGAGAATGTGCAGAAAATGTACTTTCAGCGGTTATAAATAAGAGTGAGGAAGTAAAATCCAGAGAAAAGAAGGAAGACCTTGTTACTCTTGAACTGCTTTGCCTTGAAACCGTTGCAGAATCAAAATGGACAAGGGCTTCTGCTGTTGCTACAAAATCCTTTGAGCGTATTCGAAGTGAGTATGAACTGAAGGATATTACAGATGATCAGTTTACAAAGGCGATTTCAAACATTGCTTCCGTTGCAAACTCTGACACTGTTGTAGTGCTTTCTTCATATCTGGATTTTCTTAACAAGAGTACAGAATCTGGCCGTGCTCCTGTTAAAGGCGTTGTTCTTTCCGTTATCAATAGTTTGGGAGAACTTGGAGACAACAGGGCTTTTGATTTCATCTATGCTGCAACTTCCCTTGAATATCCCGATGAAGTCGTAGAAGCTGCTAAGTCTGCCATCACAAAACTCAAGTGGTAGGAAACTTAAAAAAAAGACTATTTAATCCATTCTTTGTTGCAGCCTTTGTTTGTGCTGTCCTGATTTATGGCGGTTTCGTAAAAATTGCTGACCGCCATCCATTAAAATCCCTTGGAACATCTTCTTCCATAACAGGTTTGGTGGGAGAAGTTGCTTCCAATCCTTCAATCAATTCCAACGGTAGGTTTTATAGCCTTGTCCTTTCTGTAGAGCGTTCCTTTTTAACCGTAAATGCCTTCAGTATGGAAAGTTCTGCCTCTGGCCAGGTAAAGTGCCTTGTGCCATCCTATATGGTGGAATCCCTTTATCCGGGCAAGCTTTTTTCATCTTTCGGAAAGAAAATAGTTTTTGAAAAAGGGGAAAGGGTAATGCTTTCTGGAAACTTTTCAAAAGGTTTTTTCGTTGCAATAGACGGACAGTATCTTGAAAGGGAAAACAACTTGAAGGGAAAATTCATAGGGATAAGGACTTTTTCAAGAATCCAGTTTAAGCGTCTTATGTATGGGTGGAAAAATGCTGGCGGACTTATTCTTGCATTGCTTTCTGGATCAAGGGAATATACTGAAAAAAATGTTTCCGATAATTTTAGAAATGCAGGCCTTTCACATATCCTTGCTTTAAGCGGAATGCACCTTTCCTTTTTTGCAGGACTTGCTGGTGGAAGTGGAAAAAGAATTTTCGGCAAAAAATACAGTTTCTTTTTCAGGCTTTTTGGTATTCTGTTTTTTGTCTGGTTTGCAGGACTTTCTCCTTCTCTTTTAAGGGCTCTTCTTTGTTCCCTTATAATGCTCCTGTGTTCCTCTGTTTTTTCTACGGAGGCAGACTATTTCCTTGTACTTTGTTCTGTTTTCCTGATTCACTGCCTTGTTATTCCGGCGGACATATTTTCTGCAGCTTTCATATTGTCTTATGGAGCCCTTGCAGGAATTCTCCTTTTGAGTGATGGGGTGAACTCTTTTTTATGTAGATTACTTCCGGGTAAAATCAGCAGTTCATTGTCAGCTTCCATGGGTGCCCAATGTGCAACGGCTCCCGTATCCATTGGAATGTTCGGTACTATAATGCCTTGCGGGATTTTAGCAAGTGTCGTTGTATCTCCTTTGGTTAGCCTTTTTATATTCGTTGCTTTGCTTTCCATAATTTTATGCCTTGTAATGCCTTTTCTAGCACCGGCCTTTGGTTGTATAATGAATGCAATTTATAAGGTAATTGCATTGACGGTTCAGTTATTTGCATTTGTTCCGCCTCTGAAATTCTAAAGACTAAAGGATATTTTATGAAACACCCGGACTACAATTCTCCTGCAGAGTTAAAAAGCTTTCTTGATTCTCAGGGCTTTGCCATGCAGAAAAAATTCGGTCAGAACTTCATGATAAATGGTGATGCCAGAAAAAAAATAATTGATGTTCTTGATCCAAAGGAAGGAGAAGTAATCTGGGAAGTTGGTCCTGGACTTGGATGCATGACGGAAGAAATCATGAACCGTGGAGCCGTACTGAATGCCTTTGAGATTGACAAGGGATTCATTGGACTCCTTCATCAGTTTTTTGAAGAGCAGGAAGCTAAAGGCCAGTTTGGCATTACTGAAGGTGATGTACTCAAGACCTGGAAAAAGCATTTTGAAAACTGTTCACAGAAACCTTCAAAGCTTTTTGGAAATCTTCCATACAATATTGCCGCTACATTTATCGCTGATACAATTGTTGAAGGTCTTGTTTTTGACAGATGTGTTTTTACCGTTCAGAAGGAAGTTACGGAAAGAGTTGCTGCGGCTCCTGGAACTGAAAACTATTCTGCCTTCAGTGTTTTGTGCCAGTGGGGATACAATGTAAAAAAGGGAATTGTTCTTTCCAGTGCAAACTTCTGGCCTAGACCTAATGTTGCATCCCAGGCTTTTTCTCTGGAAAAAAAGGAGACTCCGGTTCAGTGTAAGGATAACAGACTTTTTGTTAAGGTTGTGCATGCTCTTTTTGCTTCAAGACGAAAAACTTTGCTGAACAACATCAAGCCTTTATTGACTGCAGGAATGAATGCTGAGGAAATTTTTGACAGGGCAGGAATAAGCAAAATGGAAAGGGCAGAAAACCTTACCGTAGAACAGTTTGCAAAAATTACGGATGTGTTGAGCGATTGTTTGTGTTCTGCTAAAATTGAATCATGACAGAATCAGAGATTGCAGAAAATTTTCAGAAAGTTCGTGAACAGATAAAGGCTGCCGAGTCAAAATCCGGACGTGTCCAGGGCAGTGTTCGTCTTTGTGCCGTAAGTAAATTTCATCCCCTTGAGGATGTTAAGGCGGCATTGAAAGCCAATCAATTTCTCTTTGGTGAAAATCGCGTTCAGGAAGCCTATGGAAAATTTACTGAACTCAATGATGAAAAGGTTGAACTTCATATAATCGGTCAACTTCAGTCAAATAAAGTTAAGAAAGCCGTTGAAATTGCCAGCTGCATTCAGTCTGTGGACAGGGAAAGTCTCCTTGTAGAAATTGAAAAACAGGCTTCAAAACTTGAAAAAAATATTTCGGTTTTCTTTGAATTCCATACTGCAGAAGACAGCAAGAGCGGTTACGGGGATGTTGATTCAGTTCTTTTGACTGCAGAAAATTTTTCAAAGGGGTTGTATCCCCATATTACTCCTGCAGGCTTAATGACCATGGCTCCTTTTACTGATGATGAAAAGGCCGTAAGAACTTCCTTTGAAAAGCTCAGGAATCTTAAGGAACTTCTCAATTCAAAATTCCCTGAGCTCCCTGTAAAAGAACTGAGCATGGGAATGAGTGGTGATTACAGGATTGCCATAGAGGAAGGCAGTACTATGGTTCGTGTTGGAACAGCACTCTTTGGAGAAAGAAACTACAATTAAAAATAAATGAAAAGATTCATCGGCTTTCTATTTATATTTTTAGTTTTCTCATCGTTGTTCCCGGAATCTGCATTCTGTGAAGAGTCAACTGAACCTGTACCATACAGCAAGGAAGAATTTCCCCAGTGGACCCTTGATTTGAGAAGGTTTGAAGTGGTATCCCTTGGTTCGGTTCCTTTTGCCATGATTGGAGTTACCATTGCATACGGATATATTGAAGTAAAAAGGGGAAACATGAGTTCCATTCCTAATCCCTTGAATCCAAGTTCCCTTGATGAAAGCGAACAGCTTAAAATTCTCGGCATGACCGTATGTACTGGACTTGCCATAGGACTTGTTGATTTTACGGTCAATAAAATCATCAGCTACAATAAAAGAAAACGACTTGAAAAAATCAATGCTGCAAAACAGGTTAATGTAGTTCCTCTTGCAGAACCGGAAGAAAGCGAAATTGTTGAAGATGAATTTCAGTCAAGTGAAGTTCAGAACAGTGAGGAATAATACATGGCTTTTTTTTCCAATAAGGTTCCTACTGAATATTCAAAATCAGAGAGGCTCGATAAATATATTTCAGGACTGTCCAACGGAATGAACCGCAGCAAGCTTAAAAGCGGTGTTGTCAGTATTCTTGTAAACGGTAAAAATCAGAAAGTTTCCTACAAGGTAAAGGCTGGAGATCAGATAGACATTCAGTGGGAAGAAAATATTCCTGATAATATTGAGCCTCAGGACATTCCCCTTGATATTATTTATGAAGACGACAATGTGTGTGTTGTAGACAAAAAACAGGGCATGGTTACTCATCCTGCATGCGGTAATTGGGACGGAACTTTAGTAAACGCATTGCTTTATCATTGGGGCAGGCAGGCTATCAAGGAAATAAAGGAAAGTGATGCCAGTACTGACAAAATCCTTGCCAATAGACGTCCGGGAATTGTTCACCGTCTGGATAAGGAAACTTCAGGTATTATCATTACTGCAAAGAATCGCCCTACGGAAGAATATCTTGCAGGTCTTTTTAGAAATCACAGGAAAATAAAAAAGGAATATATCTGCATCTGCATGGGCCGACCTCAGCATCAGCATGGAAAAATAAAGACCCAGATTGTCCGCGACATGAGGGACAGAAAAAAATTCCGTGCAGTTACTGATACGGAAGATGGAAAATATGCAGAAACCCATTACAGCTGCATTGCCTGCTATGGAGAATACTCTTTAATGAGGGTTAGAATTGTTACAGGTAGAACCCATCAGATTCGCGTCCATATGAAGTTCCTCAATTGTCCAATTCTTGGCGACGGTCTTTATGCTAAGGCCGATAAAAAATTTCCGGATGCAACTCTTATGCTGAATGCCCACAAGCTTACCATCAAACTTCCCGGGTCAAATGAATATTCGGAATTTAAAAACAAAACTCCAGAAAGGTTCCTCAAAATAATGAAGGTTCTCCACAGAGATTTTTCAAAGGTCATTCTTCCAAAGGACAGGTAGAAAATGAATTCTCTCTACGAAAATATAAACATAATTCATAAGCCCTCGGAAAAAGAACCTTTTTTGATTCTTGATAAACCTAGAGGGCTTCCAAGTGCACCTCTTTTTTCTGGTGATGAAAGTGCTCTTTCTTATGCCGTGGAAAAATTTCCTGAAATTGCAGAAGTCAAGGGAAAAAAGGAAATTGAATTTGGTCTTGTACACAGGATTGATACTGAAACAAGAGGTCTTCTTCTTGTTGCTTGTACCCAGGACTTTTATGACTCGATTATTTTGGAACAAACTAATGGTCGTTTTATAAAAAGCTACGAAGCGTATTGCGATTTAATTGCCGGTAAAAATTTAACTGAGGGCTTTCCAAAAAGGGATGAATCTTCAGAATATATCCTTGAATGTCTACAAAATTTAACTAACGAAGGTTCGTTTAGTCTTGAAGTAAGATCAAGGTTTCGTCCCTATGGCTTAAAAAATAGTCAGGTTAGGCCTGTAAATGACTTTGCAGGCAAAGCGGCAGAAAAGAAGGCAGGTTCAAAAGAATACATCACCCTTATGGAACTGGAAAAGTCCGGCAATGAAGTTCATGCTTTTTGCAAAATTAGGGAAGGTTACCGGCATCAGGTTCGCTGTCATCTTGCCTGGCTTGGTCTGCCCATAAAAGGTGATCCTTTATATAATCCGAAAAATGTATCAGGTCAGCAATTTCTGTTTACGGCAGTAGGACTTGAGTTTCTTGGATTTTCTTTTTCCCTGTAAGATATGTTTCTTATTCTGCTGATTTCCCTCTTTCTCTTTGTTGAAAATTTCTAGATTATAGAATATTATGTCTTTCATAAATTATATTCGAGGAAGAATTATGGCAGAAGAAAATACAGAATTTGACCCTAACAAGACTTTTGAAGCAGCAGTAGAACGTTCAAAGGCTCTTGAAGCAGATATTCAGATTAACCCAAAAAAATACCGTGTACTTACAGGTGACAGACCTACAGGACGCCTTCACATCGGTCACTACTTTGGCTCTCTTCAGAATCGTGTCCGCATCTCTAAGATGGGTGTTCCAACAATGATCCTTATTGCAGACTATCAGGTTCTTACAGATCACGATGCATTCGATAAAATCAGCCAGAATACAAAACAGCTTGTAATCGATTACCTTGCAGCTGGAATAGAACCTGGCGACGATGTAATCATCTATCCACATTCTTATATTCCTGAATGCAATCAGCTCATGCTTCCATTCATGACTCTTGTAAGCAATTCTGAACTTAGCCGTAACCCAACCGTTAAGGAAGAAATTCAGAGTGCAGGCCTTACAAACGTAAACGCAGGTATGTATACATATCCAATTCACCAGGCTTGCGACATTCTTTTCTGCAAGGGAAATGTTGTTCCTGTTGGAAAAGATCAGCTTCCTCATATTGAACTTACACGCAATATTGCAAAATCTTTCAACAAGAAATTCTGCAAAGGGCGTGATCCAATTTTCCCAATGCCTCAGGCACTTCTTTCAAAGACACCAAGCATCATGGGACTTGATGGTAACCAGAAGATGTCAAAGAGCCGCAACAATGCAATTTTCCTCTGCAACACAGAAGATGAAACTGCTGCCCTCATCAAGAAGGCAAAGACAGACGGTGAACGCGTAATTACTTACGATCCTGTAAACCGCCCTGAAGTTGCAAACCTTCTTTCTCTTATTGGTCTTTGTACAAAGGAAAATCCTTCTGACATCGCAGCTCGCATTGGAGACAAGGGAAGTGGAGAGCTCAAGAAGTGCCTTACAGAAGCCCTTAATGAAGAGCTTCGCCCCTTGCGCGCAAAAAGAGCAGAGCTTGAAAAGAATGAAGATTACATCCGTAAGGTACTCCTTGAAGGTGTAGACAAGGCTCGTGCCATTGCATGTCAGACTCTTGATGAAGTTCGCGAAGCAATGAATATGAAGATTTAATTGCGTTTGCTCTAAGCAAGGTAAGTAAATTGACAAAAAATCTTACTGAAGGAAATCCTTTAAAGCTTATACTTTCATTTTCTGTTCCTGTTCTGCTGGGGAATCTTCTTCAGCAGTTCTACAATATGGCCGATACGTCCATTGTCGGCCTGTATTTAGGTTCCAATGCCCTTGCGGGTGTTGGGGCTTCTTCATCGGTACAATTCCTTGTCCTTGGTTTCTGCATGGGGCTTACTACAGGACTTACAATTCCAGTTGCCCAACGTTTTGGGGCCGGTGACATTCCTTCAATGAAAAAACATATTTTCAACGGTATGGTTCTTCTTGGAATAATTTCCCTTGTCGTTACTGCTTTTTGTGTGTTTTTCTGTGAAGAGATTCTCCATCTGTTGAAAACCCCAAATCTTATTTTTGATAATGCTTATAGATATCTTGCAATAACTTTTGCAGGTATTCCTCTCATGATTTTTTACAATTATATGTCTGGAATTCTTAGGGCAGTAGGGGATTCAAAAACACCTTTGGTTTTCCTTGTTTTCTCAACCGTATTTAATCTTGGGTTTGATGTTGTCTGTGTCATGGTTTTAGGTCTCGGGGTATTGGGGGCTGCTCTTGCAACAGTTGTGTCTCAAGGATTGTGTGGACTTTTTTGCTTTGTATATATATGCAAAAGGGTTGAAGTTTTAAGGCTTCATAGAGAAGATTGTGTATTAAGCGGAAAAACAATGATTCTACTTTTGTCCATGGGACTTCCTATGGGACTACAATTTTCCATTACCGCCATAGGAAGTATGATTCTTCAGACTGCCAACAATAGTTTGGGAGCCGTTTATATTTCAGCCTTTACTGCCGTTACTAAATTGAAGCAGATGTTCTTTAGTCCTTTTGATGCGCTTGGCGTTGCTGTATCGACTTTTGCAAGTCAAAATTTAGGAGCCAGAAAAAAGGATAGGATAGTAAAAGGACTTGCTCAGGGAACGGTAATTGGTGTTGCCTATGGAATAATGCTTGGTTTCCTTTTCTGTTTATGGGGTTCCAAATTGGCGGAGCTTTTTATAAAGAAAGAAGAAGTGGAAGTCTTAATGTATGCAGGTCAATATACGTGGGCTTTGGGCGTGTTCTATTGGGTTATAGGTGTTCTTAACATATGGAGGCCTTCTGTTCAGAGTATAGGGTATTCTGGAAAAGCAATGTTTGCAGGATTCTTTGAGCTTGCAGCCCGCTCTCTGGTAACCTTTATTTTTGTTCCAGTTTATGGTTACTCTGCAGTATGTTTTGCAGATCCTACAGCCTGGATATTCTCCGTTTCCTTTATAGTTCCTGTCATGATTTCAGCCATAAAAAAAATGTAGCTATTAATGATTTTTCAAGAAAAAATCTTGCAACTGTCAGAAAAGAAGAGCAAAAAAAAAGCATCCGATTTCGGATGCTTTTTTTTATCAGCTTTCAAACTTACTTTGCGTCGTTTGTGTTGCTCTTCTTCTTGCTGCCACCCTGAAGCGACTTAAGAAGTTCTGTTGCTCTTGTACGAACTGGAGTTGCATATCTGTAGTTTGTTCTGATTTCAGAGATTGACTGAATCATTGGACCCTTGTCCTGAACATTAGGAGCAAGCTTTTCATATGCATTGAGAATCTCAAGTGCAAGTGAGCTTGTTGGGTTGAGTGCTGCATATCTTTTATGAACGAATTCAATCATGTTTACAACTTCATCATTGTCATTGATTCCAATGTTTCCGAGGGAACGAATTGCAGCTGTTACAACCATTGGTTCCTTGTCTTCTACAGCAATTGAAACCAAAGTGTTCTTTGATTCTTCTGTTTTTACTTCACCAAGAAGGTCACAAGCCTGTGCACGAACATCAGGGAAGTTGTTCATAACGCGACCGTTTGTTCTTGCTGTTGTCTTAACACCTTCACCTGCAAGACGGCTCAAAGAAGCAATTACTTCAGGAGAAGTTCTTCCGCCTTCTACAGCATCCTTAAGGTAGCTGAGGGCTACAAGCTTATTATCGTAATCATCAGATGATGCAAGTTCACCAATAATTGTATCTTCAGCACTAGACATGTATTCGTCTTCTACTGTTGTTTCTGATTTTCTCTGGCTCTTTACAGTCTGTTCCTGTGCAAATAAAACATTTGAAACTAAAATGCAGCATGCGCATGCAACGAGTTTAGTTACTTTCATCTATGGTTCCTCCTTGTGGAATCCCTTTCTTAAAATACAGTTTAAAAACTATTATAGATTACATTATTTAAAAAATCAATCACATTTTTTAGTTTGGGTTCTTTGGAAGGGTAAGCTTCCATTTGTCGTTGATTTTTGTAAATGTGTAGTACACTATATCTTTATCGTCATCTACCTGTACAACATTAACCTCTGTTTTTGTGTCGTAGCGGATTTCGTCTACTGTACGGCCTCTTCTGGCAGGAATGAAAACGAATTTGAAGTAGTCTTCGATGGTATTGAGCCTGAGTCCTTTCTTTGGCAGTCTCTGTGCAGCTTTTGTAAGGTTAGGCTTTTTTGTCCAGTAGGCATAGCTTTCAGGAGCAAGGTAAGAAGTCCATCCTTTGAAGTCACCGTTCTTCATGTAGGTGTCAAGATCCTCGATAATCTGAAGAATACGTGTCTTATCTTCCACGAAGGTTTCCTTTGTAACGGTAACGTTTGTTGTTGAACGCTGGTATTCCTGATCCTCGATGTCTTCCTGTTCCGGAACGATTTCTTCAACAACTTCAGGCTCTTCTTCAAGCACTTCTTCCGGAATTTCTTCTTCCTCAACAGGTGCAGGAACTTCAGCCTGCTCTTCAATCACAGGTTCTTCCTGAACCGGAGCAGCCGGTGTTGTTGTAGATCCGCAGCCTGCAAGAGTAAATGCAAATATGGCAGCACTTAATGCTGAATATATAATCTTTTTCATATATTCTATTTTAATACGCAAAAACGCATTGGTCAATTTTTTAAGCGATTTATATTGAAAATAATTGGTTTTTGAAAATTAGGGTTCAGGTTGATTTTTTTTCAGCCTTGAAAATACATTGCCTTTGGAATATATTTTTCCCATGATTAAAGCTGTTTTTGCCGGTACTTTTGATCCGCCGACTCTCGGTCATTTGAACATCATTGAAAGGTCTTCAAAGCTTTTTGATCAGCTTGATGTTCTTGTTTCCGTAAATCCTGACAAGCATACTCTTTTTTCGGATAAGGAAAGAATGGACATGCTCCTCGAACTTACGAAGGGGTTTTCAAATGTTTCTGTACATATATGGAATTCTCTGGTAGTAGACTATTGCAAGAAGGAAAATGCCACGGTTCTTGTAAGGGGAGTGCGCAATGCCATGGATTTTGCCCATGAGTTTGACCTTTCCCTTATGAACAGGCAGCTTGGCTCCGACATTGAAACCCTTTTTCTGCCAACGGAACAGAAGTATTTTCTTGTTCGTTCTTCAAGTATAAAGGAAGCTGCTCGTTTTGGTGGTGACATAAGCAAAATGGTTCCACCTCTTGTTGAGAAGGCGTTGAAGACCAAGTTCAGCTGAAATTGAGATCAGCTGGGATAATTCCTGATGAAATTTGCTTTTTTTTAGTTCAAAATTACAAATTTTGTCAAAATGTCATAAAAAAGTGGCAAAAAGAATTGACAAATGTTTTATAATGCTTGTATAATTCTTGACATTAAAAGGGAATCTGTAGTAATATCAACAACGTTATACAGATAACTTAATCATTATAGCGAGGTTATATATTATGGCAGTACCTAGATCCAAAACATCAAAGGCCGTAACAAAGAGAAGACGTGGCGTTAACATGCACTTGGATACACCTAATCTTGTTCCATGTGGCAACTGCGGAAACCTTGTTCTTCCACATCACGTATGTGGTAAGTGTGGTTTCTACAAGGGACGTCAGGTTATTACTCCAGAAGTAAACGGCTAATTAGGAGATTAAGATGGACGAACTTTTCCAGAAGATTCAGAAGCTCATTGCAGAAAAACTTGAAATTGATGCAGAAAAAGTAACACTTGAAGCATCATTCCGTGGCGACCTTGGTGCAGACAGCCTTGATACATACGAACTCGTGTATGCTATCGAAGAAGCTATGGGTGTTTCTATCCCTGATGACAAGGCAAACGAATTCGAAACAGTTAAGGATGCTTACGACTACATCAAGTCACAGCAGCAGTAATTCATACTGAATCTTTTCACTGCTAGTCGGTGAAATTCGTAAAGAAGCACAGTTTAAATACTGTGCTTTTTTCATTTTAAAAGGTATATTGTTTTTATGAGTTTCCGTGATTTTTTTTATCCTAAGAAAGATTTGACCAGAGAACGCCGAAAGAATCTGGAGACCTTCTGCAGAAATCTCGGCCTTCATTTCAAGGATTATTCGATTTTGGATCTTGCTTTTCATCACAGGTCCTATTCAAACGAAAATGTTTCCCATAAAAAATACAACAACGAGCGCCTTGAATTTTTAGGGGACAGTGTCCTGGGACTTGCAACGGCAGCTTTCCTTTACAATGATATGGAAAACAACAGGGAAGGTGACCTTGCCAAAATAAAAAGCAATGTTGTAAGCGAGCAGAGTCTTGCTCCAATTGCCCTTGAAAAAATGCACATAGACCAATACCTGATAATGGGAAAAGGTGAAGAAATGAGCGGCGGAAGAACAAAAAAAGCAATTCTTGCCGATGCAGTAGAAGCCGTCATAGGTGCCCTTTACATTGATCAGGGATATGAAGCTGCAGAAAAACTTGTTCTTGACCTTATAGTCCCGGAAATCAGGAAGGTCCAGTCCAATACGGGGTATAAAGATTACAAGACCATGCTTCAGGAATACTATCAGAAAAAAAGTGGCAAGTGTCCCGTATACAAGCTTGAGAAAACAACTGGTCCGGACCACGACAGGGTCTTCTATACCAGTGTAAGTCTTGGAGATGTTCTTTATGGACCTGCAGCTGGAAAAAATAAAAAGGAATCGGAGCAGAATGTTGCCAAGGAAGCCTTGAAAATATTGGGGCTGGCAGTATCCTGAATATAATTGGAAATGGAAAATAAGAAAGCAAGGAACCTTACGTCGGGACCTCTTTTAAAACAGATAATCATTTTTTCGCTTCCCCTTATTGCAAGTGGTATGTTGCAGCAGCTTTTCAATTCCTGTGACATTGCAGTTGTCGGCCGTTTTGTTGGACCTGAAGCTCTTGCTGCCGTTGGAAGTACGTCACCCCTCATTAACCTTGTGCTGAATATTTTCATGGGTTTGAGTGTAGGCGCAAATGTCCTGATTGCTACACTAGAAGGCCAAAGGAAAACAAAATTCATCAGTTCTGCAGTCCACACTATTATTTTGCTTTCCTTCATTTGTGGTATTTTTCTTACATTCATAGGAATTGCTTTATCTGGAAAGATTCTTGTATGGATTGAAACTCCTTACGAAGTTCTTGATCAGGCTGCCCTTTACCTTAAGATTTATTTTCTTGGCATTCCCTTTATTCTTCTCTATAACTTTGGCGCTGCTGTTTTAAGAGGGCGGGGAGAATCCTTTAAACCTGCTGCTTTCCTGATCGTTGCTGGATTCCTTAATGTTGTCATGAACCTGGTTTTTGTGATCTGTTTTGGACTCGGTGCGGCAGGGGTTGGAATTGCAACTACTCTTTCAAATTTTTTTAGTTCAGTCTGCATACTGGTGGCTCTTTCAAGGGAGAAGGATGAATATAAATTCAGGTTTAAAAATCTTCTTCTTGATAGGCATCACTGTTCCGTAATTTTCAGGATTGGAATGCCAGCAGGAATTCAGGGGATTGTGTTCAGCCTTTCAAACCTGGTAATTCAGGGAGCTCTAAATACATTGGGGCCTAAAGTAATGGCTGGAAGTGCGTCTGGAGTAACCTTTGAGATTTTTGCATACTTCATCGTGTCTGCTTTTGTTCAGTGTGCCGTTACATTTACAAGCCAGAATTATGGTGCAGGAAATATTTCAAGGTGCCGAAAATCTTACCTTTATTGTATGATACTTAGTGTAGGACTAACTGTTTCCTGTTCAATGTTATTTACCTTGTTCAGATTTCAGCTTTCCGGATTGTATTCAAGTGATCCTGAAACTATCAGCTATTGTGCAGAAAGAATTTTGAAGGTGGAAATCGTTCAGTTCCTCATAAACTCCTATGAAATAACCGCCGGTGCCTTGAGGGGTCTTGGATGTTCCTTGAGTCCTGCATTGATTACAATTTTTGGAACCTGTTCCCTGCGACTTTTATGGATTGCAACTGTTTTCCCGAGATTCCAGACTTATGAATCCATTCTTTTTGTTTATCCCGTTTCATGGATTGTTACCGGAACTGCGATGATTGTTGCATACATCCTGTACACGAGAAAGAAATTTAATAAAATTTAGCACTTCTATTTTTCTCCCCATTCATGATACAATTTGCCCGAATGTAAAAGTCATATATAAGGAGAGAAGTTAAAAATGTTCCGTAGATTCTGTATATTCAGTTCAGCATTGTTTCTTTCGTGTTTTTTTGTTTTGTCTTCATGCGAGAATTTTCTTGAGGGAAGTGAATTGCGTGAAGTCCTCAAGCATGAAATGGAATATGCAAAAGCTTCACCATCGTTGATCCAGGTTGAGATAGAGGCAAACAGCGGAACCATTTCTTCCAATCCGGAATTCAAACTGAAACCTACCGACTGGATTGATTTAAAGTTCAAGGAAAACAAAGGTTATGAATTCAAGTACTGGAAAATTACGGATGAGTCAAACAATCCTATCGAAGGCGTAATCAACATCAAGGATCCTCTTTCTCCAGATACGACAGTGGAGCTTGTGAAGGAATATCCCGGAATCATAAAAATCCATCCTGTATGTTTTTCCATGTCAATTACTCCGGATGCGACACCTGCCAAAAAGTGAAACATGCTTTTGATGGCCGGTACCGGTAAACTATTATAACCAGGAGATAAGGCGATGGCTGATTACATGCTGAGACATGCAGATTCATCAAAAGAAAAGAAAATTGATTCTGCCGCCAGAGTGTTTTTATTGATGTTTCTTTCCGTGATGCTTTGCTGCTGCTCAATGGATGATGGATCGGCTTCAAGAAAATCCATGGCCTATGAACCTGAACTTTCCGGCAGCACTTATTATTCAATCAAAGATGACTATATAGAAGCAAAAGTTTCAAAGGGAATCGAAATCTTCAGGCAGTGGATGTTCTCCAACGGCGGAAAAAGGCTTAATGCAACAGACTTCCAGATGGATATTCAGCTCCTGAAAAATATGGAATACGCAGGCGTTGAGTTTTTCGCTCGTGGGAGTCCGCTCAACAGTTACAGGTTTCAGATTTATTCCACAGGTCGTTTCCTCATTCAGAAAAATGAACCATATCAGAGTATAAAAGCTTGGGAAGACAAATGGAGTCCAGTCCTTGATCTTAAACCAGCTGACTCCAAGGTTGCTCTTTCCTCATTCAACAGGCTTGAGTTGCATACAGCGGAAAATGGTGATGTGCAGGTTTCCATGAATGGAAAAACCATTCTCACGATTGAGAAGAAAGATTTTATTTTCAAGATGCCTGGGGAACTTGGTATGATTTTTTCCACAAAAAGGGGACTTCCATTGTCTGAGGAAGAATATGCTGAAGCAAGGTTCAAGATTGTCAGCTATGGTAATTCTGCCGTTTCTCAATCTGTTGTGGATGATTCAAAACTGGATATGGACAGAACTGAAGTCTATGGTCGCGGAAAAATTGACGGGCAGGATATTCTTTTGGATCATTACCAGTATTCAGCCGGAAGAGGATATGTCTACACAAAGGGAATGTATGGCGGCAAATTGTGGCTGGGTGAAGACGGTCAGTACCACGGACAGGCGGAAAGAACTTTGCTGGACGGTTACAGCTCTGGATGGGCCGTGGGACTTGTCTATCCATTCAATGTAAAGGATATGAAATTCCTTGAATTCACTTCAACCGGGAAAAAATCCGTCAACGGGACTTTTGGGACTAAAAGCAGGGAATGGTCTTTGACTTCTGGTTCCACGGTGGATTGCAAGATTGATATGGCAACCAAAAAGCTTAATCTCACCATAAAAGGCAGCATCCAGAATTCCGGCGTAAAGAAAAATGTTGATCTGTCCTATGACGGTGAAGGCTGGGAATAGGTGACAACTTGACAATCCTATGGCAGCCAGTAAGTCGAAAAAAAATTTGAAAAGAGTGTTTTTCTTCATGATATGTACAATATTGATGGAGTTTGCTTAATTTTTTAGGTAAGCTTTATATGAAAATCTAATGAGTGAAATTGACTCGCCTGTTGGGCAGAACCTGCAGGGTTCGATTTCCGACAACAAGCAATAAAATCAAAAGAGTTTAAAAAAGAAAAACCTTAAAGTAGTTTAAAGTATTGAACATGTAACTTTATTTACTTTTTGTTGAAGTAAATAAAAAGCAGCAGCTGATTCATCAACTAATTAAACTATTGGTTTACTATTTATCTTGTTTTCTGAATAACAAAATTTGAAAATTGTACTATATTATAAATATGGAAAGTATTGAAAAACTTTTTGATTCTCGAATCATCGAAAAAGTTATGAGCCTTCGTCTTATGGATGATGACTTAATGACGAAAGTGTTTTCTGATGATCTCAAAACTACTGAATTCATTTTAAGAATTCTGATGCAGAAAGATGACTTGAGGGTTATTGAAAGTCATGGTAAAAACGAATTGCACAATATATTCGGACGTTCTATAAAGCTTGATGTTCTGGCAGAAGATTCGAATCATAACTTGTTTAATGTAGAAATTCAGAGGGCGGATAAGGGTGCTGAACCTAAACGTTCGAGATACCATGCTGCAATGCTGGATTCTCATTTTCTTGAGAAAGGTAGACATTTTAATGAATTAAAACCTACATATATAATTTTCATTACAGAGAATGATATTTGGAAAAAGGACCTTCCTGTTTATGAGATTGAAAAATTGATTAAAGGAACGGACTTGCATTTTGAAGATGATTTGCATATCCTATATGTGAATGGAGCATACAGGGGTGATGATCCTTTGGGTACTTTGATGCATGACTTCAGTTGCAGTAACCCAGACGAAATGAAATATGAAGAGCTTGCCCAAAAGGTAAGGTATTACAAGCAGGAAACTGAAGGAGTTAAGACTATGTGTAAAGCTTTTGAAGAATTAAGTCAGGTAATTGGGGCTGAAATGGTTGCAGAAAGAAATATAGAAGTTGCTGAAACATTGCTTAAGCAGAATTTACTGCCTGTTGATAAAATTGCAGAAGCTTCGGGCTTGACTGTTGAAGAAATTGAAGAAATTGCTAGGAAACTTAAGGCAACCAGTAATTGATTAGATTTTAGAATTTGTTATAAATCCCCGGATAAAAAATTTTGTCCGGGGTATTTTATTTTAAATTTAGCTGTGTTTTATTTTATAGGTTTCATTCATTTCATACTGTAAGTGGTTTATAATTGGATGAGGGCTACGCCCCTTGGCCTATGGCCAATTCCCTGTTCCACATCAGATTCATCTGATGTGGAAAAAATTTTTAAACTAATTATGTTATAAAATACTCTAAGAGACCCTGTCATAAAATCTGTGTAAATGGCAAGGTTTAATTAAAAGCGGGAATACGCCCGTCAAAAAGAATCGCAAATTGGTTTACCGCCAGCCCCCAGTCTTTTATG
>JAKSLX010000030.1 GCA_024400915.1 Treponema sp.
CAAAAAAAGGCTGCCCTTTTTTGAAGTTTATACAACTTCTAGGACAGCCCCTTTTTCATTTTATTCCACAGTCTATTTCACATAATCAACGGCACGGCAGTTAAGCTCATAAAAATCAGGCTTGACCAGAAGTTTGATCGCAGCCTTAAGCTCATCCTTAGAGATCAGGCCTGTCTTGCAGGCGGCTCCAAGAAGCACCATGTTTACCACCTTGCTGCTTCCCAGTTCCTTGCAGGCCTCTTCCGTATCGACTGCCACAACCTTGCCAGAAACCTTTTCCAGATAGTCCAGCATTGTATCCTCACCAAAAGTGACACCTGTAAGGCTTGCTGTCGTTGGCTGCACAACCTTGCGATTGACGATCACCATTCCGTCTGGCTTAAGATACCCGATATTTCTGGCAGCTTCCGCCGCCTCAAATGCGATGATGATGTCTGCCTGTCCCTGGGGAATCAATGGTGAATAGATGTCATCACCTATTCGAACATGGCTTGTGACGGATCCACCGCGCTGTGCCATTCCTATGGTCTCTGCGGAAAGCACATGCTCGCCACCGGAAATAGCGGCCTGTGACAGAACCTTTGCGGCAAGAACTGTTCCCTGTCCGCCAACACCACAAATCAATATATTTTTTGCCATAAATTATTCTCCTAAAAAAATGTCCGTGACGCCAGAATCCTGAATTCTATCCGATAGCTTTTACCGGACAAACTCCTGCACACAATCCACAGCCGGTACAGAGTGTCCTGTCGATTTCCACCAGCTGCTTGCCTTTTGAATTTGTCTTTGTGCTTAGGCTCAAGGCTGGACATCCAAGCTCATTTATGCATTTTCGGCAGCCAATACATTTTTCGTTGTCAACATTCTTTGTTCCAGGGAATCTGTAGCCAAGTTTTCCGGCGATGCTGATGCATGGCGACTTGAAGATGATCGCGCTGACTCCAGGTGCCTCTGTGGCTTCCTTTACTGCGGCCACAGATTTTTCCTGATCGAACGGATCGACTTCGATGATCGGATTGACCCCGATTGCCTCAAGAATCTTTGGAATGCTGATCTTCTCCACAAATTCGCCCATCATTGTGACACCGGTTCCTGGATGTGGCTGATGGCCTGTCATGGCTGTCGTTGAGTTGTCCAGGATACAGATTGTCTGCTTCGACTGATTGTAGACTGCATTCACGACCCCTGTGATTCCGCTGGCAAAGAAGGTTGAGTCTCCGATGAAGCTGAAACAATGTCTGTCTTTCTCGTTGTGGTAGAAGCCCTGGGCCATCGTGATGTCGGCGCCCATACATAGACAGGTATCTGTCATATCCAAAGGCATTGCGTTTCCAAGTGTGTAACAGCCGATATCACCACAGTAGGCGGTCTTTTTGCCTTTCATCGCCTGCTTTACGGCGTAGAAGGAACCGCGGTGTGGACAGCCTGCGCACAAAACCGGTGGACGTACCGGAAGGGCTGGAGCCTCAACTGATTTTTCCACAGCATCATCTGAAGCTGCAGGACACACCATTTTTTCTATTATATCCTTCACTATTTCTACGGACAGCTCTCCGGCCTCTGGAACTGTCCTGTCATGTTTTCCGTGGATGCTGCAGTCTATTTTTTCCGTTCCGCACAGATGGATGAGGGCATCTTCAATCACAGGATCCAGCTCCTCAAAGACGGTGATCTCGTCATGGGCCTTCATGAACTTTGCAGCCATTGGAGAAGGGAAAGGATAAGGAGTTCCGATCTTAAGGACCTCAACATCCTGGAATGCCTTATTATCTGGATTTTCATTCCTTAGGATTTCCAGGGCTTCCATCAAATAGCAGTAGCTTATTCCGCCTGCAGCAAAAACAGGGGCGTTGCGGGGATGTGCCCCGCTGGAAGGGGTGGCGGAAGACGCGTCGGCGGCTGCAGCCAGGGGAAGGCTTTCCCCTCCTAAATCAACGACTTTATTCCACTTTGAATCTGAGAATTCCTGTGGAAGAATGCTTTCGTTGCGTTCGAAAATGCGTATGTGGTTATTGTATGAACTGCGTGGGAAAATTACCCAGCGTTTTGAATCCTTTATGAATTCACCTGCTGCCCTGCATGGAGAAAGTTCCGGGAAATCCATGCTTTCATATGCATGGTCCACGCGGGTTGTAGGACGGAGCAGAACCGGTGTATTGTATTTTTCTGAAAGCTCAAAGGCTTCCTGGACCATTTCATAGGCTTCCAATGGAGTTGAAGGGTCAAAACATGGAATCTTTGAATATTGGGCAAAATTTCGTGTATCCTGCTCGGTCTGACTTGAGATTGGACCTGGATCATCGGCAGAAACAATGACCATTCCGCCCTTGACACCTACATAGCTGAGGCACATAACAGGATCGCTGGCCACATTCAATCCAACCTGCTTCATGGTAACAAGTGTACGGCTTCCCGCATAGCTTGCACCGGCGGCAACTTCCACAGCTGCCTTCTCGTTCACAGACCATTCGACATAGGTTCCGGTCTTTTTATTATATTTTGATATGAATTCAATAATTTCGCTGGAAGGTGTTCCAGGATATCCGGCCACAAGATTGACGCCGGCCTTCAAAGCACCAAGAGCAATCGCTTGGTTTCCCATAATCATTTGTCTAGACATAGATTTGATTATACACCGTAAACCAGCCGGTTTCTACACCAAATCAAATTTTGGTTCATGTATTTTGTATAGGTTGATATCATTTTTTCAGAGGAGAATAAAATTTGTTTAACTAGCAAATTTCAGAAACTATGATAATCTATAATAGTAGACAATTATGGAAGTAAATACAAACACAGAAGATGCAAAACTCATCAAAAAACTGCAGAGAGCTTTGTACTATGAAACACAGTATCGTAATGCAATAGTATCTAATTCCCTTTCTTTTTATGATGCCAATCTGACAAAAGACATCGTAGAAAGTGATTTTTTCTATATGGACCAGTCTGGGAACCTTGTCTCCATTCCAGAAAAGCTTGGACTTAAAATTCCATGCAAATTCTCAGAACTTCAGAAGCGGGTCTATATCCAGCTGATGCCTGAGACTTCAAAAAAGAAAATCCACAATGTGGACAACATCAATCAGGTTCTTATAGACACCTACAATTCAGGAAAGCGTGACTACACCATTGAATATTGGGCTGAAGTTTTTTCCGGACGCAAACTGTTCCTGAACCAGCGATATCTTCTTACAAAGAATGAGGCGGGTGACATCTGCGCCCTTTCCATAATCAAGGACTACACTGAATCCAGAACTGAGGATGACAACAAGACACAGAATGAGCTTGAGCAGTATGCGTATTTTGATCCTGTAACAAACGGATACAACTACATCAAATTCAAGGAAGAAGTCCACAAACTGGCGATTCCAGGTGTGATCGTCTCTCTTGACATCCACTCGTTCAAGGTCATCAACACCATCTGCGGAATTGCCCGTGGTGACCAGGTGATCAAATGCATCTGGGAAAACATATTGAATGTCCTCGACATAGACCAGAATGACATAGCTGGCCACATCAATGCCGACCATTACATAATTTTCCTTCCAACCACAGACAAGGATGTGATCATAAGGAAAATCAAGAACATATCCCTTTCGCTTTCAATGATCTCAACCGAGCTGTCTGTTCCTCAGATTCAGCCTTACTACGGTGTTTCCAACTGGAATCCGGGAGAGAAGATCGAGCTTGCCTACAGTGAGGCTGTTGCCGCAAAACATAACGCAAAGGACCAGCAGTCCGCAAATTTCGCATTCTTCGAGGAGGCGGACACAAAACGCCTGGTAGAGGAAAAACGCATTGTGGATGCGTTTGAGGAAGCATTGGCAAAACGTCAGTTCAAGATATGGTATCAGCCAAAATTTGATCCTCTTAACCACAAGCTTGTTGGAGCGGAAGCTCTTGTAAGATGGGTTCTGGATGATGGAACAATGATTTCTCCAGGGGCCTTCATTCCTGTGTATGAGAAGAACAGCATGATCCGCATCTTGGACGAATATATCTTCAGAAACCTCTGCATGACTCAGAAAAAATGGCTCAACGAAGGCAAGAACATAGTTCCTGTTTCAGTAAATCTTTCCCGCGCAAGCCTTTATTACCATGAGATCGTGGAACAGTACAAGCACATAGCCGGATTGATCGGAATCGATCCAAAATACACCCCTATTGAAATCACGGAAAGCGCCGCAATCACCAACAACCAGATCAAGGAAATTGCGGACAGATTCTATGAGTCAGGCTTTACGCTCCATATGGATGATTTTGGTTCAGGATATTCTTCACTCGCATCCCTGAACACCATGCATTTCGACACCCTTAAGCTGGACAAGAGCCTCATCGACTTTATCGGAAACTTCAGCGGTGACCGGCTCATCGAGCACACTATCTGCCTTGCAAACGAACTTGGCATGCATGTGACCGCAGAAGGTGTAGAGACTTCCACACAGGTGGAATTCCTTAAGCATACAGGCTGTGACAGCATCCAGGGATACTACTATTCAAAGCCAATCCCTCAGAAAGATTTTGAGAAGATGCTGATGGAATATCAGAATGAACCTGAAATGTCAGAGAGCGCCCATCTTGATACCCACATCGCGCAGTTCAACCAGAGTTTCATAAAACCGCCGCTTTATACATTCACCGTAAACCTTTCTCAGAACAGCTACTATTCGACAACAGAAACAAGGGAACTGGATGAAGAGACTAAGGTTTCTACCCTGGTTTACTCAGAGGTGATTGATCAACTAGCCGGACAATACATCAGCCTTGAATATAGAGATGCCTACAAGAATTTGATGGACAGGGACAAGCTGCTTTCTAACTTTACCGGCATGGAAGAGACAAGGATCTTTAACTACACCCGTCAGTTCAAGGGCAATACAGAGAAGATGAGGATGCTCCTGAATATTTTCACAATTCCTAATTCAACCGATGTATGGATGTATATTTCGGTCTCAAAAATATAGCAAACAAAACTGATTATAGCAGATGCGGTGTTCTGCCGTTCCTGTGAGCAGGTCTGTCCTCAGTCCATAAAGATTTCAGAAGTCCTTGCTGATCTCGTGAAGGATCTTTCATAGAATTTCTATAAGTTTTTTCAAATCTTTATCCAGGAAGCTTTGAATTTATATCTGCCAGCTCCTTTTCGTAATCCGATAAGGTCTGGCAGATTTTTTTTTCTTCCTCCATCGTTTCTGCCAAGGTTTTCTGACGCTGGAGTTCCGGAATCAGCTGTTCTTCCAGTTCGATCCTGCGGCGCTTCATCAGGGTCACGGCTTTTGGTGGTCTGCCGCCTTTTTTTCCGTTTTCCCGGCTAGCAATCTTTTTTGCGCGGCTTGTAGACTTTCCATTGAATGAATAGAGGGAATCTATCCAAAATTTGAGGTTCTTAAGCTGCTGCCTCATCTCAAAATCGATGTCATCCAGATCCCTGTCTCCCGCGGTCTGATTATATTGGGCAAGCTTCTGCTCCAGTCCGTTCAATGCTTCGATTGATTTATAGATATTTTCTGTCTTTCTGCTCATGATTTCATAATAACCCATAGCATTAGGTTTTTACAAGAGATTTCGACCCTTGACCTAAACATTAAAACTTCTATAATTACAGATATGGGGCAAAGTTGTCTGCGTCTGCAGATTTTTGTCCTTTTTTATTTTATGGAGGTTTTTATGAAAAAACTTATGGCAGTTCTTTGCGCTGCTGGAATGATTCTTGCATTATCAGGCTGTTCAAAAAAAGCTGAAAAAGGCGAATTCACAGTTGAGAAAGGCAAGTTGATGATCGCTATGGAAGTTGGATATCCACCATTCGAATATTATGCAGATGATGGTAAAACTCCAATGGGCTTCGATGTTGAATTGGGAAAAGAAGTTGCAAAACGTCTTGGTCTTGAACCAGTTTTCATCGACACAGCATGGGATGGAATTTTCGCTGGTCTTGATACAGACCGTTATGATACAGTTATGTCTGCAGCCACAATCACACCTGAAAGAGTTCAGAACTACACATTCTCTCAGCCATACATCGGAAACGGACAGGCAATCATTCTGCAGAAAGACTCAACTCTCAGCATCAAGGAATTCTCAGACCTCGCCGGATTGAAGGTTGGATACCAGGCAGAAACAACTTCTGACTTCTACACAAAGAAGCACTCAGAAGGATGGACATATGTTGAAAACGCTTATGACAAGGTTATGAACGCTTACGACGACCTTAAGCTCAAACGTATTGACGCTGTTGTTTCTGACAGCCTTGTTGCTGTTGATTATCTTGCAAAACCAAATTCAGAATTCAAGCAGGTTTGGGCAGCTGAACCAGATGAATACTTCGGTGTTTGTATGAAGAAAGGAAACACTGCCCTCCAGGCAAAAATCGACCAGGCTATCAACGAAATGAAGGCTGACGGTACATTGAAGAATATCTATATCAAGATTTTTGGTATGGATTTATCTGACAGTATCAAATAGAATATAAGAATATCATTTTAATTATTTAAGGACTTGCATATGGATCTTTTGAAAAAAATCATCGGATGGACACCCCAGTTATTAAGCGGTGCCAAAATCACTATCTTACTTACTCTGTGTTCTGTCGTTGCAGGTCTTATACTTGGTATCATACTTGCTCTTGGATCGATGTCCAAGAGCAAGATTCTACGTGGATTGAGTAAAGCTTATGTATTCTTTTTCCGTGGTACTCCACTTTTGATGCAGCTTTACTTTGTTTATTACGGCCTTCCAGAAATCAGCCGTGCATTAACAATCAACAACAAATTCTTTGCGGCTTTCATCGCATTCGGTCTGAACTCTGGCGCATACTGTTCAGAGATTTTCCGTTCGGCAATTCAATCTATCGACAAAGGCCAGTTCGAAGCCGGCAAGGTTCTAGGATTAAGCTACCTTCAGACAATGAAGCTTATCATCCTTCCACAGTCCATCAGACGACTTATTCCACCTGTAGGAAATGAATTCATCATGATGCTCAAGGATGCATCTTTGGTTTCAATCATTGCCCTTGCAGATATCACAAAGGTAACCCGAAGCATTCAGTCATCGACTGCATCTTCTTTAGTATATATTCCTGCTATGATTCTCTACCTCATCATCACAGCAGTCTTTACTCTGCTCTTCCATTGGCTGGAAAAGAAAAACACATACGAGTAAGGCTTAGGATAAAGGAGGAATAGAATTATGGACATGATCAGAGCAGAAAACGTTTGCGTTTCATTCGGCAAGCTTGATGTTTTAAAGGGCGTTACATTGAACGTCCATCCACAGGAAGTAGTTTGCATCATCGGTGCTTCTGGTGCCGGTAAATCAACATTTTTAAGAGCCTTGAACCATCTTGAACACATCAACAATGGTTCGATCTACATTGAAGACAAGCTTCTGACACAGCATGAGAACGGTGTCAGAAAATTGAAGATAAGTTCCAAGGAACGCCGTGAAATCCTCCTTGAAGTAGGAATGGTATTCCAGCGTTTCAACCTTTTCCCTCATAAGACCGCTCTGGAGAACCTTATGGTGGCTCCAATGCATGTTCTTGGAAAATCCAAGGAAGAAGCAAGGGCAAAAGGAATTGAATTGCTGCAGCGAGTTGGCCTGGGCGACAAGCTTGACGCATATCCTGCAAATCTTTCGGGAGGACAGCAGCAGCGTGTGGCCATTGCCCGTGCCCTTGCGATGGAACCAAAGACAATCCTTTTCGATGAGCCGACATCAGCCCTGGATCCAGAGCTCGTAGGTGAAGTTCTTTCTGTAATGAAGCAGCTTGCCAACGACGGCATGACAATGGTTGTCGTAACCCATGAAATGGGATTTGCAAGAGAAGTCGCAGACCGCGTCGTGTTCATGGATGGCGGTGTTATCGCAGAGGAAGGAACTCCAGAAGAAATCTTCTCTCATCCAAAAAGCGAGAGATTGCAGCAGTTCCTTAAAGCAGTTCTCTAACAAAGAGCAGAAACAAGGTTAAAAAAGAAAACCAGTGACCTTCATTTTGAAAGCACTGGTTTTTTATGCCTGAAATTCCATCAGCCTACTTCACCATTCTTGTATATTTCAACAGTCAATGGAACTCCGTTGGCTCCTATCTTCTTTCCATCAAGCTCAACAAATCCATCCTTTGTATAAAGCTCCATCTGGAAGAAATGGTCCGGCTTCACATAACACAATTCTTCTTCTGGGGGATTGAATCCTTCCGGTTCCAATATTGTTCCAACCTCGAATTGTGGCGCAAAAATTACCTCGCAGGTCTCCTTGTCCTTGATTGAAGGGTCACTGGCGGCAAGAAGCATGCCATTGCTTCGGACACCCCTGAAATTTGCAGGTTTAAGATTGTAGACAAGAACGATATGTTTGTTCATGAGCTCTTCAGGTTTATAGAAATCAACGATCGAGCTTACAATCTGACGAGGCTCTGCATCCCCTGTATTCAATGTAAGGATGTAAAGGAAGCTTCCGCCGGGATGCTGTTCAACCTTCACGATCTCGCTTACCTTAAGAATTACTCTTTTGCTGAATCTTTCTGCCACTGGCAATTTATCAATTTCTGCTATATCCATGATTATCTCCTGACATGTTGTTTTCAGTTTCCTATGATACTAGGAATCCTCATAATTCTCTATTCTTTTAAAGTAGATTCCGCCATTTTCCTTGAGCCATCTATCACAGCGCCTGTAATCCGGAAAAAGCTTATACACTTCTGCATAGAAGGCCTTTGAATGGTCCATATGATGGCGGTGACACAATTCATGGACGACAACGCTATCAAGGATCTCCAGAGGCATCAGGACAAGCAGACAATTGAAATTCAGGTTTCCATCGGCGGAACAGCTGCCCCAACGGGATTTCTGCAGCCTGATGAAGATGCGATTGTAATCTATTCCTGCGAGCCTTGAATAATGCTCCACTCTTTGTGGAATTATCTGCCTGGCCTTTTTCTTGATCTGCACGATGTCTTCCTGAGATAGAGGTCCCATCTGACGTGCCAATTCGTTCTGTTTCTGTGTTTTCTGGATTCTGTTTATGATCCAGCTTTTCTTTTCGTAAAGGAAGGATTCCACCTCCTGGACAGACACTCCAAGAGGTGCTTTTATCAACAGCTTCCCATCGCTTCCTACAGTCACGCTAATAGATCGCCGGTCGCTTTTCTTGATGACATAATCGATATCCATTTACAAATCTTCCACCAGGTAACTGCAGTCCATCAGAAACTAGATGTAACTTACTGTTTCTGACAATGGTTTTCTTGATTCATGATTTGGAAGAGGGCCTGCATCCTCAGCAGCATAACCAAGATCAAGAAGCATGAGGATTTCTTCGTTTTCAGGAAGATTCAAGTCCTTCTTCAATTCATCTGGATCAAAGAAATTCAACCAGCAGCTGTCCACACCTTCATTTGCGGCTGCAAGAACCATATGGGTTGCCACGATCGTTGCGTCCTCGATTCCAGATGACCTCTTGTCGCCAGGATAGTGGAACACATTATCTGCACAGAACGCCACCAGAATCACAACTGGCGCTCCGTAACGGCAAGGTGTCGCCTTATCAATTTTTGCGAGATTTTCCTCAGACTTGATAACATAGACATGCTGTTCCTGAAGATTCTTTGCTGTTGGAGCCCATCTTCCGGCTTCAAGAATCTTCTCTATTTTTTCCTGCTCAACCATCTTTGTGCTGTATTTCTTGCAGGAATATCTTTTTTTCACAAGCTCTGTAAATTCCATTTTTGTTCCTCATTATAATTCATTAGAATTTCACGATTACCTTTAAAAGATTGTATGCGCAGAACTGAAGATCGCCCTTAGTGATCTTATATCCATCAAGCTCCTCGCCGCTTGTCACAGCCTTCACGATATCATCGATGTTTTTCTGGCATCCAGGCATCTGCAGATCGTTACCTGCGTAGATACATCCAGAAGAAGCTGAAATCGGATATCGTGCGCCATATTTGCTAGTCATAGATGGAACGTCCTGAGAAGTGAACCAGTCGGTCATAACAACACCCTGGAAGCCCCATTCATCACGCAGGGCAGATTGGATCAGGTCTTTCCAGTTTGGAGTATGGATACCGTTGACCAGATTGTAGGATGTCATGACAGAGATTGGCTGGGATTCCTTTACCGCAATCTCAAAGCCCTTAAGATAGATCTCGCGCAATGTTCTTTCTGCAATATGAGCATTCACGAAATAACGGTTTTCTTCCTGGTTGTTGGCGGCAAAGTGCTTGATTGTTGTTCCCCGGCCTTTAAATGTTTGAACACCGTTTGTGATTGCGGCTGAAATTTTTCCTGTAAGCAAAGGATCTTCTGAATAATATTCAAAATTTCGTCCGCACAATGGATTTCTATGGATGTTCTGGGCAGGTGCAAGCCAGAAATCGACACCGAAAAGTTCCATTTCAGAACCGATCATTCTACCGATTTCCTTAACCGCATTTTCATTCCAGCTCTGAGCCAATGCCCAGTTGATTGGAATTGCTGTACAGTACTGATAGTAATCAACGGCATCAGATGGAAGGTTGTCTGGGAATGGAGCCACAGAATCTCCGAATACTTCTCCACCTGGCAGCAAGTCTCCGTCTTTTGTTGTCTTGAAATGAGGTGTGAGTCTTAATCCGGCTGGTCCATCGGCATTGATTGTCTTTGGAATCTTTCTTGAAACCGCGAGAAGATCTGTCGTCTCACCGGCTGCTCCTGGAACACAAGAAGAAGCGGCGCCGACCATTCTGTATTCCTCATCCTTCTTGAAGACACCGACACACAAGGTCGCCATCTCTTCGACTGTAAGCTGGGCAACCAATTCCTCAAGTGAACATTTTCCGTTCTTTACGTCATCAAGAGTAAGGACTTCCTTTTTATCGGTTTTCATTTCTGGATGGACTGTGACATATCTGTTTTCCTTAACGGAAAGCTTGCCTGAATCAATACTGAGATTCCATTTTGTGTCAGCAGATTTCTTTTCTGCTGCTTTTTCTGCAGGCTTGATCAGATCCAGTTCACAATCCAAAGGTATGATGTTCTTACATTTTTCCGTCGTGAATGCATCCTCAAAAGTAACTGTTGCGACTGATTCTGTATCACGGGAATTTTTTCCGACCTTGATGATGTAATCGCCTTTTTCAATGATCCAGCTGGAGGTTTCTTCATCATAGCTGGCAAGAGAAGCAACAGGCACCTCAATCTTAACGACAGTATCTTTTCCAGGCGCAAGAGTTTCTGTCTTGGCAAAGCCCTTCAATTCCTGGCATGGCTTATCCAGTTTGCCGTCAGGAGCAGAAACATAGAGCTGGACAACAGATTTTCCTGGATATTTGTTTCCTGTGTTCTTTACTTTCACTGAGACTTCAATCTTATCACTGTTCTGGGCAACATCTGTAACTTCCTGCTCAAAGGTTGTGTATGAAAGCCCGAATCCAAATGGATAAACGACATCCTTGTCGAAGCTGTCAAAATAACGATAGCCCACATAGATTCCATCCCTGTAATAATCCTCATGGACATTTCCGTTGTTGAAACTGAATTCTGCCGAAGAAGGATAATCCATATAATCCTTTGCCCATGTATCAGAAAGACATCCGCTTGGAACAGCATCTCCACGGATGACATCAGCAAGAGCGACACCACCAAGATTGCCCAACTGGCTCATAAGAAGGATTGCGGAAATTCCTTTCATCTGCGAAATTTCCGACATGTTGATAAGGCCGCCAATATTCAGGACAACAATGACCTTGCTGTATCTTTCCGCAATCAGCTTAAGGTTTGCCATCTCATTTTCCATGAGCTGGTAATCGCCTTTCTCATTCTTTCTGTCCGCACCTTCACCGGAATTTCTTGAGATCACAAAAATGGCGGTGTCAGTGGCGGATTCCTTGATGTCCTGTTCTGTGATTGGAACTATTTCTGGCTCCTTAAAAGGACAGTCAAAAGTAACGAAGATTGGATTCTTTCCTTCCTTTTTGCCTTCCTCTTCAACCCATGCAAGATAGGCTGCCTTACAGGCATTTCTTTCCGCCTCGTTTCTGTCTATCCATGATTTTGTTGTGATTTTGTATCCTGCTTCAGAAAGCCCTTTTTCAATATTGGTGAAGCTTCTTGTGTTGACGTCGCCAGAACCTGTTCCACCTTTGATTGTGTTGCGGGCTCCATTACCATAAAGGGCGATGGCACTGTTCTTTTTTAAAGGCAATGCATCTTCGTTTTTAAGAAGAACCATACATTCCCAGGCCATCTCCCTGGCCTGCTGTGCGTTCTTGATTTCTCTTTCAGTGATTTCACTGCTTGTAGAAGCAAAGATTTTATTAGACATGATATTTCCTCTGTAAAATGATTGATATTACATCAACCATTTTACAGCATTTTTCAGGAAATATTAGAATATATTTTTAATAAAATAGTACAAACCGCATCTGATTGCCTGATCATTGTGGTCTGCGTTCAGGGACTCGAACCAGGTGTGCTCAACGCCATTCTTTTCCAGAAGCTTATGATATGATTTTGGGAACTGTCCTACGACGCTGTCCTGTGTTCCGCAGGTTACCATAAGAACTTTTGGCAATGGATCTCCTTCCTTGAAACAGAGTTCCTCTTCCGGCATCTGTCCTTCATGCTGCATTGCCCAGTCTCTTGCAGGAACAAGTCCTGGAGCCGGAGAAATTGCTCCAATGTAGCCGAATAGATCTGGACGCTTGAATCCAATGTACAGAGATTCGCGGCCACCCATAGAAAATCCGCAGACAGCTGTATTCTCACGACCGGTCAGAACACTGTAATGGCTTTCGATATATGGCATCAAATCATTTATGAGTTCGTTGATGAAATTGTCATAAGGAAGAACATCCTCTGGCTTGAAGCTTGGCTTCTGGTTTGGATCGGAACTTGCATACATGTTGCCGAAGACAAAAATCATTTCTGGAGCATCACCATCAGCGGCAAGATTTGTGGCAATTTCCCTGAAGGCATTTTTCTGGTCATAGACCATGCAGTTTTCATCACCGAAGATGCCATGCTGAAAATAAACGACAGGATATTTCTTTTCCCCATCATAGCTCTGTGGAAGCATGATTGTGAATCCTCTTGTGCGCTGGCATGTATTTGAAAAATATGTCTCATGCTTCAAAGTGCCGTACAGAAGTTCCAGACGCTTTTCCTTTACATTATCAGGACAATCTACCGCATAACCATTCTTGATGAATTCAAATTCCTTTTCCACTTTTGTTTCTCCTCGACTTTCTGCTGCTTTACTCTCAACTTTTGTAGTTCCACATCCCACCAAGGTTGCCAACACAAAAGCACATCCTAACAAAACAAGACTTTTTTTCATGATAAACCTACCTACTGGTAAAATAATGTTAAACGTTTTACAGATGATTCACTTTATCACTACACAACCTTTTATATCATAAGGTGAATTTCGTATTTTGTCTCACTTAAATTAACGATTATGCTGGACTTTATCCCAAGAAATAAATTAAAGTATATAAAACCGAATTTCATGCTATATGGAAAAATTAAATGATATTTTTACAAATATCGCGTGATATAATTCCACCATCGATAATTTCTTAACAGAGGTTTTTTATGAGTTTAAGGAAAGATTTTTTTTGGGGAGCTGCGACTGCCTCTTATCAGATTGAAGGAGCCTGGAACGAAGATGGCAAAGGCTCAAACATCTGGGATGAATTCACACATCGCCCTGGAAAAATTTCAGATAATTCCACAGGTGATGTAGCCTGTGACAGCTACCATCTTTACAAAGATGACGTGAAGCTTATGTCGGAGCTTGGATTGAAGGCATACCGTTTCTCAATCTCCTGGGCACGAATTCTTCCTCATGGAACTGGGGAAATCAATCAGAAAGGAATTGAATATTACAACAATCTTATCAACGAACTTCTGAAATACAACATCACTCCATTCATCACAATCTACCATTGGGATTTGCCTTATGAGCTTTATCTGCGCGGTGGCTGGCTGAATCCAGAATGCCGCCAGTGGTTTGAAGAATATACAAAGGTTGTGGCTGAAAATTTCGGTGACAGAGTAAAGAATTTCATCACATTCAATGAACCATCGGTTTTCATGGGCTGCGGATATGAAGTCGGAGTTCATGCACCTGGACTTCAATTAGGCACAAAAGACATCCTCCTTATTGGACACAACATCCTTGTCGCCCACGGAAAAGCGGTGAAGGTTCTTCGTGAAAAAGTGGCTGACGTGAATATCGGAATCACTTTGGCCACACAGCCTAAAATTCCACTTGATCCAAAAGATGAGGATGGGGCATACGATTCCTATTTCTGGAGCGGCTTGGGCGGATTCTATTGGTCAACAAATTACTGGATGGATCCAATCACCACAGGAAAATATCCTGAACAGCTTGTTAAGGAAGCCGGAAACCTTTTCCCTAAGGTCACAGAAGAAGAAATGGATGATATCAGCCAGAAGATTGATTTCCTTGGCCTGAACATCTACGAAGCACAGTATCACGGTGACTATCACAGGACTCCAGGAACTGCTCATACAGAACTCAGCTGGGATGTTTATCCTGATGCCCTCAAATGGGGCCTTAAGCACAACTATAGACGCTACAAGCTTCCAATCTTCATTACAGAGAACGGAATGTCGGCTCATGACTGGGTAAGCCTTGACGGAAAGGTTCATGATCCAAACAGAATCGACTTCCTTCACCGTTATCTTAGAGGACTCAAGGAAGCAGCTGAAGGTGGAGTTGATGTACGTGGATATTTCCAGTGGTCATTCATGGACAATTTTGAATGGGCTCGTGGTTACAATCCAAGATTTGGCCTTGTTCACATTGACTACAAGACTCTTAAGCGTGTACCAAAAGATTCTGCCTTCTGGTATAAGACAGTAATAGAATCAAACGGAGAAAACCTATAGACCTATGAGTAAAGAATCCATTCTTTCGTACAAGTTATTCCTGCAGCAGGAATATGCAAATTTCCACAATCCATACGAATCGGAGATGCAGTTCTACAATGCTGTTCGAAACGGTGATTTTTCAGAAGTAAAAAAGCACATGAATTCCTTGAATTCTGAAGGAATGGGGCAACTTTCAAAAAATCCACTCAGAAACATGAAATACCACCTCATAATCACAATCGCCATGATTACGCGCTTCTGTATTGAAGGTGGATTGCAGTCTGAGGAGGCCTACACCTTAAGCGATATCTATATCCAGCAGCTGGACAGCTGTTCTGAAGTTGAAGAGCTGGAATCCCTGCATCAGGAAGTCATTTTTGACTTTACGGACAGAATGGCAAAAATCAGGAAAAACATCGGTCTTTCCCGCGGAGTTATCAAGGCTTCCGAATACGTCTACAATCATCTCAACGAAAAGATTTCTCTTGAGAACATCGCGAAGGAACTTAAGATAAACAAATCCTATCTGTGCGAGCTGTTCAAAAAGGAGACAGGAATCACAATCTTCCAATATGCCACCAAGCTCAAGATTCAGGCAGCGGAAAAGATGCTGGTCTACACAGAATATGCGCCAACTGACATAAGCAATTATTTCGCTTTCTCAAGCCATTCCCACTTCATCAGCACATTCAAGAAGCATACAGGCGTTACTCCAAATGAATACCGAAAGCTTCATTATCATCAGTATTTCGAGCAGGATGAATACAAGCAATAATTTTTCATGCATCCGAAACAATCTTCACGGAAAACGCATTTCTCTTGATTTTGATGATTTTCCCTTTAAAAAATTCAAGCCCTTTGTTCATCGGACAAAGGGCTTTATTATTCCAATATTCCTGGAAAGATGGCTGCGTTACTGAACCAGAAGCTCAGAGATTTCTGGGAAATACCAGGTCTGGTCTTTTCTGTTATAGTAACCGAATTTCTCTGAATAGTTTGTGCTGCCTTCAGATACTTTCCACTGGCCGTTATCCCAAAGGATTGGACACAGATTGTACTGCTTTGCGAATTTGAGGTAAGCAGTGAAATACTTAACTCGTTCCTCGAGGTTGTTCTTATTGACAACTCCATATTCACCGATGACAACACCAACATTGTTCTTTACGAATTTCTCGTTCAGTTTCTTGAATCCAAGAACAAAATCATTCTGCATCTTTGGAAGGAAAGTTTTTGCTCCAGGTGACTGACCTGCAAAAGAATATGGTGTGTACATATGTACAGAAATCAGGATCTTGCCTTCAACCTTATCTTTTGGCAGCACGAATTCGTCAGAAAGAACCGCTGCAGGAGTGGCCGCAAAACCTGGAATCATGATGAAACGTTTTGCGTTGTTTCCTCCAGTCTTGCGGATGGCATCCACACAGTCCTGGTTCAATTTATTGATTGTTTTCTGTGCGTCTACAGTCAACTCATTGGTTGATGAATAATTCCATTCGGAATCGGTTCCACGTAAGCGTGGTTCATTCATCGTCTCGAAAATAAGATGCTCGTCATAGCCGTTGTTGAAGGCCAGGGCAACCTGAGTCCAGACATTTGTAAGGAAGTTTGATGATTCCTCATAATTTGCCGAATTTGGATAATAGCCCTTACAAGCTGTCAATCCAACTGCAGCACCATAATTATCATGGTGATCATCAATGATTACATACATTCCGTCGCCGATTGCCCAATCAACAATCTCCTTAACACGACTCATCCATGCAGGATCAATCGTGTATTTCGAATCGATGATATGGTTTGACCAACTTACAGGAATTCGGATTGTTTTAATGCCATAATCAGCGAGGCCGTCAATCATTGCTTTTGTTGTTTTTGGCATACCCCAAGAAGTTTCTGAAGACATTGATTTAGTACCAGTGGCATCCAATGTGTTACCCAAATTCCATCCGGTTTTCATGTCTACAACAAGATCATTGGCAGAAATCTCGTTCATAGCAACCTTTCCGGTGTCTTTTATTGCACTTTTTGAATTAAAAACAGTCTTGCTTTTCGCAAAGCCACTAAAAAGACAAGCAGCGAATAAACAAACACAAATGATCTTCTTCATTAAAACAATCCTTCCTGTAATATTATATTTTAGCGGTTAGCGTCGTTGAGCAAGCCCTGCCATACGTTCTTTGTATCTTCGTAAGCCTGCTGTGGTGTTACATAACCTGGATAAGTTACCCAAATAACGTCTCCCATGTAGTTGATTCCAGGAATCAATGTATCGAAGCGTGGGTTTGGTGTAGCTTTCATGAGTTCGAGAGTTTCGTCAACAGCACGTGGATCGCGGAAACATGAGTAGTATGATTCCTTCCATGAATCTGGTGAATCATATCCTGGTGTTGGATCTGACCAGAAGTCATAAGCTTTAGCGATCTTTTCTGCTCTTTCTGCATCGTAGCATGATGGGATTACATACATGTTATCGTTGTGGAGTGTTCTATATTTTCCATCGCCTTTTGGTCCTAATGGGAAACATACAAATCCCCAGTCGTCGTTCATGTCTGAGAACTGACCGTTGTTCTGTGCCATGTATTCCTGGTCTGCCAAGAATGCAACCTGTCCGTTGATGAATGCTGGATACATCCAGTTCCATTCAGAACCTTCTGGCTGTGGCATTTCGTAGTTTGTTGCCAAGTGTGCACACCAAGCTAAAGCTTCGAGACACTGGTCTGTTCCTACGTTGTTTACATATTTACCGTTTGCATCCTTACCAATCATTGGCATACCGTTTGACATACAAGCCAAAGGTGCAAATTCTGTAGAAGAGTTAGCCATACCCCAAGTATCCATCAAACCGTCGTTGTCTCTATCGTATGTACATTTTTTGAGGAGGTCTTCGAAAGTTTCCCAGTTCCATTTTCCAGCTGCCTGCAAATCGTATGGTTCATCTGGATTGATACCAGCTTCTTCCAAAAGACGTTTGTTGAAGAACACACCACCACGTGGCTCTGGAGGCAAAGGACGCATTGCATAGAATGAGCTTCCTCTTGTAAGCATCTTTTCTGTTCCTGATGCCCATTTTGACTGAGTGAAATCAAGACATTTGATCTTAGACAAATCATAGAACAAACCAGCGCGGAGACCTGTAAGAGCAGAACGTCCGTCGATTGTGAATACGTAGTTTTCTTTACCACCTGTAATACAGAAGTTAGCAACGAACTGTGGATGTGAATCCCAGCTACCTGTAGCCTGTTTCTGAATCATCTTGTAGTTGTATGTAGCCTGTGTCCATCTGTGCCATGCACGTGTATCTTCTTCTGCAGGACCTGAAGCTGGAGTTGCTTCCCAGTCATCACCTGACCACCAGTCAGCGAGAATAACATCGATTCCACCTAAATCCCATACTTTACCTGTAGCAGGATCCTTCTGTTTAGCAACATTTGCATAAGGATCAGCAGCGCCGCCTTTACCCTTAGCCTTCTTTTTTGGTGCTGCAAATACTGATGAAGTTGCAAGCAACATTGCCAAACCAATACAAATTACCTTACTTGTAGTTGTTTTCATAAATACCTCTTTGTTTTTTGTTCAAGTATCATCTTAATTAGTTGTAAAAAGAATAATTCACAATGTATACACAAAATATAATTTAATTTGGTATTGTTGCATAATATTTGGTTAATGTAATAATTACCTGTCTACAACCTTTTAATCCGATTCCTTAAATCAGCTAGAATTCCTAGCATCCATCCTTGCAGATGATGCTACCCCTTGTCTTGTACTTTTGAAACAATCACTATTTTTAATCCGTTACAAAGATTAGAAAATTCAAATCTTGTAATAAATTATATGCAATTTTTCCAAAAAATCTAATAAATTAATCGACAAACAAAAAAAGTGTTCTATAATAAAATCGATATGCCTATACTTCACTATGATTACAGCGCCCTTATTGTTCTTTTAGTCATCATTTTTTCAATGGTCAACCGACGTGTCATAAAGGGACACACCAACCGGACCTTCTTTTTTGTCTTGATTCTTTCATTTGCAGCCACAGTGGCGGACATTTTCTCCACTTCACCGGTTTTTGCAGTAAATTTCCGGTATTTCATGAGCTATGCCTATTATATTCTGAATATCCTGGTTCCTTATTTTTACATCACCTATGTATATTCAAGCGCAGGACTTTCCCATCACTACAGTCAGACAAAGAAAGTCAGAATCAGACTGGCGATTCCTTTTGTTATTTTCATGGGACTTTTAATCGCCAACATCTTCACAGGCTGCACCTTCTATTTTGATGAAGCCGGAAACTACTGCAGAGGACCATTGCAGCTGGCTTTGATTGGACTTATTGGCTTGTACAACATCATCGGTATCTGCATCATCATTTACTGGAGAAAGATTCTTCCAAAAATGAAGATAGTCTTTCTTGTAAGCTTCTTTCCGATCCTTTTCCTGGCGGTATTCGCTCAGCAGGCACATCAGCACCTTTCCATTTCAATGTTTGGACTGGCAATCTCCCTGCTCATAATTTCGTTTTCCGTTCAGCGACATGATGAAAACCTTGATAAGCTTACAGGATTAAAGAATTTTGATTCCGCAATGGATGACTTTCATAAGATTCTCATAACAAACCAGAATGTTCACGTAATCTTCATAAAGATAAAAAATCAATATTCAATCAGACAGTTTCTCGGCACAACCGCCTACACAAAATTTAAACAGAATTTTGTAACCGAAATAAACAATAGAATAAAAAACTATCCATGCAACATCGAAATTTACTACACCCACGAAGGCGTTTATGAAATTTCTGTGGACACCACCGATTCCGAGCTTGTATCAAAAATTGCCGACGAGCTTTTCAGAAGATTCAGAATCCCATTCCTCTATGAAAACGTATCTGTGATTGTAGACGCCGCAATCTGCATCGCAAAATTCCCTGATGAATTGCCTACTGTGGACAAGCTCATGAATTTCCGTCTGGTTTTCTTCAACATGTTTCCTTCCCTTCCTTTGGTTTACAAGCTGGCGGACTTCAAGGATTCCAAGGAATTCCAGATAAAGAATGAAATCGTGGACATCATAAACAAAGCCCTGGAGAACAAGAATTTCAAGATGTACTATCAGCCTATCTATTCGGTAAAGGAAAAGAAATTCGTTTCGGCCGAAGCGCTGATCCGTCTCAATGACCCAGAACACGGATTCGTCTCTCCTGCGATCTTCATTCCTGAAGCTGAAAAGAACGGAACGATCCACCAGATTGGAGACTATGTTTTTGATTCGGTCTTCAACTTCATCGCAAATCACGACTATAAGTCCTTGGGACTTGAATATATTGAGCTGAATCTTTCTGTTACCCAGTGCATGGAACCTGATCTTGTGGACAAGCTCAAATATCTTATGCACAAATATGAAGTCAGTCCAAAACAGATAAATTTGGAAATCACTGAAACCGCGGAAGGATTTGATCCTTATATCATGGATAAGAACATCTATCAGCTCAGCCAGAACGGTCTTAAATTCTCGCTGGATGATTACGGAACCGGCTATTCAAACATCAAGCGAGTCACAACCCTTCCTCTTGATATCGTAAAACTGGACAAGAGTTTTGTTGACGAGATGGACAATCCTCAGATGTGGTCTGTAATCGTGAATACAGTCAAAATGTTCAAGGAAATGCACAAGACAATCCTTGTTGAAGGCGTCGAGAACGAAAAGACATTCAATGCATTGGTGGATTTAGGCTGCGAATACATCCAGGGATATTATTTCTCAAAACCGATTCCAGAAGATGATTTTGTGAAATTCCTGGAAGAACACAACAAGTAAACTCTGATTGAAAATTCTGATTTAAATTTGCTTTTTTAACTGACATTCTCTTTTTTTGTCATATATTTATTATGTACAAATCATTTTTCAAAACTGACAGGAGGTCAAAATGGCAAATATCCTTTATATTCATGGCTTTGGTTCCAACCACAATTCCGGATCTTTTCTTGCGCTTAAAGATGTTTTCAAGGAACATAATTTTTTCTCCAGCGATTTCGATCTTCTGGATGTTAAGGGCACCCTTGAAAAAATCGGCAAACTTTGTGAGGAACATGAAATCGACCTTGTCATGGGAAAATCTCTTGGCGGTTTCTATGCCTTGGCTTATGAAGGAGAACAGGACAAGGCTGTGATCAATCCATGCATAAAACCTTGGATTGAAATTCCAAAACTGGACGACAGCATTCCATCGGAACTTCTTGAAGAATGGGAACAGCTTTTCAAGAAAACAGAGGAAAACATCGATTCAAAAAGACGCAGCAATACTTTTGGAATATTTGGCGACCATGACCAGCTTTTTTCCTACAAGGATTATTTCGACAAGCATTACTATCCACATTCAGCAAGCCTTCAGAAATCTTTCCTGGTTCCTGGGAATCATCACATCGACATTGATGTGCTTAAAGTTGCCGTGCAGAAATGCCTTGATTTCTTTGACATGATGGAAGAATACGACTATGTGTTTTCTCTGATGCCATACTATCAGCTCATAAAAGATCCTGATGATGACTATTTGCAGAACATGAGCCAGGGAGAGAAGCAGCATATCATCGACAGCATAGACCGGTATCATGACAAGATGATTGAATATCAGAACAACAAGATCTTTGAAACCGACTAGAGTTCTGCATCCGGCCTAAGGAATCATCCTTTTCTGGAAACCTTTACCTTAAGGGTTCTAAGATATTCCTTTTGTTCCGCAGTGATTCTGTAGCTTTCGATTGCTTTCTGGATTGCCTTGTTGTGAGTCCAGGAATCAAGCCTGTTTTGCTGGATGAAAGTGATTGTTGTATCCCATTGCTTGATCATCGCATCCGCAAACAGCCAAGCGGTCATCATGTTTACATAGTATTCGTCACTGCGGATATCTGCTGCCCAATCAAGATATTCCGTCTTGAAATAATCATCGAGAAAATATTTTTTCAAGAGCAGCATGCCGACTCTTTTTGTATAAGGTTTTTCATCGTTGATCCATTGCTGGATTTTTATGATGATCTTATCTTTGTTTTTTTCGAGAACTGCAGGTCCCAATGAATCACTGATCGCCCAGTTGCTTATATATGGCAGAAATTTTTCAAGTTCAGCTACACAGGAATCATAATCCTTTATTCCATTTATAAATGAAATATGAAGTGCATTCTCTTCGTGATACTGATGTGGAAGACTTGTCAAAAATGAATCAAGCTCAGATTGCGGCAGTTCATAGGCCTCAGAAAGAATTTTTTTGTAGCAAGGCGAACGAATTCCAATGAAAGCTTCCCTCGCTTCTGTTGGAACGAGTTTTGCTATAAAGTCACCATATTTCTCATCCTGATACTTGAACAGAATTGTCTGAATTTGAGTCATCTAATCGCCTCCATAAAAATCATATGATTGAAACTGATTCTATCGGGTTAAATCCTGAACCCAATTGTATTTCTTGAAATGATGGAGAACCCAAGGAATTTTTCCGACTTCATCAATGCAGGTACAACCATAAACAATTATAACAGGCCAGTGGAAAACAAAGGTTCCCAAAGCTGCCAATGGAACTGCAACACACCACATGCAAACCGCAAGACTATACACATCAAACATTGTGTCGCCGCCGCAATCAAATATGCCGTTGATGACTATGCTGTTCAAAGAACGTCCAAACATGTAGAATCCGGTGACGATCATCATCTGGATCAGATATCTGTTTGCCCCTTCTGTCAAAGTAACACAATGGGTGATCACAGGAGCCAATGCCAATGTAACTACCGTAATGGCACCGGAAACCAGAAGTCCAATTTTAAGCAGCCTTTGACCATAAAGTTTTCCTTTTTCAAGGTCGCCGGCACCAAGCTCATTTCCAACCATGATTCCAGCGGCGGTACTCAATCCATTACAGAAACAGCATAGAAGATCGCGGATCACGGCGGCAACTGAATTTGCGGCAGCGGCATCAGTTCCAAGATGTCCCATGAAGGCACTGTAAGAAGTGAATCCCACACCCCAGAAAAGGCTTGCGCCAATCAGAGGCCAGAAAATCTTGCAGAAATCCTTGAAAAGTTCCTTTGAATGTGAAAACAGGAATCTGATGGCAGGATGAATATAATTTTTCCTGAAGGAATTGAGGACTGTCCAGGTGATTTCGAAAATTCTGGAAATCAGAGTTGCCAAAGCAGCTCCCCTTGCATCCATCGCAGGACAGCCAAAAAGCCCAAAGATGAAAACCGCGTTCAAAACTATGTTCACCACAACAGTGCAGCTGCTGATAGTCGCCGTTCTTCCAGGATGATCCGTAACCTTCATCATGGTAAGGAAACACTGGGAAATGCCTGTAAGCAGATATGACCATCCCGCAATCTTCAGATATTCTACACCAATTGAAACCAATTCTTCTTCATTTGTAAAAATCAGCATAAGGATTCTTGGAAAGAAAACACATCCGATAAAAAACAGCACTGAAACAAGCAGGGAAAGCCTTAATGAAATGCAGAAAATTTTGTTTAGGGATTCCTTATCCTTCTTTCCCCAGTATTGTGCTCCAAGAATGGATTCAACACCCACAATGGAAAAAATGAACATGTTCTGCACAAACTGAATCTGAGTGGCAAGTGAAACCGCCGACATTGAATTCTGATGCAGATGCCCGAGCATAATGGCATCGGCAGCCGCAACAGAAGCAAGCATGAGATTCTGGAATGAAAGTGGAATCGTAATATGAAAAAGCTTAGACAAAAATTCTTTGTCTTTTGTAAGGGAATTGGAACTCATATTTTCTGAGCATACAAGAAATGCTGATTATTAACTAGAGCACCAATTCCTTTTTCCTAGCGATAGAGTTTTCCATCAAAATATTTTTCCTGAAATTCAATCTGTTTTAGAATTTCTTCATCAGGCACATCCGAACCATCTTCTGTGACAATCCATTTATCCTCAACATCATTGAACCGGTGATAAACGGCTATGACTTTTCCTGTAAATTCCTCCACAGGTTTTGTTTCGTTCAAAAGATAGATATCCTGTTCAGCACCATCTCCCGCAAAGATTCCATCAACATAGCCGTAATTGACAGGATAAACAATATTTGGATGACGGGGATGAGAAGTTCCCAAGGGTCTATCAATATGTCCGGAAACTTCCTTGCCAATTATTGATGAATAATCAGGCTCCACAAAATCCTTATTCAGAACCGCGGAAATATAATAATGTCTTCCTTTGCCATAAGCACCATCATGATAGCAATCATCAATATGACGGATGGTACGAATCTTAAAATCTGGCAGAAGTCGCAGAATATCATCCCTGTTAACATAAAAATGAGGAACATTCACTTCTGCCCCTTCGGTTTTCAGGATGCTGTTTTCATCAATCTTTGGAAAATTTCCTTCCGTAAAAGACCATGCGTCCTTAGAACAAAGCGTAAAGAATATTTTTCCGTTTGGGCGGAGGACTCTTCTTATCTCGTTCATGATTCCGGCAAAGCCTTCCGTGTCAGTATGGGAGATGACATGGTAAGAAAAAATACAGTCAAAAGCATTGTCGGCAAAAGGAAGGGATTTCATATCAGCCAACACGCTGCGAATATTCAGGTTCTCTTCTTTCTTCCATTTTTTCAGATGATCAACCGCATCCTTTGAAATGTCACATGCAGTTACCTTGTATCCGGATTTTGCGAACAGGATTGAATGACGGCCTAATCCGCATCCTAAATCCAATACAGATTCACAGCCTTCTTTTTTCCAGTTCACCGCATAGTAATAGCTTTCCTCACATGGATTCAGCCAATAAGAATCGGTAACAACATTCCAGTTCCAGCCTACAGACTCAGCCATTTTCACACTCTCCTCGAATTGATTGTTTACTTTCTAAAATACAATATCTCGATTGAATTTTTATTTTTTGAATCATCAATCAAACCATTTATATTCTTAAACGAATTTCATTTTCTTGCAATGTCATTCTGTGGAAATATAAAATTCTTGAAAAAAAGATTTCGTTTTTCATTGACAAATCAATGCTGCAGGATTATATTAAAACCATACTTGATATTAAGATTCCGTTTTTCAAAAAAAGAAGGATAACATGACAGAAATTACTGAAAAGAAAAATACTCATGGTGGAGCCAGAGCAGGTTCCGGAAGAAAAAAGACAGGATTGATGACCAAAAGTTATACGATCCATCTTCCACTTGATGTGGCCGAAGAAATGGAGACAAGGGCTTCACAACTGAACAAAACAGTAAACAGATATCTTAGGGATATCATCGAAGCAAGCGGCCAGTATGGAAATGTAAATTTGAATGACAAGCTGGCAGCGTCACAGGAATCCAAGGAGGGCACTTATGTGGTTGATAGCCATAATTAGAGATCTGGAAAAAGCATTCGGAGTTGTATTTGCATTCTTTTTAATCAGCGGAATCGTATTTCTTGTAAAACCTGAAAAAGAGGCAGTCGTCGAGGAAGAAACGGTTGTTCAAAGCATCTATCCTTTTGAATCCAGAGCTTCGCAGGTTGATGGAAAAGGTCCAAATCTTTACATAACAGTAAAAAATGGATTTTTGAATATCAGTCCTTTGGTAAACAGCAGCTTTGATTACGAGTTATGCCGTCTTGTTTATTTTGGTGAAGAGACTGAACCTTGTGGATTTGAAATGATCCTTACGGATTACAGCGGAAAAAAGCAGAAAATCTTGTTCCATAGGGGAAAATCTGGTTTCCATACAAACTGGAAATATAAGATTCATTATTCTGATGAAGCAACCATGGAAAAAGTGAAAGATATTGTGATAGCGGCAAACAAGAACATTTTCTGTTTTGAATCATCAGAAATTTAGGGGAAATCGTTCAAACTAAATTCTGATGCGTGGAATTTATCACTCGATGCCACCCACCACTAACACAGGAGAATAATCTTGAAATCATTTGCAGAGTTCTATGAAAAATATCCGAATCTCGCTTTTGTGAAAACAAAGATAGAAGTCCGGGATTCTTCCCAGCTTACAGACGAAGTTTTGATCCTGGATGAAGACACTCCTCCATTGGAACATGGATTTTCGATCATTGTACCTTTGTATGAAAAGGCTTATCCCCATGTATTCAAAGAAGGAACTGCCATGGAAGTTGGTCTGTATGCCATCGATCTTTGTGAACAAAATGACTGGGATATGAACATCGGTACGTTCAGATACATTTTTGAAAAACTGGAAGAAAGCCTTGCAGGTGCATGAAAACCAACTTGATTTTTATTAAATGATATTGTGAATTTAAAAAAACAGTATTATATTGTTTAGGAATTTGAATTCATAATAGGATTTTATGATTATGAGTGATCTGGTATCTATTGTTGTTCCTGTTTATAACGTTGAGTTATATCTAGAGAGATGTCTTAACAGCATCATAAATCAGACTTATAAAAATATTGAAATCATCTGTGTTGATGACGGATCAACAGACAACAGTGGCAATATCTGCGACATATACAAAGAAAAAGATTCACGAATAAAAGTAATTCATAAAGAAAATGGCGGATTGAGCGATGCTCGAAATACAGGCTTACTCAATGCCAATGGCAAATGGATTTTATATGTCGATTCTGATGATTACATCGAATTAGATTCTGTGGAAAAACTGACAGGATGTGTTGCCGACGAGGAAGATGTAGATATAGTTGTTGGGTCAGGAAAAAGAATAGAGAATGGCAAAACAATGTCATCTTATAATCACACAAATTTACAAAATAAAAAATATAAAAGCAGAGACTACATATTAAAATCAATTAGAAATCATGAATTTTTTGCTCCGACTTGGCTCAATCTATATAAAAAAGATTATTTGCTTAATTCCAATCTTATATTTTATAAAGGCCTTATTTATGAAGACATGGAATTATTGCCAAAACTTTTCTCAAAAGCCTCGACTGTCTATTTTCTCGATTACCAATTTTACAACTATATAGTAAGACCAGGTTCCATCACCACAAGTTCTAAAATAGAAGATGTTCAATACAGTGCAAAACTGATTATAAGATCGTGGTACACCACCATTTCACAAATTGAAGACCTTAAGCTCCAAAAAGCAATGTTTTCACATTTTGTAAGAATTTCACTAGGTTTTGTTGGCAAATTTTCCATTGAAGACAATATATATCCTGATGGCACAGGATTGTTATTCTTCCTGAAAAAAGCCCATGAAATAAAATTAATTGCAGCATGCATCATCTATGGAATCTCACGAAAACTGTTCATCAAAATTTTCCAAAAGCTTTATCTCTAAATTTCCATATCTGATTATTATATGAATAAAAGCCCAATGGACTGATTTATATGTAATAATCATCTAATTATTCTGTCATCCAACCCACTATTTCTTAGAAACCTCTAATCTTTCCCTAATAAACGCCTAAGACACCTATAATATCA
>JAKSLX010000031.1 GCA_024400915.1 Treponema sp.
GAAAATATTGGAATTCTTGTTGGAAATTTGTTGGATGATTTATTGTAAATTAACAGCTAAATCATTTTACGGAGGTGCGACTATGCACAACTACCACAAAATTGTTAGTCCATGGAAACGGACTGACTCAAAGTCTAAGACTGTTAATACAGAAGTATTTTCAGATGATTACATTGAGATGCTGAAGGACATCCAATGGATTGGAACAGAAAAAGTCGATGGTGAAAATCTTAATTTTTACTATGACGGAAATCATGTTTCATATCTTGGTCATACAGACAAGTCCGTTTTCTCAGGTGAAAAAAAGGAATGGCTTGATGCCATGATTACACCTGAATTTGAATCCATCTTTGAACAGATTTTTGGAGACAAGGAAGCTGTCATTCATGGTGAACTTTTGGGGCCAAAAATTCAGAGTAATCTTTATGATGTATCTGAGTTCAAGTTCTATGCATTCGACATCTACAACAAGACAGATGATGTTTTCTGGAGACAGGAAGTTGTAGAACATTATGCCGAGATGCTTGGTTTTGAAAGGGCTCCAATTGTAGCAACCGGAACTTTGAATGAAATTGCAGAGCTTGTAAAATCTGCCCCTGCTTCAAAAGTCAATCCAGGAATTGAGATGGAAGGTATAGTAATTCGTCCTGTTAAAGAACTGAAGAATGGTAAGAACGAACGAATTATCTATAAGATAAAGGTTGCGGATCTTCTTGGAAGATGCGCAAGTAGAATTTAGGAATCAATGAGGTCATGACCTGACAATTCCGTAAATGGGCCATGAAAATGGTGCAGGGCCGGCGGACCTGTAAGTGACCTCTTTGTAGTGCCGGTGCTGCAGGTCATTGCTGTAAGACAAGTATCGGGATTTATCTATCTGACTTGTTTTAAAATTTGGCACGATTTTAATTAGTTAATGATTTGACAGCATCTTTCATCCGGCTCCAGTCTGTGCGTACAAGGAAGCAAACTCAGACTGTATTCTGAAAAATCTGTAAACCGCGGCAGCCTTCCGACTGTTAGCGTTAGACAAATGGGATAACTCCAGATTCAGAAATCCGGATGATTTTTATTTATGAAATGGGCCAGCGCGTCACTGGGATGCACCTTACTTGGGGTTTGGGATTTGATGGTTCGACTCCATCCTGGCCTTAAACTATGGAGATTGTTATGGAATACAATGCAGATGAACTTTATGGTATTGTAGAACATTTTTGCTGTACATATTGGCGAGAAACTTTTGGACATGGAATAAGTTGTTTTGATAACACATTAATGGATTTAGATTGGTTCTTAGAAGAAGATGAAATGCTTCAGTTTGTTACATATGTAAATACAACTTTTGGAACTTCTTTTTCCACAGAATTACATGCTTGCATCTATCTTGATGATTTGTATAAAAGAATAGTTAAACAGGAAGAAGAAAAAGGAGTTTTTCTGCCTGAATATCATAAGATGATGAAGCTGTGGGGATATGAAGAATAAGACTTTCTGGTTAGATGATTTATGAGATGTTGAAGGAATCCCATCCATTGTAGTTGCGGTACTTTCCTCATTATTCGTTGCATCGTACAGAAAGTCTATTAACTCATGAAAGGAACGACCTGACAATTCCGTAAATGGGCTATGAAAATGGTGCAGGGCACGCGGACCTGTAAGTTCCTTTCATTCGCCTTCAAACAAGGCATTAATTAGTGCCGGTGCTGAAAGTCATTACTGTTGGATAGTAAACCCTGTGAATCACATTTTACTATGAAAAAAATTGGCACATTTTTTTTTGGTAATGCCTTGTATGCATCATTCATCCGGCAACAGTTTAAGTGTATAGGGAAGCAAACTTAAACCGTATTCTGAAAAATCAGCAAGTCGCGGCAGCCTTCCGACTGTTTGCGCATGACAAATGGGATTACCCCAGATTCAGAAATCCGGATGATTTTTTTAAATCTAATCATTCAACTACAAGTTGAATGGCTTATATATTAAATAATGCAATAATCAAATCGTCGCAAGCAGAAGTGGTTTTCTGTATTGCATTGTTTGGGCGGGCTTGAAAGGGCACCGCCCTTTTTTTGTAAATGTTTTTAAACTTCAGCTTTATAAACTACTGATTTAGTTACAACGGCACAAAATCAGTCTATATTGAAATCATCACTTCAAGAAATAAAAAATATAAAAGCAGGAGAAAAATATGACATTACAAAAGGCAATGCGTGTTCGTTCAGAACTTAAGAAAATGGCATCAAGTCTTACTGACTTGCTCAGAAAGGTTTCGTATACAATCAATTTCAAGAATGAAAAACCAACAGAAGAGGAACTGCAGGAAAAAAGAGAAGAGAAAAATGTTCAGCTTGACGGTCATTCTTATGAAGAAATCGTAAAGAAACAGATTGCAGTTACGGAGGCAATTTACGATCTGAATGTTGCAATCGAAAAATCAAACCGCAAGGGACATGAACTTCTCTTTAAGGAAACAGCATTGAAATCCAAGCTTGCTTATGTTGATAACCTGATAGAAAAGGAACGAAGCATAAAGGCAGAAGATTTTGTATGGGAAACAGATTATGAAAATGTCGATAAGAACGGTAACTACAAGAAGGTTAAGGTTCCCGTATATCAGTATTCTGTACTCAAGTCAGATTCACTTGGTCAACCTTTGAACGATTTGAAAAAATCTCTTATGAAAGAACTTGAAGCAGTCCGTGACGAACTTTCCGCATTCAATGCTACCGCAAAAATCGATTATGAAGTTCCAGAAGGTCTCCTCTAGGACCTTTTAGAATAGAGTGCAGTTTTGTGCATCCTTGCGCGATGAAGGATGCCATCGTAAAATGAAATAGGGCTGCCGGTAAATATCAGAGGGCTCTGCTTCATCTTACGGCCTGAATTGCATGTCGCTCCTGATTGCTCCTTTTATGGAGCCTTAAAATGTTCTTCTTTACCCAGATCCGATTTGTAGATTGCTTTTGGAGTTGTTCTTGCACTGAAGAAGAACATTATAGTTGTGCCGTTCATCACTGTAAAAATGCAAAATTTTATCAAACCTTTTTAGGCTTTTGCCTTTGCATTCTGATTCTGAAAATGGCGTTTAATCCTTGAAAAAAAATCTAGCGATGTAACAATATAACATTGTATCCAAATGCTTTCAGGGAACTGCACTCGGACCCGGTGGGATTCTTAGGATTCTGCCGGGTTTTTTATTTGCGCCCGCAATACCATGGAAGATGGCCAGCGGATTTTAGCTAAAAAACGGCCGTTAGTTTTCTTTAATGCGCTAATAAAAGCTTTTTGAAAAATAATCCTGAACTAATGTTCGTTAGTTGTGGTTTGATGCGGGTTCTGCTCTTACTAAACCACAACTTTAGTTTCCGTTTTGCAAAAAACGACTATATTAATGTCATAAGAAAATTATGAAAGATTCAACTTAATTAGTTTTTCTGGAGGGAAAGATGAAAAATAATTTTAAGTGGCATAAGGAACAGCTTAATGGAAAATGGTATTCGGTTTGCGATCATGAACACGTTCCGATGATCGAGCATACAAAAGACGGAAAGTACAAGCTTCGCAATGCAAACGGCAAGTCAGTTCTTCACGAAGATTACACTGATGCCGTAAAGCTTGCTCTGGAAGTCTATGAAAAGTTCAAGAAGATAAACAAGGCTTTTGACGAAAAGGAAAATGCCGGCAACTAAAATAAGGATTACTAAATTTTACCCATTAAAAAAAGGTGCAGAGTCTTTTCTGCACCTTCATTTTTTTACATTAATGGTTTGAAGATCATGCCGCCGGATGTTTCCTCGTGATGGTGATGCTCACCGTGGTGGTTGCATTTTGCATCAGGATTGTCCTTAAGCTTTCCTTCAAGGAAAAGTTTTACGGCTTCATCAGGTGAACCTGTAATTCCTGCCAGCTGCTGAATACCTGCGTTGTTCAAGGCATCGATAGCACCCTGGCCACGGTTTCCCAAAATCAGGATTTGGATTCCAAGATTTTTAAGGTAGGTTGCAAGATCGTGGTGTCCGAATCCGCCGTTGTCGATGACTTCAGATTTTGAAATCTTCCCGTCTTCTATGGTGTAGATTTTGAAATTCTGAGTCCTTCCAAAATGCTGGAAAATTGTTTCACTTGAAGCATCGTATGTTGCCGCAATTTTTCCGTTCTTGAATTCGTTCAAATTCATTTTTATTTCCCTTGTGTGTTTTTGTTACTGCATTCTGGGCACAAGCCTGTAAAAATAAGGTTGTGGGAATTCAGCGTGAATCCTTCCCTGGACATCAAATCTGAAATTTTTGATGCCTTTACCTTTACGCTTTCCGGAACATCAAAGAGCCTTGAACATTCATCGCAGCAAAAGTGATGGTGCTCGTGCAGGCTGCTGTCGTAATGGTCCGAACCATTGGGTACGCGGATCTTCAGGATTTCTCCCGTATCCGAAAGAAATCCCAAATTCCTGTAGACCGTTCCGCGACTTATGTGTTCGTCAATGGAACGGGCTGCCTCGTAAATTTCTTCTGCAGTTGGGTGAGAGTAATTATCCTTCATTATATCAAGGATGATTTTTCTCTGGGCCGTATTTCTGACCTGCATTTTCTTGCCTAGTAGTTTTCTGCGTTTACTTCAAAGTATGATTTTGGATGAGCACAAACTGGACATGCTTCTGGAGCCTTTGTTCCAACAACGATGTGTCCACAGTTGCGGCATTCCCAAACCTTTACTTCTGACTTTTCGAAAACTGCTGCTGTTTCAACATTCTTGAGGAGGGCACGGTAGCGTTCTTCGTGATGCTTTTCGATTGCTGCTACACCGCGGAACTTTGCTGCAAGAGCTTTAAATCCTTCTGCTTCTGCTGTCTTTGCAAAGTCTTCGTACATGTCTGTCCATTCAAAGTTTTCACCGTCAGCTGCTGCCTTAAGGTTTTCTGCTGTTGTTCCAAGTTCACCAAGTTCCTTGAACCACATTTTTGCATGTTCCTTTTCATTTTCTGCTGTCTTAAGGAAGAGGGCTGAAATCTGTTCATAGCCTTCTTTCTTTGCAACTGAAGCAAAATATGTGTACTTGTTTCTTGCCTGTGATTCTCCTGCAAAAGCTGCCTGAAGATTTTTTTCTGTCTGTGTTCCTGCGTACTTACTCATAGTAGTTACCTCTTTCTGTGTGTTTGTATTTTTTTCAGTTGCAACTGCAACTGTTGATTCATAAATAGGTTCAAAGTCTTCTGCCGGATGACCGCAAAGTGGACATATAAAGTCCTCTGGGAGTACAGGATTCTTGTATTCGTATCCGCAGATTTTGCATCGCCAGCCGATGATTTTCTTTCCTGTGTTTGCAACAGGTTTTGGCTTGATATTGTTCTGATAGTCGGCATAAGTCAAAGGAGCATTTGAATTAAGAACTTCTGCTTCAACAACTTCCGCCACAAAAAGTGTATGGGTTCCAAGATCTTCCTTTGAAAGAACCTTGCATTCAAGAAGTGAACAGACACTCTTTGTAATGTATGGAACACCGTTTTTGTTTGTCTCGTAAGGAAAAGATGCAAACTTGTCGGCATCTCTTCCGCTTTGCATCCCAAAGTTTTTGATCAGGTCAAAGTTGCAGGTGCTGTCCAGAATTGAAAGTGTAAATTCCCCGCTTTCCTTGATCATATCGCAGGTAAGGTTCCTGTTCAGAACAGAAATTGCAACCCTTGTGGGTTCGGAAGCAACCTGCATGCAGGTATTTGTGATGCAGGCATTGATTTTGCCATTGCTTTTTGCACCAAGAACAAATACGCCGTAAGAAAGGCTGTAAAACGCTTTTGGATTCATGGGACCTCCTGTGTATGTCAGATATTAGGAATGATTACTAATAATAAAAGAGTATATCAGGTTCTGGAATATGTAAATAGGAATTATTACTAATAATGGAAAATTAAATAATTAAATGCTCTTTATTTCAAGGAAGTGTTCTTCAGGTTTTTCACGTTACAGAAACATCCGTTGATGAAAATCACTGCATATTATCATGGAGGCATTTTATTCGATGCCCTGTGGAAATATGATATAATGATTCGTAGAATTATAAAGAAATTCAGGAATAAAAAAATTCAATGCATTTTGTTCAGGCAAAAACAATTCTTTCGGCTCACAATGGAATGAACATCTATCGCGGATGTACACACGGCTGCATTTACTGCGATTCAAGGTCAAAGTGCTACCACACGCCCGAGCCTTTTGAAGATGTTGAGGCAAAGGAAAATGCACCTGAGCTTTTGGAAGCTGCCCTTAAGAAAAAAAGAAAGAAGTGCATGATAGGAACTGGTTCCATGTGTGACCCTTACATGCACTGTGAAGAAAAACTTTTGCTTACACGACGGTGTCTTGAAATCATAGACCGTTATGGATTCGGTGCAACAGTGATTACAAAATCGGATCTGGTTTTGCGCGACCTTGACTTGCTTAAATCCATAAATGAAAAAGCAAAGGCTGTTGTTCAGATGACAATAACCACAGCAGATGATGAACTTTGCCGGAAGGTAGAACCTAATGTGTGCCCCACAGGTCGCCGAGTTGAAGTTCTTAAAATTTTCCAGAAAGAAAACATTCCGACTGTTGTATGGCTCTGTCCATTCTTGCCAGGAATAAACAATACAAAAGAAAATTTTGAATCCCTCCTTGCAATGTGTGCCGATGCTGGAGTCAAAGGCATAATCAATTTTGGAATTGGACTAACCCTTAGAGAAGGAAACAGGGAATATTATTATTCAAAGCTTGATGAAAAGTTTCCGGGTCTTAAGGACCGTTACATCCAGCATTACAGGAATTCCTACAATCTATTGAGCAGCAATAATTCAGAATTGATGAAGTACTTTAATTCTTTCTGCACCCGGCGCGGAATAATTCACACGCCCGAAAAATGCTTTGAATACCTGAACGAATTTCCGGAAAAAAGGGAGCCGGGGTTGTTTGATGTGTAGAAGTAATTTCATTGTCATGCTGAACGCGTTTTAACATCTGCGTTGTGGTGATGTTTTTGCTGAGGCAGCCTAATTATGCTATAATGTCTGCAAGGGATAATTATGAAAATTGAACAAGCAAAATGGAACTGGACTCGTGAGCCTAAGGATTTCAAAATCACTGGCGAGAAAATAGAAATCATCACAACTCCTCATACTGACTTATGGCAGCGGACTTACTATCATTTCAGAAACGACAATGCTCCGGTTCTGCAGATGAAAACTTCAGAAAAATATTTTTCATTCATCGTAAAAACTGAATTTGAAAGCAAGCAGCGTTTTGACCAGTGCGGTGTAGTAATGTATCTGGATAGCGAAAACTGGCTGAAAGGTTCCATTGAATATGAAAACGATGAGTTTCAGCATCTTGGAAGTGTTGCAACCAACAACGGATATTCAGACTGGGCAACAACAGAAATTCCGGCAGGTATAAAATCAATGTGGTACCGCTTTAGTCGCCGTGAAGATGATTATTGCATTGAATGTTCGGAAGACGGAATTAAATTCAAGCAGATGAGAATATGCCACATGCACAAGGCAAAGGATGAAATTCAGTTTGGCATTTACGCTTGCAGCCCTGAAGATTCATCATTCAAAGCAACATTTACAAATATGGAAATCACAGAATGTAAATGGCTTGCACATGACGGTCAGAAACCTGATGAATAGTACACCCGCGAAATCTGGATTGCGGTAAAAAAAAAGCAAATCAGCTTTTGATAGTTTGTCTTAACTTCTTCCTGCAAAAGATTTTCTATCAAAAGAGGATCGCATTTTACGATCATTATGGCTTCTGTTTCTTCACCTTCCGGAGTCTTGCTGTCTGCTAAAATACCTTGCAACATACCTGCATTCAATTTATCATTGAAGCATGACAGAAAACGAAACTAAAATTGAAGCAATAAAAGTTAAGGTCAAGAAATTTGAAAACAGCCGCACCCTTATGGCCGCTCTTTTTGCACTTCTTGGCTACTATTTTTACGATTCATATAAGGAAGGATCTGCTCCAATTCTCTATTTTGTAGTGATTGGAATTCTTATGGCAGCCGACATCGGTGTTTTTGCCTATGTTTCAGTTCTTATCCATAAGTTTGTTAAGGAAAGAAAAGAACTTGAACAGCAGTGATTTTCTTCCTGTTTCCAAGCAGGATTTAATGGAAAGGAATATTGATCAGGTAGACTTTGTCTTTGTTTCGGGAGACGCTTATGTTGATCATCCAAGTTTTGCCGCAGCTCTTCTTGGCCGCCTTTTGGAAGCAAACGGCTATACTGTTGCCATTTTAGCTCAGCCTGACTGGAAGAATGTTGAAGAATTCAGGAAATTCGGACAGCCAAAGCTAGGTTTTCTTGTAAGTGCCGGTGCCATGGACAGCATGGTTTCAAACTATACAGCCAACAACAAGCCCCGCTCGGAAGATGTTTATGCCCACGGCGGAGTTGCAGGACACAGACCGGACCGTGCCACAAACATTTATGTTCAGGCAATTCGTCAGGCATACAAGGGCGTTAATGTCATCATCGGTGGCATCGAAGCAAGTCTTAGGCGTACAAGCCATTACGATTACTGGTCAAACACAGTAAAGCGTTCAATCCTCCTGGATTCCAAAGCCGATCTTCTTTTGTACGGAATGGGCGAACATTCCATCCTTGAAGTTGCGGCCCTTTTGCGCGAAGGGGTTCCTGCCCGCCAGATCCGGGGTGTGCGCGGAACATGCTGGTATACAAGCAAAAAAGAAGAAATTCCAGAGGATGCAATCTGGCTTCCGTCCTATCAGGACATTTCCAAAAATACGGAAGAAAGCAAGGAGCTTTTTGCCCGAAGCTATTCGACTCAGGAACAGAATACGGATGCCATCAACGGAAAAATTCTGGTTGAACCTGCGGACACCCGTTTTGTTGTCCAGATGCCGGCAGCACTTCCTTTGACAACTGAAGAATTTGACAAGGTTTATGAACTTCCCTTTACCCGCCGTTGGCACCCAATGTATGACGAGCCTGCGGAAAATAATAAGTCTGGAATTCCAGCCCTTTCGGAAGTTAAATTCAGCCTTACAAGTTGCCGCGGATGCTTTGGAGCATGTTCTTTCTGTGCCATCACTTTCCATCAGGGACGGCGCATTCAGGCAAGAAGCCATGAAAGTTTGATAGAAGAAGCCAAGCGCATGACGGAAGACAAGGACTTTAAGGGATACATTCACGATGTTGGTGGTCCTACTGCAAACTTCCGCCACGATGCCTGCGAAAAACAGGCAAAGGCCGGTGCCTGTCCAAACCGCGACTGCATGGGTGTAAATCCTTGTCCCAATGTAAAGGTTGACCATACGGATTATGTTTCGCTTCTAAGAAAACTCCGCGAGCTTCCAAAGGTAAAGAAAGTATTCATCCGTTCGGGAATCCGCTTTGACTACCTGATGATGGACAAGGACAAGACTTTCTTTAAGGAACTTGTAATGCACCACATCTCGGGTCAGCTTAAGGTTGCGCCGGAGCATGTAAGCGATAATGTTCTTTCGCTGATGAGGAAAAGCACCCACAAGGTCTACGAGGATTTTGCAAAGGAATATGAAAAGACCAACAGGGAATGCGGAATGAAGCAGTACCTTGTTCCATATTATATTGCGGGGCATCCTGGGGCTGGTTTAAACGAAGCAATTGAAACCGCCCTTTATCTTAAAAAGACGGGATTCGTTCCGGATCAGGTTCAGGATTTTTATCCAACTCCTGGAAGTCTTGCTACGGCAATGTATTACACAGGCTTCAATCCCCACAAGGAAGATGGCAGAGGTCATCTTGAAAAAGTGTATGTCGCACGAGGTGGACACGAGCGCCGCCTTCAGCGTGCCTTGCTTCAGTTCAACAAAAGGGAAAATGCAAACCTTGTTAAGGAAGCATTGCGTACGGCGGGAAGACCGGAATTGATAAAGGTTCTTTTAGGAAGATAAAATATGCCAAGAAATACAGGACATGCAGATCTGCCTCTCCACACGGGAATTGTTCCAAAATGGCTTGCGGACAGAATGCGTGACATGGGCACTTTGATTGTAGAAGCCCTGATCCTACAGTATGGGAAAAAAGAAGTTCTCCGCCGATTGAGTGACCCGCTTTGGTTTCAGTCTCTTGGTGCTGTTCTTGGCATGGACTGGCATTCAAGCGGAATTACTACTTCAGTAATGTATGCCCTTAAGCGCGGAATAAATGCAAGGGCAAAAGATTTTGGACTTGTTGTCTGCGGCGGCCGCGGAAAATATTCACGCAGGACTCCGGAAGAACTTGAGTTTGTTAGCAACATGGCTGGCCTTGATGGAAACGGTCTTGTACGCAACAGCAAGCTTGTGGCAAAAGTTGACAGCACTGCAGTTCAGGATGGGTTCCAGCTTTACCAGCATAATTTTATTGTAAGCGATGAAGGGGACTGGACGGTCGTTCAGCAGGGAATGAATGCCGAAACTAAAACTGCACGCCGCTATCACTGGTGTTCCGAAAACCTAAAGAGCTTTGTAGAAGATCCTCACACGGGAATTACAGGCGAAAACCAGAAATACATCTTGAATTTAACGGATACCGAAGCAAAGGAAACGCGTTCTTCCATACTTGATCTTTCAAAGGAAAATCCTGATCTGATAATCAGCGAAATAAAAGACATCCAGACTCACGGAGTTTCAGATGCCGTAGTAAAGGCTCAAAAGCAGCAGATGGAGCTGTTTGAGGATACCGAGCACAAACTAACGAAAGTTAGCCTAACGGAAGAAATGCTCCCACCAGTCGTTAGCCGAAACCTCGTAATGCCTGCACACCACGATGTAAGGGCCGAAGATGTAGATTTGAAGCGCCTTGGAAGCGTTCTTGCCACAGCCTACGAAAGCGATCCAAAGGATTTTGAAAGCCTTTTACTAACGCCCGGTCTTGGACCAAGAACCTTGCAGTCACTAACGTTAGTTAGTGAAGTGATCAATGGCACTCCAAGCCGTTTCCGCGATCCAGCCCGTTTCAGTTTTGCCCACGGTGGAAAAGACGGACATCCGTTCCCGGTACCACTTCGCATTTATGATGAAAGCATCAGGATTCTTGGTGACGCCATAGAAAGGTCACGCCTTGGTTACAAGGAAAAAAGCGAATGCATCAACCGCCTTCATAAGACTCAGCTTGAAATAGAAAAAAACTGCGATCCTCGTGCAGACTTTGATGCCGTCCTTGAGCACGAAAGATTAAATCTCCCTGGTTGGGAAGGCAGAACGGAAACAAAGAAATATTATAAGTAATATTTGTATATTGGTATTTATATGAAAAGACTTTTTATATTATTTATTCAATTAATGATTATTCTCTCTTTTGCCACTGCGAAAAAGGCAAATAAAAATTCTCCAGTAATTCTCGACTGGCAGTATAAGGATGAGGGTGAAGAAATCCCTGCATGGGTAACGGCCATTGCTCAGTCCGATAAAAATACTGTAGTGAGGGAACTTGAGCTTGAAGAATACAAGGTATGGACTTCTTGTGTCTCGGGAGAAAATCTTGAAATGCTCGAAACCTTCGACGATGTGGCTGAAGTAACAGAAGAAATCTCAAGGGAAATGACAATTCAGGTAAATGAAATTTTAGATTCCAATAATACCGTTGCCGAAAAAACTGCTGTAATGGTTCAGGAAGTGATTTCCGAAATTGAAATCCGTGGACTTCAGAAAATTTCCTCTTTCTGGATAAAAAACGGCGTGGCAAAAAAAGGTGTGAAAAAGGCTAAAAAAGAAAGTGACTATCAGGTAAAATTCAATTACTATTCAGTATGGGTTATGGATAAAGACCTGTATGAAATTCAGCTTAAAAAAATAATAGAGAGGTTTTGAAATGAAAAAAATTATTCTTGCAATGATGCTTGCTGCCGCAGCTATGGGTGCTTTTGCTCTTGGAAAAACAAAGGTAAAGAGAGTTTCCAGTGATAAAGTTATAGATCTCGACGGCTATTGGAACGACACGGATGTTCGCATTGTGTGTGAATCGCTTATTGAAGAATGCGTTAATTCACCAAGAATTGCAAAATTTGAAGAAGAAAATGGAAGACCAGGTCTTGTTATCGTTGGCAAAATCGTGAACGGTTCCAACGAACACATTGATACTTCCATCATTGAAAAAAGACTCAGGTCTGCAATCATCAATTCAGGTGTACTTGAATTCGTAGTTTCAAAGGATGAACGCGAACAGCTCAGAGACGAAAAGATTGATCAGGAACAGCATGCAAGCCTTGAAACTGCAAAGGCCATGGACAATGAAGCCGGTGCTGATTTCATGCTTACAGGTACAGTAAAATCTATTGTTCAGACTGAAGGGAAAAAATCTGTGAGGGCATATTTCGTGAATGTTACCCTCTCAAGCATTGAGACCAACAGAATCATCTGGCAGGGTGAAAACGACGAAATCAAGAAAGAAATCAAGAACCAGAAGAAGAAATAAACGCCATGCGTAAGTTTTCCGTAATATTTTTAGTTTCCGTTTTGTCCTCAGCAATTTTTGCAAAGACTCCTCAGTGGGTAAAGAATCCTTCAAAGGTTTATCCTGCACAGGATTATTTTTCTGCAGTAGGAAACGGCAAGACTCAGCAGCAGGCTGAACTTTCTGCTGTTGAAAATCTTGCCGCAATCTTTGGCCGCAATGTTCGTTCTGCTTCCAAAGCTTCTTCAAGAATGCAGCAGGCAGAATCAAACGGAACCGTATCAACAGGCATGTCTGCAGATTTTTCAAAGGACATCATGCAGCGTGTTGCGGTAGAAGACCTTATTGGAATTGAACTTAAGGAATATTACGAAGAAGAAAAGAAGTTCTATGCTCTTGCTGTAATGGACAAAAAAAAGACGGAAGAACTGATTCTTTCTTCTCTAAAGGCAAACAATGCAAGAATTGAAAATCTTTTTTGCGCCGCAAAACCTTCGGAACTTTATACTCTGGAAACTTACGCCCGCTTTGACTTTGCCCGTGAAATTGCAGAACTTGATGAAAAGATGCTTTCAAAGCTTGAGGTTATCAATGTTACTTCAGCCGAAGGAATAAAGAAACAGCTTTATACTGTTTCTTCAGTTCGTTCTCAGTTGCTGGACATAGCAAGGGCTATTCCCATATATGTAAAAATCGCCGGTGATGAAGAAGACAAAATGTTCCAGGCAGTTTCAGAAATGTTTGGAGCCTATGGATTCCGTGTTACAGATTCAAGTGAAAGCCGTTACACATTTTTTGCAAAGATAGAAAAATTTGAACGCGAAGCTGACAACAAGAAAACCGTTCAGTGCATCTACAGCTTTGAAGGTCAGCTTAAGGATGAGCAGGAAATGGAATTCCTTTGGTCAACTTCCTTCAATGGCAGGGAAAGCTCAGGCAGCAGAGAACTTCTTCCTTCAAAGACCCAGCGTGCCATGGCAAGCAAAGTAAAATCCGATTGTGGAAACAGCTTTGGTAAATTCCTTGGCAACATGAGGACTGAATAAACTACTGCAGGAGCATCTTGTCGCTGACAAGTCCCTTGTTTTTTATTGACCTGAACTTTTCTACAAGATCATCCATGGTCAGGTTGGCTTTTTCTTCTTTGTCGATGTCCAGGATAATTTCCCCACCGTCCATCATCAAAAGGCGCGTTCCATAATCAAGGGCGTGCTGCATGTTGTGGGTTACCATCATTACCGTAAGGTTGTATTCCGCGGCAAATTTTTTTGTAAGCTCCATTACAATTGCGGCATTTGTCGGATCAAGGGCGGCTGTATGCTCGTCAAGCAAAAGCAGATCAGGCTTAGACATTACTGCCATCAAAAGTGTAAGGGCCTGTCGCTGTCCACCAGAAAAGAGTTCAACATTGTCGTTAAGTCGGTTTTCAAGCCCCATATCAAGGATGGAAACCTGCTTTTTGAATTCCTCGCGGAGCTTTGAGTTCAAGCTTATTTTCAATCCCTTGAATCCTTTTTTTGATGCGATGACCATGTTGTCTTCAAGGGACATTTTTCCAGCAGTTCCCAAAAGCGGATTCTGGAAAATACGGCCGATGTAACGGGCCCTTCTGTATTCCTTTTCTTTTGTAATGTCTTCGATTCCCTTTTCTGTTTCACGGAGGATTGATCCGCTGGTTGCAGAATAGGTTCCAGCAATCACATTGTACAAGGTTGATTTACCTGCACCGTTGGATCCGATGACAGTGATGAAATCTCCCCTGTTGATTTTAAGGTTGATGTTTTTTAGGGCGTGATTTTCATCCGGAGTGTTTTTGTTGAATACGATGTTGATGTCTTTGAGTTCAATCATTTTGCCTCTCCTTTGTCTTTCTTAAAGCGATCCAAAAGATTTGTTCTTGAAACGATGAGGCAGGCAATGATGAGTATGCCCGTTACAAGCTTTAGGTCGTTAGGAGTGATGTGCACTTTGTATCCATAGCTTCTTGCAAGAATCATGAGGGCACGGTAAACGATGGAACCGATGAACACGCGCAGCGTCTGGAGCCCGATCCTGTTTGACTTGATGATGAACTCACCGAGCATTAAAGATGCAAGGCCTGAAACAACAATTCCAGTTCCCATTCCAACATCGGCAAAGCCGTTGTACATTGCGGCAAAACTTCCAGCAAGGGCGGCAAGTCCGTTTCCAAAACAGATTCCGATGGTTCTTACAATGTTTGGATTTACACCCTGGGAAACTATGAGCTGTGGATTTGATCCAAGGGCACCCATGGTAAGTCCAAGGTCCGTGTGGTAGAAAAGGTCCATGAGCAGTTTTAAAACTACAACAAAGATGATAAGGAAGAATACGAGTCCCCATTCAACATCAAGTTCAAGTCCCATGTCAAAAAAGAGATCGTATGCTCTGTCCTGAATCTTTGAAAATAGTGTTTCTATCTTAAGAAATGAAATGTTTGCCTTGTTTGACATTATCCTCAGGTTGACTGAATATAGCATGGTCATGGTGAGGATACCAGCAAGCAGATCAGGGATCTTAAGTTTTGTGTAGATTGCACTTGTAACAAGTCCTGCCACGAGTCCAGAAAGAAAAGCAATCATGATGGCAGCTGCAGGAGACATGCCTAAAGTAAGGCAGGCTGCAAGAACACAGGCGCCAAGAGGAAAGCTTCCATCCACAGTCATGTCGCAGAAGTTGAGAACTCTGAAAGTAGAGAAGACCCCAAGTACCATGATTCCGTAGATGAGGCCTTCTATCAAAATTGAATTAAGCATACTTTATTTTTCTGTAAGCTTTCCGTTCTGGAAAATGAGATTAGCCTGCTTGATGAGCTTTTCATCAACGTTGATTCCGCAGTTTGCCGCAGTGTCAAGGTCAATGAGGAAATCGCTGTCAGATGGGTCTGTCATGAAGCGGACTGGGAGACTTGCAGGCTTTGCGCCGTTGAGGATCTTAACGACCATTTCTCCTGTTGCGCGTCCAGCCTTGTAATAGTTGAAACCAGATGCCATGAAAATTCCACCCTGGCGTGCTGCCGTTACATCACCTGAGAATACAGGCTTCTTTGCTTTTCCGAATACGCTTACAACAGATGCGATGGCGCTGAAAACTGTGTTGTCTGTTGAAAGGTAAAGTCCATCACAGCGACCGACGATTGCTTCACAGGCTGCCTTTACTTCGTCAGACTTTGTAATGCTCTGTGTCACAAGCTTGATTCCTGCTTCCTTGCATCCTTTTTCAACAAGGGCGAGGGCACTTGCAGAATTGTCTTCATTGCTTGTGTAGATGTAGCCGAGTGTCTTGATTCCAGCAACTTCCTTAAAGAGCTTGATGTGCTGTTCTGTAGGAATTGCATCGCTCATGCCTGTAACATTGCGTTCACCATGGGCTGTTGTAGAGACAAGTCCTGCGCCGACTGGGTCAGTAACTGTTCCAAAGACAACAGGAATGTTCTTGAGTGTTGTTGCAAGGGAAACAGCGATCGGTGTTGCGATACCGACTGCGACATTCACTTTTTCTGCCTTGTACTGTGCAGCGATCTGTGCTGCGGTTCCAACGTCTCCGTTTGCATTCTGGAGGTCATATTCTGCATCGATTCCAGCATCCTTGATTGCATCCATTACGCCACGTTCAACATCATCGAGAGCAACGTGCTGAACAATTTTTGCGATACCGATCTTAACTTTCTTGCCCTTAGCAGGCTTTGCGAATGCGCTGCCAAAAAGAAGAGCAGCGGCTGTAAGTGTAAAAATGATTTTTTTCATGGGGATTACCTTCCTTTGTTTCTATCAATAGTAACAAAGGAAATGGCAAAAGTCAAAGGTTTTTAAAACAAAAAGGGGCTGACAGTCTGGAAACTTTCCGGACTGCCAACCCTTTCTTTTAGGTTTCTAATATATTTTAGTCAGCCATTCTCTTGTATTCGTCGAACTTTTCTTCAACGCCAGGCTTTGTCTTTGTAACAAGGCTTACGAGAACAGCAACAACAAGAGTTGCAATGAATCCTGGGAGGATTTCGTAGATGTCAAAGAGTCCGCCGTGGAGATTGTGCCATACAACAACTGTGATGAATCCTACGAGGAGACCTGCAGAGGCACCGTCAGCTGTACATTTCTTCCAGAAGAGAGCGAGGAAGATGATTGCACCGAATGTTGCACCGAATCCTGCCCAAGCATAAGAAACAAGACCGAAGATTGAGTTGTTGTTTGGAAGGAGGCAGAGTCCGAATGCAATAATTGCAACTGCAAATACTGTAATGCGGCTTACAAGGAGAACCTTCTTTTCATCAGCGTCCTTGTTGATCTTTGCCTTGTAAAGGTCAAGGGAAACTGTAGAAGCAACAGCAAGAAGCTGGCTGTCTGCTGTGGACATTGAAGCTGCAAGGATTGCACAGAGGAAGATTCCTGCGATGAATGAAGGGAACATCTTGAGCATTGTTTCGCTGAATACTGTTTCAGCTGTTCCGTTATCAAGAAGGTTTGGAAGAAGATAAACTGTTCCGAGTGAACCGATTACGAATGCACCGATGTAAGCAACAATCATCCAGATGATACCTACGCGTCGTGCTGTCTTGATTTCTTCGTTAGAACGGATTCCCATGAAGCGAACGATGATGTGTGGCATTCCGAAGTATCCGAGACACCATGCGAAAGCAGAGATTGCGCTCTTTGCACTGAAGCTCTGGTTTGCCGTAAATACCTTCTGAAGGTCAGCATTGAATTCGCCTGAAAGAGCCTTTACGCTGAATGCCTTTGCAGAGTTGATTGCTTCTGTTGGACCGCCGAGTGCGAAAATTGCAACTGTTCCTGCAATTACGAATGCGAAGAAAATCAATGCACCCTGAACGAAGTCTGTCGTACATACTGCACGGTATCCGCCGAGGATTGTGTACGAAAGGATTACAACAAGACCGATAACCATACCGACTGTGTAGTTGAGGCCGAATACTGACCGGAAAAGCTTACCGCATGCAACGATTCCCGATGCTGTATAAATTGTAAAGAAGAATACGATGAGGATAACTGAAATGATGTTGCAGCGTTCGCTCTTGAATCTGTTCTTGAAGAAGCCAGGAATTGTGATTGAGTCACCGTATGCAATAGAACATTTGCGCAATGGCTTTGCAACGATGAGCCAGTTGAGGTATGTACCTACAATGAGACCGATTGCAGTCCAGAATGTTTCCTTGATTCCACCAAGATAGCAGAGTCCAGGAAGACCCATCAAGAGCCATGCAGAAGAGTCAGAAGCTTCTGCGCTGAGAGCTGTTACCCATGGACCGATTCCGCGTCCACCAAGGAAGAAGTCCTTTGCATTGTTTGTCTTCTTTGAGCTCCTGATTCCGATGTAAACCATGAAGCCAAGATAGAGGGCAAATGCACAGATTTTACCGATTGTCTGTAAAGTCATTTCTACCACCTGAAACTTAAAAAATATTTAATTTAGTTTAGTATAAATAAAGTTTTTGTTCTATGTAAAAAAGCGCGATTTTTCTTGAAAGAGAAAACAAAGTATGTTATTATTGAAACGTTTCCAATTTGCAACACGGAGGAAATTCATGACAATCAAAGACATTGCAAAAGAATCTGGCTGCGCAGTCGGAACTGTTTCCCGTGTCTTAAATAATCAGGAATATGTCAGCGAAAAGACCCGTGCCAAGGTTATGAAAGTTGTAAACAAGTATAATTTTGTCCTCAATACTAATGCAAAGGCTCTCAAGGCACACGGAACCAAGACAATCCTCATTCTTGTAAAGGGTACTTCAAATATTCTCTTAAATACTCTTCTTGAAACAGTTCAGAAAAACATGGAAAAACTTCCATATGCGTCAAAAGTTATTGTTCTTGATGAATATGACAACGAGGCAGTAGAAGCGGAAAAAGAACTTAGGGAAACAAAGGCTCTGGGAATTATTTTCCTTGGAGGTAATCCTGAGCGCAATAGGGAAGTTTTTCCGCGCATAAAGTGTCCGTGTGTTCTGATAACTACAAAGGCTGATACGGAAGAATATGAAAATCTTTCAAGCGTAAGTACGGACAGTCATGAAGCTTCTGTTCTGGTAGCTCGTCATCTTGCAGAAAAAGGACATAGAAATATCGGTGTAATCGGTGGTGACCTTGTATCTTCGGCAACTTCAAGAAGACGTTTTGCAGGTTTTACAGAAGGTCTTGAATCTTCAGGGATTTCCTTTGACAGGGAAAATGCATACGCAACTTCAAAATATTCACTTGAAGGCGGTGCAAAGGCTGCGGAAGAACTGGTAAATAAATATCATGATCTGACTGCGATTTTTGCCATGTCCGACATGCAGGCCATGGGAGCTTGCAGAAAACTTCGGGATCTGGGCTATCGTATTCCTGATGACATTTCTGTTGTAGGATTCGATGGTCTTCCTATAACCCAATTCTACTGTCCAAAGATTACGACAGTCAGGCAGAATGAGGAAGAACTTGCAGTTCAGGGACTCAGGACTCTTCTTGATACAATAGAAAACAAGGCTGGTGCAGTTCACAAAAACATACCTTTTGAATTCGTTGAAGGCGAAAGTGTAAAAAAAATATAGATGTTTAAACATACGGAGAAGATTATGCTGAATAAAAGAGCAAACGGCGTGCTGATGCACATTTCATCACTTCCTGGAAACACAGGAATCGGAACAATGGGTAGGGAAGCCTACGAATTCGTTGACTGGCTTAAGAAGGCAAAGCAGTCTTACTGGCAGATTCTTCCTATCTGTCCTACAAGCTACGGCGACAGCCCATACCAGAGTTTCTCTACTTTTGCCGGAAACCCATACTTCATCGACTTTGACACCCTTGTAGAACAGGGATACCTTGCAAAGTCAGACTATGAAAATGTGACCTGGTGCGGCCATGAAAACTATGTTGACTACGGCACACTCTATGTTGAACGCCACAAGGTTTTTTCTATCCTTCACAACAACTTCAAGAAAAACATTCCGGCCGACTTCGGAGATTTCATAAAGGCAAACGATTGGCTTGAAGACTATTCCCTCTTTATGGCAATTAAGGATGCACATGGCGGAATTTCTTTCAGCGAATGGGAAGAAAACATCCGTAAGCGTGAAAGCTTGACCCTTGAAGCTTGGCGCGGAAAATGTGCCGACAGAATGGAGTACTACAAGATGCTCCAGTATTTCTTCTTCAAGCAGTGGTTTGCCCTCAAGGATTACGCAAACAAAAACGGAATCCAGATTATCGGTGACATTCCAATCTATGTTGCTGCAGACAGTGCTGATGTTTGGTCAAATCCTGACCAGTTCATGTTGGACCAGAACCTTGTTCCTGTAGAAGTTGCAGGTTGTCCGCCAGACTGCTTTAGCGCAGACGGACAGCTTTGGGGAAATCCTGTTTACAACTGGGAATACCAGAAGGGAACAGGCTATGCATGGTGGAAGAAGCGCCTTGAAAAATCCCTCAAGATCTATGATGTTCTACGCATCGACCACTTCCGCGGATTCGATTCCTTCTATTGTATTCCTTACGGGGCAAAGGATGCCAAGATCGGCCAGTGGAGGCAGGGACCTGGAATGGATCTTTTCAACGCACTTAAGGCACAGTTTGGCGACATGCCAATCATTGCAGAAGACCTTGGTTTCCTTACAGACAGCGTAAGACAGCTGTTGAAGGATTCAGGATTCCCAGGAATGAAGGTCCTTCAGTTTGCCTTCGACAGCCGTGAAGAAAGCGACTACATTCCATACCGCTACACAGCAAACTCAATCGTATACACAGGTACCCACGACAACGACACAATCATGGGCTGGTGCGAAACAGCAGCTCCAAAAGATGTGGAAAGCGCAAGGGAATACCTTCGTGCCGGAGACAACGCAGACCTTGTAAAGGAAATGATGATAGCCGGAATGGCAAGCGTTTCGAACACCTGTGTTATCTGCATGCAGGACCTTGCATGTCTTGGAAAGGAAGCAAGAATGAACATTCCTTCTACAGTCGGAAACAACTGGAAGTGGCGTGCCTCAAAGAACATGTTCACTGATGAAGCAAACAAGTTCCTTGGATTCTACACGGGCCTTTACGGACGTGCAGCAAAGTAAGACGGAAAGCAGTTAAATCAAACCAATAAAAGTGCAGGGGTACTTGGCAAGTCCAGGTACCCCTGTTTTTTTAGAGCCTATCTCTTATGCAATTTTCATTTCATAAAGGTATTCCCGGCGTTCCTCGTCGGAACTTTTGTTTCTTCTTCCGCCTGATTCGCTTACCCGGTGCATTCCAAGTTTTTCCATAGTCCTGTACGACGGAACATTTTCTGCGTCGCAGTGGGCTATGAACTTTCTTACCTTTAGTTCTTCTCTTGCAAACTGGATGATTCTTGTAGCGGCTTCCGTTGCAATTCCTTTTTTCTGGAAATCCCTGTGTATGATCCATCCAAGCTCAGCGCTGCTGTTTTCCAGAAGATCAAGGCTTATCCCGCCTGCATGCTTCCCATCGTAAAGGATTGCAAATTCAAAGCTTGTCTGGTTGTCGCTGGCCCACTGTTCCTGACATCTGAGGATGAAAGCTTCCGTTTCTTTTAAACTATCGTTCGGTAGGAATATCATGAATTTAGTGTTTTCAATGTCACCCGCATAGCTGTGGGTTGATTCAAGGTATTTTAGTTCAATTGGAACTAACGTTAGTCTGTCTGTTTTCAATTCAGTTTTCATTTTGTTTTTTCCTTGTGGGCTGTGATTATAGTATAGCTGAAGGAATTGACGGTGATGATAATTCCATCGATGGTGCAATACCAGTTCTTTCCGCGTTTTAAAATATCGCATCGGGATGAAAGAATTTTATTGCGGCAGAATTCTACAGCATCGTCTTCAGTGATTCCTAAATTTTTTTTAATGCGGTCAACTCCCATGGGTGTGGTGTGAAGTTTTCCAATGTTGGCAAGAAGGGTGGTGTTGTCTTTATTTTCCATATATACCTTTATTCTATAATGAAAAATTTGATCTGCGCTACCATTGCAGAATTCTTTTGTCGATTCTTCTTGCAAAGGAATAGGTGTAAGGGCTGAAATATTTTGTCCAGAAGTTGAGGGCAGATTTCAGACTGCTTTTCAAATTCAGAATTCATTATTGCGATGATTTGGTCAAAATGTTTTTCGTTCAGTTTTTCAAATTCTATTTTCAATTTTTCTCCATTAAGTTTTTTGTGCATGATGTGTCATACCAAACATCAATTTCTTCTCTGGAAGGAATTTCAAACATGGAAAGGACTTTTTCCTTCAGTCCCTCATCAACATAGAAATCGGAGCCGCCCTTGCCCTCCATGATTTTTTTATTCCGAGCTTGAATATTTTTGTTCCACTGTTCATCGCAGATGTCCATGTAGTGCCACTCATATCCGACACCAGTCTCTCTCAGGAAATCAGAAATATTTTTTCTGTCAGATCTTGTCCAGAAGCCCCAGTCCAAAATCACGTTCGCCCCAGCCTTTGCAATTTCAGCAGCTTTTTTCATAAGGTAAAGGTTAATTTTCTTCGCAAAGGAATCGTAGGAATCCCCCTGTTCATTTCCTGTCAACGCATAAGTTGTCTCGTCAGTTGAAAGAATAACTGCATTGTGTTTTTCCTTCAGCTCTTTTGCGTAGTATGTTTTGCCGCTGCAGATTTTTCCGCAGATTAAAAATATTTTTGCCAATCATTTTCTCCTGTAAAAACCAAATTTTCATAATGCCTTGGTCATAAGCATTTCCATGGGCTGTTCATATCCTGGAATCTCCATGGTGAATCCGCCGCAATCTTTGTATCCAAGCTTTCTGTAGAAATGCTGGGCATTCTCATCTACCCGGGTTGAAGTCATTGTCATTCCGTAACCCTGAACCTTCATGTCATCTTCCCAGAACTGCATCAGCTGACGGCCATAGCCCTTTTTCTGTTTTGTCCAATCCACGAAAAGCATTGTGCAGAATGGAATGCTGTCCCAAAAAAGATTGTATCTCAACAGCCCGATTTTGATTCCATCATCGGTCAAGACATAGCCCTGTCTGTCCCGGACTTTCTTTTCAAATTCGCTTTCCGGCAAATGCTTGTCCAAAGTGAACCAGAAATCCTTGTCTTCATTTTCAACATATTTTATCTGCATCATTTTTCTGTTCAACTCTCCTTACCAGTTCATAGTGGCATGTAGTGAAATATTTATTCCAGAAACCTCTTGCATTTGGATTTGCCGTACCGTGTTCAACCCACATGTATTTGTAACCTGCAGCCATTGCTCTTGATTCTGCAAATCTCAGGAGTTTTTCAGAAAGTCCTGTTCCGCGATATTCAGGATATACAAAAACTTCGCCTACATCTGCCTTTTATATTTCTGATATAGCAGATTATAATCCATAAATTCTTTTTCCTAACCTGGTTTCCAGCAGCAGATTTTCCCGCCATACTGCTTCTTGTAAAAAATTGCGGACTTAATATATTCTTCGTAAACGTTAATTTAATTTGCGGATACCTTTTATCAGCTTATCATCATTTGGCATATTCACAGAATAACATTATATTTCTCAAAATGCTAATCTCGAAAATCAAGGTTTAAACTGAACGGCAAAATGGTGCCGTCCAGTTTAACATGTGTTTTCTTGGAAAACACTTATTTGACGTGTTCGCTTGCGCGAACCAATTGTAAATCCTCAGTTGTTGAAACAACTTGCGGTTTACAATTATAAGGAACATTTACTTAATAAATTTTCATAAATCGGATTTGAGTTTTTTCAGAATCATAA
>JAKSLX010000032.1 GCA_024400915.1 Treponema sp.
TCCGAAACTGTTCTTTTTTGTTTTTTTTATAATTGACAAGAGACTCACCATATCACTTCGGGATTAACGCACATATGGTGAACAATTCCCCTGCGGCCATCATGTCCACTCAGAATCACCCCCATAAGTTTTCCTGTTTCTGACACAGCCTTAAAGCAGGTCGTCGGATTCCGTTTTAGATAGCGCTCAATTCCCTCTCGGCTGTCATCCACGGAATTCAAGGCGCGTCTGCTCATGCCCACGCTGTTCCAAAGTTCAAAAACCGAGTCATAGTCTTCAATTGACAAAGGTAGAATTTTTTCCGACATAATTTGCACACTCCTTTGCTTCATCCTGAAACAGAGCAAATGATGGTTCCTTTCAAAATACAGTATCTTCATTATAAACTGATATTCATGATTTACATATAAAGCCGTGATTTAATTAGTTTGGGATTCTCGCAGAATCTTCATGAGGCCCATTCAAAAAAAAAATCGCGAAACAGTCTTGAGGTGCTTGAGCCTTTTGATGAGCATAGCCCCGATTGAAGGGGCGCCACAGGCGTTGGCCGACAGGGCAATGAGCGTGAGCGGAACCCCGGAAAGCGGGTTTAGCAAAAGAGTGAGCTTCCGGGGAAAGGAAATCCCTTGCTCTCAACGGAAGTCTGGTTGAATTCATATACAACACCATCGGAATCTGTACATTTTGAAACTTGAATTGTCAAATTAAATAAAAAAAGTCCCGCAGAAAACTACGGGACCTTCTGGATTTTTATGACTTTCTATTTACTTGTGCTGTAGCAGGCTGGAAGAGAAGTTACTTTCTCGTATGATATATATTCGTAATATGCATGTTCGTCGTATAGACATGTCTCTACACTGTAATACATCCCCCCGACCTTAACGAAACTGATATCCTCAGTATCATTTTCATCAAAAATAATCTTTTCATCCCTTAAGATAAAATTCAGTTCATCATCACAGTCATAAAATTTTCCAGATGAATCTGTCTCAAAATAATAGCAAGGTTCATTATCCCAATAATCAAATCCATCACGCTTATATTCATGAAGGAAGATATCACCGGCTTTTGGTGTATACTTAACGACAGCCTGTGATTCTGAAAGAAGGGTGAAATTGTTGACATACTTTTCCTCTGCGAAATAGATGCGGCCTGAATAATAATCATCATCAGAACCATCATCATCTGCGTCTCTTTTAACGCTATAACTTATGTAAGGCTCTACTGTACCAGACTTGAAGCCGTCTTTTGAAAAAGATGAAGAATAAGAATTCATGTAATAATTCAATACAACAGGATATTCCATATCATATCCGTCGTCTTCGAGCCATTCCCATGCGCTTTTCAAATTTACCGGGAAATTAGCAATCCAGAGTCCGCCAGCAGCAAAGAAATCAAATACCAAGCTATAACCTTCCAATTCATGTCCTTTAAGAGAAACTTTTGGAAGTTCTGAAAAGCGGAAAGTTCCATATTTGTCCACCGTATATTTAAGATCCCCTTCTACTTCCGGAATTCTGTACCCGCCTTTTGGAACTATGATTTTTGAATCTTCAGCAAGATATTTTTTCTCAAGAGTTTCGAAATGATTTCCTATAATATTGTATTGATATTTTACAGTAATCATCACCTGTTCGCCTGGATTCACAAAAGGAACGACAAAACTTTCCAGAGCAGAATCTGAATTGACATGATACTTTCCGTCAACATAAACCTCAATTCGTTCAGCTACAGGAAATTCGTTGTTCAGGACAATATCCGATCCATCAGCATTTTTTACATTGAACCTGATGCCTTTAGTGTATGACTCATCCACGATTATCCTGATTGTATTTGGAATTTCACTGGCTTCCTCAATCTTTTCGTATTCCGTTGCGACTTCTGAATTATTTTCAGTTTTAACAGGTTCTGTTTCAAGATTTACGCCAGCATCTTTTGTTACGACAACATCTTTTACAGATTTGATGTATTCAATTTTTGTTTCGCTGCTACTGATTTTTACCTCGATTTTTCCCGCGGCAATGATGCTCGAAATTGATCCGCCGTTAACTTCAATCGCTGTAACAGTTTTGCTTATGCTTACCTTTGCAATTTCTGATTCAGTACTTCCCTGAAGTTTTACACCGGAAGCCTTGACTTCTACATTTGTTATCTTTGACTGGCCTTCAAGTACAAGACGGACATTTTCTTTTGAAGCAACAAGAGCATCTATGACTGAATTCAAGAAATGAAGGCTGTTTGATCCTCCGCCATTTACTGTTACATTTTTAATGCCTTTACAGTTTTTCATCGTAAAGTCACCGTCGCCAACAGATGAGTCTACAATGACTTTTCCGTTTTTAGCACCATCCAATACAACGCCTTTTACTTTTACAAGAACAACGTTTCCATTGAGATCCAAGTTTCTGATCGTACATGAATCTTTGAGCTCAAGATTGCAGTTTAATGTTGAATTGTCATACTGACTGTAATCAGCACCTGATGAATCACCGGAATCACCCGCACCACCTGCACATCCGGCAAGCAAAATAGCTGAACACAAGGCAAATATAACTTTGAGTTTTGATAATTGATTTAATTTCACTTCCATCTCCTTAACTTAGAAATAATACTAAACAAGTGTACCCCCCCCGATTTTTTTTGCAAGGGAAATAATAAATTATGGAATCTGTTGAGTATATTTCAGAGTTTTATTTCATACCGAGGGAATCTATTACAGCCTAGCCCCGATTGAAGCGGAATGGACGGGACTGCGGGAATTTAGGGATGGTCCCCGGAACTGCGGAGGCAGTTCCGGGGAGTGGAGCCTGATATACCGGCCCCCTGCTGCGGTGCCCGGATGGACTTCAAGTCCATTGGAGCGGAAAGCGGGTTAGCAAAAGAGTGAGCTCAAAAAAAAAGAAAAACCCTTGCTTTCCATTATTGAAAAGCAAGGGCAAATTGAATTAATTATTAACCTTTGTACACTCTACGTTTTTATCTTTCATTGGACGATAAATGGTCAAATTATTACCATCGTCAGAAAGTGTGTATGAACGTGTCTGTAAATAGTCAAAAGTAAACATACCTTTGTATGCTTGGCCATTAAAATCAGTAAACTCACTGGCCGATACTCCCATCATTCCTGCAAGGGATTCAGCATCTTTCGCAACATCCTCCTTGCTGTTATAAGTCTTTGATCCCAAACGGCAGGAAGTCAGGACTGTATAAATCTCTTTCTTTGTTGTATCGAAAGAATACTTATATTTTAATTCCAAAGATTCATCATTACCTTCAGAGAATTCATTTTCAGTAAAGGTAAAGAACACAGGACCATCGTTATACACATGACTGTATCTTGAACCTGCAAATGGATTTTCTCCAACAGGTGCAGGAAGCAATGAAGGTTCTAGTACAGGAATTTCTGCAGTAAATTTTCCTTCTGCAGAAACATTGAAATCAAATTTCTTTTTTTCTTTTACAAGCTTACCGTCTGCTTTTGTAACTGTAAGTTCAAGCTTTAATGCACTGCCATCTTTCATTTCTGAAAGATCACCCTCAAAAGTTCCTTCATACAGTACTTTTGAGTCCTTTGTATATTTCCATTCACCCTCTGCAGCAGATCTGGCAGAAGCCTGCTTGAATTCGTATTCACCGCTATCAGAATCAGTACATCTTGAAACAAGATATCCGCCTTCTTCTGAAGCTGCAGATATTGTACCTGTAGACTTTACTTCAACGGTTGTTTTTCCATTATCTGATGGAACATTATCTGAATCATCATCTCCAGAACTGCAGCCAAGCAATCCAAATCCCAAAACCATTGCAGCCATAAAAGCTGAAACCTTCAATAACTTTCTCATAAGTTACACTCCTAATAAGATAATACAAAAGTAATCTTTTTAAAAAGAAATACTTTTGTATTTTAAAAAAGAATATAATACATTTGTGTTCATTACAATATATTTCTGATACTTTTGTGATAATTTTATTGCATCATGGGATTCTGGCATAATGTGGACGTAGAACGCGAATATCAGAACATTTCTCGCAAGGAACTTGCTTACAGAGCTGACTTTTCGTTAACCAGCCTGTCTACGGGAATAATAAGAAACTCAATTCCATCCGCTGATGTTGCCTACAGAATAGCCAGAACGCTGAACGTTTCCATTGAATACCTTTTGAACGGTACTGAACTGAATGATAACGATACGGAACACAACAACGGTTCTACTTTTTACCAAGAACTGGGAGATGTGGAATTACACAAATTAGTCCAGAACTACATCAGGCTTTCTGACCGGGACAAAAAACTTCTTCTGTCAATTTCCAAAGACATGGCGGAAATGGATTAGTTTACCAGCAGAATTTTTTCGTCAGGCTGCTTTGTAAAATAGTCGTTGATTTTTTCTACGGTGTCTTCAAGGGATTTGTAGTTCTGCAGCTGGGACTGAAAGTAATGGCCGAATGCAAACTGCTGGCAGTAGTAGCCGAAGAAGCGCTGAATTCTGGTTTTATAAAATTCTGCAGGCTGATAGTTTCTTACATCCTCAACAAAATCCAGGGCAAGCTGCTGGCGGTCTACGGTGAAGGATTCCGTGCTGGAAATTTCACGGAAGATCCATGGCTTTACGGCAGCAGCACGGGCTACCATTATTCCGGCTGCATGGGGAACTTTTGCTTTTACATATTCTGCTGTGGCGGAATTTTCTACGGCGCCGTTTACTACTACGTTGATCTTGTTTTCGTAGCGGAGGGCAAGTTTTTCTGCCCAGTCATACTTCGGAAGGCCGCGGTATTTTTCTTTCATGGTGCGCGGATGAAGCGCAATCTGCTCCACGCCATTTTCAACAAGCATGTCGGTAAAGCTAAAGAAAGTCTGCTCGGTGAACTTTTCATCACCAAGACGGCATTTTACGCTCAGGCGGAATTCCCTGCCCTGCTGTGCGCTGCATTTTTCGATTTCCTTTTTTACAAGGCTGATGCATTTTTCCGTTTCTGAAAGAGGCTTAGTCATCCATGCGATGCCAGCCCCTGTTTTGAAAATCTGTGGGGCACTGCAGCCCATATTGATGTCCACACCTATGCCGCCGCCTTCAAGAACTACAGGAACTGCGGCCGCCATTTTTTCTGCATCCCAGCCTGTCAGCTGCCATACGATTTTTTCTGGCACAGGTCCATTCAAAAGGTAATACTTTTCAAAAGGACCCATGTTCAGGAGGGATGAGGCGTTGATCATTTCCGTGTAGTATTCATCACAGCCGCCGAACTTTTCTACCGAGCGGCGGAAAGGTTCGTGGCTTAAGGTTGCCATTGGGGCGCAGATCAGTTTCATTTTATATTGCTTGCCATGCGCAAAATTGGATTAAAGGTTTTCTACAACCTTTGCGGCTTCATCAAGATATGGAAGATCAAGGTCTTCTACACAGCCTGAATCAACCTTTGCGGCAGTTTCCGCTTCGATTGGAATGCGTGCAAGAACAGGTATATTGAATTCCTTTGAACATGCGTCGATGTTTCCGTCGCCGAAAATCCTGATTTCCTTGTTGCAGTCAGGGCACTTTACATAGCTCATGTTTTCAACAAGACCGAGGACAGGAATGTTCATCATGTTTGCCATATTCACGGCCTTTTCAACTATTGTGCGGACAAGCTGCTGAGGAGAAGCAACAACGATGATTCCGTCTACCGGCATGGACTGGAAAACAGTGAGAGGAACATCACCGGTTCCAGGTGGACAGTCAACGAACATTACATCTACGTCTTCCCAAACAACATCCGTCCAGAACTGCTTTACAGCCCCGGAAATTACAGGACCGCGCCATACAACAGGATCGTTCTCATTTGGAAGAAGAAAGTTCATGGACATCATCTGGATGCCTGTCTTTGATTTTACTGAGTAGAGGAATCCGCTTTCTGCAGTTCCGCCACTCTGGGCACGTTCCGCATTAAGGCCGAAAGCCTTTGGAATCGATGGACCTGTAATGTCAGCATCCATGATTGCAGTTTTAAGTCCGTCGCGTGTTGTCTTGCAGGCAAGCAATGAAGTCACAAGGGACTTTCCAACTCCGCCTTTTCCTGAAACGATGCCGATTACTTTCTTTACCTTTGAATCCTTGTGAAGTGTTTCGTGTGTTGGTCTTTTTGAGCAGTCCTTTGAGCATGATCCGCATGATCCGCCGCAGCCTGAATTTTCTGCCATATAGTTACCTCTAAAAAAAATGAATAGTTACGAGATAAATATAGTAAGAAAAGCGAAATAATTCAAATGAAGGGCGAAACCCTGCTTAAGGGGACAGCCCCCTAAAAACAACAAAAATTAAAATTTTTCCGTTCTCAATTTTGGCTCACGCTTTTTTCTTGGCGCAGGTTTGTTGACGACAGTCTGGTTCTTTTCTTTTTTTACAACTTTTTCAGGTTCAGTCGTTTTTTTTGAAGCTAGTTTCTGAAGACTTTTTTCTTCGCTCAGCCCTCTGTTATAGTCATCAGTTGACCTAAGAAACCTTGCATATACCGGATGATATTTTGTCCAGTAGCCTTCATCCATGAGAGATATCTTTACGCCGGAATCACCCTTGCTCAAGGCAGAAACAAAAACACGCTTTCCACGGCATTTTACTTCTGGACCATCCTTTGGATACACTCCACAATAAATTCCCACATGAAAAATAGGACCGTTTTTTTCATCACTAAAGAAAACCAAGTCTCCCGGTTCACGAAGCTTTTTTTCAATATGCACAAGACTGTTGTAAATGTCCTGGGCCCTGCGCGGAAAAGGAACCTTACCGTCCAGAGCCTGTCTGTTTACATAGTTGATGAGCCCAGAGCAATCTAGACCTTCCTTAGGGGTCTGTCCCCCCCATTTATATGGAGTCCCTCTCAATTCAAGGGCACAGGAAATGAATTTCTGCCTTGGTGGAGAAATCTTTTTTGCAGCGTAGAGATTTAAAAATAAAAAAGACAGCAGAAGGCATGTAAAAAGTTTTTTCATAAGTCCTCTACTGTCTATTATCGGCCATCTCTAAAAAATATCAAAATAATATTTATTAGAAATAGATTTGAATTTTCTAAGGCTAGGCTAGTCGGAAGGTCCCGTTGTTACAACTCCATGATCTTCTGCTATCACCTTCGGAACTGCATTCTCAACACGCTTTTCCAGTGGAACATAATCACGGAGATCTGCAATACCCTTATAGGCAGGACGATAGATTCGGCGACCTGCAACGATTTCCTCAATACGGTGTGCGCTCCATCCGGCAATACGAGAAATGGCAAAAAGAGGTGTATAAAGCTCGCGAGGAATGCCCAGCATGCTGTAAACAAAGCCGGAATAGAAGTCGACGTTTGTACAGATGCGTTTCTTGTCACCATGAAGTTCGCACAGAACATCAGGAACAATACCTTCGATGATGTTGTAAAGGTGGAATTCATCAAGGCAACCTTTTTCCTTTGCAAGCTCTTCCGCCTTGTTGCGAAGGAGAATTGCACGAGGATCGCTGATTGTGTAGACGCCGTGCCCCTGTCCATAGATGAGGCCAGTGCGGTCAAAGGCTTCCTTGCGTCCGATCTTCATAAGATAGTCGCGGATTTCCTTTTCGCTTGACCAGTCCTTTACGTTCTTCTTGATGTCGTCCATCATTTCCATTACGCGGATATTGGCTCCACCATGACGGCTTCCCTTGAGAGAACCTACCGCAGCGGCAACAGCGGAATATGTATCCGTATCTGCTGAAGAAACAACGTGGATTGTGAAAGAAGAGTTGTTACCGCCACCGTGTTCCGCATGAAGGATCAAGGCAAGGTCAAGGATTTCTGCTTCAAGAGGTGTATACGACTTGTTGCTTCTGATAAGACGAAGGAAGTTTTCTGCAGTTCCAAGCTCAGGTTTTGGATTGTGAACATACATCGACTTTCCGTCATAGTAACGGCGCTTAGCCTGATAGCCGTATGCGGCAAGAGTTGAAAAGCGGGAAGTAAGCTCGATGCACTGGCGGAGAATGTTTGAAATCTCACGGTTTTCTGGATCAGGATCATATGAGTATGAAGCAAGGACTCCACGGGCAATCTTGTTCATGATGTCGCTTGAAGGAGCCTTCATGATCATGTCTTCCGTGAAGTATTCAGGAAGAGCACGGAGGCTTCCAAGAAGTTCCTGGAATTCCTCAAGCTGATTTTTTGTAGGCAACTGTCCAAAAAGCAAAAGGTAAACAACCTGCTCATATCCAAACTGATGGCTTTTTTCAACATCCTTTACAATGTCTTCAACATTGTATCCGCGATAAATGAGTCGTCCTGGAATGGCAACTTTCTTGTTGTCCTTGTCGATTTCATAACCGATGGCATCACCGATACTTGTAAGCCCTACAAGGACACCGCGACCGTCGGCATAACGAAGACCGCGCTTTACGTCGTACTTCTCATAGAGGGACTGGTCAATAGGGTCATTGCTCATGGCGATGTTTGACAGTCTGTTGATAATGCTTAAATCCATTGTTTTTTTCCTTTTTGTTTTATGCTAAATGTTACAACTACATTCTTTCTACAAATGGAACAAGTACAAGTTCCATTGCCGTCTTGAGTACTATGAGCGTACACTCTGCAAGTGCAAGGCGTGCGCGGGCAAGCTTTGGCTGTTCTGATTCTACGGAAAGGATAGGACAGTCGCGATAGAAAGCACTGAAGCTTTTGCATACGTCGTAAACGTAGGCTGCCATGATGCTTGGGTCCATCGTGTCTGCAGAACGTGCGACAACAGCAGGGTATCTTTCAAGATCCTTGATCAATGCCCATTCGCTTTCAGTGTTGAGCATTACAAGGGCTTCGTCAGATGTGTCAGGTTCTACACCAGCATCCTTTGCCTTGCGGAGGATTGAAGAGATACGTGCGCCCATGTACTGGAGGTATGGTCCAGTGTTTCCATTGAAGCTCAAGGATTCTTCCGGATTGAAGAGCATGTCCTTTACCGGTGCCACGTTGAGCAGGTAGTAATGGAGGGCTGACAATGCAACCTTTTCCGCAACTTCGTCTGCATTGAGTTCAACATCGCGCTCGCGGTCAGCAATTGCCTTGAGGGCATCTGCATGGAGGTTGTCGATAAGATCGTCTGCATCAACAACAGTTCCCTCGCGGCTCTTCATTCTTCCGCTTGGAAGATTAACAAGACCATAGCTCAAGTGATAGAGCTTGTCCGTCCAGTCGAATCCAAGTTTCTTGAGGATGTGGAACAGAATCTTGAAGTGATAGTTCTGTTCAGATGCAACAACGTAGATCATTTCGTTGAATGCCCAGTCGTCGTGGCGGCTGATTGCCGTTCCGATGTCCTGTGTAATGTAAACTGAAGTTCCATCCTTGCGTAGGAGAACCTTTTCATGGTTGTCTTCGTCCTTACCCTTTCCGACAACATCTGTAACATCGATGCGTACAGAACCGTCTTCCGCCTTGAAGAACACGCCCTTTTCAAGACCCTTGAGAATTTCATCCTTTCCCTTGAGATATGTTTCAGACTCAAGGTAGAACTTGTCGAATTCAATTCCAGTACGTTTGTAGGTTTCCTTGACTCCGCCCAGTGTCCAGTCGTTCATTTTCTGCCAGAGTGCGCGAACTTCAGGATCTCCTGCCTCCCACTTGATAAGCATGTCTTCTGCTTCCTGGAGTGCTTCAGGATGTTCCTTTGAATACTTGTCGAACTCAACATAGCACTGGCCTACAAAGTGGTCCCCCTTCATTCCAAGGGATTCTGGTGTTTCACCCTTTGCTTCGTGAAAAAGCTTGTAGGCAAGCATTGATTTGCAGATGTGTACTCCGCGGTTGTTGATGAGGTCAACCTTGAATACTTCAGCACCAGCCTTCTTGAGGATGCGGCTTACTGATTCACCGAGGGCATCGTTTCTAAGGTGTCCAAGATGCAATGGCTTGTTTGTATTTGGTGATGAAAATTCGATCATTACGCGACGGCCTTCAAGATGCTTCTTTCCTTCAGCATTGAGAGAACCGTAGTTTTCCTTCTGACTGATTACTGCATGGAGAATATCCAGGGATGCATTTGCCTTATTGAGTTTTACGTTTACATAAGGACCTGCAGCAAGGAATTCTCCAAGTGAAGAAACAGAGCTGTCAGATTCAGCATATTCCTTAATGAGGGCTGCAACGTCATTTGCGATTGCCATAGGAGAAGAATGAAATGCCTTTGCAAAGGCGAACATCGGAATTCCAAGGTCTCCCATTTCTGGTTTAGGCGGAATTTCAACGCGAATTGAATCAGCATTGATTTCTGCTTCCGGAGCCTTTTCCGATTTATACTGTTCGATTGCCTTTACAACGATGGATTTGAAAACTTCTTTCTGATCTGCCATATTCTTTCCCTATATGCATGAAAATAATTAAAACGACAGAAGTATAGCGAAATTGAATAAAAATTGAAAGAACATTGAATTTAAAGAATCGTAAACATCACTATTTCATGTTTTTTTTCCACCATCAAATAAACCTTTTTCACAGGCTTATCTTTTTTTAAGCGTAAAAGGTACTAGACATATTCAACGATTTTTTAGATTATAACCACGATATGAAAAAAGATGCCTTGTCCAGACAGCAGCTTGAATCGATGACAACTGCAGATCTTATTGTTCTGGGAGATAAGTTCGGAATTGAAATTCCAGACAACCTCAACAGAACTCTCATCATTGGTGAGATTCTTGAAGCAGCAGAAGAATTCAAGGTTCCAGAAAAAAAATCATCAGTTCAGATTACGGAAGATGATACTCCCGTTCCTGACCAGCTTCCAGAAAGCTACAACAACACATACATCGACGCAATCATCAGAAATCCAGCATGGCTTTTTGCCTTCTGGGACATCAAGGAATCTGACATTGCTTCAGTAAAACTCAGAAGGGATTTTGAATCCGTATTCCTTCACATTTCGTTTTTTGAAGCACCAAACAATGAAGAACCATCGGAATCAATCGACATAAAGACAGACTTTGAAACAAAGGAGCAATCGATTCTTCTTCCTTCAGGAAAGAGATGGCTTAAGATTGACCTTGCACTTTCATTCAAAGGCAAGCTTCCAGAAGTCCTCTGTTCATCAAGAATGATTGAACTTCCGTCAGAAAGGGAAGACATCCAGAACCTTCAGCCAGGAAAGAAAACAAACTATCCTCCATTGGTTCAGCTTTCGGGAATGAAGCAAATACTTCACGACCATTACCTTAACCACAGACAATCGTTTTCAGAGTGAGGGAGAATATGAGCAACAAGAAACTTGCCCTGATTATTGATGCGCACCAGGGTTTTATCAGGAACACAGAAAAAGACAGCAACTTCACAGTAGAAAACAACTTGCTTTTTACTGCAATTACAGAAACATATCTTCCTCTCCTCAACATGTTCGGAAGGCTTGAAGAAGAAAAGATTTCGTTCAAATTTGGATTGGTACTCTCTCCTGCACTATGCTTCCTCCTTGACGATGCACAGATTCAGAAACAGTACATAGATCATCTGGACAATCTGATTGCCCTTGGAAAATCTGAACTGAAGCGCTGTAAGGGAACTGACTGCGAAAAACTTGCCGCAGAATACCTTGCAAAAATCGAAAAGACAAAGGCAGACTACACTGAAGTTTACGGGCAGAATCTTCCTGCTGCATTCAAGAAATATGCAGACAAGGGTTATCTTGAACTCATTCCGACTGCAGCAACTTATGCATACCTTCCACACTATGAAGATTTTCCTGAAGCAGTAAACGCTCAGGTTGAAACAGGAATCTATTCCCACAGGCAGTTCTTCGGCGAAACAGGTGAAGGTTTCTGGCTTCCATATCAGGGATGGTCCCGCAGCTTTGAATGGACACTTCGTTCATACGGCGCAAACTACACTGTTGTTGATGCCCGTTCAATACTCTTTTCAAAAGACTGTCCAGAAACAGGAATCTACGCTCCATTGAGAACAAGAACTTCCCTTGTTGTATTCGGTCTTGATCCGGATTCTCCAAAGGAACTCATTGGCGAAGACGGCTTTGCACAGAATGAAGTTTACCGCTCTCAGCAGTTTGACATTGGATACGAACTCAAGCAGGATCAGATTTCTGCATTCTTCAACAAGAACGATGCAAGAATCGAGACCGGATTCAAGTACTGGTCAAACGAAAGCGAAGAAGACGACCTTGTTCCTTACAGCAGCGAAAAAGCTTCAAGGCAGACAATCGAAGATGCCGTTTCATTCTACGAATCAAAACTTGAAAAGCTTGATGCAGCATCAGAATACATGAAGGATGAAGATGCAATCCTCGTATGTTCCATTCCGGCAGAAGTTCTCGGACAGAAATGGCATGAAGGCATCGAATGGCTTGAAAATGTAATCCGCTGCACAGCAAGCAAACAGGGATTTGACTTTGCACTCTGCAGGGAACTCATTTCAAACCAGTTCAGCCTGCCAAAAATCAATCCGTACCCATGTTCATCAAACGGTCTTGGCTATGGAGAGGATCTTGTGGACAGTTCCAACAGCTGGATGATCCGCTATGTAAGAAAGGCAACAGAAAGAATGATTGACCTTACGGAAAGATTCCCTACTGAAGACAGCCTTAAGGAACGCCTCCTAAACATGGCAGCAAAACAGGTTCTCCTTGCACAGAGCGGTGAATGGCCTATGATGCTCCACGACAGCGTCCTTTCAGACTACGTAAACGAACAGTTCAAGGATGAAGTTCTTTCATTCACAAGGGTTTTTGATGCCCTTGCAAGCAACACCGTAAGTACAGAATGGCTCACAAACTGCGAAAAGAAAAGTCCTCTGTTCCCATGGCTCAACTACCGAATTTTCTGCAAGAAAAAGTAGAGTTTTTAGAACTATTTAATATTCTTCCATTATTTGCTAAAATGAGGTTGTGAAAAGACACTCAATTCTATCACTATTACTCATCTCTTCACTGATTATTTCGGGGCAGAACGGCTTTGCAGCAAAGGCTAAATCAAAGGCGAAGGCACCCGTAGAAAAAAATTCTTTTGAATTATATCCGGAAGATTTTTCAGCAATACTTAAGGATGCTCTCAAATCCTGTTCTTCTGGAAATTTTGAAGATGCAGTTTCCTGTTTTGACGACAGAATCTACGAATACAGAAAAGAAGAAGCAAGCGAAAAAATCACCGTAAGGGTTGAACTGATTTCTTCGGACGTACAGAAGCAGGTTCGCGAATATAAAAAACTCCGCATGGAAAAGGCATCAAAAAAAATCGACTTTGCAAATGCCTCCAGCATTCCAGCAGCGGAAGATTATTTTACAAGGCTTGCATCAATCGCAAATAAACTGAGGGACCTTGGTCAGCAGATTCAGTTGGCAGGAAGTTCGGGATATCCATACTATCTTTCAAGATTCATCCTTGGAATAAATGAAGAACCGGATAGCGGACTTGCAGGAACCATTGAAGTCGAGTTCATGAGGGAAACAGAACAGCTCATGAATTCAGTTTGGAAAAAAAATGAGGAATCCTGCAGGATAATCCAAAATGCCCTTTCCGAAAGCAATATTTTTTCAAACGGAGAAACACTTGAAAAAGCAGAATCCGAGCTTGATAAGATTGCACAGTCTACGGAAGAACTTACAAAGGCCTACTCTTTTTATTCAAGGCTGAAGGGAAAGCACACCAAGACACAGAGGGAGAATGCTGATTTTGCGGCAAGCATGAAAGCGGCAAACACCCTGTGCAATGAGGGAGAAAAGTTTTTCGGCATTCTCAAGCTTCTTCAGGAAGAACTCAGAAAAAACCACGACCAGCCAAAAGACAAGATTGCAAGCATACGTTCAGAAAATGACTCCTACGCAAATGACCTTGTTGCCGCAGCAAGCAACCTGATGTCATGGGGGAAGACAGCCGCAGCATCTGCAAAATCCCACGCAATCTCCACCCTTTCTTCCATGCAGGACGAAAACCTTTCCTGGGCAAAACTTGTTGACCCTTACAGGCAGGCAAGCTACAAAACTGAATCCAAGTGTTCCCAGAGTGCAATTTCCATGTGGGTTTCCATTGCCAACTACTATGCAGACACGGGCGTCCTCCTCTATCAGGAAGACTCTGCAGCTTATGAAAAATTAAAAGGCTACATGCAGGGAACAGACGGCATCTATTATCCTTCCCGCTGCATGAAAGATCTTGAGTCCCTTAAAGACAACATTCTGAAAGACAGGACAGCCCTCGAAGGCTGCAAAGCAAAACTTAACAACGGATACATTTACCGATCAAACTTCATCAGACAGCAGGAAACCATTTCTGAAAATTCCGCAAAGATTGCAGCACTGGAAAAGGATTTCAATACCATTGAATCTGATGCAGAAGGCAAACTTCTAAAGGCAAGCCTTGCAAGAAATGAAATATACCTTTACAGCGACCGCGCAAAATCATTCAACGAAAGAAATAATTTTCAGCAGGCATTCACAAACTTCCAGTCGGCAAACAATACATACGCAAGGCTTTCGGAAGACCTCAAGAATGACGGTGACATTCAGAACGAAGTATTCACAAAGCTTTCCTCTCTCCGCAATGAGATAATCGAAAAGCAGCAGCCAATATTCAACAGGGAAATACGAGAAATCAAAAATCATGCAAGAACCGAATATTATGCAGGAAACTTTGAAAAGGCCATCGGCTTTCTTTCTCAGGCGGACAGCAAGAGGGACATGTGGTCCAAGCTTTTGGACATTACCCTTGATCCAGACACGGAACTTGAAAGAATCAAGAACTTTGTGAACACTGCCATAGCAATTAAAGAAGGACGCGAAATCCAGCCTTATGATGCAAAAGCACCGGAAATGAGGCAAAACCTTTCTCTTGCAGGAAAACATTATGAAAAGGGATCTGAACTTTTAAAGCAGGGAAACCGCAAGGAAGCCGAAATTTACTTTAACCGTGCCACAGAAAAAATCAATCAGGTAAAGATCTACTATCCTAGAAACAAGGTTGCCAGTGTCCTCTCGCTGAAGATTACAAAAATTCTTGACGAGAAAAACTTTGATGAAATTTTCAAGGGCAAGGTAAACGAACTGAAGCAGGTAAACTACGCTTCAAGAAGTTCTCTGGCGCAGGAATCATACAGTTCACTTCTGGACCTTTACGAAATGAACAGCAGTTATCCGGGTCTCAAAACCCTCATAGAAAATGCAGAATATGCAATGGGCTTAAAACAGAAGCCGGCAGACAAAAGCGGAATTGCAAAGGCCGAAAACCTTGCAAAAGAAGCACAGGAACTTCTTGGAAAGGCAGGTCGCGACACGATTCTTTTACAACAGGCAAAAGAAAAGGCTCAGGCAGCAATCGAACTGAATCCCGACAACAGCACGGCCATCACAGTCCTTGATGAAATCGCATTGCGAACAGGTCAGCAGGCTGCAGTTGTTTTAAGCGCAAAAGATGAAGCAATATATCAGGGTGCACTTGCGGACCTTCAGAAGAACAAAATCTTTGATGCGAATGCAAAACTTACGCAGCTGATGAAAAACAGTGTCTACGCAAGATCTGCAAAAATAATAAAACTCAAGAAAAGAATTGAGGCACAGCTATGATGTTAAAGAAAGTTTTATTATCCACATTTATTTCTGCCGCCTCTGCATTCATGACCTTCGCGTCTCCATTCTTTTTTGAAGACAGTTACGTTGCACCTGACAGCAAGGAAAACTGCTGGTATCCAGAAGGAATTTCATCATCTTCCAAAAAGAAAACAGCGGTGTACTTCTGGGAAGAAACCGAAGGAAACAAAATCTATCTTTCTTTAAAAAACAGCGATGATGGAATTACCTGGTCAACAACGGCCAGGTTCGCAGGACCAATTGAATATTCAGGGGATATCCCTCAGATCTATTCGACTGCATCCAACGGTTCTACCGATGTGCTTGTACTTCTGGAAGACAACGAAAACATTACTGTCTATGTATCCAAAGACGGATTCAAAAAATTTACAGCAAAGACAATCTCTCAAAACGAAGGCTTCATAGGTCCAAGAGTTTTCAGGAATTCTTCAGGAGGTTTCACTCTCTTTGTTTCAAAGGCACAGGAAGATTCTTTTACCCTCTATTATTCAACATCAAAAGATGGAGAAAGCTGGAATCCCTTCGAGGAATTTTCTGTTTCTTCACAGGTAAAGAATACATACAATCCTATAGCACCCTATCTTGCTCCAGTAAAAGGCGGAGACCTGGTTGTATATCAGGCACAGTATACCCAGGCTAACCTGATTTCAGTTCAGCTTTACTCTTCATTTTCAAAAGACAACGGAAAGACTTGGACGAAACCTGTTCTTTTTACAGGTAAAGAAACTGCAGAAGGAGAAAACTTTTTCAACTTTACTAATCAGAATCCAAACATACTGAATACAAAGGACAATGAAGTTTACATCGTTTGGGAAAGATCACCATTCTATTCAACAAACAGCGACATTTATTTTGCAAGAATCAGTGAACAGGGAGCTTACAAAGGACAGCTTGAAAAAATAAGCACAACCGGTTTTGCTTCAAGGCCTCAGCTTTTTGAATTCAATGAAGCCATCAACCTTATATGGTTTACCACAACAAGCGGAAACAGGAATGTTTATCTTGCACAGAAAAAGGGAGCATGGTGGGAAGAAACTGAAATTATTTCAAGTAAATCCGCAGCACTTCCTTCATACATGCTTACGAACAACGGAAAAGAACTTGCCTTTGTATGGGAAGAAGCAGACAACAAGAACAGAAACGGAATTTCCATTCTCAAGACAGACCATAGTGTCAGCACACCAAAAATTACGGCAACAAACTTCAAGGACGGACAGCGTTCAAGACAAAAAAATCTTCAGGCCGATTTAAAGGCAACGGCAGACTCTTCCGGAATAAAAGGTTTTTCATGGCTCTGGACACAGGACAAGGACAAGGAACCGGAAAAGAAAATAACAAATACTCCGGAAAACACAACTGTAAATGTAGAAGCAAAAAAAGATGGCATCTGGTATTTAAAAGTCAGGCAGGCAGACTATGCAGGCAACTGGTCAGACAGCACAGCCGTCTCATACAATCTTGACTGCACTCCTCCAGCGGCACCAGTAATAGAAGAACTTCCTTGCTCAATCCAGGGAATCACCGACTCCAACACCTTCCGATTTAAATGGGAAAACAGCAAGGAAGACGATGACATCGCAGGCTACACCTACACAATGAAATACATCGCTCCAGTCCCAAAACAGCTGGTTTCAAACCCAAGACGGCCATTGAGAATTTCTGCAGAAGAAATAAAGGAACTTGCAGAAGAACTTATGACAGCAAACGAAGAAGACCTTGAAGCAGAAACAATTCTTCCTGAACGCATTGTTTCAAACAAGGCTTTTGTAGACTATGCAAACATAAGGAACGGTCTCTATGTATTTACGATTGCCGCCATCGACACTGTTGGAAACATAGGAAAGCAGTCAAAGTATGAATTCATTGCAAATAAATACATTCCTACAACCTACATCACTTCAATCAAGGCTGAGACAGATGATTTTGGCGACACGGAACTTTCCATCACTGGTGGAGGATTTACCTACGACGGACAGATAACTTCAGTTTACATCGACCGCGATGGACTTGAACCATACGACTATACACTCAGGCTTGTTTCCGGTGATTACAAGATTACATCCAACAACAGAATCACCGACATCAGCATGAAGAGTATAAATGCAGGCAATTACAAGATTGGCCTCATGCACTCAGACCGAGGATTATATTTTTCCGCAGATCCACTTCTTAACATAGAAGAACGGGGAACAACAAAACTAAAGAACAAGAACCTGTTCAATCCTGCATGGAAAATCTTCACCGATACCTACAGGAAACATTACAACGCAGCAGTCATAACCCTTGTGCTCATCCTCTTTTTGACCATAGGCGGAATGACAGTAAGCACAAGATCACTTGTAAAAACTGCAAAAGAAACTTTGATTGTTAACGCAGAAGTACGCGCACTTCTGGAAGGAGATATTATGCCACAGGAAAAGAAAAGAAAAGCAGCAGCTTACAGACAGAAAGGCTTAAGCCTTAAGGCTAAGCTGGTATTGCACTCTACCATCCTCATTGCACTGATGGATGTGCTCATATTCCTTGGCTTTGGCTACTACATGATCGACGGCCAGAAAAAGACCATGGCACAGAGCCTTCATCAGCGCGTAAGCGTAATGCTCAATTCCCTTGCAAGCGGTGCAAAAGTTTACCTTCCTCAGACAACTACGGAAGACAATCTTTCTCTTACGGATATCGTAAACCAGTCTTCTGCCCTTTCCGAAAGCCGTGAAGCAACAATCACCGGTTATTCTGCAGACCACACCCGCATAGGACTCAACAATATTTGGGCAACCACAAGCAAAGAAATACTGAGTGGCATAAATGAAAATGCATTCCTTCCAGGTGTAACGGTTCTTACAGATGAAAAACTTGCGGAAATTTTCCGTACCTGTGAGGAATTGAATTCTACGGCACAGGAACAGGCTGACGAAATTTCAATGAACATCACGGAACTTACAAAGGAAGGTCTTTCATTGATTTCAAAATCCGATGCAAAGAGCGTTGCCCGCCGCCAGGAAATTCAGACAATCAGAAATCAACTCAATGTAAAACTTGACGGCATCCTCAATGAAATTTCCCGCGAAGCCGAAGGAAGCATACCAGCATTCAGCGCGGAAAACATCGATACAGAAAACACCGAGTATGTATTCTACAAGCCACTCCTTTACAAGACTGGAAACGACGCAAACTATGTTCACGGTGCAGTTCTCATAAAAATCAGTACCGAATCCCTTTTGGCCCAGATTGAAAACGAACGCAACCTGATCATCAACACATGTATCATTGTTCTTATCATCGCTTTGATTCTTGCGTTCTTAAGCACCTATTTCATGGCAACAATGATTGTTCGTCCTATCAAGAAGCTCGTTTCCCACGTTGCATTGATCCGCGATACCGAAGACAAGGAAAAGCTTTCGGGACATGCAATTGCAATCAAGTCTCATGATGAAATCGGTATGCTTGGTGACACAGTAAACGAAATGACCCGTGGACTTGTGGAAGCCGCAATCCAGAGCAAGAACCTTACTCTCGGTAAAGACATCCAGACAAAGTTCATTCCTCTTGAAATCAAAGACGGAATTACAATGACAACAGGAAACCTTAAGGCTAAGGGTGCGGACTTCTTCAGCTACTACGCAGGTGCCGATGAACTTTCTGGAGACTACTTTGACTACAAGCAGCTGGATGACAAGCACTACGCCATCATCAAATGCGACGTTTCAGGTCACGGAGTTCCAGCCGCCCTCATCATGGTTGAGGTTGCAACATTGTTCCTCAACAGCTTCAAGACCTGGAGCATGAAGAATCCAAATCAGGGAATCAACATTGCGCCAGTTGTAGGACAGATCAACGACCTTCTTGAAAGCCGTGGATTCAAGGGACGCTTTGCAGCCTTTACCCTCTGTATCATGAACACGGAAACGGGTGACTGCTGGTTCTGTAACGCAGGTGACAATCTTGTTCACATTTACAGCGGATCACAGCAGAAGAAGAATGTAATCAAACTTCAGGAAACTCCTGCAGCTGGAATCTTCAGCACTGACCTTGTTGACATGAAGGGCGGTTACAAAGTTTCAAAGCTTACACTTAAGAAAGACGATGTCCTTTTCCTCTTTACTGACGGTATCGAAGAAGCAAAGAGAATTTTCCGCGATGAAAATTTTGCACCTACAGTCTGTGCCGAACCAGGACTTGAAAAAGATCAGGAACATGAAAACCACAAGTGCGGAGAAGACAACGAGGAAATGTCTCCTGAACGCGTAACCGAAATCATAGAATCAGTTTACGCAAGAAGAAAATTCAAACTGCACAAGTTCCACGCACCTTCACACCAGTCAGACTTTGACTTTGACTTCTCCACTTGTGACGGAACTGCAGACGACGCAATACTTGCACTTGTTTCCGTTGAAAAGGTATTCCGCCTTTACAAACCGGGCAATGTAATCCACAGCGACAGGGTCAAGGTTGACAAAAACATCGACAACTTCCTCCGCCAGCACTTTGTACAGTATCCTGCCTTCTGCAGCGACCGTGAAGACATCGAAAACGATCCTTCACACATCTACTGGTGCGGTGTAAAGGAAGATCCTCAGTACGACGACCTTACATTGATCGCCGTAAAGAAGGGCTGAAGCATTTAGGCTATGAATTGAATTCAAGGCCTTAAAATGTTATAATAGAAACGAATGTTGAATTTTTCAGCAAAATTAGATTTTTTTCGAGGTAAACTATGGTCTACACAGCAGAAGTAGAACACATGTGTCCTTTGGCTAAGGGCGCATATCATGGTCCTGCTCCAATTCCTGAAGAAGGAAAATGGGTTCAGGTTAAGAAAATTGAAGATGTTTCTGGTTTCACACACGGTATCGGTTGGTGTGCTCCACAGCAGGGTGCATGTAAGCTCTCTTTGAACGTTAAGGACGGTATCATTGAAGAAGCACTCGTAGAAACAATCGGTTGTTCTGGTATGACACACTCAGCAGCTATGGCTTCTGAAATCCTTATCGGAAAAACATTGCTTGAAGCATTGAACACAGACTTGGTTTGTGATGCTATCAACACAGCTATGCGCGAACTCTTTATGCAGATTGTTTACGGTCGTACACAGTCAGCTTACTCAGAAGGCGGTCTTAAAGTTGGTGCTTCTCTGGAAGACCTCGGAAAGAACCTCCGCTCACAGGTTGGTACTATGTTTGCTACACGCAAAACTGGTCCTCGCTACCTGGAAATGACAGAAGGATACGTTGAAACATGTGCTGTTGATAAAGACGGACAGATCATCGGTTACAACTGTATCAACTTCGGTAAACTTATGGATGCTCTTAAAGCTGGAAAACCAGCTGAAGAAGCTATCGCTGGTGCACGCACACACTATGGTCGTGTAACAGAAGATCAGGGTATGGTTAAATTAATCGACCCACGTAAAGAATAGGACTTGGAGGAATATAGATATGGCATTATTTGAA
>JAKSLX010000033.1 GCA_024400915.1 Treponema sp.
CTATCGATAAAGATGGTCAGATTATTGGTTACAACTGTATCAACTTTGGTAAATTGATGGATGCTCTTAAAGCTGGAAAACCTGCTGAAGAAGCTATTGCTGGTGCACGCACACACTATGGTCGTGTAACAGAAGATCAGGGTATGGTAAAACTTATCGACCCACGTAAAGAATAGGACTTGGAGGAATATAGATATGGCATTATTTGAAGATTACGCTGGACGTATCCCACAGGTTAATAAAGCACTTAAAGAATACGGTTTCGCTGAAGGCGAAGAAGGATTGAACGCAGCTCGCAAACTTTGTCAGGACCGCGGTTTTGATCCATATGAAATCTGTCAGTCAACACAGCAGATTTGTTTTGAAGATGCAAAATGGGCTTATGTATTAGGTTCTGCAATTGCTATTAAAGAAGCTGAAAAAACTGGTGACAAAACTGGTTCTACAGCTGCTGCTAACATTGGTAAAGGACTTCAGGCATTCTGTTTGCCAGGTTCTGTAGCTGATGACCGTAAAGTTGGTCTTGGACACGGAAACCTTGGTGCACGTCTTCTTTCTGAAGAAACACAGTGTTTCGCATTCCTGGCAGGACACGAATCTTTCGCTGCTGCTGAAGGTGCTATCAAAATCGCTGCTAAAGCTAACAACGTTCGCAAGAACAAGCTTCGCGTTATCCTGAACGGTCTTGGAAAAGACGCTGCTCAGATCATCTCACGTATCAATGGTTTCACATACGTTCAGACAAAATTCGACTACTTCAACGGTGAAGGAACAGACAAAGCCCTCACAGTTGTTCAGGAAATTCCATACGGAAACGATCCAAAACGTCTCTGCGTTAAATGTTACGGTGCAGACGATGTACGCGAAGGTGTTGCAATCATGTGGCACGAAGGCGTAGATGTTTCTATCACAGGAAACTCAACAAACCCAACACGTTTCCAGCACCCAGTAGCTGGTACATATAAGAAGGAAAGACTCCTTGCTGGAGAAAAGTACTTCTCTGTAGCTTCAGGTGGTGGTACAGGTCGTACACTCCATCCAGATAACATGGCTGCAGGTCCAGCATCTTATGGATTCACAGATACTCTCGGACGCATGCACTCAGATGCACAGTTCGCAGGTTCTTCATCAGTTCCAGCACACGTAGAAATGATGGGATTCATGGGAATGGGAAACAACCCAATGGTAGGCTGTACAGTAGCATGTGCAGTAGCAGTTGCTGAAGGTCTTGCAAAGTAATTAGACCTTTAATGGTTTAATGAAGGACCCCTGTTCGAAAGAACAGGGGTTTATTTTTTATGCTACTGTACAGCCGTCAGTAGAAAAGAATAATAGCATTTAGAAATAAACAAGGGATGCAGTGTCAAGAACCTGCGCTTTTCACGAAGTGAAAATTGACGCGGACGCGGCAAAGCAGGTTCTTGAGAAAAAAGACAGGCGAAGTCTGGCTTTTCTCCATGTGCCGTTGCTGTAGCTGAAGGTCTTGCTAAATAAGTTTAGCATAGCCTAGCTAAAAGGGGGCTGTCTCATACTTTTGGGACAGCCCCCTTTTTTTTTATAATCTTACGCGAGATTTATTGTTTTTTTTCGAAGAAAAAAATTGACGCGGATGCGGCAAAAATAAAACTCGGGGCAAACGCAGTTTGCACTACAGCCGTCAAAAGAAAAGAAAAACAGCATTCAGAAATTAGCTAAACCGCCAGTAGTCAAGAACCTGCGCTTTTCACGGCAGTGAAAATTGACGCGGACGCGGCAAAGCATTTTTTTATCATTCAAAATAGTCGCTTCTTTGATTTTTCCACCTTTGTTTGGCTTTAGAAAGATCCGGACTTGTCACGCTATAAGAATATACCCTTACAGTACATTTTCCGTCTTTCAAAAAATAATCACTAATTTCAAAATCATAAACATCAGGATCTTTTCCCGAACCTTCCGCTACGGCAATTATCCGGTTGTCCCTAACCCAACAAAAAGAATCGAACCAGCATGAACTTCCCAAAATGTTGACTAAAAGAACACTTACAAATAATATTTACGAACAAAGGAAATTCAAAATGGGTGAAGCATTAGGAAAGGCTCTTTTATATGGAGTGCTGGTATTTTTAGGAATGGCAGTCCTTAGCATAACCGGAATAATAGCAGGTATTGTTGCACTTTGTACTTCCGGAGGAAAAAGGAAAGGTGCCATAATTGTGTCAGGAATTTCATTTTCACTTGCAGCCCTTCCACTTATTGTCCCGAAAATTGATGACTTAACCACAGACCTTAAAATTGAAGCTTATGAAAAAGCAGAAGAGAAAAAATTAAGAAAAGACTGTACTAAACTTATATATGCAGTAGAAAAATGCAATCTTTCAGAAGTTATTAAGCTGTTAGAGAAAAAAGCAGATCCAAACGAAATATACAACAAACGCTCTCCCTTAACCTCAGCATTTTTAGGAGACAACACATACAGAAAAAACAGGCAGGACAGTGACAGAATAATAGAAGCCCTTCTGAATTCAGGTGCCGATCCCAACCTATGCATTGGTTCAAAAATCCCCATGAGGTATGCCATAGAAAATGATCGTCTAGAGGCTTTAAAACTTCTTGTAGACCACGGCGCCATCATTGATACAGTCAACAGGTCCAAAATCAAAGAAATTAAAGAACAGGGTCGAGACCTTGGGGAAACAGATCCGGCCGAATACAATTATGATTTTCCTCCGGTTCAGTTTGCTTTCATGAAATGTTCATTTGAATGTGCGGAATATCTTCTTGAAAAGAATGCCGACTGTACCATCTGGTATGATTCAAGCATAAAAAGAACTCTTCTCATGAAGCTCATGAATAATTACTTACCCTTTTATCATCTTGAAGCCAGACTTTCCATAATGAATTACCTTTTTAAATACGTAGAAGATGATGACTTGGACCTGGCAAATTATAAAGATGTAGAAGGCAAGACGGCACTACATTACTTTGGAGAAAGTGATTGTCTAACTGAAGACAGCCCAATGCTTCTCTTAAAATTTCTTGAATATAAACCGGACATAAATGCCCTCGACAGCAAAAATGAAAATGTTCTTCATAAAATCGTGAAGAAATACTATAACATTGAAAATATATATAATAATCTAATAATCCTCATTGAAAATGGTGCAGACAATTCCGTAAAAAACGAAAATGGACTTCTGCCAATTGATATTTTCCATGACGAACATAAACCGGAAAATTACGAAGATAATAAATTCTACGGAAAGGTTGAAGAACTTCTTTCTCCCAAAAAAAAGATGGCAAGACTGAATCCCGAGAATAAAAAAAACGTCATGACAGAAAAAGTTTATTCATCACCACACATTGCCCTCAAGGAACCTGAAGACAACTGGTAGAAAAATACCATATAAAAAAGGTGCCCGGTATTTTTAACCAGACACCCTTTCTTTATTGTTGAATCATTAAAAATTAATATTCAGTTGTACCAGATGATTTCTTAAAGAAACTTGCGCTGCCGCTTCTCTGAGTTGCAGTGTGGACATTAGGACGGCTGTGGCTACCACCGCGAGATCTGTCTCTGTCACGGTCGCGTCCAAAACGGCCACCATCACGATCACGGCCAAATCCGCGGTCTCTGTCTCTTCCGCCTCTATCACGGCCAAAGCTTCTGTCACGATCGCGTCCGAATCCACCGTCACGGCGTCCGCCTCTGTCTCCACGACCTCTTCCACCGCGGCGGCTACCACCTTCATCACCACCAATTGCCACCTTTGTGTCAACATGCATGTGTGGCAATGACTTGTCTTTTTCTGAAAGTTCAATTGCACGACGAGCATCATCTGCTGGAAGCGAAAGAAGACAGAAATTATCTGCCATATCAATTGCATCAACCTTGCGGCCTGGAACACCAAGAAGGTCATGGAAGAAGTCTGCAATCTTTCTTGGATTGTATCCGTCATCCCATCCCATCTGGGCATAGATTCTAACCTGTTCATATCCTACATCACGGCCACCGCGATCACCGCGTCCATTTCTATCCTTTCTTCCACCAGTTGTAGTAATCTTTCCATAGCGGTTGCGGCTGAGTACACTTCCGTAAGTTGCAGCAAGCAATGAAGCAACAACTTCTTTTGCATCCTGACCGTTACAAAGTTCTTCTGCAAGGGTATCAAAAATAGCATCCCCCTTTCTAAGGTGTGGAACTTTTTCTTCAACAGAAACTTCTGATCCTTCGTCTTCCATTGGAACGATTTCATCATCATCAGAAACTGATTCTGCAGGAACATTGTTAAGTCCAATCTTTGACTTGATGTCGTCAAAAAGTCTTCCGCGTTTTGCTTCAAGAACTTCTTCAACACCAGGAATTGTTCCTTCTGTCATCTCACCCTTTGCACTCTTACGAACTGCATTGATGAGGTAGTTGAGCTTGCGTCTTGTATCTTCAGGCTTCACGAAAGTAACTGCAACACCGCTTGAACCTGCACGGCCTGTACGACCAATACGGTGAACATAAGTTGGACCGTCGAATGGAAGTTCATAGTTTACAACATGCGTAAGTCCTTCGATATCAATACCGCGGGCCGCAACGTCTGTAGCAACAAGAATGCGTGTTTTCTTTGCGCGGAATCTTGCAAGGATTTTTTCACGCTGTCCCTGTGGAATGTCACCGTGAAGTGCTGCTGCTTCGTATCCCTTTTCATCAAGAGCCTTGCTTACATAGTCTGCATCACATTTGCGCTGAACAAAAACGAGACCAAAGAAATCAGGTGAAATGTCGATGAGGCGAACAAGAGCTTCAATCTTTTCGCTTTCCTTGAGAACCCAGTACTTCTGGTCGATGAGCAATGGTTCTTCTACAACGCCTTCTTCTTCAACGATTTCATAGTCGCCCATGAAGCGCTGAGCAATGCGAAGGATTTCTTTTGGAATTGTCGCACTGAACAAAAGAACACGACAATCCTGATTTGCACTTTCAAAAATATTTTCGATGTCGTCAACGAATCCCATGTCCAGCATTTCGTCGCCTTCATCAAGAATGAAGTAGTCGATTTTGGAAATATCGAGGACACCGCGATCCATAAGGTCCATTACACGGCCTGGGGTACCTACTACGATTTCAACACCCTTGCGGAGTGCACGCATCTGTTCGCCCATTGAAGCACCACCGTAAACAACGGCAACGCGAGGACACTTTCCAGTTGTAAAGGAAGCCATTTCTGCAGCTGTCTGCATGGCAAGTTCACGAGTTGGTTCAAGAATGATTGCGCGGACATGGTCAGATGGTTCCCTCAAAGTCTGAACCAAAGGGAGTCCAAATGCCGCTGTCTTACCAGTACCAGTGCGGGCACGGGCAATAACGTTTGCATCGCCGTTCAAAAGGCGTGGAATTGCAAGTACCTGAATAGGTGATGGTACCTTGAATCCCTTCTTTTCAATTGCCTTTAATGTGATTTCATCAAGACCAAGATCTTCAAATGACATTTCATCAGAATCATTTTCTGCTGAAACTTCTGCGGACATAGTAAGCCCGTCAATTTTTTCGTTTAATTCTTCCATACGATACCTCTTTCTTCATGAAAGTCCGTAACCGCATAGAAGTGGCGCCTATTCGCCTCTAATTAATTTCTTTGATTCCAAACCCGTGACCATGAAAGCATCTGATGCTTTCGTAAGAAAAACTGCGGTCTTTAGACAGACATGATAAATAATGTAAAATGTTTGCAAATATTACAGTTTTTTGACATTTTACACAAGTGGATTATACAAAAAAATCCCTGCATTCCATTCAGAATACAGGGATCATAAATTCACATTTTTAGGAACTGAACTACAGCACGGCCTTAAGGAACTGCTGCAATCGTTCGCTCTTTGGAGCATTGAAGATTTCTTCTGGAGTTCCTTCTTCAACGATGTTTCCGCCATCCATAAAAAGAACACGGTCTGCAACTTCACGGGCAAATCCCATTTCATGGGTAACTACAATCATAGTCATTCCGCTTTCAGCAAGTTTTTTCATAACAGAAAGAACTTCACCGACAAGCTCAGGGTCCAATGCAGATGTAGGCTCATCAAAAAGCATGATCTTTGGATCCATTGCAAGGGCACGGGCGATGGCAACGCGCTGCTGCTGTCCACCCGAAAGTTTATTAGGATAAGCGTCAAGCTTGTCACCAAGTCCTACGGCATTCAAAAGTTCAATTCCCTTTGCACGGGCTTCTTCCTTTGATTTTTTTAGTACATTCATAGGAGAAACCATTGTGTTCTCAAGGGCCGTCATGTGAGGGAAAAGATTGAATTTCTGGAAAACCATTCCTACATTCAAAAGTCTTTTGCGACGTTCTTTGCTTGAAATATGAAGCTTAGAAGACTTGTTTTCCTTATGGGCAATTTTTTTGCCTTCAATTTCAATGATGCCGTTATCAATATGCTCAAGGTGAATGAGGGAACGGAGAAAAGTTGACTTTCCGCTTCCGCTAGGTCCGATGATGCACACAACTTCCTGTGGCTTGACTTCAAGGTTAACACCCTTCAAGACATGAAGGGAACCGAAACTTACGTTGATGTCTTTTGTTGTAATCATACTCATTGTCCAGCCCTCACCTTATTCATAGATTGAATGCTTCTTTTCCAAAACATGGAATACAAAAGTAAACACGGCGGTAATGATCAGATACAAGATCATGGCTGGAATGTATACCATTGACGAAGCAGTTGACGACTGAATGCTTCTTGTTACCTTTGTAATGTCTGCAAGAGCAATGAGGGAAACAAGGGAAGCGTCCTTAAGCATCATAATGAATTCATTTCCTACAGGTGGAATCAAGCGGCGAACTGACTGAGGAAGAATTACAAGCCTCATTGTCTGGAAATAATTGAGACCCAAAACTTTTCCTGCCTCAAATTGACCTTTATCAATCGACTGAATTGCAGCGCGAATGATTTCACAACAGTAGGCCGAACTATTAAGCCCAAAGGCAATGAAAGCTGCAAGGAACTGATTGTTGATTGTAAGCGCACGACTGATCTGTGGGAGACCGTAGTACACAAAATAAAGCTGCATCAGCAAAGGAGTTCCGCGGAAAAAGAAAACATATCCCTTGCAGAAATTACGGATAAACTTGCTCTTTGAAAGTGTACCAAGAGCAAGGAAAATACTGATGATAAGTCCTGCCACTACAGAACACAGTGTAAGTAAGATTGTAATTCTGGCACCTGCCAACAGCTGAGGTATCCATTTTAAAATTTTATTCATTGTTTCCATAATAAACAGGACTCCGAAAAATTATTTTTTATTTGATAGAATCAGAAAGATCTTCACCAAAAATCTTGATGTAGATTTTTGCCATTGTTCCATCTGCCTTCATGTCGTCGATTACCTTGTTGATCTTGTCCTGAAGAACCTTGTTACCCTGCTTCATGCAAACACCAAAGTATTCATCAGGAGTTCCTGTCCATACGCGCTTGAATTCTGAATTTGGAACATTGAGGTAAGAAACAGAAACAAGATTGTCACTTACAACACAGTCGATGCGACCAAACTTAAGATCATCATATGCATTCATAACCTTGTCATATTCACAAGGGATGAATTCAAAATTGTGTGCTGCGGCATATTTTTCAATAAAGAAGTCAGATGTTGTTTCTGCCTGGTAACCGATTTTCTTTCCTGCTGCATCTTCAGGCTTGTTCCATGGAAGAGTTGAATCCTTCTGAAGGATAAGGGCCTGACCGTTTCCAATGTAAGGCTGAGAGAAATCATATGCAGCCTGACGTTCTGGAGTAATTGTTGCAGCAGACATAACTACATCGTAGCGGTCTGTTGTGAGGCCTGCAAAAATTCCGTCCCATGCAACATCAAGGAATTCAGCTTCAAGACCAAGGCGCTTTGCAATTTCCTTTCCAAGTTCAACATCGAAACCTGCAGGAGTCTTTCCGTCTTCTGCATAGTATTCAAATGGAGGATATCCAATTTCCATTGCAATCTTAAGCTTTCCAGCTTCCTGGGTGAATTCACCCTTCTGAACCTTGTCTTTTTTAGAACATGATGAAAGAGCAAAAATTGCTGCCACTGACATTAATGCAAGAATAATTTTCTTCATAATATATCTCCTAAGAATTGTACAAAAAGATAGTCTATTATATAGAATAAAACGTTCTTAGTCACGTTTCACAAACCCTGGAATCACTTCTGCCACAAGAATCGCAGCAAAAATTAGGACGCAGCCCAGTGCCATCTTGAATGAAAGTCTTTCCCCAAGAATCAGAGCACTGAAGAAAACTCCGAATACAGATTCAAGAGAAAGAAAAAGAGAAGCAAGAGAAGAAGGTACATATTTCAATCCAATATTCTGAAGACAGAAACAAAGCATGGAACTTAAAAGTGCAAGATACAGAAGAGACACAACGACATTTCGATTGCCGAACAGATTCATTTCAAGAGGAGCATCAGCAAAAGGTGCTATGGCAAGCCCAAGAACACCAGCCACAAGGAATTGGAAAACAGTAAGAAGAATTACATCTTCGTCCTTAACAAACAGGGCACCACCAATGATATGAACTGCATAGAAAAATCCACAAATCAATGTAAGCACATCACCTTTATTCATCACATACCATTTTCCAGTTTCTCCGTTCAAAGCAAGTAAAGCGATACCTGTGACAGAGAGAAAAGCTGCAAGCCAGACAAACCAGGCAGGACGTTTCTTGAGTATCGGCCATCCTAAAAGAGGAACAAGAATAACATATACCGTTGTAAGGAAAGCATTCTTGCCAGCAGTCGTATAATTACAACCGATCGTCTGAGTTTCATATGCGGTAAAAAGGAAAAGTCCAAGAAGGCAACCGTGAAGAAAAGTCTTTTTATCAAGACTCTTGAAACGACGGATAAAAATCAGGGAAAGACAGATAGCCGCAACTGTAAAACGAATGCCGACCATCCATGTAGGTCCAATATATTCAAGACTATCCTTGACGATTACAAAAGCAAAACCCCAGATTGCAGCGGTAAGGATAAGTCCTGCGCTGAAAATGTATTTTAGATTCATATTATAATTCATAGGCATAGAATAGTAGACATTAAATGGAAAGACAATCACATGGGTGAAAAAATCAGACCGAATATTTACAAATGGCAATAAGTCAAAATTTGTAAATATAGGGAAAGCATTTAAATTGTCAGAACAAATAATTCAACTTCTACTCAAGATAGCCTGAAAAAACCCAGCCTGTCGTATCGCTTTTTGACTTATACCCTTCAAGGAATCCAACGGGATTTACAAGCTCAACTTTTACCCATGGAGCACTAATTCCGTCTATGGTCGCAGTAGATCCAACCTCAAGAATTAATACAAGGGAACCTGGATTCAATGTATAAAGCTTTGAAGCTCCCAAGTTAGGATGATCCCTCATTTTTAAGCGGCAAATCGGATTATAGAACTCACCAGCTTCAATGCTTTTTTTATTTCTTCCACTAGGCTCTCCGTTTCTGGAAGTATAATGACTGAAGGAATAGGGATTCCCAGAGCTCTGTTTGTAAATAGTATGTCTGTTGAAATCTACAGACCCCTCTTCCCTTTGAAATTCATAAGTAACTATGGAATCCTTAGTATAGTAGTGGTAACCCATTCCTGTAGGACCGCCATCAGTATCGCACCATCCGTAGGAAGCAGCCTTGTTGAGTTTCAGTTCCTTGCCACTTACATCAAGGGTATGTATTCTGACTTCAGAATATCCTCCACCCTGACCGCCAGAAAAGCAATGTTCCAAAACGAAGGGAACAGGATTTGTCATGTTCATGGGATACTCGATTTCAAGTCCCCCCGAGGTTTCTATATTGATTTTTCCTGTCCGCCCAGTAGAATCAAAATAAATGGCAGAAAGGGTTTTATATCCGCCCTTAAGTCCCGCTCCTTCATAAGTCCACCAGTTGTTCAACCTATTAACAAGATTGTCCTTTGACCTTCCGTATTCATTGCTGTTAATTGAAGGTATCACATGCTGTTGGGCAATACTCATGGTGATGCCGTTTTTGCCTTCAACAGTATTTACTGAATATTCACAGGCAATATCACATCCCCTTACAAAACCAGAATTAGAATAGCCTGATGAGTCAGTTACCATGGCATAGTAAACCATGAAGAGGACATCGTTTTTAATTCCATAACCTGCAACATTTGAAAGCCTGACCTTTGAACCTGAACGAACAAACTTAACTTCATCTTCTGTCTTTTGACCAACACCTTTCGCAATCATAAAGGAATCTAAAATGTAAACACAATCAAGCCTTTCATAAGAAGGACAACAGAAATTTTCCATCGACGATGAAAATCCAACGTTCCCTTGGGAAAAATCATCGTCAGAAAGATACTTCACACCCCTTTCCACAGGGAAATCTGCAGTCGAAGAATAAAGTCCTCCTTGAGAAAAGACTGGAAAGGCAAATGCGAAAGCAAGGAAAACAAAAAAACTTTTTCTAAACATATGAACCTTCAGTGAATTAAAATTTGATTTTTGATGACATCATAAAAAATGGGGCTGACAAAAAAAACATTGAAAGCCCCATATGCTTAGTTGTATTTTACAGATTTCAAAAAGAAATTATTCTCCTAAGAAAGCACCGAAAACCCAACCGCTAAGTCCATCGTCCTGTGAAACGTAGAACCAGCTTGCAGTGATTCCACCGATGGTAGAAGTTGCATTTGACTTGCGGGATGCAACAACTTCAGCGCCATTTTCAAACTGACCGATGACTGGACCATCTGGAGGGAATTCCCTTACATTGAGATTTGAGCCATCATCTGTAGCAACTGTGTATGTTTTTGAAACCTCCACAGAGTCAGTAAAGTCAACTGAAGACATATCGTCTGCAACATTGACATCTTCACCAAGATCGATGGCAATCTTTTTCTTCATGTAATCAGACACAGCTTTTTTACCTGCACTCTTAAGAAGCTGTTCCTTGATGTCGGCATCTTTTTCGCCTGCTGCTTTCTTATAGAGCATAAGAGCCTTTGTATCATCTGGATCAGATGATACAGAATCACAAAGCACATAGCCTTCCTGAACAGTGTATCTGCTATAATAGCGAATCTTAAACATATCAAGGCTGATGTCTCTTTCAACCTTTCCGATTATCTCAACGATTGTTTCAGGTTCAAGAATTGTTTTTGAGAATTCACAAGGATTAGCCTCGTTGAATACTACAGCTTTTTCAAGTATAAATGCTTCACGACCATTATAAGGAACAACTCTATTTGCCATTACATATGATTCGTTCTTCTTATATTTTACCTTGTAGAATTCAAATTCCTTCTTTTCGCCATCATTGAGTCTTGTGTATGTCTTTGGTCCAGAAGCACCATCAAGAACAGTACCAGTAGGAATGTTTGCGCTCCATACAAGGTTATCATCCTTATCCTTTTTCCAAAGGGATCCTATGCCATCACCGTTATCCTGAAGAAGAATCACAGCATCCTTCTTATCTGAATTAATCAAAGTCTCCTTGAAAGGACGGCTTGGATCAACAGGATTTTCCATATGACCTTCACACTTACCGAGTGTCTCCCTTAAAACTCCAGCTTCAAGAGGAGCCATTGCCTTGCGGAGTGAAATAAGATCAATAAAAGTATAGACAGTATTTACATTTTCCTTCTTAATGAAAAGCTTTTCATAGTATTTCTTATTATAATAGAAAGTAACTAGATAGAAGTCACCTTCACTACCTTCCTTATCGATGGCACATACAACTTCATCCTGAAGCTTAACACCTGCAATGTCGTTTTCATCTGCAGAATTGTATGTAAACACCTTGAATGAATCATAGGCAAAAACAGCACCAGGAACAGTATTGAAAACTGCAATGCCGTCCTGCACATAACACTTTTCACCTTCATAGACAATTTCAAAGAATTCTCTCTCCTGATTGTCAGAGGTTCTGATTGCCTTGACATTGACAGAAGATCCATTTTTCTTTACAGCCTTAAGAACTTTTCCTGCGCGGAAAGATTTTTTCCATTCCATCTTTCCATCTTTATTCATAGTCCAGATAGGACCTTCAGGATAGATGACAACAGAGTCAACAGTTTCTACAGTTTCAGCTTTCTTTTCAGAAACGGATGACTTAACAGGCGATTCACTTTCACCGACAGCAGAATCTTTTTTTCCGCCACATGAACACAAAACACTTAATGCAACTGCAGCAAGAAGAATTCCTTTTACCCTTTTTTTCATAAAAACTCCTTTTTGTTTTACCATTGTTGATTTATCGCAGGCTTTTACCCCGATTTCTTCTACAACGTACATTCAGTATATAGTACAAAATTTCTTTTGTAAAATAATAAAGATTTTAATTTTAAAAGGATTGGATTTTTTTCTGGATATTATCCTCTTACACAATTAGGCACCTACAACTTTAATAAATCACAGCTAACCTATTGACAAAATTAGCATTAGTTAACTATATTAACATTATCGAATTATAGTTAGTCTTACCTAACTACATTCTAGATTGATATAAGGAAATCATCATGCCGATCTACATGGCTCACATTGGAGAAGAATATCTTGTAAAGAAAGTGGGTGGTCTTGAAGAAACAAAGCATCACCTCAAGAACCTTGGCTTTGTTCCGGGAGCACAGGTAAGCGTTGTAGCCGTAATGAACGGAAACCTGATCGTTCAGGTCAAGGATGCCAGGGTTGCCATCAGCAAAGAACTTGCAGGGAAAATAATTATTTAAGAGGTAATAAATATGACATTGAAAGAAGTTAAGCCTGGGACAACAGTAAAGGTTGTAAAGATCTCAGGTGAAGGTGCCGTCAAACGCAGAATTATGGAAATGGGACTGACTAAGGGCATTGAAGTATTTGTCCGCAAAGTAGCTCCTCTTGGAGATCCAGTTGAAGTAACGGTAAGGGATTATGAACTTTCCGTTCGCAAAGCTGATGCTGAATTGGTGGAGGTATCGAAATGAAAATCGCACTTGCAGGAAACCCTAACGCGGGAAAAACAACTTTATTCAATGCACTTACGGGTTCAAACCAGTTTGTAGGTAACTGGCCTGGAGTTACAGTTGAAAAAAAGGAAGGAAAACTCAAAGGCCACAAGAATGTTGAAATCATGGACCTGCCGGGAATATATTCCCTTTCACCATATACTTTGGAGGAAGTCGTTTCAAGAAATTATCTTGTAAAGGAACGCCCTGATGCAATCCTCAACATCATCGACGGAACAAACCTTGAACGCAACCTCTACCTTACGACTCAGCTTGTTGAACTTGGCATACCGATGGTAATCGCCGTAAACATGATGGATGTGGTAAAGAAAAACGGAGACAAAATTCACCTTAAGGAAATGTCACAGGTGCTTGGATGTCCTGTCTATGAAATCTCTGCCCTCAAGAATAAAGGATGCATGGAGGCGGCCGTTGCTGCAATAAACGCTGCGGAAGAAAAGAAACCCATGGTCTACCAGCACAGATTTGAATCCTGCGTTGAACATGCTCTAGCCCATATAGAAGAAGCCGTCATCCACAATCTTCCGGAAGAAAAACAGAGATGGTATTCAGTAAAGCTTTTTGAACGCGACTCAAAGGTTATTGAACAGCTTAAGGAAGCAGAAGGAATAACAGTGGGGACAGACCTACTTGCCCATATTGAAGCTGACATCAAGACCTGCGAAAAGGAACTTGATGACGATGCGGAATCAATCATCACAGCAGAACGCTACAAGTACATCGATTCAATCATCAAGTCCTGCGTAACAAAAAAGCAGAAGGCAAGCAAGCTCAATACTTCAGACAAGATCGACCGCGTTGTGACAAACCGCTGGCTTGCCCTTCCTATTTTTGCAGCAGTAATGTGGGCAGTGTATTACATTGCCATGGTTACGGTTGGAGCCGCTGCAACCGACTGGGCAAATGACGGTCTCTTTGGCGACGGCTACCATCTCTTTGGAATAGGCAACACTGCCTATGAAGAAGCCGCTGAAGAATTCGGAGACAGTCCTGCCATAATCGAAGCATTCAACAACGGAGAGTTTACATATACGGTGCAGGATGAAGAGACCCTTGAAGTTTCTGATCCTATTGAATTCACAGAAGATGATGTCATTACAGCAAAGGCAATGGTTGAAAAATATGGAGAGGAAGGTCCGTCCCCTGATGCTTACGGAATCTGGATTCCGGGTGTTCCGGCAGTAATTGAATCTGCCCTTGATGCAATGGAATGTGCCGACTGGCTTAAAGGTTTGATCCTTGACGGAATTGTTGCAGGTGTCGGTGCAGTTCTTGGCTTTGTTCCTCAGATGCTTGTTCTCTTCTTCCTTCTTGCATTCCTTGAAGCCTGCGGTTACATGGCACGCATCGCCTTCATCATGGACCGTGTATTCCGCCGCTTTGGATTGTCTGGAAAATCCTTCATTCCGATGCTGGTTGGTACAGGCTGTGGAATTCCTGGCATCATGGCAAGCCGCACAATCGAAAGTGACCGTGACCGCAAAATGACAATCATGACAACAACCTTCATTCCTTGTGGTGCAAAGACTCCTTTCATCGCCATGGTTGCCGGTGCAATCTTTGGTGGATCGGCCTGGGTTGCAACAAGCGCCTACTTCATAGGTATTGCCGCAATTCTTTGTTCAGGAATCATGCTTAAGAAAACAAAAATGTTTGCAGGTGACGTTGCCCCATTCGTAATGGAACTTCCTGCCTACCACTGGCCTACAATCGGAAATTTGCTCCGTTCAATGTGGGAACGCGGCTGGTCCTTCATCAAGAAAGCCGGAACAATCATTCTTCTTTCAACAATCGTAATCTGGTTCCTTTCATTCTTTGGATGGGCAGACGGCGCATTCGGAATGCTCGAAGAAGATCAGATGGACTGTTCAATCCTTGCTTACTTTGGCCGCGGAATCTGCTGGCTCTTCCAGCCACTTGGATGGGGAAACTGGCAGGCAACTGTAGCTGCAATCACAGGTCTTGTTGCAAAGGAAAATATTGTCGGTACTATGGGTATTCTTTACGGCGGAACAGAAGCCTATGCAAACATGGCTGCCGTATTCACAGGCATAACCGGTATGTCATTCCTTATCTTCAATCTTCTCTGTGCTCCTTGTTTTGCCGCCATGGGTGCCATCAAGCGCGAAATGAACAACACAAAATGGTTCTGGTTTGCGATTCTCTATGAATGTGGATTTGCCTACATCATCGCTTTCATTGTAAATCAGCTGGGAAGCCTGTTTAGTGGTAATGTAAACGGTGTGGGCGCATACGTTGAAGTTGCTCTCGGTTTTGCAGCATTGGCCGGTTTAATCTACATGGTCGTAAGAAAAGACAAATACAAGAATAAATAATTCATAAATACAAATTCATAATTCATAATTCATAATTATAAATTGTGAATTATGAATTTTGAGGGAGTAATCAAATGGGAACAGTAATCATCAGCACAATTCTTTTCATCATCGTTACTTTAATCGTAAAGTCAATCTGCAGAAAGCATATTGAAGCAAAGAAAAACGGAAGTGCCTGCTGCGGATGCTCAAACTGCTCTTGTTCTTGCGGACAGGATAAATAAATATTTTTTTTATTGTTTAGTTAGCAATAACTAACTAAACTTATTTTTTACCGCGGGATTAGCAATGTCTAACTTAAACATGAATGAGATATTCATCAGATTTTCTTCACAGACTTTCTGCGGCATAAAGCCAGCAAATTTATTCACTATTCCTTCAAAAAACTTTTCTTCCAGAACTTTGGAAGATTGGAAAAGGATAGCAGCAAAACAAAATCTAGTAATTTTAAGTTTCGAATTGTCTTCAAAAACAATGATGATTTTTATCTATGACAGCAAATGGATTAGTGAAATATTAAAGAGCCTTATAGTTCGTTCCTATCTAGAAACTAAAGGTTATTTGAACATAAATGATACAAACAAAACATTGGAAAAACTCTTTTCAAGAATTAAAGGAAAGGAGAATTTTCCTCATGAAGTAGGAATATTCCTTGGCTACCCTTTTGAAGATGTCATTAAGTTTGAAGAACATCAGGGTAAATCCTGCAAGTACTGCGGATATTGGAAGTCCTACTGCAATCCTGAGGAAGCAAAAAAATGCTGTGACCGTTACAGGCATTGCAGCCAGATGTGTACACAATGGTTTGACGAGGGATATTCAATTCCTCAGATAATCAAAAAATATAAAGAAGCAGCCGCAAAGGCCGCATAGGAGTAATTATGAAAGTAGCTTTGATTTACGCCAGCACAACTGGTAACACAGAAGCAATGGCAAATGCTATGAACGAAGCTTTGGCTTCAGCAGGTGCAGAAGTAGTTTTCTCAACAGCCGACAGTGCCGATGCAGAATCAGTTGCAGCAAGCGATGTGATTCTTCTTGGAAGCCCTGCCATGGGAGATGAAGTCCTTGAAGACACAATGGAAGAATTCTACACAGGAATTGAAGGCGCTCTTTCCGGAAAGAAAGTCGGACTCTTCGGTTCATACGACTGGGGTGACGGTCAGTGGCTCCGCGACTGGGAAGACCGTGCAAGAAATGCAGGTGCAAATGTTTCAGAAAGCCTCATGGTTCACCTTACACCGGAAGCTGACGATCTTGCAAAATGCCAGGACTGGGCAAAGGCATTTTTAGCATAAAAGAAAACCGGTGTAGAGCATTGCTTTACACCGGTTTTTATTTACTGAAAAAATTAAAATAAAAATGCTTTCAAACTTTCTGGAATACATTCCAATTGTCCAGGACAAGTCTTCCAATATCCGGATCATACATGATGCCTAAATTCTTTTCAATTTCCTGCCGGCAGAATTCAAAATCGTGGGCCTTGCGGTAACATCTGTTTGATGTGATTGCATCGATCGAATCACAGATTGCAATGATTCTTGCACCAAGAGGTATTTCATTTCCCTTCAGCCCAGATGGATATCCTTTGCCGTCAAAACGTTCATGATGATGAAGAACAATGTCCTTCAGGCGGCTAAGGTGATGGGACTTGCTCAGGATTTCCGCACCGATTTCAGGATGCTTCTTAAGTTTCTGCCATTCATCATCGGTCAATTTTTCTTCTTTAAGCAGAATACTGTCTGGAATTCCAATCTTACCTATATCATGCAGATGGGCTGCAATGTGTACTGCCTGAACATCTTCCTCTTTCATTTTCAGAAGATTGCAGACTACTACTGCCATGTCGCTTACCCGTTCTGAATGACCTGCCGTATAGGGATCCTTGGCATCCAGCGCACTGACAATGCAATCGATTATTTCGTGGTAGTCTATATCATTGCAAACATTGCAGTCCTTCATTGCAAAAGCCTCTTGTCATAATTCCTTTAATAGTTTTTCAAGTTCATCAAGCATGGTGACAATCACATCCCTGTTTTTCGCTGAAAAATGTTCAGCCTGATAATTGAGTTTTTTAAAGAAATCCTGCCGTAGCATCAAATTTTCCAATGGAATCTTTGTGCTGTCATATTCAATCAAGATACTTCCGTTGAGAGGATTGTACTCATAGTTTTTTATGGCATTTCCAAAAGAGTTTTTAAAGATGCTTTCTGCACGGGCATTCAGTTCCGCATCTGTAAAAATTTTTGCCCTAAGCCTTACTCTTCCAGGAATGAAGCTTGTTATGATCATATTTTTCTTCTCCTATTATTTTAGTATCGGCTGCATGGATCTTATGCTGATTGCAACTGTCGTTCCATTATGCAGAATGGCTGCCATTTGCGGACTTATCACCCCGAAAATTCCAAGAAGCATCAAGGCAGAATTGACACCAACAATTGTCTTATTGTTTTCGTTGATTTTTTCAAGAAGCCCCATTCCAAGCCTGCGCACAGTAACAAGATTATCAAGACCGCTTTTCTGAAGCTGGATATCAGCAGTTTCACCAGCAATGGAACAACACCCTTCGACCGCAACTCCAACTGTTGCAGCTGACAGTGCAGGAGCATCATTTATTCCGTCTCCCATCATGATGACTTTGTAACCTTTTGCTTTTTCGTCCTCTATAAATTTAACTTTATCTTCCGGCAAGGCCTGACTTATCCATTTTTTAATTCCGCATTCCGCTGCAATTTTTGACGCCGCCCCTTCCGTATCACCGGTAATCATTATGCATTCTTCAAGACCAAGGTTTTTAAGTTCCCTGATTACATCGCTGGTTCCAGGTCTGGCAGGATCACCAATAGCAATGACACCAACCAATATTCCATCATGTGAAAGATATAAAAGAGAATATCCTTCAAGACTAGATTGTTTTTTTATTTCAGCAAGAGATTCAGGACACGGAATTTTTTCATCCTCAAAAATAAAATGCGCACTACCAATTCTTACTTTTTTACCATTTAAAGTTGATGCAATACCATGAGCAACTATATATTCAACCTTAGTATGATTTTCCGGATGAACAAGATTTTTTTCTGAGGCAGCACGAACAACAGCCCTGCCAAGAGGATGAGGATAATGCTCTTCAAGGCATGCAGCAATAGTCAGCACTTCATCTTCAGTAAAACCTTCCATAGCGTATATTTTTTCAAGAACTGGATTTGCATAAGTGAGGGTTCCAGTCTTATCCAGGACAACAATTTTGGAAAGTGCAGCCTCTTCAAGATATTTTCCGCCTTTGACAGTTATTCCTTTAGTAGCACTCTCTTTCATTGCAGAAAGAACTGCAATTGGAGCTGAAAGTTTCATAGCGCATGAATAGTCAACCATCAACGTAGCCATTGTTTTTACGATGTTGCGGGTAAAGAACCAGGTTGCTGCCGTAACAAGAAAATTAAAAGGCACTACTTTTTCGGCAATCAATTCTGAACGTTGCTGAGCTGCAGCCTTAAGGCTCTGAGAATTATCAATCATATCAATAATTTTCTGAACTTTAGTTTCTTTTCCCGTCTGAACTACCTTAATGTAAATTTCACCTTCTTCAAGGACAGTTCCGGCAAAAACGGAATCGCCGGCTTTCTTTACAATAGGAATTGATTCTCCCGTTATGCTTGATTGGTTGACCATACCTTCACCGTCAAGAATCTGACCATCTGCAGGTATAAGGCCACTTTGCCGGATTACAACCACATCATCTTTTTTAAGGGCACTTGCAGGAACTGTTTTTTCATTCATGCCCTCGACAACCTGAACGGGTTCATCTGCGGAAAGAAGGCTTTGCGCAAGATTTCCATAGGAATTTCTTTTTGTGATTTCTTCTATTTCTTCGCCAATATTAAGAAGAAGATTTATCTGAGATGCTGTGTTTTTATTTCCCGTCAATGTTGCCACTGTTATTGCTGTTGCATCCAATAGTTCGGTGCTGAATAACCTTTTACTTTCAGCAAATTTGCTCAGAACATGGAAGCACCTTTCCAAAAGTGACTTCCACAGCAACAAAGTTCTTACAGGCAATGGCAAAAACCATTTTTTTAAATAATGGATGGCAAGGGTTTCAATAAGGACACTTTCTATGCTTTCTGTTTCTGGAATCTGATCAACATTCTTCAGCAATTCCGGATCTTCCAGATATTTTCCAGTGAGAGCATGGAAAAGATTCAGCACATCATTTTCTTTAACAATATGTGTGTCGTAGTAAATCAGAAAGGAACCGATATTTGTATTACAATTTGTATCAAGAATTCCTTCCTGCACCGTTATCAAAGTCTGGGCCAGCAATGCCTGTTTTGATGTATATTCGTTCTTATCATACAGCAGCCTAAGTCGCCCAGGTAAAGAATGTTTTACACTGACCTGCATTACCAGCCTCCAATCCAGAGTTTACTTTTTATGCCTTAGAAGCCGCATACTTCTTTTCTGCAGCAATATCCTGGGCATCTTCCTTCAAAGACTGTGCAAAAGCTGCAGCATCTTCCTTCAGCTCCATTCCCTTTGCTACAACTCCGGCACAGGCTCTTTTAAAAGCAGGCGTCCTGATGATTGTATAGGCAGCAACTCCAGCTACTGCACCAACAAGAAAAGCAGTTGTTTTAGTCATAATTACTCCTTGGTAACAAATATTAGTTATACCTAACTAGTAGTTAGCATAATCTAATTTACTTATTTTTTCAAGGTACTAGTTAAAAAAGATAAGATTAATAAATTTAATATGCCCAAGAAGTCGGTCACTTTCGTGTTTATCAAATCAGCCTAAGGCCACATCGAGTACCATCATCAAGGAAAAACCTGTCATGAACATTATGGTCCCGATGTTTGAATGTCTTTCATCTTCCTCTGCGGCCATTTCCGGGACCAGTTCTTCAACAACGACATAGATCATTGCTCCGGCTGCAAAACTCAGAAGATACGGAAGGACAGGAATAATAAACTGAGATAAAACAATTGTCACAAAACCAGCAGCTGGTTCAACGATTCCAGAAAGAATTCCATACCAGCAGGATTTGATTTTTGAAAGTCCCTTGCTGTGAAGCGGCATGGAAATTATTGCACCTTCAGGAAAATTCTGGATTGCTATACCGATCGCAAGAGCAAGAGCCGCAGATGAGGAAACATGGACTGTCCCCGTATACCATCCCGCATACAGAACTCCAACAGCCATTCCTTCAGGAATATTGTGCAGGGTAACGGCAAGAACCATCATGGTAGTTTTTGACAGACTGCTTTTGGGTCCTTCCACGGTTTCATTTAGATGCATATGCGGAATGACAACATCAAGCAAAAGCAGGAACAGCATGCCAAGACAGAACCCGATCACAGCAGGAACAAAGGCAAGCTTTCCAAGACCCTGCTCCCCAGCCTGATTCATGGAAGGAATCAATAGACTCCACACGGCAGCAGCAATCATTACACCGGCAGCAAAACCGGAAAGTCCTTTCTGGAGTCTTGCATCAAGTTCCTTTTTCATGAAAAGGACACAGGCGGAACCTAATGCAGTTCCAAGAAATGGAATCAGCAGTCCTTTTGC
>JAKSLX010000034.1 GCA_024400915.1 Treponema sp.
GGCAAAAAAATAGACACCAATTTTTAACAGTAGTGTCATTCTGTTTGTAGTTTTGGTACTTTCATAGTACCTCATACTACCGTATTTGACAACTGTTTTTATAACTAATCCATCACATCCACAGTGTACCCACGTCTTGCAGTGCCTTTTTCAATTACGCGGCTCAACTCTGCATCAGTTATCTTCAAGAACTCCATACACTCGTTTCTCGAAAGAGTGTGGCTTTCTTCAGCATTGCAAACCACATAGCATCTTTTGTTATAATCAGGAACTTCATCCACACCGTAAAATATCTTCTGGCTTCTGAGAATCCCTTTTTCGTGTTCCTTCTTTGCACCCTCGCTGTCCTTCCAGTTTTTCAGAAGTACAACACCATCACAAACACTCTGCATTCCAGCCGTTGCATTCATGTAATCATCGTGAGTAAATTCTTTGCCTTCCCCAAGCCGTGCAGGATTCATTACCGAATGGCCTTTTCTAATGAGTGCCGTTTCTGCATCAGCAAACTGATTTTTGTAGTCAGGGTTTCCAGTTATTTTCCCTGCAATATAAAGTTTCATACGCACCTCCCAGTGAGTCAGGAAATAACATCTCACAGACCGCAAAACAAACGGCTTTTACAGGAAGAGCAGATTTTAAAATATTTAAAAAAACGGGGGTATTGTGTATGAAATGACAAGTTATCAGTTTATTTTTTATTCACCGATTTTCACCGCTAAAAACGGGTTAAAACGGCTATTTAAAAGGCTTTTTCAAGGTGCGTTTTGCAAGGGAAATCTGAGATATACAAAAAAGGAATAAAAAAAGACTAGAACCATATATCTCTGATTCTGTAGTTTTCGATTTTCTATTTGTTACAATTTATTTAAGAGGTCTTTATGAAAACAAGAAATGAACGTGTAAAGGAACTTTCAGAATTGTTGGAGACTGCCGGTTATGAAATCAGTGCTATTGAGTTTCTGATTGATGATAACCAGCAGGACGAAGAAAATGCATTACAAAACGGAATGCCAGCTTTGAAGCTTACTCTTTCTCTGAAGTCTTAATACCAAACTTCGGATTAGTGATTGCTTCAACCATCTTTCTAACTGTATCAATGGCATGGTCGGAATTTATGCTGTTGATACAGTTTGCAGGATTGCTCAGAATTGTTTTAAATAATTCTGCTTTCATTTTTTCAGTTTCTGCAACAGTCACGATATTTACCTCCTGCCTACATTTTAATTCAGCAGAATAAATCAGACAATAAAAAAGCCCCGGACTTTTCCGGGGCGGTGTACTAAGCAATCTTTTTTACAATGTCATTGATAGTTCCTAAATCAAGATCATCATCATCATCTGTTTGTATTTCAAACACACAAGTTCTGTCGTCTTTTAGGAAGTCTGTAATTATTGCTGTTCGTCCATCTTTTAATAAAACAGTATCATAAATTTTATACATACACGTTTCCTCCTAAAGAATAAAAGCTGTAGTAAGTTGATATACATCAGTGTTAGGATATAAAATCCAACCTGTTCTAACTTTTTCACGATTCCCATTTGGACCCTCCAGAATCATATCACATCTGAATAAAGCTCCCTGGTCATTATCTCGTAAATATTGCATTGGATATTTATCAACGCTTGTTAATATATTATTTTCAAGCTCCTTCCAATTGTCAAGCGTATAACCTAATTTTACTCTGAATTCATGAGCTTTGTGTTTCCCTGTAGGATGTAATGGATTTAAACAATATTTAGTCAGTTTAGCTTGAGGAATTGCACAGTTAATTTCTTCAATACTTTCAATAACAGCTTTAAGCCCTTTGGAAGATAGAACCTTATTGTTAAGAAGATTAAGCAATTTTGGATCAATTATATCAGTTTCACCTTTGAGATAAGCTGCAATACTTTCTGCAAGATATTCATTTCCTTTGCTAGTTGCATAACCAGAAATTTTAACGGCGTATTTGTCCATATTAGACAAAAGTTCTTTGTACAATTCTTTGTTCGTTCTGATTAAATTAAGCTCTATATGATGTGAATATTCATGATTCAATATTCCTTCAATGGTATTTCCATTTACAAGGCTTCTTCCTGCTTTAATATAATTTTCTGCAATCTGCCTTTGAGTTCCAGAAAGTTTATCAAAATTTTTCTTTATCAATTCAAAAGCTTCATCAGATTCTTTAATAAATTTTTCAAATGCTTTCTTAGATTTTAGAATTTCTGAGTTCAAGTAAATTCCGCCCCTTACAGAATCGTAAGCAGCAATACTTCCATCTCCAGAGAATACTTTCCTTCCAAGAGCAGATTTTGGAGAAACTGTTTTTATTCCTGTTAATTTAGGAATGTTTGAAAACTGTATACTTAATCTGTTCAGTGTTTCATTTACTTGGTTAGCATGTTCAATAGATATTCCTTTGAAATCAACTTTGCCATTAAATACACCATCAAATCCGTTTGAATTGATAAACGTATCTTGTGCAAACTTTTCAGCTTCTTCCAAAGAATTGGCAGGAATGAAGCTTTTGTTACCAATCAGTATTTCTTTCGCCGCTTCAATTTCTCCCTGTACCCCGTACATCTTCGCCTGTCTCACCTGAGAACTAAGCTCTTTCCACCAGCTATCATCCACCACAGGATTATTCCCAAATCCCTTTGCAGGTGCTTCAATGTCAGCCTTGGAACTCCAGCTTTCCGGCAATTCTCTTTCGTCATAAATAGCTCTGACTGTAGTTCGGCAGTTAAAATGAAATGGCGGAATGTGAGTCTTCCAGAATGGATCATCATAGGGCAGAATAAATCCTTTACCTGCATACTGACGACAGTAATCTGTTGTACGTGCGTCGTCAATTACAACTAGTTCCAGGGCAAGCGGTTTGTCCTGTTCATATCCCATCATACGGCCGGCATTGTATGCAGTCTGAACGTTGGTTCTGTAGACCGTTTCCCAATACCAGCCGCCGGCATTTCCAAGCCCGACCTTGCTTAAAACATCTGTCTTGGTCATTCCAAGAAAATCTTTCAGACCGTTTCCAGCTTCAATATTCTTTATGAGCTCGTCATTAATCCGTTTAAGCAATGCACCGTCAGAAATACGGCTTGCAGTGAACGCACGGAATTTAAGCTGAGCAGAAAGCTTGTCATAGTCAACTTTTTTTAAAACGTCACGTTTTCTAAGATACTCAACAGCTTCTGCATAAGGCAAAGTTTCAATTTCTTCTGCCGTTGGTTCTGCAAACTCCATCTTCCTTGTGGAACGGTCAAGTCCCATAAGAAAAGACTTTGTAAGCATTTCAGCCATTACGGACATTGCACCGTAATCTGCAGGAAGAGTTTTAGTTGTGTTCAGAAGGTCAGGATTTCTTTCAGCTTCCTTGATGAAGTCAATAATCCTTTTGTAATAGGAATCAGAAATGAAAGACCAGGCAGAAGCACTTAAACGGTCAAGACGCTTTGCCTGTCTGGTCTCTTCACTGTAATGAGGATTTTTTATTTCCTGAAAAAAAAAGACTGCTGGTCTGCAAATCCAAAATCACTAGGCTGTTTCAAGAACACGTCCTTTTCGTTTTCAGGCTTTGCAAGATGATATTTCTTGTACATTGCACTAAGAGAAACTGGAACGCCACGGTCAATTGCATCTCTGACCATTTCCCAAGGAGCAAAGTCTGTAGAGTCAATGTCAAACTTAGGAGCAACTTCACCAGGAAAGTTTATTGCTACAAATGCATTAACAAGCTTCTGGTCTGTAAGCTGGAGGGCGTAAGCATCCCCCTTGATGATGCTGTCAAAAGTCTGAACGTGTGTTTCTCCCTGTGCGTGAGTTCCGTACTGTGCCTGATTTGTAGTAAGAGACTGAGCAGTAATTGCATAGGCAATCTGAGTGTCACAGGTTTCTACAATAGTGTTGAAGTCATTAATTTGTGATGAAACAACCTGAACGTTCTTTACATTGCCCAAAGCCCCGGAAGAACCACCAGTCCATCCGTTCATAACTTCCGTTAAATCCTTTGCGGTTTTCTTTGCTTCTTCGTTGGTTCGTGCATCAAATAAAGCAAGAATAGAAGGTGCTCCAACAATCTCTGCCGCCTGTGCCCAGAACTTAACACCAAGACTCTTGAACTTCCAGAACATGTAGCACATCTGTAAAACAGGTCTTCCCCAGCGTCGAAGCTCTCCGTCATCATTTCTGTGGATAAGGAATTTTCTCTGGTCATCAAGTGGCAGATTCTGATAAGACAAAACGGGTGTCATAAAATCAACATCTGTATTCTGAGGAAAACTTAATGCAGTTCGTGGAATCGGTGTAAAGTCGTAAGGAATAAAGAATCCCTCGATAAACTTCCACTTTACTTCACAAGCTGAAAGTCCGTAAGGCACGGCATTTAAAAGAGTGTTATTCAATTTATAAAAAAGATTGAAATTTAAAAGCTGTTCGCACGCTTCATCCACTTTCTTGTTTCCAGTCTGAGTGAATGAGCCGTACATCTGCAGAACCTTGTTTTTTCGTTCCAGGAACAAAGACCCGATTCTTGGATCATCCATCATTTTCTGGAATACATCATCCCGTTCATTGATGGAGTTAAGCCAGTCCTGAGATTCAAGCATATAACCGGCAATGCTATTGAATCCCTGTAGATTAATGATATTGGTAGTTAATTCTGATTTCTTAGCCATAACAAAAAACTACCACAGATAAAAAAAAGACTGCCTTTTACAGACAGCCTTATAAATTACCACATTTCTTTTTTCTTGCAGAATGAAAACACAGGAGCAGGTTCTGCAGCACATTCACGCCATGCACACACACAAAGCATTGCAGCTGATGCACAGTCACCGTGCCTTAATCCTTTTCTGTCACGGTCTTCTGTCCTTACTGCAGGAATAGTTGGAATCCCGTTCTTCAGAACAACCAATGCAAAGTCTCCCTTGCTTACATCATCATCTGGAACAGTAAAGTCCTTGCTTTCCATAAGGCCGTGAAGTTCTGCACCATATTTGGCATACCATGAATTACTTTCCATAACTCCAATTACGGCTCCCGGATGTCTAAGGCTTGCCGTTTCAGCCAGCATCTGACCGTTTCCTCTTGCATCCAGTGCGCCCCCACCTAAAATATGTCTTTCATCCAGAAAATCAGTTATCAGGTTGGAAAACTGTTGCTGCTGTTCAAACGGCACATTTTTCAGTTCAATCAGCATAAATGTACTGAGTGAAGTCTTCGTCACTTCCTGAGTAAACCAGTAAGTGGAAAGGTCACCGCTTCGGCCAAAGTCGTTACCAAAGAAAACTGGTGCTTCACAGCTTGCAAGTACGGGGCGGATTTCCTGATTAAAGAAGTCCTTAATCTGTTTTGTTTTAATAAAATTTGACTTATGCAAGAACGAATCAGAGCATTCAAGACGATGAATTGAAACTGCATCTTCATCAGCTGTACAGTAATCAAGCAATCCACGTGAAAAATATCTTCCGCCGGATTCACGAGGAATTACATCCAATTCTTCGTCTGCATTGTCACCGTAGATTTTATACATCTTTTCGACAAACTCATCCTCAAATTCCTGAGTCCATTTGTCGCCTTTTTTAAGACAGATTCTTTTGAAAAGTCCCTGAGCAATTGCTTCACGGAAAGTAATTCTATGAAGTTTCCACTCGGTTTCCTTTCCTGTCTTTATTCTTTGAATCAGCTGATTGAACGGAGAGTCTTTCCCGTTATGAGTTGATATGATACGGATTCTGCCACCCCACATAACAAGAGCCAGAGCCGCTTTCATAACGCCTTCAAAATCATCAAAGAATGCAGCTTCATCAAGAACAACGTTTCCCTGCTTGGAACGGAGCGAACGAGGAACTCCAGGAAGTCCAACAATTTCAGCCCCGCTTGCAAAAGTGATTCTGAAAGTTGTAATGCTTTTTTCTTCGTCTTCCAGAAGAGGTTCTTCTTTCACTTCGATTTCACTTACAGCTTCACCGAATTTCTTAGCCCATTCTCCGGCATCTTCAATGTACTGACGGCAGTTATCCTTGTTGAAGCTCATATAATAAGTATTGCTCCATCCTTTAGATGGAGCAGCATCAAGAACAGCATCAGAGGCATCAGTCCAGGAAATACCGCAACGTCTGTTCTTTTCAATGATTTTCAATGAACTTCTGTCTTCAAGCCATTCCTTCTGGTAAGGCAGAAAGATTTCAATATCATTATTCGTCATCAGCTTTTACCTTAAGACCCATAATCTTAGCCTTAACAAGTTCCACTTTGTCTTCAGACCAACCGGCTTTCTTGACTTCTTCCTCAACCGCTTTGGCAGCTTCAAAGAGTCCTTTCTTGTAACCGCGTTCATACTCAAGCTTTACTTTCGCAATCTGAGTCTGAGAAGTAGCAAGACCTCTGATAGAATCAAGAACTTCTTTTGGTTTCAGAGTATTGAAGTTTTCAAAACTTTCTACTTCCTTCAGAAGTTTTGTGGATGCAATCTGAACAGCAGCCTCATTGATATCAAGACCAGGAGTTTTTCTTACCTCTTTTACAATTTCAACAGCTTCAGCTGCCGCGTCTCTGTAAGCTTTCATCTGGCTTGCATGACTTACAAGAGTACGTCCCACGCCGCTCTTAGATACATCAAACCCTTCAGCTTTTAGGGCCTTTGCAATCTCAACGTGAGTCATCTTGTCGTCATAGAACATGTGGACAATACGCTCCACAAGTCCCTGCAATTCTATTTTATTTCTCTTTGGCATTGAACTTCTCCTTAATATCTTTTAAATCACCCTGAATGTATTGCATCTGCGTATCCATCTTGCTCGAAAAATTGGTGAACAGCACTTTTAAATCCTGCATAGCATTAGTAGACTGAGCAAGGTCTTTTCTAAGGCTTGTGGCTTCTTCCTTAAACTCATCACGGAGTTTAGTTTCTGTCAGCAAAGCCTGTTTCTCATGCTCCTTAAAACCTTTCTGCAGTTCATCAATATTTTTTTCCGCGTTAATGATTTTCTGATCCGTCTTGCCCTTGTACTGACCAATGGCAATGATGACAGAAACAATTGTTATTACCGAAGTAATAAGTCCAAGAATTCCCGTTATAAATCCCCAATTGCCATTCATCAGTATCTCCTTACTTACAAATAATTATTATTCCTTCACCGGCCGCCAGGGTCATACAACTCAAGGCCATAACCATCCAGAAGTTCTTCATCTTCTTCTGATACTCCAAGGATTTGCAGACAGACAAGTATTCGTCTTTCAATTCCATCAACTGAAACCGCAATTCCTCTACCAGCTTCTGCAATTCTATCACAGTCATCTTGGAGTCCTCCAAGCTCAGTGACACACTCTCTAAGCTCAACAACACATTCTGAAGTTTTAATTCCAACTGACAGCACCTGTTCTTCCAGTTTTCCAGCTCTCTGCTGGATTCCATCTGCAATGCTTTCAGCATTCTCACTTCGCTCAACATACTCACTAACTCTTTGGTCAGCCTTTCTTTCTGCGTGTCTGTCAAATCCTGCGAATACAGCGGACGAGACACACAGAGCAACAAAAGCACCAATAGTGAACCAAAGTATGGCTTTATCCTTACCATTCATCATTTCCCCTTAACGGCACTTACCACCGTTGAAACGTCCGTCCAAGTTGTAAAAAACAGCAGCAGAATACAGATTGCACCAGGAACACCAAAAGCACATGCCACAATCTGCCATACAGCTTTAAGCACCAAAGATGCAATTCCACAACCAATAGAAGACAAGCCGAAAAGAAAAGCCAGAACTCTACGCATTGACCATTCCCCGGTACTTTCCTTGAATGCACTCAAAATCACAGCTAACACTCCTTAAACATTCTCACAAGGTGAGCATGTTTTAACTCATTATTTTCAGGCCTTATCATATGGCGAAAATCAGCCATAGACATAACAATGTCATTGCCGTTTACATTCTTGTAGCCGGTCCTATAATCGCCAAATGGATCATCAATAATCCAGTTCTTGATTTGACCGTAAGAATCCCTTTCATAACCTACAAGACAGACTACATGTCCAATATCCTTTCCGTTATATTTGAAAAGTCCTCTCAAAGCCGCAGAGCCGCCGTCATCAAGAGTTCTCGTCAAATCAGAAATACTTCTGTGTTCTCCCCATTCAACAGCAAGCTTACCATTGGTAATAAGCTTTTTTTCTTCCAGGAACAGATTAGTTCCATAGCATAAAATCTCATGCCACTCATTAGGCGGATATAATCCTTTAGGGTCTTTTTTATGCCACAAATCCTGCACCTGTTTATCTGTCAGAATGAAATTCATCAGAGCATCAGCAGGTGTTTTAAAAATTGAATTAACAAAACTTTCTACAGGCCAGTTAGCAGAACTCAAAGCACTAATCATTGCAGTAACATTGCATGAACGATTAGGCTTAAGAGCGTTGGCTCTCTGCGAGTAGTAAGGCTTGTCTTTACTGTTATTCATACATTCCTCCCAAGCATTACTGTAATAGACATAAAAAAACCACCGGCTTTTACAGTCGGTGGCTCAGTGGTATGCAGAAAGCATCAGCCAAAGTTTTCAATTCTATGTTTAAGCTTCATAGCCCGTTCTTTCTGGTCTTCCATAAGAAGATTGTATAGCATGCCCTGTATACTGTCCGGCGCATCGCTGGCAGTTCCACGCATTTTGTCCACTTCTTTTGCGACTTCAGCTTCAGATGCTTTGTAGTCCTCCCAGCGTTTCTTAGCTCTGTTATAAAAAAAACTGGCACAGTCTGTGTCTCCGTGAGCCTGAGCTTCTTCAGCATGGTCCATAAGCATGGAACAATCCTTCAAGTCGTCCTTTTCCATCTGCATTTTGTGTTTAAGATAATTTCCCATAATTTGGTCTCCTATGATTTAATCTGATTGTAAAGGTCATCAAGAGCTTCACCATCAATGCCAACTGTTCCAATCATTGGAATGTTAATGTCAAAATGATTTGCTCCCAATTTCTCCCTTATCTCAATCAGAATGTTCTCGTCAATTGATTCACCGTCAATAATTCCAGTTGCGGCAAGAATAGGATTCTTTGCAAGCTCAGGAATCACATTGTCTATGTTGTTCATTGCACGGTTCACAACTACCGCCATAACAACACGTTTACCTTCGCCCGGAATCTTATTGATGATGTTTTTCTCAATCCATTTAGTGATTTTACTTTTTGCATCTGCAATTAAAACCATTGTTTACCCTCGCAAAAGGGGAACGCCCAAAGGCATTCCCCCGTAAATCAGCCTGAAACGTTAGGCAGCTGCTCCGCCGTCAGCAGGTGTTGGTTCTGTTGGCTGAATTTCAGCAACAGCAGGACGTGGACAGATATTTGTGATTGGAATAACTGTCTTAGTCAGAGAACCGATAGTGAATCTAAGGTCTCTGATGTTGTCCTGGTTCAATGCAATGTTTGCACCAACCTGAGCATTGATAACAGCCTGTTCAGCTTTGAAGCTTGCAAGTGCTTCACTCTGAGCCTTGTCCTTTGCGTCAAGGTACTTGTAGAGTTCCAGCATCTTTACTTCGTTACGCTGGTCACTCAAGAGCATGTCGCGTTCGCTTGTAAGACGATTGATTTTCTCTTCCTGTTCCAGACGTTCGTGAAGTTCAGGTTCAGTTACAACAGAATGTCCATAAGGATTACAGTTATAACCATTAGCCATTACAGGTTGCATCATGCCACCATTGTAATAACCACCACCAAGCATTGAGAGCAAAGACGCAATGCCACCAATGTAACCACCAACAACGCCAACGCGGTCAGCAGTAGTAAATGTTACAGCCATATATAGCCTCCAAAATAGAATTTCTGCCAGAAGCAGATGTTCCAAATGTACAGCCATTTGACTTCACAGGTTCATTTAGAATTTCAGCGAGATGTTTAGATTTTTAAAGTTTGAATTAATTAAGCAGGAAAGGATTAAGGATTGTTAAGAAGTTTATAGCAATCAGATAGAAAAACGATTTTGTTGTTATAGCCATTTCGTTTCATGGCTCGTTGCACGCGCATAGAAACACACGCTTCCGTGACGTGTTCTTTGTATGCGCATTCTTTCTGACTAAGGTTGTTAGCCAGGTCCTTGATTGTGATCAGCTCTGTATACGTCAGAGCCATCTCTTTACAGATTGAACTGTTCCCTCTAGCTTGTATCATAAATAGTCCTCCAAGTAGGACTGTATGACATCCAGCAACACTTACGGCTTTAAGAGTAGGATATAAAAATTTTATATTGTATAGAATGGCAGTTTAAGTTTTCCCCATACAAAAAACATAACACCAATTAAAACTGCATTTACTATAAAAAAATAAGGCCATAAATAAAGTTTTTTCTTACCAGTTAAAGTTGCAATCAGTTTTACAAAAATGAAAAGTAAATTGAACATGCAGATAAACCATAAGTCTCCAATGAATAATAGTTTTAAACTATTGGAAGCTGCAATTTTATTCATTAAAGATTCAAAACTGTTTATGCCACCAAAAAGAATAAATGATAGAGCTGTAAAAATAGATACCAGACCAATTAACTGATTTGTAATGTTTTTGTCGTATTCAGACATTTGTTGTGCTACCAAATCTTTCATTTCAGTTTTTACCATGTCTGCAGTACGTTTTTTTGAGATTTCATCAGACTGATTGTAAATTGCTCTTTGAGCTATAGCTAAACTACAATGATCAAAGAATTTATAAAATGCATCATATACAGCCTCATCAACATAAATCTGATTAGGGGTTTTATCTTTACTGTTTTTAGTAATCCTTTGATTCAATGAATCCAAATGAGATGTAAGATACTCTATTGAAGCTTCTTTTTGTTCTTTTACAATCAATCCTGACAAAATAGAATAAAGAATTCTTTTATGTTTTTTAGAATAGCTGGCAAATTCTTTTACCCATGCCACAGCATTAAATTTATCGTTTGTTAGTTCTTCAAAGATTTTTTGTAATTCTTTTTGTTGAGCAGCAAATTCATTGGAATTAGGGAGTTTGTCCCCCTCTAAATTACTGAAAAAAGATATGTCAGACTTAGCCATATTTAAAGAAAGCCTCTATATCCTTATTATGAATAGTTGTGCCTCTACCTTTTGCGTATGCTTCAATCCAAGGTCTTTGTTTGTGAGTAATATCAACTAATAAGTTTGTAGAATAGTTTGAACAATAAGAAAGCATGTTATTTACAATGTTTGCATTTGGTATTCTATGAATACCTGGTTCAGCCGCAAGACTCCATGCGCCAAAAAACTTATAGTTATGATATACAGAAGGAGACACCGGTCCATAATCCCAAGCTTCCATTTCATCTTCAAAACATGGTTTTCCCGTTTCGACCAATACTTTAGCCTGAACAAAATAAAGCAGTTTCTGCAAGCGAAGATTTGTTACACTGCGACCTTGCGAAAGTTCGTAGTTAATTACGTACTTTGCTACATCCAATGCACTGTATGCCATTTTTACTTACTCCTATGTTCTTTAATTATAGCATTATTTTGTTTAAATGGGTGTTTTTTGACGCGAAATTTATCATTTTTTCTTATAATTTTAAACCCCTGCACCCATCATGCAGAGGCTTAAAACCTACACACTAAACTTCGATACCTTACCTTTAATCAGATAAAGTCCTTTGATATCATTCTTATTCACGGCAGTGTCACCTTCATAATTCGGATTCACAGACCGCAAAACAAGAAATTCTTCCGTTTCTCCTGGATGTACCGTCTTGATGACTCGCCATGCATCCGTAACAACAAGATAAGTTTCGCCCCAGAGGATTTTTTCTTCTGGCACCTTTTCGCTGATGACCACAACATCACCGTTTAGGATTTTAGGTTTCATGCTGTCACCATAAACAGGAAAGGCTGCAAGACAGTCTGCAAAGCCCGGCAATTCATAGTAACAGGTTGGCTTTGTGTTCAGCAGAGTTTCTTCAGATTCAACACTTGCCATTACATCAAAGCAATAGAACGGAATTCTGTTTGGCTTTGATTCATCACATTCAACTGCAACTGGTGCAGATTCCACAGCATCTGATCCAATCTCTGGCGAACCTTCACCAGTCAGAAAGTAATCAGGATTAAGATTGTTTAATTTCAATCCTGTTATCAAAGAAAAAGGTGTTGATATTGCACCACGTTTATATTTTCCTAATGTACCATTAGAAATACCTAGTCTTTTTTCAATTGCTGACATTGTCAGATTGAAATAATTTAGAAGTCTTTCTACAACTTCTTCGTTATTACTCATAATTTAATCCCTAATATTATTAATTCCTAATATTTTTGCTTGACAGTTAGGAATTACTACGTTATATTCTAATCAAGTTCTACAAGTAGAGTAGCAAAGTGACTAGATAAACATTGAACTCTACAAGTAGATTACATTATTTATCGAAAAAATTCGACAAAAACTTAGAGAAAAAAGGAGGAATAATGGCCAATGTTAAGTTAACACCAGAACAGGTTCACGAATTACTTGTGAAAGCAGTGGAACGCAGGAAGCAACAGATGATTCCTGACGTTACGAGAGAAGAAGGAATGTACATCCAGTATCAGCTTAGGGTGAAAGGATATACATACGCAGGAATCGCAGCAGAACTTGATTGTTCACGCTCAGCAGTTCAGAAGGTGGTTACGGGTCAGGCACACAGCCGCCGTATAGAAAAAGAAGTGGCAAGTGTTCTTGGGTTTGAATCCTGGAACACCATGCTAAAAACAATCCGCACCGTTGCGTGATTGGGGAATGAAGAATGGAAACTGAAATTGACAGTGCCAGAACCATGAACTAACACACAACTAGGGAGGTTAAAAAGTGGATTTCATTCTTACAGAAGAATCAAAAGAATTCGTGAAAGGGAAATGCAAAAAACTGCAGATGCTTGCCGGACTTCTGATAACTTCTGAATCAGAAACATTGAGACTGTTAGGTGTTGAGATAGGTGACATTTCGACAGATATCAATGATGAAATGGTAAGTGCTTTGCCGGAACATGCAGAATGACACTGTTCAAAAACGGCAGAAAACCGCCTTACATGGAAAGCGAAGAAATAGACCTGAATCCGGACAAAGTAGAATTCGCAGTGCGGAACATGTCTTATGTTGGTTTGCAGGCATTCGCCGCTTACGGACTGTTAATGCTTGGAAAGTTCAAAAGCCCTGCTGAAATATGCAGAGATTTAGAAACCTTGGAGGTTACAAATGGAACAGACAATGGCTCACACACATTGTTCTGAAGAAACAAAAAAGGACTGCACAATCACATTCACACAAAATGATTATGCAGCCCTTATGGATAAGGTAGGCGAACTTCGCTCTGCCTTATATGAAGGAAATCAGGGAGATCCAAAAGCAGCCTGTTCTAAAGCAAGCAGAATTTTAGGACAGGTTGCGGAAATCCTGAACAAAGGAATTATAGCAAATAACGCTTAAGTGCGTAAGGAGAAAACATGTCAAAGATTAAGAATCTTAAAGACGTAGAAGAGACAATCAAAGTGATTGCTCAGCTGGATGCAGAAATCTCTGCAATTGACAATGAAGCTACAAAAGCCATCAATGCAGCCAAAGAAAAGGCAGCAACAGAAAGCGTTGCACTCACACAACAGCGCGAAAAGCTTCTTGAAAGCCTTCAGAACTATTCAGATGAACACCGCTCAGAAATCTACGAGGAAGGAAAGAAGAGCCGTGAATTCATCAATGGAACAATCGGTTATCGTCAGGGAACTGACAAAGTGGAAGTTGCAGAAAACACAGCAGAACTTCTTATTGAAGCAGGTTTTGCAAACTGCGTAAAAGTAACAAAAGAGCCTGTGAAAGCTGCTCTCAAAAATTTCGACGCCGCCCAGCAGAAGAAATTTGGAATCAGCATTATCCCAGGCTCAGAATCATTTTACTGCAAGGCCGCAGAGAAAACAATTCCTGAATCAATAGCTTAATCATTTCGGGCTTGAGCTTTCTGGATGTCAGTTCAAGCCTGACAAAGGAGTTTTTAAATATGAACAGCATAGTTCCAAGTAATAATTCAGTATCTGCAAAACAGGCTTTCCCTTTTGAGCAGGAAATCATTCAGTGGGATTTGGAATCTGCAATTAATCGTTGTTCTGACAACTTCCACAGTTTTCAGAAATCAGCCGCTCTCCTTGCAAAAGATTTGTACATCGCTCATGAAGTTCTTGCTGTTCGTGGTGGCAACAGAACAGATGATGCACCTGTTTTTACATGGACAGATTTCTGTGATGCAGTAGGAATCAGCCGAAAAACAGCCGCTCTCTGGATGAAGCTTTACGACCCTGTAGAAGACCGTGTAAGAACACCAGAAGAACTTGCACCGCTAAAAAGTGCAAATCTTGAAATTGACGACGGAGGACATGAATCGCGCGTGGCACACGCCATGGCAACCGGCGAGCGATTGGCTGGCTGGACGGATGCCGACGAGAAGGAATTCAAGAAGCGCAAGGCGAACGAGCACTTTGCGGAAATGGCGCAGAAATGGGGAACCAAGAAGATAAAGACAAACTTCAAGGGGCGCGACTATTTTTCCGAAGCCATGCAGAACGCAAAGCAGTTCACCCGCTTCAGCCTTCAGACAAAGGACCAGAGCCTTGCACAGTTTGAGCTTTTTGAGCACCTGACGGACTACCTCAAGAGCTTTGACGATCCCGGCACAAGGCTTGCGGCAGGCTACAACATCGGCCTCAGGGTGCGCGAGGTCATCAATGACCTTGCAAGCCAGATTGAGGAACTGAACCAGTTTTCTGGCCCAGGAACGGAAGGTGACTGATGGAGACATTATTTCCGGTCATACCCGACAAGAAGCACCCCCTGCGGTGCGCAGTCTATGACCGCTTCATGCGGAGAAATCCGCTGAAGACAAAGGTCGAGACCTACAAGGAGATTGCGAGGGAGTTCGGAATCTCCGTTTCCACCGTCCAGCGTTACATACGCAGGATGGAAAGCGGAAAGTTCATTGACACAACGAAAAAGCAAGGCAGGCATGTATTTGTGTGGGATGACGAAGCCCTCAGCTTCTTCACCAACTTCTACCTTGCGGCAATGGCCGAGGTCGGAGGTTGTACGGTACGCAATGCCTACAACTACACCAAGGCAAAGGCACAGGAATGCGGCTGGAAAATCGGAAGCGAGCAAAGCGCCTATGTTCACGCAAGGAACATAAGCCCTGCAATGATAATGCTCGCCAAGGGTGGCCAGCACGCATTGGACAATATGTTCTACATCAGCAGGGACTTGAGCAAGCTCAATCCTTTCCAGCTGATTGTAGGAGACCAGCACAGGTTCGACTTCTGGTGCACTGACGAAAACGGAAACTTCATCAGGGCGGAATGTTACCTGTGGCTGGACATGGCAACAAGAGTTGTGTACGGGGTCAGCTTTGACCCTCACTACAACACAAGAACCGTAGTTCGTGCGCTCCGAATGGGAATCCAGAGGTTCGGAAAGTTTGAGAGCACCTACAACGACAACGGTAGTTCAGAAAAATCAGAACTGTCCACAAGGATCGTTGAGGCATTGCAGAGCTACGGAGTCCGCTTCATAGACGAGGCGGACTTGTACCACGCAGACAACGGACGCTACATCGTTGAAGACACCGAAGGCTGTGTGGTTGACGTGGTAAAGACAAAAGCCGACTGGGAAAAGCAGCACAGACGAATATTTGCCCGTGTTAAAAACGCCAAGACAAAGCCTATTGAGCGATTTTTTAACACACTTGAGCAGATTTTACGGGATCTCTGCATTCCAGGATACGTAAAGGAAATGGGGATGTCGGCCCCAGAAGAAGAACAGGCCGACAAAAGGCTTAAGTGGCAGAAAAAGAACGGCTACATACTTACCTATGAAGAGTTCATCAAGAAAGTCCTTCAGGCAATAGAAATCTACGAGAACCGCAGGCACGGAACCCTAGGAATTTCGCCAAAGGAACGGCTTGAAGAATATGTCCGTGACGGATGGCAGCCGATGTTCATCGACAAAAGGGACGAAGCCTACCTGTTCATGGAAAGCACCTTCGCCACCGTCAAGGGTGACAGGGTAAGGCTCAACAATGTTGACTATGCAGGCCCAGAGCTCACAAGGGACATGATACTCGAAAACCGGGGAACCCTTGTAGCCTACAACCGCAAGAAGATAGAACTGCGATACGATCCTGAAAACCTTGACATCGGGGTTTTCGCAATCGAACCAGGAACGCACAACGCAATCGCCCTTCATCCAGTAGAAAAGATAGATATGCTGGACAGCGGAGAAATGGTGGAAAAACTTGAATGGAAGAAACGCAACATGCGCGCCGTTCAGGAAGCCTTTGAAGAAGCCACAAAAAACAAGAACCTCAGGATTCTTTCAGACAGAAATGCCTTCAGCGAGCTGAGAAAGGCAGAAGGACTTGCAGATGAAGCCCTTGCAATCGAGGAGAAAAAACCGGTCATCGTACCGCAAGTTGTTCCGGTTATAAGAAAGACTGACCAGAACGAACCGCTTGTTATCCCTCGCTCAGTCAAAAAAGAGCAGGAAGAAAACGCAGTTGTCATACCGCAGAGCATCAGAAAGGCATCCTTGGAGATGACCGACGATGACTTCATAACGGGACTTGCCAGCCGCCTTTCTTCAGAAAATGTGTTGAGGTCGCACTCAAAGGACGTGTACCGCACCGACAATGAGCGATACGGTTCAATCATCACCCGCTATTACAGCGGAGAAAGGTTGAATCAGGAGGAACTGGACTTCAAGTTCAAGTACGAGGGCAAGATGAAGCCGACGGAAGAGAACTACTGGAGACAGTACATCAGAAGAAATTTTGACAGGGAGTATTAAGAAAATGACACTTAAATCAATCATAGAAAACAACAGACTGAGCATGTCGGAAGCAGCAAGGCTTATCGGAGTAGACAAGTCACAGATCGTCAAGGTCTGTAACCACAATTACCCGCACTGGGAAGAAAAGGAAATTGAGTATATCGAAACACTCCGAAAAGCCGGCTACAGCAATACTATACCACACGGAATTTCGATTGACACAGACGTGTTGGTTTACACACCAAGCGTTTCAAATTTCCAGAACCTTGCGGATGATTTGAGCGACCCTGAAGGCACGATGTCATCATCAATCGGAATGGCAATCGGAACTGCAGAACGGGGAAAGACACACGCGTCAAAGTGGTATGTTCAGCAGAATCCAAACTCTGCATACATCCTGTATGTTGACGGCTCCACAAAGGTACAGCTTCTCCGTGACATCTGCGAAGCCTTGGCACATACACGACCATACAGCTTCGGCCACTGCATCGCAACGCTGGAAGAAACTTGCAAGTACAACCGCCACCTGATCATCATAGATGAAGCCGACAAGATGCCAGTACAGCAGCTGGAAATGCTCAGGGCAATCAACGAACGGTGCAACCTTCCAATAATGCTTGTCGGAGAGGAAGGCCTCAAGACAAAGACAGACAGGGTCCCAAGACTCCGTTCAAGAATCCGCCAGCCAATCTGCCTGTTCGAGAAGGCAAAGAGCGTTGACGTAATGGCCTACTACCACGAAGCCGCAGGTCTGGACATTGACCAGCACACAGCAGAAAGACTTGTCCGACATGCCGGATATGGTTTCCGTTCAATCGTCAACGATTCAATAGCGCTTTCCAAGATGTCAAAGGCTTCAGCAATTGACACCATCACAGAAAAGATGCTTGACGAGCTTTCAGCATAGGAGTTTTTTATGGCAAAAGAAAAGACATACAGAGCCCGACTGATAGGAATGATTCATATGCAGAAATCAGCCGCACAGCTTACAAACGATGAATATCGCCTGATTCTTGCAGGTGCTACAGGTAAACAGACCTGTTCAGAATGCAGTATTCAGGAACTGTTCGCAGTGCATAAAGATTTGAATGCCGTGCTCATCAAACAGGGGAAAAAAGGGTTTATTTTCTTCAGAAATCCCATACCAAAAGGAAAGACAACAATTCAGGATGCAGTTGTAGCAAAAGCAAAAAAAGTGCTTGGTGACAATTGGAATGAGCGTTTGGATGGCTTTCTTAAGAAGCTGAACAGAACATCACTCAAAAGTTGTACAGACAAAGAAATCCGCCAGATTATGGGTTGGATTTCATCAACAGAAAGGAGCAAAAAAGATGGAAGAAAAACCAGTTAATCCTAAATATTTATTGAAACCAGGAACGCGAATAAAAAGACCGTTCCAAAACAGCTACTGCAAACATTGTGCAAGGTCTTGCAACAATGATTACTGCTCTAGCTTAGATAATGCCTGCGACAAGATTCTGTACTGCATGGCATTTCTGTATAAGAGAAAGTAATGAAAAAAAACGAGCTCTTCACAAATGAAGAACTTAAACAGCCCGATCTAACAGCAGAAGAAAAAGAAGATATTATCCAAAATCTGATAGACCGGGCAGAACTTGGAGTGCAGTTCCTGTATGGAGTCTACGAGACAGCCAACATGTTACGCCTTACCATAGACGAAATGCAGGGACTGATTTACTCCTATCGGCTAGATTGCACCAGCATCAGAACCACATTGAGGATTCCGTGGTGGTCAATCTGTGAATACCTGATAGATCCAGCAGAGGACGTAGATAAAGCAGTGGCAGAATACCTGAAAACCTTGCCACAAAAACACCAGCAGACAGCCTAAAAAGTGGAGGAAACTATGGAACAAATCATTCAAGAAAACAACATCAACGAAGAAGCCGCAAGAGAATTCTTGAATGACTGCTACAAAGGCGTAAACCTATTACCCAACGTTCCAGCCAAAATAACACGCCAAATAGCCGCAGCTGTTCTCAATGTTTCTATGCCAACAATCGAACGAATGTTGCAAGACAACCAGCTGAAACTCACAAGAAAAAGTCTGCAGAAATACATCTTTGACAACATGCTCTACAACCGCCCTTTGCAATGGGAAGATGAGGACCAGATGAAAGCCAAGCCAAGAGAACTAACCCCAAAAGAAAAACAAGAATCAGAAAAAGCCTTCAAAGACATAGAAGAAAGCATTGCCGGCCTAAACAAAGTCGAAGAAGATTTGCCCGGCCTGTTTTCCGAAGAAGATTTGAAGCAGAGGTAAATTATGAAAACAACAACAGAGAAAATCGAAATAATGACTGCCTATGAAGAAGGAAAGAAAATAAAAGCTTTCTGTTATCCTTCTGGCACATTTAGAAATTATAAGAAAGGAGAACCTTTAGAACCTTCCTGGGCATGGGATGATACCGATTACGAAATTGAAGAAGATCATCCAATGGAACTTATGACAAATGAAGAACTTGCAGAATGGTTAGCTAAAGGCAAAGGTTTCTACACAGAGGATGTAAATAGGAACATCTGCCAAACAAACTTCATTTTCAAAATGGAAAAAGCAAAAGAGTACGTGTCAAAAAGTATTCTAATACGTTATTGGAATTCTGATGAATGGATTAAGCCTACATCATATATTTACGAGAAAGATTGTGGTGCACAATTGTAAGAGGAGTCCGTTATGGATACAAAAAAATTTGGCGAAATGATAATAGGAAGAAATAAGAGGTAAAGATGACAGATAAAGAATTATTTCAGTACATCAAAAATAACAAAAATTGGGTTACAACAGGACTCGATGTCCAGTTTTCAATCCAAACCATCAAAGAAGAACAGAAGGTTTATTTAATTTTCCAGGAAACCAGAAGCACATTTGACTGGAAAATAAACCTGCTATTCCCAGCCAAAACATACAAAAAATACTACATCCACAAAGGATACATCAAAGCCTGGCGATCAGCAAAAATTCTGGTTGCATACTTTATAAACGAGGTTGAAAAAACAGGCTTTACACCAGTTATTTGTGGCTGGAGTTATGGAGGAGCAATGGCCGTTTTAGCTGCCGAAGAATACCACTATCAGACCGGCAAAAAAGCCGAAGTAATCACCTTTGGAGCCCCAAAAATCCTATACTTCAAACGCACCAAAAAAGCCTTTGCCGCCTGTGGAAATTTTCACCAATACACCCGAAAAAACGACATCGTGACCTGGTGCATTCCATTTCCATTCGTCCATCACGTAAACAAAATTGAATGCTCAGAATCATTCAGTTTGAAGCAGTTATTTCACCCAGAAATCACCCATTGCACCTACGATCAAGCAATTCAAATGTGATGTATTAAATAAAAAATGGGTGTTTTATAAGTAAAAATTACTAAAAAAACACCCACACTTATATTATAATATGATCAAGAGGTACAGAATGCAGAAGAACATTTTGGAGCAAATCGAAATAGAAAAACTAGTTAATAACGCAAGCTTTGGGTCAAGTCCAAATTCTGGTGTAAATTCCAATCCTAATATAATGATATGTAACTA
>JAKSLX010000035.1 GCA_024400915.1 Treponema sp.
AGAAAATGAATCTTCGTCATATTTTGACAAAGAGATCACCAAAGAGAAAGATGAACCTTCGCCACGCAGGTATCCTTTCAGAAGATTCAGCTGCATCACTTCGCAAGCAGCTTCTTCCATACGGTTGATTTTAGGAGTTAGAAATGAGAGCAGTAGACGGATCAAAAAGAAAGAATCGCCGTGCAAAAATCTTGAAGCTTGCTAAGGGCTTCAAGGGCGACAGAAAGTCAAACTTTAAACCAGCTAAAGATGCTGTTGTAAAAGCACTCGATCACGCTTATTCTGGACGTAAGCTCAAGAAGCGTGACTACCGTTCACTCTGGATTGCTCGTATCAACGCAGCAGTTCGTGCAGAAGGTATGTCTTACAGCCGCTTTATCGACGGTCTTTCAAAGGCTGGCGTTACACTCAATAGAAAAGCATTGAGCAACATGGCTATCGAAGACCCAGTTGCATTCAAGGCTGTTATTGAAGTAGCTAAGAACGCAGTAAAGGCATAAGTAGATGATTTCACTCGATCAAGTTTTGTTGTTGCAGGAAAAAGTTGAATCTGCTGTAGAAAAGATTACTTCTTTAACTGAAAGAATCGCACAGCTTGAATCTGACAACGATGCTTTAAATAGAAAATGTTTAGAGCTTACAAAAGCGCTGGAAGAAAAAACGGAGTTTGTTTCAACTCTTGAAACAGCACAGGACAAGATCGAGGAAAGTATTCTTATGACCATCAATCGCCTTGATTCTGTTGAAGATGCCCTCCTTGGCAATGATGCAGAATCAGGTGAATTTGCTGCAGAAAATTCAGATGATGAAACTGTAGCAGCACCTACCCTATCCATGGCTGAAGAAACAGAGTCTGTTTCGGACGAAAATCAGCCAGAAGAACCAGAAATTACGGTTCCAGCAGTATCAGAAACCGCACAGTCTGCTGACGAACCTTTTGTTTACGAACAGGAAGAATCCACACAGGAAAACACAGGTCTCCTTCATAAATCAGAACAGACAGTTTCACAGAGTATGGAACAGCCTAATGTTTTTGAAACCACAGAAGAAGAACCTGAAGAAGATGATTCACCTGCTCCATCTGCACTTGACGGACAATTCGATATCTTTTAATTACCGTGGGAAAAATTCAGCTTGACATTTTAGGAACCTCATTTTCAGCACAGGCACCGGAAGATGATGCTTACCTTACAAAGCTTTCCTCATATTACAAGGCAATCACTGATTCGATCCAGAAAACTTCGAATGTAAACGATCCTTTGAAAATCAGTATTCTTGCAGGCATTACCCTTGTGGATGAACTTTACAAGGAAAAGCAGAAATCAATCAAGCTTTCAAACATCATCAGATCTGAAGACGAAGAAAAGGCTGAAGAAATAACCATGAACATGATTGAAAAAATCAACGGGGTTCTTGATTAATGAAAGTATTTGTTGATGCAGACAATTGCAGCAAAGACTCCAGAAAAATCATTTTGAAAGCCTGTACCCGCGAAAACATTCCCGTAGAACTGGTAGCAAACAGAACAATCCCCATCAACACACAGAATGTAAATTACACCATGACCGTATGTCCGGAAACAAAGGATGCAGCGGACAATTACATAGTTGAAAAATCAGCAGGAAACGACATTGCAATTACAAGGGACATACTCCTTGCAAAACGACTCATTGAAAAAAACATATTTTCAATGAATGACAAAGGCAAAGTCTTTACAAAAGAAAATATAGGAGACCTTATTGAACAGAGAGAACTTAGCCTGCAGATGAAGAGCCTTGGAATCACAAACGGCTCAAGTTTTCCTTCACAGCAGGACACAAAGGAGTTTTCAAAAAAATTCAATGAGGCATTAATTCAAAAAAAGAAAATTACCAGCTGATGGCCTTATTGATGTCTTCGAGACGATCCTTTATCTGCATGAAGGCTTCTACAAGTTCAGGATCAAACTGCTTTCCACTCTGACTCTGAATCTCATTGAAAGTATCTTCCACAGTCCATTCTGACTTATAACATCTCTTGTGCCTTAAGGCGTCATAGACATCTGCAAGGGCAACAATTCTTGCGGCAAGGGGAATGTTTTCACCAACAAGAGCCTGTTCAAGTTCATGAGGCATCTTTGTTGCAGGAATATAATCCATATAATCAAAGTTACCAGGATAGCCCCTGTTTCCTCCGTCCCACCTGTCATGGTGATGAAGGCATACATCACGGGCCATGTTGTCCAGTTCATTTTCAATTGGAGAGAAAATCTGAGCACCTACGCAGGTATGACCTTTCATGATGTCTCTTTCATCATCATCAAGGATTCCCTCTTTTTTTAGAATTTTGTCTGGTACTGCAACCTTACCTACATCATGACAACGGGCAGCAAGACGAAGATTATCACGGAACCTTTCCCTTTCCTTGTCAGGAATCCCCTTGTTGTTTGCATAACGGTCATATATTTCCAGGGAAAAAGAAGAAACCCTTTCTACATGTGAGCCAGTTTCCTTTGGATCACGAAAACCTGCCATTTTTACGAGACGGTCAATATTCTGTCTTGTAAGGTAAGCATATTCATATATAGAACCAACTTTTGCGGCAAATTGCGAAATGTAGAATTCAGAATCCTTGTCGAAAGGTATTACATTACCATTTTCATCCTGAGCATTGATTATCTGAAGAACACCAAGAACCCTTCCGTTTGTCATTATTAAGGGAATTGTAAGAATGGAATGAGTCCTGTAACCTGTTGCTATATCCGAAAGTTCATTGAATTCATATGGTCTTTTTTCTGTTTTTTCTTCATCAATATATTCTGGAAGATGATAAGCATCATCAATATTGACCATTTTTTTTGCAAGGAGACAATAACCTGAAATATACTGTTTTGTAGGAACAAAGGAATATGAAGTATAGGCAAGTTTTTCGCCTGGAGCGAGTTCACGTTGCTTGGTATCATTCTGACTGTAGCGAATTCTAAGCTTATTTTCCTTAGTATCATACTCGTAAATGGAACCTGCATCTGCATTGCAAAGTTTTCTGGCACCGCTAAGGATATTTTCAAGGAGAATATCAACGTCCTTAATTTCCTTCAGCTGCTCCTCTATCTGAGTAATCATCTGTCGCTTTAATTCATTTTTATCAGAAACATTTTTCATATAGATATATTATATTCAATCATTAAACGATTTACAACTTTGAAGAAGAAATTATACGGAAAATTTTACAACTTCTTTATGAGACAGAAATAAAGGGGACCGGCACCTTTTGAAGTATCAGGAAGAACATGAAGACCGAATTCAGTTTCTTCCGCACATTCAAAAATTTCATTGAAATCATAGCCTTCGGGAGCCTTGATAGTTCCACTGTAAGACGAAAGATTTTCTTCAAAGACAGCTTTCATTTCACTTTTGGAAGCAAGGTAAACATTGTCGAATTTTTTAAGCAATTTGCGAACTATTTCGTCATTCTCTTGAGGACAAAGGGCACAGGTTGAGTAAAGAACATGGCCTCCAGATTTTAGAAGACGGAATGCACAGGACAACAAAGCCCACTGTTCCATGGAAATGGTCTTTACTCTGGAAGGAGTCCATTCATCAAGATATTTTGGATCATTAAGCACATGGCGTTCACTGGAACAAGGAGCATCAAGAAGAACAGAATCATAGCTTTCACTTTCACGGCGGCACCAGGTTGTAGCATCTGAACAGCTGGTTTTAATTCTTTCAGAAATTTCTACAGGAAGGGAATCCTGAACCACCTTTGCAAGCCTTCCTTTTCTTTGCGGAGAACGTTCATTGGAAAACATTAGGGCATCTTCCCCAAGATTACCAGCAAGAACCAGTGTTTTTCCACCGGGAGCAGCACACATGTCTACAATTCTTTCGGATTTTTTTACAGGTAAACACAAGGCAGAAACAACGCTTGCAGGATCCAGAAAATAACTTTCACGGCCTTCAAAAAAAATCTCTGCATGAACATTGTCCGGTGTCAAGGAAGCTTTTAACTGCTCCCATCGTTCCTTAAAAATCTCAGAATAAAAGGAATCAAAGCCTTCACTTCCGGAAAGTTTTGCATTTTTATTTTTCATAGGTCTGCCCCACTTTGTATATCTTTCTGAAATCTTCCATACGATCTTCAATTGTCCTGACTTCATTATTTTTTTGAAGAAGCCCTTGCTTATGCTTGAATGCAAGAACCTTCTTGGAAGCAACCTCAACTTTTTTCTGAAAATCTGGCCGGCGCCTACACTCTTCAATAAGAATGAAAACAGAATCGAGAAATTTCTTTTCACTGAGCATAAGGACATCAACCCCCGCTTCAATTGCCTGAATCACGGCCTTTTCCGGAGGATATCCATTGTCTGCCAAAGCCCCCATAAAAATGTCATCGCTGATTACAAGACCTTCATAGCCGATTTTTTTTCTGAGCATTTCTCCAATCCAAAAGGAACTCAAACAGGCCGGAGTTTTCTCACCGTATCCCTCAACAATTGCGTGGCTCATGAGGACACAGGTTGGATTACAACCATTCAAAACAAAAGCAAAAGGAAGAAGGAAATTAGAGTCAAAATCTTTCTGAGAAATGGAAATTATAGGAAGGCCTACATGAGGATCCGTATTTGAATTTCCTGGGAAATGTTTTACGACGGAAGCAATGCCATTTTCTTCATAGGCACGGACACATTGGGTACTGTAAACAATTGTTCGTGACGCGTTACCAAAACTTCTGCGACTAAGAAAATCCCTATTGTAATCAATCTGAGGTTCAGCTACGGGTGCAAGATTCATGTGTATTCCGAGAAGTTTCATCTGTTGTGCCTGAAGTCCATAAATGATTTTAGCATCTTCCGGAGAGTAATTATCCGAAAGCCTTTTGCAGGAACGAAGGACAGAAGTAATTCCACCAAGCCTGTTTACTTCTCCGCCTTCCTGATCTACGGCAATGTAAGGGCAGACTGTCTTATTGTAATTGCAGTATGAAATGATGGAGTCATTGAAAGCCATCACTTCTTCAGGGGTGTCTCCTATGTTGTAGGAAAACAAAAGAACGCCACCTGGAACCACAGGAGTTTCATCTTTCAAAAATTCAACCGAACGATAGCTTTCCTTACCTTCAACATTGACAAGAAACAGCTGTGAAACTTTTTCTACTTCACTTAGCCCTTCATAATATGAATCGACAGATTCACTATTGGAAAGGAATACAAAAGAGAAAACCAACAAAAAACAGGGAAAATATTTTTTCATTTTAGTTGCTTGGACGCTTACAGAATTTATATGTAAACCAAGCCCCAAGGTAACGGTTTACAAAAGGGCTTGCCCATGCCTGGACCTTCCATTTGAAAAACTTCATAGAATAAAGCTTGCCTTTTCTAGAAGCCTTGATTGCATGTTCAACAGTTTTTTCCGGAGAAAGCCCATGACGAACTTTAGGACGAGCCCCATTTGACGCAACATTTGCAAATTCTGTACTGACAGGTCCAGGACATAATGCAGTTACGCTTATTCCCTTTGGTTTTAATTCTGCGGCGAGGGCGACACTGAAACTCAGGACATAAGCCTTGCAGGCCCCATATACAGCAAAATTACCAAGGGGCATAAAAGAAGCAAGGCTTGCAGTATTGATTATGCGTCCTCCCCTGTTCATGTAGGGAAGAGCAAAACCCGTAATTCCGGTTAAGGAAGTGCAGTCCAAATCAACCATTTCCATTTCACGATTTACATCAGTATTTGCAAATTCCCCGTAAGTTCCGAAGCCGGCGTTGTTAACAAGGACTGAAATTTCAAAGTCTTCCTTACTTTTCTCTTCTTCAAAAATCGCATTGAGGCGACGAGCCCCTTCTGCTCCGGAAACATCCATGTCAACGACGCGAACAAAAATTTTTCTGCTGGTTTCTATTTCTTTCTTTAATTCTTCAAGTCTATCTTTTCTGCGGGCAACAATCCAAAGTTCATCAGGATTTTCTTCAGCAATCTGCCTGGCAAAATCAGCACCCATTCCGCTGGAGGCACCGGTAACAACAATGATTTTTTTCATGAATCCATTATACCCTTACCATTGAAAAAAGTCAGTAATTCTTAGTATTATAAGAAAAACGACGCCGGCTGGTGGCAAGCAGATGCTGTCTTTTCACCCAAAAGAAAAACGTCAAATACCACATCTGATTATGGAGAATTGGCATGCATTCATCATTCAGCAAAAGCGCTTTATTTACAGATTTTTACGAACTTACAATGGCACAGGGGTACTGGAAGAACAACATGAACGAACCGGTTGTATTCGACATGTTTTTCAGGAAACACCCCTTTAACGGTGGCTTTAGTATTTTTGCCGGAATCGAGCCGCTTTTGGATTCACTTACAGACTTTTCTTTTGACGAAGAAGAAATCGAATATTTGAGAAGCCTGAGTTTTTTTGAAGAAGGATTTCTTGCGTACCTTAAAGATTTCAAATTTACCGGCGACCTTTATTCTTTTGAAGAAGGTTCAGTAGTTTTCCCTCAGGAACCATTGGTAAGGATTCACGCAAACCTCATTGAAGCACAGATCATTGAAGGACTTGTACTCAACATCTGCAATTTCCAGAGTTTGATTGCAACAAAAACTGCCCGAGTCTGGCTTGCAAGCAAAAAAGGCAACATCATGGAATTTGGTCTGAGAAGAGCACAGGGATCTGACGGCGGCATAAGTGCAACCCGTGCAGCGTACATCGGGGGTGCTGCAGGAACCAGCAACACACTTGCAGGAAAACTCTTTGGCATTCCAGTCATGGGAACAATGGCTCACTCCTGGATTATGTCCTTTCCCAGTGAACTTGAAGCTTTCCGTGCCTATGCAAAATTATATCCACAGAAAACAGTTTTCCTTATAGACACATACGATACACTCAAGAGCGGAATTAAAAATGCCATCATTGCAGGTGCTGAACTTGTTGCACAGGGATTCAACTTTGGTGTACGACTTGATTCAGGAGACATTTCCTACCTGACAAAAGAAGTTCGCAAGGAACTTGACGCAGCAGGATTTCCTCAGGCATTTATTTCTGTTTCAAACGAACTTACAGAAGAAATCATTGAAACTCTTGTACTTCAGAATGCACCAATTGCAAGCTGGGGTGTCGGAACCCATATGGTAACTGGAGGAAGCGAATCTTCCTTTACGGGAGTTTACAAACTTGCTGCTCGCCACAATACGGAGACAGGGGAACTTGTTCCTGCAATGAAGTTCAGCGACAATCCTGCAAAAAACACAAATCCTGGAATCAAAAATGTCTACAGGCTTTATGATGCGGACGGAATGGCACGAGCCGACATACTTGCCCTTGAAAATGAAGTAATCGAAAGCGGCAAAGAATACCGCTACTACCACACAATGGTGGACTACAGGCAGTTTGCATACAAGGCAGACAAAGTAAAACCAATGCTCAAAAAAAGGCTTGAAAAAGGACAACGCCTTGAACCTCGCTTGAGAGATGCTCAGCAGCTTGAGGAAAGCCGAAGAAGAATGATGGCAGAAATAGAAACTCTTGATCCTTCATACAGGAGAATCCTTAATCCCCACATCTACAAGGTTTCCATGACGGAGGAACTTAAGGATCTCAAGATGACTTTCATCACGGCTAACATCCGCTAGCCGTAACATCCATTTGGTAAGTTCCCTTTCCTTTCCTTAGGATATCGATTTTTACTGACTCTTCTGCCCTGCAGGCCTTTCTAAGTTCACTTATGTAAGTATAGAGGGTCTGTTTGGAACTGTGGGAACAATCATCCCAAAGAGCTGCGCAAATTTCTTCCTCAGTAAGTTCTTTTCCCTTGTTCATGAGAAAATATTCAAATAAAAGTTTTCTGGATTTTGGAAGTTTGTGATTTACTGCAAATCGATCCAAGGCTTCTTTTTGTTTTTTTTCTGTTGCTGAAAGTAGTTTTTGTGGTGGGCAGATGCCGCATAGATAATTACTGAATTCGTGTTTATGGAAATAGGATTCTAAAAGTGCAAAGGCAGGTATTAAAAGTTCAAGTTTTCTTTCCCCAACATAGGGAAGCAGATAAGATTTATTTTTTACATACCAGTAGGCCGCCCTTGAATCCGGATCTGGGTATGGATCATTGAATACTACAACCGGTACCGGATTATTACATCGGGCAATATATGTATAGGGATTAAACAGATCCATTTGGAAAGTCCTGACATCAATCATTACATACTCAATGTCTCCAGGTGGAGCCGTATCAATACTTGCATAAAATTGTCCCGGTTCCGTAAAGATAGTAACTTCACTGCTGGTTCGCTCCATGTAGCCAGCAAGCTCAACGCACACATTCAGCTGTTCTTTTTTGGTGAGGATAAATACTGACATTAACTATTTTTAACTCCAGTTATTAAATAAGGAATTCCTAAAACAAAAGCCTTAGGAATCTCTATTATTAATATACAATACAACTGGAAATTTGACAAATTTTAAATATTAATACTTAAAAACACCTTGTAGCTACTAAAAAATTATTGCTTCTTCCTCATGCTACCGTTGATGAAAAGCTCATCCTGATACCAGTCTATTCTAAGGCTGAAATATTCATCAAAATAACCTTCATTTGTAATGAGGAATTTATAAACGGTTCCTGTAGTCAGCTTGGAAAAATCAACCTTCTTTACATCCACCCATTTATTGCCGCTAAGGATAAGAAAAGTAGACTTTTCAGTAATATCAGCCGAAGTTTCAGAATCCACAGCATTAAAATGAACGGAAAGATTTCTGCTGGCATTCCTTAAAAAATCAAGTTTAAGAACCTGACTTTCATAGCCAACGCTGATGCTCTTCCACCAGACATAAGGACCTTCTGCAATCTTGATTCTATATTCACCAGGTTTAAGGAAAACATCTTTTGCATAATATTCAACATTTTTGCTTCCTTCAGAATTTTTCTTTGCAGAGAAGATTCTCCTTGTACCAGGAACTTCAGGAATTTCATCACCGTCATTAACAAAGAAAAATGCATGGGCAGGAATATCTGCTGCAGCACTGGCAGTGGCAGGCATCTGCATTGTAAGGGAAATCGGAGTATACCAGGAACGAAGGATAGTCCTGTGAATCAAACCTTCCTTCCAAGCGTAACCGGCAGCACAGAAAACAATACCTGCAGCAAAACCTGCAAGGGCAATACGCTTGATCTTTTTGTTCTTTTCTTCAAAGGTAGGAAACTTCATTGTCTTTGGAGATATTATTGACTGGGCAAGAGCAACCCTGATAGCGTGGGCATCGTATCTTTTGAGATATTTTCTAACTTTTGCAATTACTGGTTCAATGGACTGAAATCTTTTTGCAGGATTAGGCCTCATCATCCTGTTAATAAGGGATGCAATTTCAGGCGGTACGCTTCTGTTTATTCTTCTAGGGGGAATGTAATTTCCTTTTTTGATTTTTGCAACGGTAGAAGGAGCCATGTCACCGGCATAAGGTTTCGTACCCGTAACCATTTCGTAGAGCATTACGCCCAAAGAATATATGTCGGCCCTGGCATCAACGGTACTTGAGTCAGTAAGCTGCTCGGGAGACATGTAGGCTGGAGTTCCAAGAGTTGAACCTGCCATGGTAATTGAAGAACCTGCAAGGGTTGTATTTGAAACAGCAGTCTTATTCGATGCTGGAGAAGAAACTTCACTCTCCTTTTCATCGCTGGCAATACCAAAGTCTGCAAGCTTTATTTCTCCCCTTTTTGACATGAGAATGTTTCCAGGCTTGATGTCACGATGAACGACTCCTTTTGCGTGGGCATTTTTTAATCCCAGGCAGGCATCCTGAAGAACAAGCATAGCCAATTGAGGAGGAAGGACTGTCTGCTTTTCAATAAGGCGATCAAGAGACATTCCTTCAACATACTCAAGCACAATGTAGTTGGCACGGCCTTCTGTAAAATAATCGAACATTCTAACAACATAAGGGCTGGAAAGATCACTGAGGATTCTAGCTTCCCTCTTGAATCTTTCTCTGATGGCAGCACCACCGTTTCTCAAGGTAAGTTTTTTTATGACAACCTTGCGCTTAAGTTCAGGATGAGTTGCAAGATAAACAGCACCCATACCCCCTGCCGCAATTTTAGTACAGTTCTTGTATTTTCCGATTGTTTCTGTCTCTGCTACTGCCATATTTTTCCCCTTTTACTAAATTCCAATTACATCTTCATCAGGATTAAATTTGTTTCCCGGAACAACATAGGCCACATTCATCTCATCAGGATTATGAAGCTGAAGATAGGCGCCTTTCTGCCTTAGGAAATAGTTTGCATCCTTAACAGGTCTGTGTCCGCCAAACCATAGGACGCCGGAACATTTTGCCTTGCTATTCAGTTTCTTAAGATTTTTTTTGCAAGTGTTGTCAAAAACTTCATCATTACGGGTCCATGTAAGACCTTCAACAACATGAAGGTTTTTTTCTTCGTAACAGTTTATAACCTGATCACGACTATAGACTTCATAGGGTTCAGCATGGGAAACGCAGAAGGAAGAAAAAACGGCGCACAAAGGAAGCGCTTTTTCCCACAGACTGATGAGGTGAAGCACGGCATCCCCGTAGACCTGACGGATAAAATCGCAGCACATCTGGCCTTCGCTGACAAATTTTCTGAAGGAATGGTTTCCATGTCCAGTTTCGTTTGTAACATTTTCATGGTTTCCCTTAAGGAAATGAAAGTACTCCGGAAATTGATTTTTAAGCATCATGATGATCTGCCATACGGCGATGTTTTCCTTCATTTCCTCCTGCATGGAAGGCCCTGCATAAACATCCATCTGCCAGTCCTTAAAACTTTTAACCCATCTTTCATAGGCCCTTATTTCACCGTGAACCGCATCTCCAACGCAAATAACGGTAACCTTGCCTTCATTAAGGTTTTCCAAAACTGAACTATCAGAATTGATTTTTGAGTCCATCAATTTTAAAAGGAAATCAGCACGGCCGTGAATGTCAGGAACAATAATTACGGGAAGCTCGCTTGCCGTAAAATCAAGGAGTCCTCCTGAATTGCCCCTCAGATTTAAAGGGCGGTAAGACGGATCTTCATTTTCAAGGACCGTAATAGCCCTGTCTAAAAAAAACTGAAATTCAGATTCTTTTGGAAATGATTGAGATTCAACGATTTTTTGAAGCTGTTGTCTGAATAAAAGCAGCTGCTCTTCTGTAAGCATTTTAACCCATTATGAGGTTTGCAGAGCCGATGGTAAGCTTATCTCCTGCATTGAGTTTTACATACTTATCAGGAGGAATTCTACGGCCATTAAGGAAAGTTCCGTTGGTGCTGTTTTCATCTTTTACGAAATATGCGTCGCGAATTTTCTGAATTATGCAGTGATGGCGGCTGGCAAGCTTGGAATCAATGACAATATCATTGTCCTGCTCACGGCCCATTGTAATCTTTGCGGCAATCTGAATTTTTTTCTTATTGAAAACAAGATATGAAACCTGCTGTGACTCAGCAATCTTGTCTAAATGCTGTCCCAAAGGGCTTGAATTTATAATTGTTGTATCGTTCATATAATAATTATAAGACCGTAATCCAAATATTACAACTAAAAATACAGCTTCAGCATGAACCTCCCCATTACCCTTGAAACAATAATGCCAAGTGATATTATTGAAACCATAATGAAACTATTTGAAGACCAAAAAGAAAAACACTTTATACTCATTACAACTGCCCTTTCATTTCTAATTTCCGTTCTTTACGTATGGAAAGGCCTTACCGAAGGTTTTTATCCCGGAACCCATGCCGTTATTTTCATGTCCTTCATCTATATCCCAGTAGTTTGGATTTTCAGAAGACCGGGATTTGCAATATTCAACCTTGCATACGCTGCCGTTCTGGTATTCATAATTGCCTTCAACGACACTTACCTTTACAACAATTTTACAGGCCTCATTGCGGTATTTATCGTAATGATGGTTGCACCAAAATTAAAATGGGTTTCCCTTGCAACATATATTTTGGCCACAATAATCGCCTTTGCATTGAACGAAGAAAACCTCTGTCATTTTTTTATCCACATAGCAAGGTGCGGATGGTTATTCCATATTTTCAATCATGTACTTTCATCAAAATACAAAAGGAACAAGCTGATTCTTTATGACGACGAAAGGAAGATTCTTACAGAGTTAAGCAAGAACAGACTCCAAAAAGCCATAGAACTGGAAGGCTTTTCAGAATCCACAATATACCGCAGGATAAAGGCAGCCATGAAACGCAACAATCTAACTAAAAAACAGCTGATTGAAGAATTCAAAAAAGAACAGACCGAAAACTGAAGCTCTTTGACCGATTTCTGACGGTTTGTCACTCGCTTTTTATATTATCTTATTCCTTGCAGGAGAAATTCTGCAAGGAGTAAAATATGCTTTCAAAGAAAATGGTTTCACTTATAAGTGAACAGATCAAGAATGAATTTGAATCCGCCTATCTCTACCTGATAATAGCGGATTATTTTCATTCACAGGGGTTATTCGGTTTTGCTAATTGGTACATTGTCCAGTCAAAAGAAGAAACAAAACACGCCATGATTTTTTACGACTACATTCATACCAACAATGAGAGGGTTCAATTCTACACCATAGAACCAAGCCGTAAAATTTTTGACAATCCAAAGAAACCTCTTGAAGACAGTGTTGTTCACGAAGAATTCATAACCAGTTGCGTCAACCAGATTTACGAACTTGCTGAAAAAGAAAAGGATTACCGTACAAAAAAATTCCTCAACTGGTTTATTTCAGAACAACAGGAGGAAGAAGAAAACGCACATTCAAACCTTGAAAAGATGAATCTGTACGGTGGAAATCCTGCAGGCCTTTACCTGCTGGATAAAGAGATGGGCAATAGATGCTGCAGATATTCAAAAGGAGAGTAAATTATGGAAAAGCGTTCGGAACTCAAATTCTATTATTGCAAGCATTGCGGAAAAATCATTGCACTGGTTAATGATCCAGGAACTCCAACAATATGCTGTGGAGAAGTCATGCAGGAAATGAAACCAGGTACCCAGGATGCTTCGGTTGAAAAGCATGTTCCTGTTGTAAAAAAAGATGGATGTCATGCACTGGTTTCTGTGGGAGAAGTTCCACACCCAATGACCACTGAACACTACATTGAATGGATTCTGCTGCATACCAGTGAAGGTTTGAGAAAAATAGATTTGACGCCTCAAGACAGGCCGGAAGCAGATTTCATGCTGAAACAGGATGAAGTTGTAATTTCGTCCTACGAGTACTGCTCAATCCATAAACTTTGGAAAGGTCATTAAAATAACAAAAGCTGTCTTGCTTTGAGACAGCTTTTATTTTCGGGCAAAGGGGTCGGCACCTTCCATGGTGCCTTTTCCAAGCCTGCCGCACGCTCTTGCTACGGCCGTCTTGGCGCTCATCAGCTTCGAATCCCCCTGATGTTTTTTTGATATCTTTAAAAATATTAAAGCTGCTTAGTTTTTACTAAACAGCTTTTGTTTTTCGGGCAAGGGGGCCCGCCCTCCTTTCGCAGACCTCCTGTCTGCTCTCTTCGGGCCGGCTTCATCTGCTGACGGCCACCTCCTGTGGCCTTTTCCTCCCACCTGGTCGGCGCAGATTACGCTTCGAATCCCCCCTGTTATTTTTCTATTATGCTTTAAAATTATTAAAGCTGCTTAGTTTTTACTAAACAGCTTTTGTTTTCGGGCAAGGGGGATTCGAACCCCCGACCTCCACGTCCCGAACCGTATTCAACGGCATATAACTGGATTTAATTCTGTTTTATACCGTTGAATATACATTTTTAAGGACATTTCATCAAGTTTTATACTCTTTTATTAAAAAAGGTGACATTTTGGGTGATATTACAAACATCATTTACGCCGCATACAGTTCTTTCTGGAAGCCAACAAAGACTTTGTTGATTTCTCCCAACGTGCCAAGTTCTGACTTTGCGTCGGAAATTGTTCCGTACTTGAGTTTTATGAGTTCTGGGAGGTTTTCCATTGAAAGTTCGCTGTAGCCCTGCTGTATGTACTGCTGGAGGACAAAATCAACAAAGGCTGTCTGTTTTGCATTCAAATCTGCTACTATGTCGGCCTTTACCAAAGCAACACGCTGCTGGCGTTCAATCGGAGTCGTGTTGTATGCAAGATATTCAAGGACATCAAGCAAATCGCACTTATCCATGCTAAGAAGGTTCTGGACCATGCGGATCTTTTCCAACGGGAAGCCTTCCCTTTCAAGCTGATCCAGCAAGGCGGCTCTTGTATCAGGATTCTGCCACTGGGCATGCAAATCATCATCGTCCTTGAAGAATTTTGGAAGCCTACCAAACAAGATCTTTACAAATTCATTAAGGGAAATCAGTTCCCCATCAAACATGAACTTTTCTTCCCATTCAAACCCCTTCTTAACCTGGATTTTCCTATCCTGAGACAATTCTATCTCTATGATGTCCTTAGGAGGCTTTACGCAAGTACAAGGCAGGTTTCCACATACCTTACATGGAAGAGGCACACATTCACAAGGATATCGTCCACATTTTGGACAAACTTTTGGCGTATAAGGAACATGAGTACATGTACATGGCCAGTTTCCGCATTTTGGACATACTGGATCTCCATCCCATTCAGGGTCATAGAAGTTCTCATGGGCTCCAACAAAGTCGTAGATGGTAAAATAATACTTATCATCAAAAAGACGTGTTCCACGGCCAATAATCTGCTTGAATTCAATCATGTTCGGAACAGGACGCATGAGGACGATGTTGCGGACATTCTGAGCATCAACACCAGTAGAAAGCTTCTGTGATGTTGTAAGGATAGTCGGAATTGTCTTTTCGTTGTCCTGGAATTTTCGAAGCTGTTCTTCCCCTTCCTCACCGTCATCTGCAGTAACGCGGACACAATAGAACGGATTAGGAGCCTTCGAATGCTTGTTGATCATGTCACGGACCTGCATTGCATGATCCTGTGTGGCGCAGAACACAATGGTCTTTTCATTAGGATCAATCTGCTCAAGGAACTCCTCTACACGATCTTCATCTCGTTTGCGGATCTTTATGTTTCCGTTATAGAAATCCTTCTCAGTGTAAACCTTCTCCTTATCAAGCAGTTCCTCGCCCTGAATGATGACATCCCCATCAGCATACTTGTATTCATCAAGAATCTTGTTCTGACAGATTTTCACACGGTATGGAGTCAAATATCCATCCTCAATGCCCTGCTTAAGTGAGTATACATATACAGGCTCACCGAAATATGAGTATGTGTTTGCATTTATCTGACGGCGAGGTGTTGCCGTAAGTCCAAGCTGATAGGCAGGCTTGAAGTAATCAAGCAGCTTGCGCCATTCGCTTTCATCTTTTGCACCACCACGGTGACATTCATCAATAATGATGAAATCAAAGAAGTCTTCAGGATACTGCTTGTAGTATTCGATTTTTTCAGTCTCTTCGCCCTCGACAGATTCCCCATCGTTACCGCATAGCATTGTCTGGAAGATGGTAAAATAAAGGCTCTGTCCCATTGGCACTTTTCCGCCGTTCTTGCGGATTTCTTTAGGAGTAATTCTAGCAAGGGCATTCTGGTCAAATGCACCAAAAGAATTATATGCCTGATTTGCAAGGATATTTCTGTCTGCAAGGAAAAGAATTCTTGGCAGCTTTCCATTTTCAGCAATGTTCCATCTGGTCTGGAACAGTTTCCAGCAGATTTGGAACGCTATGTATGTCTTTCCAGTTCCTGTGGCAAGAGTAAGAAGGATGCGGTCCACCCTGTTTGCAACAGCCTCAAGGACTGCATTGACTGCATTTTCCTGATAATATCGAGGCTGTTTGCCACCGTCACGGTTAAAAGGTTCCAGATTGAACTTATCACGCCAAACATTCTTAACAGGGAACGTCATCTGCCAAAGTTCATCAGGTGTCGGAAAATGATCAACTAGGCCTTCCGTAAAATCCCCGGGCTTTGCCTGCATATCGATGGCCCAGATCTGATCACCGTTTGTGGAATATGTCCATCTGATGTTCATGGCAGCAGCATATTTCTTTGCCTGCTCCACTCCAGCACTTACATGCTTTTCATCGCTTTTGGCTTCAACAATTCCTATTTTTACGCCTTTATAAGTAAGAAGGTAATCAATCTTGTCTGGATTGCGCTTTGCCTTGCGGACAATACGACCTGGAGTAACCATATAGGCACTCTGCTCCGTGAAAATATCACTGCCCTCTACAACGCCCCATCCAGCCTTAGCCAGAGCAGGATTTATCTTTTTCAGTCTTGTATCGCTTTCGTTCATATGGTCTCTCCGTTAGCGCAAGTATTCATAAAGGAACAATGGAAAGGAATTTAGAATTGCTATATTTCCATCTGGTAAATACTTTTTTACCTGTCCATCAAATATCTTCTGCTGACTTATTTCATCTTTTGCATCTGGAAATTCGTTATTTCCAGAGCAGATATAGTTTGCTTTTTTTACGTTTAACTCTTTAATGTAAAGCCAATTTGTTTTTACAAGATTGATTTTTTCAAAATCAAAAGTCTTTCCCATGGTCAACGGAATCTTCAAGTCATTGTTCTTGTTTAAATTAAAAGAAATAAAGTCAAAATTCTTATAAAAAGTTTCCCCTGCCTCTTTTTTGAATCCTTTTCCTATGAACATATCCGTAACATAAGTCACATAGTCTTCATCAGGTAATTCTTTTTTGAAGTATCTGATCGATTCAACCATCGGATAGTCAATAAAAAGCTTTCCATGTTCCGTTTCATTGTCAAAATACTCAAGCAATTCATTTATTTGAGAATTCTGTTCTTCTACGGACAGTTTGTTTTTATCATCCTTTTTTTTCAAATCATAATCAAAGAACAGATAAACTTCGGAAATTGAATCGCTGTTTTCGATTTTATTTAATTCATCATCCTGCGGATTTGGAGAATTTGCCAACTGTTCCTTCAAGACCTGCACAATATCAGCAGAATCAATGTCATCATCAAAAGCATCCAATTCTTTCATCTTTTGATAAAGCGAATAGATGTTGCTGCAATAAGAAACAATGATGTCATCCTTTATTGAATCAGAGAGAAATAAATACTTCATTGTTTTATATAAAGCAGGTTCTCGAACTCCGCCTTCAAAGATGAAAAGAATCATTTACCGAATGTACCACCGCGATAAAGTTTTTCAAGGTTATGGCCTAACCTGATTTCTTTATTTGTTGAATTATGGGCATTTTCTATTTTGTCTTTTGAACAAATATAGTAGCAGTCAGGTCTCAATAAATCGTTTGTGAAAATTGAAGTATTATGGGTTGTAAGCAAAACCTGACAGTTATAAGACTTTAATTTTTCAATAATAAAATATGCCAATTCAAAATGATAAAATGCATCAAATTCATCAATGAATACGAATGAAGGGCACAATTCAGGATCTGAGACATCTTCCAGCCAATAATACAAGAGAAGCAAGGAACTCATACCAGAGGAGCATGCCAATCCAAAATCTATATAATCGTTTTCACCATATTTAATAAGTAGCTGTTCTGAACCGTTGATAACTTTATGATCAAGTTCGTCTTCAAAACCTGCTTCTTTGAAGAACTTCTGTAAATCAGCAAAATGATTTCTTTTAATAATTGTATCTAGGATTGGATTACCAGAAACTGGTGTATAACCAATAAACTCTCTAAATTCCAAAGACCAGAACATGAGCATTTTTTCTACAAATGCATAAAACTTGTTAAACACTGCATTCTCAGTATTTTCAGCGAGAATTACATTTGATTTTACAAAACGTAATGCAGAAAAATTCAATTTTTGAAGTTCTACATTCAAGTTTTCTGCACCTGCAAATGATATCAGGATAGAATTTTTATCCGTAGATTTATCATACTCAATAAGAGTTTTACCACCTATTGAAAGTTTTTCAGATACGACAGTTCTAACATCAACTTTTGAATATGAATAAATTACTTCAATACCTTCAAAAATGAATTTATATTCAAATTTAACCCTTAAATCTTTTGTCTTTCTGTTTGCATAATTTACATAGTTACGAGGATTTACAAAATTGTCTGTAAGATTAGCTACAATATCAAATATGGCAAGACCAAGAGATGACTTACCGCTTGCATTTTTACCATACATAACAGCTGTTTTAACTATTCCGTCTTTTACCGCTTCTGTATTAAATGAATAGTTTCCCGTTGAAGAGAAATCAATTGTTACAGGATTTTCAAAGGCTTTAAAATTACTTACTGTTAATGATTTAAGCATAGTGCACCTCTACATAAAGTATACTACTTTATCGACAAAAATCACTAAAAAAACACTTTTGCCGTAAAAAAATTACGGCTATTGTAATTATTATCTTAAATTTGGGCAATCTATCTGTTTGTAGAGTATTATTTCACTCCATTTTGCATTCCTATACTACCTAAATCGCAAATAACTCTAGTAAAAATTCTTCAGTCCCTTTTTTGTTTCTTCATCAACGAAATCAAGAGTTAATAGTTTTTCGCACATTGATTTTCTAAGGTCATAATTCATTAGACAATCATGATAGTGCTTAATTGTCGAGATATATTCATTTACAAGTTCATTTCTGCGTTTTACATAGCTCATTTTTAGTTCTTCACTGGCAATCTCAGAATTTATAATGAAATTGTAATAAAAAAGCAGTTCATCAAAATTTTTCTCACCATAGATGGACAACAGAGAATCGGAATACTTAATTATTTGGAAACACCTATCAAAGATGATTTTCTTTTCTGGCATATTATCAGTAAGTGTATCTGCTAAAACATATTCTTTTACAGATTCATACCTAAGCCCTAAATCACGGAGGTATTCGGCTTTACTAAAATGAAATACATAATTGTTCGGATCAATTGATAATGCATCATTTATCATATTAACAGCACCATTGTAATCTTCTTGTTCGCTTAAACATAAAGAATATAAATGAAGCGCCGCAGGATTGTTATCCATACCCTTAACCATGTTAATTGCAAGAGAGTAATTTTTTTCTTTATATGCGTTCTTTGCATTTTTAAGGACTTCTTTCTCTGAATCCTTGTTGTTAAAGTATTCACTAACAAAATATATAGAGGGAGATTTTACCGATAAAAATTGCTTATTTGTTTCATTTTCACATAATGTTAATTCAAAAATGCCATCATTAAACTCCAATTTAGAGCAATAGAATCCTGATGTTTCATTCAAACCTAAACATGAATATGAAAAATCAATCACCCCATCAAACAATATTGAAGCATCACTTCTATATGTTTCCCCATAGCGAATCATTGGAAGAAAAGATCTTACTTCTAAGTTAATCTCTACATAATTAAGATTGTCTGTTAAACTTCTAAATGAATTTTCTGTCTCACATTTTATGCTCTTTATGTATGCATCTTTGAAATTATTAAAGACTTTAAAAAGAAAAGACAATTCTTCCTTCGTATCAATCTTTAAAAACTTTTTTTCGACTCGATCAATACGAGACTTCATCATATTTGTTTTGCATTTTTCAACAAAAATCTCAATATCATGAGGTGGAATGCCAATAAACTCTTCTTTAACCATAACTTATAATTCTCCTGCAAACGCTTTTTCTAAAAAGGCTTGTTTTAATTCGTCGCAGTTGGCAAGCTGCTTTGTGTAGATTTCTTCAAGGGAACGAACTTTTTCGCTGAGGGAATCTAACTGTTCTACGATGCCACGAAGCTCCAAGTCTTCGCTTCGTGTGTTCGGGGAGAGGGGAAATCGTATCTCGTAATTCAATATTTGTTTACCACTAATATGAGGGACTCCAACTCCAGTCTGTTGATCAATTAAATATTTTGAAAAATTATCTTCTTGTAATGCATAGTATAAATAACTGCTTAGGTTCTTATTTTCTGTTCTAATTGCCGCTGTTCGTTGAACCAACAATGATGGTAATTCATTCTCTGTGATTTTAGAAATCTTCAAACCACTTTTTATCCATGGACGATCCATAGCAAGAACAATATCTGAATCCTTTAATTCAAATCTTTTCAACTCTTCGTATTCATTTTTAGGCCATCGTTTTATTGTTTCCCATCGAAACGAACAATGCATAATATTATCACCACATACAAGAAGAGTGTCATTTTCATCTGTTGAGTATTTCTTGCTTTCAAACGCATAGCCACTAATTAATTCTGCAACTTCCCCCAATCTTTTCTTTTCCCAAGTGGTGTTGCTGAAGGCTTTTGTCAGCTGGGACTGAAACAGGTCTTTTGCGTTCTGGAGGTTGGCTTTTGCATTTGCTTTTACTGTTTCAAGCATGGCAAATTTTTCA
>JAKSLX010000036.1 GCA_024400915.1 Treponema sp.
TGATTCTTTAGTGGACATTGAAGATGATTTAGATGAGTTGACAGATAGTGTAGAGGACTTAACAGAAATCGTTGCAAGCAATGAACATGGTAACGCTTTATATATCAATAATACAGGTGAGTATTTATATAAAGCAGGCAAAACATTTACTGTACCAAGGTCAGGCACTTTAAGTATAGTGTTTTATAAGGAAACTACGGGAAATACTATATTTATCGAACGAAATGGGGTAAGAAAACTCTTTTTTGCTAATTACTTTTCAGCGAATTTTTATATGTCATTGCAATTAAATGTAATCAAGGGCGATGAAGTTAAAGTTTATACAGATGTAGCAGATACATCAGCAGAAAATAGGAACTATAAATTGATACATGCAATAATTATCTAACCCACCTAAATACAAAGTGGATTGTCCACTAAATGTCAAAACTTAATTAAAGGAGAAAAGAAACTATGAGTTATAATTTACGAAATAAAGAAACAGGAGAACTTATACCTATCGCAGGTAATGGTGTAGGTGTCGCAAAGTTCGGTTCACCAATTCAGGATTGGCTTAAAGGTCATTCTAGTGCAGCCACAGCTATCACCGCAGATAAAGATGGTATTTTATATTACGTTAACTTTAATGCTGATACTGCTACTCCTTTGGTTGCTACATTGGTAGTAAACGGAAAATCAATCCGAGGCACTCGAACTACAGGTTGGTCTAGTGCTATCACATTACCTATTAGAAAAGGTGATATAGTCTATGTTGTTGATCCATTGACTGGTGACCAGTCAACATTCTACCCATTTGCAGAAAACATTGTTCAGCCTATTGAAGGTGGTGAAGTGTTTTCTTCACAGGAAGTCTGCATTGGCACAATTGATGTTGATGGTGTAGAAAAGAAAGTTTATAGGAAGTCTTTTACAAAAAGTATGTCTGCAAACGGAACATGGCAGGCAGAAATCGGTGCTACTTTAGCAAGTGTTGTTAATTTTTATGGTACTTTTAAGAAGGACTCTGCCAATTGGTCACAACATATTCCATACTATCACACAGATGGTGCAGGTTCGTACAGTATTTATTGTTATGTAAATGAGAACGGAAATGTTCAATGTACAGGTTATTCCACAACGGATGGACAATATTTTAAAGGTAAATACCTTCTTCATGTAGAATATACAAAGGTTAATGATTAGCGAGGGGTTGTATGGAAATTGATGGTTTGTTGCAGAATGTGGAGAGGGGAAAATGAGTAAAGATTTATGGCTTAAGAGAATCAGGAATTATGTCGGCTTGCTTGGGATGTTGCTTCCATGGCTTGCATTGTTCAGTGCTGGGATTGTGGATCCGCATCCATCTGACAAATGGTGGTATTCAATAAGTGCCACCTACTACCAGTCTCCGGCTCTTGTCGGGGTTCTGACGGCAGCATCAATCGTTCTTATGACTTATGACGGATATTCTTTTATTGATAATGCTGTTACTACAATCAGCGGTGTATTTGGCTTGGGTATTGTTCTTTTCCCATGTTCTGTAGACTGGATTGACGGCAAGGTGGGATTCTTTCAGATACCTATGCACTATTCAAATAAGGTTCACTGTGCATATGCCGCTGCTTTCTTTGTACTGCTTGCATTCAATTCATATTTTCTTTTTACAAGAACTTCAGATCCATTTTCAATGACGGATAAAAAGAAGCTCAGGAATAAGATTTACCGTATTTGTGGAATAGGAATGCTTGTGTTTATGGTATGGCAGGCAATTACAAGTCAGGTTTCTTTTTTCAAAGGTTACTGGACCATGATAAACGAGATATTTCTTTTGCAGTTTTTCGGCATCTCTTGGCTTGTTAAAGGTGGAGCATTCAAATTCCTTAATGACAGGGAGATGAAACCAGTATGAAGTTAAGCATGTATCTGTCAGGAGTTATTGCCTTGATTTCAACCGTTTGTTACCTGCTGTTCAAGCAGAACAAGAAAAACAAGGCACTTTATTTGTCGGAAGTTGACAAAAACAAGGCTTTGGAAGGGGAAATCGACAAGTTAAAGAAACTGGAGAGAATTAAAAATGATGCAAGAAGTGAAACAGAGAAAAAGATTGATGAAGTGGATTCTAAGAATGGTATTGATAAGTTTAGTGCTATCAATGATGTCCTGTCAGACAACAGTTAAGACAGTCTATGTTGTTCCTGAGATTGACATTCCAGATTTTCCTAATCCTAAAGGATTCACTTCCTACGATGAAAAGACAGACGAAGTAAGGATGCCGCTTAATTACTATGAGCAAATCATGAAATTCAAGCTCAAGGTTCAGGAAGCAAAGAAAGTCTACAATGCAGCAAAGGAACTTTACGAGGGTGGCAATGATTGTAATTAAAAAAACAATTCATGATGAAATAATGAAATCTTTGTATTTACAGAGAACCGGCTACCCAGGACATTATAAATATAAATATGCTCCGGATGGATTATCTTCAGGACATGTAGATGATAGTGAGGAACTGAAACAGCTAAAGACGGATTGTTTTGATTACGCAAAAAAATACTTTTCTGGTCGTAAATTTACTAATAAGCATACTGGCTATGAGATAGAAGTTTCAAAAAGAGGTCTTAATGAATGGGTTTCAAAATCTAAATCAGAAGAACAGATATTATCAATCAAAAGATTAGATGAAATTCTTGAAAATGCAAAGTATACTCATAGTTCCGCAAATGTTCATAATCCCAAAGATAAATCCGTATTTGATTACTATGAATATGATATTGAAATTAACAGTAAACCTTTCAATGTAATAGTCACCATTAAAAGTATAGATGAAGGTAAGGGTGATAAACTAAAGACTAGGAAAATATATCATCATCATTATCTTGATGATATAAAAATTAAGCCTGTCTCAAGTGCAACTCGTGTTGTCAAAGCAACTACCGAACTTTTATTGACAGGCTCTAACAAGAATATATCAGAAAACTATGGATTTGTCAAAAAAAGTTTTTCTGAGCATATTTCAGAAATATTAAATGGGAGGGTATCATAATGGGAGTTGGTCTTGGAAGAAATTCACCTGTCCAGTTGAGTTTGAGCCGTGAGAACTATGAAGCTCTCATTGAAAGGCATGGGCAATGGGTAAGGTGGAGAACATCAACAAAGTGTGCCTGCTTGAATCCATCCACATTTCAGCCTGACATAAGGTGCAAGAGATGTGGCGGGCGTGGAGTTACATATTCATTTCAGCCGTCTCAGATAGTCCAGACTGTAGCAATGGCAAAGTCCAATGATGGGATTCTTGAGATAGATTCCGTGTTTGAGGATGATGAACTTGTCAAAGTATATGACAGGAACGGCATGGAATATGAAGCCGAAAAGAACGGCATATATGTAACGCTTGATCCATCTGAGGTGGAAAAAAGTGCCTATTACAACATTCTTTTGAAGAGGAACAATCTCAAGGAACTCAAGGAAGCCGAAATGAAAAATGAAAACGGCTACTATGTAGTTCAGGGGTTGGAAAGTTCAAGGGCAAACATTGACGGTGTATATTATTCAGCTCCTGGAGACATAATCAGCATTGATAGTATTGTTGATTCAGTAGGTGAGACATTCGAAGCAGAAGAATTCAGGCTAAATAAAGTACTGTTGAAAGAAAAGAAAGTTACCAAAGTTGGAATCAGTGACAACCTTGAAGAGATTGAAGAAATTGTGGTTATTGATCCGATAGAGCCGTTGAAGGCAGTTGGTGTCAAGTTTGTTCCGCCATTCATTTTCGCTTTGCTAAGTCAGAATGTATCAAAGGCAGATGCTCAGGCAATGGTTGAAGCTCAGGGCGATGCAGTATGCACTTTCCCTTATTCATGCGATGTAGCCGAAACTGATGTCCTTACCGTTCTTGCCGGAACTATCACACAAAAGGAAGTCCAGGCAAAGACAGGAAGTGGAATTGATCCGCTGCCATCATTCTTTGTGTCGGACATAATCAGTGTTACTGCTTATGACGGAACGGAATTCAAGGAAGGGGAAGATTATGTGCTTTATGGCACTAATTCAATCAAATGGCTTACGGATTACCTTGATACAGGAGACGGATATTCGATTACATACAGGACTTATCCTACATATACTGTAGTAAAGGATATTCCGCAGTTGAGAAGCTCTGAGAACCAGCGATTCCCGAAGAAAGCGATTGTAAAGTACATGAGTTCTTACAGTGAAAAACGCAAAGTTAACCGTCAGCTGTAAAACTAATCTTTACAATTAAGCCGAAATAATTTATAGTGTTTATAACATTAGTAATTCTTTCGGTATTTATATAAATAAAGCCACTTGTCTATTCAGGCAGGTGGCTTTTTTATTTTCCGGCTAATGAAAAGCAAAAGTTAGAGGGTGATTTTGTGACTGATTGGGCGATCTTTTTTTCTTCACTTCCTGCTATTGGATGGGTGACTATTATCTTGTTTATTGTGCTGCTTGCTTTGGTTTTTTACGGCATCTATCGGATATTGATGGCAAAGGACATTAAGATCAAGAACTTTGAAGCGACATCTGAGAACATCAAGCGAGAACAGTATCACACGGAAGGGAAAAACCTTCTGGATAATCAGACGAACAATGCACATAACCTTCTTAAGAAAGTCTGGATAGACATTTATCAGACCGGCAAGAACATGTACCAGATTACCGATTCTAACGAGCTTTTTATCCTTGAAGATGTTGCCCATTTAATCGAGGGTAAGCTGAATTACGATGTCAAGAATGATTTGACAAGGAATCACATCATAGAGAAATCAGACCTTGATCTTACAACATACAGTGATGCAAAGGCTGTCGGATATTACCGTGCCGTTCTTGCAATGCTTTATCAGTACAACATTCAGCTTCCTGAATATGATCTGCCTAAGATTATGGACAAGATTTCACTTGATGAATATAAGCGTATATTCAGCGAAATATATTTTGGAGCAAGAAAAATTGCGGGAGATATGAAATGAATTATGAAGCTCTTATGACACAGGTTGTCATTGCATCCATTGCGACAGTTGGACTTATTGAAGTTGTTAAGAATTTCTTAAGGACTGAAAGAAAGTGGATTTATTCACTCATTATGATACCAATGAGCATCGGAACATACTTTGCATGCGTGTACCTTCCTGTATGGGTAATCGGTGGAATAATTACCATCGGTGTAACTCAGTTATGTTATCAGACAATCATTCAGACAATTCAGAATGTTATCAAAATGTTTACAAACAAAGTTTCAGGCGAAAAGGGAGAGAAAGACAATGGACAAGCCTAAGCAGATAGAAGCTAAAATCATCGGTGAAAAGGGATGCTATTTCCTTTCCATCGTGAATGGCGTAAGCCGTTATTGTGCCGAAAAGAAAGATCCTTTGAATGTTGACATCATCAGGCTTTATGAAGTTGCGATGGATGAAGGATGGATCAGCAATGACTGCTATGTTGAAAGACCGGATTTGATTGCAGCATACATCATGGGAGTATCTCTTGCTGTCCTTAAGGATGCCATGTCAAAAAATAAGGAAATCCTTGAAGTAAAGATTGCAAAGAAACCGCTTGCATACATGCCGGCAAATAATGAAATTGAAATCACAAGATATGAGAAGGAAGCAACAGGCGTTACTTTCTCTCATTTTGTTGTTACAAGGGATGGGGAAGTGATTCACGATCCTTACGGAAACTCAAATACAGTATCAAAGGGTTATCCTGTAAGCAAGAGAATCCTTACCGTTAACATATAGGATTTGTAGATGATAGCTTACATCAACCGTGGGTTCATTGCGGAACAGTCATTGGCAGATATTCTCAGAAGGTATTTTGATCGCCTTAATTTTGATGAACTTTACAATAATTTTCACCTTACAATTACGAACGATCATCCATTTGCCCATCTGATTATCCATCCTGATTCTGCAAATACGGCTGATGTTTTCCCTTCTATTGTTGTTACAACTCAAAGCGATGAAAAAGTGCCGGACATGTCCAATATGGTACAGCAGATAACTCCAATGGAGTATGATGCTGCCGACATTGATTCTTTCATGAAGTACAAGAGGGAAAAATTCATCATTGATGAAGAAAGCGGGGAAATCAAATACATAAAGGATAAGCAGGGGAATCAGGTATATGAGCCTATTCCTGGCTATTGTCTTGTCATAGATGAAAAGAAGTGCCAGAAGCTGAAGGAAATATCTGAAGAGCATCCTTTATATGGAATTTCAATCAGTACAAGACGAAGAGACCACATATCCGTTGAGATATGGGCGGAAAACAACCAGTTGAAGAATGAACTTTATGAGCATCTTAAGCTCTTTTTTGAAGGGCATTTCATAAATGCGTTGAATGAGTTCTACAGACCGTTCAATCCGGTTGTTCTAGGATCAACAATCAGGGGGGAAAGAAGCAATAATTTCAACCTTGATTTTGACATGGCACTTTATGGAGCAAACATAACATTCGACATTGATTACAACGTTGAGCAGATTGTAATTGATACGGATATAGAAAAACCAGAAGAAATTGTCACGGAGGTAATAAATCGTGTCAAAGAAAAATGAACCGGTAATGCCTGAAAAGGAAAGCGAAACAGTCAAGGCAACGCCAAAGAAAGGAGTTGAGCTTATGGCAGTAGCTAAGAAGATTGGAGTTGTTAGGTATCTTCAGGATCATCCACAAGAGCCTTACATCGAAACACTGATGAAAAAGAAGTATGCAATGCAGGTCAAGACTATTCCTGAATGGGATAAGATTGCTCTTGATCTCGCTAAAGTAAAATACTAAGGAGAAAGTTATGGGAGTGAGTGCAGCAGTTTTTGAATCTGCCGGAAAGCGTACAGAACATTATATTCCTGGTGCATATAGCCGTGGAAACAATGTTTCATCGCCTAATGGCGTAAATGCCGGAAATCTTTGTATTCTCGGATGTGCAACCGGTGGAAAGCCTCGTGATCTTCTTGAATTCGGCTCTCTGTCCGAAGCTCAGGATGTTTTGAAAAGTGGAGATCTTCTTAATGCTATTGGTTATGCGTTTAAGGGTTCTCCAGATTATGTTCCATCTTCAGTGATGGCAATGAGAGTAAATCCTGGAACTCAGGGAACTCTCACAATGAAGTCAGGTGAAACTCCAATGATTGAAATTTCATCTGCCGATTATGGAGCTCATGTTAACCAGATTAAAGTTAAGGTTGATACAGGAACTCTTGCCGGCTCAAAGAAACTTTCGGTTTCATTTCAGGAGAATACAACTGTTGTTGACAATATCATACGCAAGTCAATGCAGATTATGGCTGCCGATGGAGAAAATGGAACTGTAACTGTAACAACAACTGGCATTTCGCTTCAGACTACAGTTGAAGATGAAGTTGTTTCGGAAGAGTTCCTTTTTGAAGATTATCCTACAGTAAATGACTTGGTTGCTCGTATTAACGACACTGACTTCTTTGTTGCAACAATGCTTGATACAAACATTGATGCTCTTTCTACAGAACTTGATACAGTTGCTTCAAAGGATATTTCGTCAGCTCCGGTAGACCTTTGCTCTAACTTTGCTGCTTTCTGCGAAGAACTTGAAAAGATTCAGTTTTTTGATGAAATAAAAATTCTATCTGAGAATTCACGTGTAATGGTAGATAATATGCCTTTCACTTATTTCACAGGCGGAACTACAACAAAATCAGCATCAACATCTGACTGGGGATTGGCTCTTGCTGAGCTTGAAACAAAGGATATTCAGATTATTACTACAATTGAATCAAGTCCTGAAATTCATTCCCTTATTAAGGATCACTGTACAACAATGAGTTCTACAGTAAACCGTAAGGAAAGATCGGCATGGCTTGGCGGTCCCTTAAATGAATCTGATGATGATGCAATGGCAAATGCAAGGGCATTGAATAGCTCCCTTATTTCTTATGTATGTGATACTGCATTCGTAAGTAATCCGTTTACAGGGGCAAAAGAAAAGGTTGCAGGCTCTATCTTTGCAGTTATGTTAGCCGGAATGGAAAGTTCCATGGCTGTTAATATGGCTCTTACAAACAAGACGCTTAATGTACTTGGATTTGCAAAGACAAGAACTGTTACAAATATGAACAACCTTATTAAGGCTGGTGTCGTTGTTTGTCAGCCTTCTCCAGACGATCCAACAAATTATGTATGTATCCGTTCCATCACAACTTATCAGAAGGATGATCTTATCGCCAATGAACGTTCTATGACACGTGAAGCAATGTACATGGATCGTGATTTGCGTAACCGTTATGGAATTGGTATCGGAATGCCTGGAAATATGCCTGTTTCTGTAATCAAGCAGACTTTGATTGAGACTGCTAAGGAATGGGCAGCATCTGGCTATATCATTCCATCGGATGATGGACAGAATGTATGGGATATCAAGGTTGTAAGGAAAGGTGATAAGGATTGTATTCAGTACAGTCGCTATCTTACTGCTCCGGTTAACTTTGTATTTATTACTGCAAACAACTATGTATATACAAGTTCAACAGAACTTTAACGAGGAGTGAGAAATGGAAGTTTACGAAAATAATGTCGGATCAAATGTATTTTCCATCGGTTTCAGAACAGAATTGCGTGTAGGTGATACAGCTTCTTCTGCTCAGACTGTTGGATTTGTTGATTCCGCAAACTTTACAAAGAACATTCAGACACAGGAAGCAAGATGTATCAATTCTCTTTTTGCTGCATCCATTGATCCACAGGCAATTTCTTGCTCAGGTCAGCTTTCTGGATTCCTTGCCGTTAAGGATGTGTTCAAGGGTGGTATTCAGCTCAACGGTGGTGGAAAAGTTTCACTTGCATCGTTCAATCCATCTACAGCCGATTACAAGCAGGGAAAGGTAATGAGCAAATTCAAGCATCTTTACCTTTTTGACACAAATAATGATGTTGTTGTAGCAACTCTTGACGGTGTTATCGCAACATCTTTTGCCCTTGCAGTTCAGGGTGGAACTTATACAAAGGCAAATGTGTCGGTTGCTGCAATCGACATGGATATCGGTGACGAATTCAAGGTTGAATAGTTAAAAACTCAATGATTCCAGAGAAAGGAGAAAAAATATGGAACTCAAGACTTTGCCAAAGGCAGAAACAGAAACACTTAGCGAACTTCAGAAAACAGACTTGTTCAATTCAATTGTATTGGGCAAGGATGTTACTGAAAAACTCGAAACTTCAAGGGGAGTTTTTGAAGTGAAATTCCCTAGACTTAAAGATCTTGAAGTCATTTCAAGGGTTACTGCTTTGAGACTGAAAGGCATTTCCGTTGAATCGTTCGATGCAAATTCCTATGCGTTGATTCAGCAGATTGCCTACCTTGATGTTGTAGTAGTATCAGGTCCAGCATGGTACGAAAATGCAAAGAAGGAAGTTCAGGGATTTTCTTTCGGGGATATTCCTAGTCAGAAATTCCTTCAGGAGGTATACGCTAAGGCGTTAGAGTTTCAGCTCAAAGTGCAGGGAATGCTTGAATCAGAACCAGAAGAAAGAGAAAGTGCTGGAACGGATTCCGTTTCCAACGATAAAGATACTTCTGGCTCAGGCTTGTTTGACGGCTTGTCCGGTAACAGCTGATTATCAGGATCTTGACTGGGCAGAGATAGTGTATGATTTTTCTATGAATTTCACTCCTGATTCTGCTCGGTCAGGTTATTTCAAAATTAAAGAACAGGAAAAAAACAAGGCTTCTAAGGATGATTTGCGTATGGCAGGATATTCTGAAGAAGATATTGCGAAAGGAAGATTTTAGTTATGGCTCAGACTATTGGAATGAACTTTGTTTTGACTGGAGATAATACTCAGTTAAAACAGACAATAAATGAAACAAGGGCTCTTTTAGGCGGTCCTATTGCATCATCTAATTCAGGTTCTCCCATATCTGCTTCATCGGCTAATACTAATTCATCCACTGGTATAAGTGAATCTAATGCCAGTGGATTCCTTTCAAATTCAAATACAATGGAAATTCAAAAGGGAATTCTTGAAGAATTAAGATCCCTTTCAACATATTTTATCCGTGGTAACGGAAATCAAGTTTTAAGACAAAGCACACAGCAGCAGCAAGCACAATCAAAAACAGATGCCGATAAGATGAAAGAAACTATGAAAACAGTTATCGGAACTGCCGCTCTTGCTGCCGTAAATGGAATGATTGCTTATGATACCGGCTCAATCCGTGTAAAAATGGCTGAATATAAGGGCGATTACTTCGGAAGCGAGATAGCAAAAAACAATAGGACAGCCGGAGCAATTACAGCCGGAACATCATTCATCCCTGCGTTAACAGGGATTGTCGGTACAATTTTCGGACAGCCACTTGTAGGTGTAGCTATAGGCAAGGCGATACAAGGTGCTGTTGATTCAGTTGTTAAAACAGGAACAGAAAACAAGAATGTTCACATTGAAGAACAGCAGTTGCTTTCTGAATCATACAAGGCGAGATTAAAACTTAATGATGAAAGCCTTGCAATGTATGGTGGCGATACTATTACTCGAAATTCTGCAAGAACAAATGCAGGGTTCTCGAATGCAATATCTGCTGCATTCCTTGGAAGATCTATGGGAACAGGTATGGAACTGGATGAATTTCAAAGCCTTGCCAATCAGTTCTCAAGATATGGAGTAACTGACTATTACAAAGCCGGAGACCTTGCAAGGGCATCTGCATTAACTCAGTCGTTTACAGGTGCTGATGCTACTGATTTCTTGGGATTACAGTCTAGGCTTGGAAAGAATTCAACCGGAGCTATAGCTTCCATGAATGCAGCATACAGTGCAAGTCTTGCATCTGGTCTTGGGAAAGGACAGTTTAGTGAATTCCTTAATGGACTTCAGAGTGCCGTTGAAGATGGAATTTCTAACGGCTTTATCCGTTCTACTGAAGATGTTTCAAAGACAATGGTTATGTTCTCAAAGCTCTCAGGAAATGATCCAACCTTACAGGGTGAGTATGGTTTCAAGATGCTCAGACAGATGGATAACGGACTTAAGAATGCAACCAATCTCTCTAGTACTTCTCATTTAATGGCTTTCCAGGCATTGCGTGGTCTTAACGATGGTAAACAGGGCGTAGCTCATATTGAGGGACAGGATGCTCTCAATACACTTGCCTATATGGAAGGTGGATTAAATCAGAAAAACTTTGGAGCAATTAGCAAAAGGTTTAAGGCTCAATATGGCGATGATGTCATGGAAAATGTACTCGCAATTAAGGAATTATACGGTCTTAATTATAACGGTGCAATGAAAGTCTATGAGATGCAGAATAGAGCCGCAGAAGGTAAAATAGTAACTGATGATGAAATTAAAAGTGTAATGGCTAATTCTGAGTTCAACTCGGATCAGAAGAACATGGTCAATTACCTAAATGACATAAAATATAATACTAGCATCCTTGGAGAAGGTGCTTTCAGAAAATACCTTGAAGGACTTGCTGGTATTGATGAAAAATACAGCAAGAATAAGGAGGTTTATGAAAGAGTTGGAGTTCATTCAGGAGTTGAGCTTAATGAATCTGCGATAGATGCCCTTTCTGCATATAAATCAAGTGCAAGTGTTCCGAAATTGATGCAATTCTCACAGATTCAAGCCGGTTTGAATGATCCAAGGATAGCTGAAGAAGTTGCCAGAAGATTGAATGAATTTAATAGTTATGGAGAAAAATCTCAAATGGATGCTTTCTTGGGTAATCTAGCAATGGTAATCGAAAATGCAATGAAAAATGGATTCTCAGCTGCTGAATTGAAAACAGTTTTTGAAACTGGAGAGTACTAAAAAAAAGGGAAAACTTATCGTTATGGGTTATTATAGATTTTGAAGGGGAGAAAAATGGCAAAGATAGAGAAGATTGACATAAACAAAGAAATGAAGAAAAGGGCAGTTTACAACCAGCATCCAACTACTGAAGGCTTGTTCTGGCAGGACAGGGGCAAGATGTTTGGTGCTGATTCTTCATTCGTTGATCCTTTTACTCTTTCTGACAATGCTTTTGGAAAGATTAGGACAGTATCAAGAATTCAATATGGTGGAGTTTCATGCAAGGTATTGAGAGCCATTGCCCAGAAAGCATGGGTAATAAATACATGCATCAACCATATTCAGAAGAAAGCAAGACCATTTTTCAAGCCGGCAACTGACAGAAATTCTCGTGGATTTATCATTGAGAAGAAAGATGTTGATTTAACAAAGAAAAAGACTGTAAGGGATAAGAAAGCCGATGAAATAAGGGATTTTCTTCTCAATACCGGAAGTTATGAGGATGCTGACAGAGATGATTTTGTTAAGTACTGCAATAAACTTCTAAGAGACCTTCTTACACTAGACCAGATTTCAACTGAAGTTCAGTACAACAAGCTTAAGAAACCTTGTGCTTTTTTTGCCGTTGATGCAGGAACAATTGAAAGGGTAATGCCTTTAACTCAGGAAGAACTTAAAGCAAACATCAATCCGGACAATTACAAGTATCTACAGATAATTGAGGGAGCTCCATCTGCTGCTTATACAACTGACAACATGATTTTCGATTTTGAAAATCCTAGAACTGACATTTACCATTCAATGTACGGATATTCCTATGTAGAGCAGGCTGTAGACCTTATTACAAGCGTTATCAATACATTTGCCTACAATATGGGCAACTTCACTGAAAACAAGATTCCAAAGGGTATTTTTCTTGTAAATGGTGATGCTGATGAAGATGAAATTGACACAATGACTGATTACATTGCAGAAATAATGTCAGGCGGACCAGCTAACCAGTGGAGAATTCCTGTAATTCCTAGTGGTGGAAAGGATAATACGATTGAGTGGAAGGAAATAAACGGAAAGAACCGTGAAATGGAATTTCAGGCTTGGCTTGATTACCTTACATCTGGAGTTGTTGCGATGTTCGGTTGCTCGATGGATGAACTCGGATTGCAGTCTCAGAAGTCACAGGCGATGTTTGAGAACGGTGGTTCTTCAAGAATTGCAGCAAGCAAGAGCCTTATTCTTGGTGACATCCTTTCATTCCTTGAATCTTACATCAACAAGATTGTCAAGAAAATTGATCCTGACTACAGGTTTGAATTTGTAGGATATGAACTTACTGATCCAAAGGCTGAAGCAGACTTGATAAAGACAAAGGTTGAAAGTGTTCAGACATTGAATGAAGCAAGGGTTGCACTTGGACTCGATGCCCTTGAAGCAGAATGGGCAGACATCCCGCTTAACTCTCAAGCCGTTCAGTTGTATCAGGCTGCAAAGGCAAATGAAGATGCCGGTGGCGGTGAAGAAGGCGGGGAAGAAGATTGGCAGGGTTACGGTGATGAAGGTGAAGAAACATCTGCTGAAAATACTGAAGAAGAAGATGTTTATATTCCTGGAGATAATGAAGAAGAAGCAACAGAAAAAAGCATAAATAAATCACTGTTTATGATTTGATGTTTTCCTAAAACTTGACAATATATGGAGTAGTCCATATAATGAAAACAACATTGTAAGATTATTTTTTTAGATATGCTTGTAACAAGGCAGTCATTGGATTTTTTCCACTGACTGCCTTTTTTTTATTTAAATTTTCTTTTTTTGGGTGAGAGAGAATGGTTAATTACAACAATGATCTGTCGGATGTTTTTCTTCAGGTTGCCATAAACAAGGCTAATCCTGGGGAAATGGATGCTGACGGAAATTACATCTTTGAAGTTGAAGCAAGCAATGAAAATCTTGACTTGCAGAATCAGTATGTGCAGCAGAAAGCTTTGACAGGTTCTCAGGAATATTTCCTTACAAATGGCGTTATCTCGGATGATCACCAGCATAAGACAAGGGATGAAAACGGAAATGTTGAAACTCACAAGGACAAGATTATCGGTGAACCTTTGAAAGTATGGACTGATGGATCAAAGACATTCGTTAAGGGAAAGCTTTACGGCAACAATAAATTTGCTAAGGATTACATTAATCTGCTTAAGGCTGGAAGTACAAGGGTTCATGCATCTGTAGGCGGAATCATGCCAAAAGTAAGGAAGAATGCAGATGGAACTGAAACAGTAACAAGCTTTATGTGGAATGATTTGGCTCTTACCTGTTCTCCGGTTAACTGGACTGTTGGAAGTGCAAAGTTTGCAAAGTCAATGTGCAATGTTGATTTCGTAAAGGCTTTGACTGCCGGAAGTGGCGTAAATGCTGCTGAATTTGAAGGTGGAAGGGCAATGCAGAAGGAAGAAAAGGAAAACGGATTGTTTGACATTCTCGAAACTCCTGCCGTAATTAAGAAATCAGATGATGATGTCATTCGTGAACTTGTGGCTGCCATGGCAGAAGAAGAAATGGATGATGAAGAATCAATGGTGACATGGCTCATTGACCGTGGATTTTCGGACACAAAAGCACGTGCTGCGGTGCGTGAAATTATAAGTGAAGGGGAGAAAAAAATGGCTAAAGGCTTTTTTAATTCTGTATCTTCTATTCTCAAGTCTAAGGACTGCAAAAAGAGTGAGATGGAAGATGAAAAGAAGTCTGAAGTAGCATCTGATGATGAAAAGGGTGATTCACTCTTTGATGATGATGATACTGATGATGAAATGGATGATGATGAAGAAGGCGTAAAGAAATCTTTTGAAGATGATGATATGTCTTATGATTCGTCTGATGATGATGAATGGATTGATGCTTCGGCTGTTATCAAGTCATTCAAGGATGAAATTGATGCTCAGGCTGACATCATCAAGTCTCAGAAGGAAGAACTTGAAGAACTCCGCAAGTCAGTTCTTGAATGTGCAAATGCTATCGTTCAGCTCGGAGAAACTCCTGAAGCTCGTTCAACAGTAATGCAGAAGTCAATCAACAATTCTGGAAATGTTCCATCTGGAAAGATTTCTCAGGATGATTTTGACCTGTTCAAGAAGTCTCTTGCCAACGCATTCAAGGAATCTGACAAGACAATGGCTGACATTCAGAAGTCACAGCGTCTCAATTCAGCATTCCAGAGAAAGATGGCAGGTGAAACAATCGCTAAGTCTGAATGGAAAGAAATTTGTGACATCGTTCACAAGTATGGAAAATAATCTTTAGAGGGGAGATTTTATATGGCAAGCATTTTTGATAATGACGAATTTGCAGGTACTTCGACAGAAAATAAGGAACTTGAAAAGGCTCTTACTGCCGGAGCAGGTGTTGATGCATCACTCTATGAGGGTGGTCGTGCATTGCAGCGTGAAGATTTGGAAGCAACTCTTACAAACATTCTTGATGTATCTCAGAATGACTGTAAGCTCTTCCATAAGCTCAACAAGGAAAAGATCGGTTCAACTGTTCACCAGTTCAACATCCGTACAGATGTAGGCGATGATGAATTCGGATTCATCGGTGAAGGTGAACGTGCTACAGAAAGCGGACAGGAAATCAAGCGTAAGTTTGCAGAAACAAAGTACATTTCTACAAAGTATGCTGTAACACATCAGATGGCAATGACTGATGCAGGCAATGAAGCTCTCAACAGCGAAAAGGTTGCCGGTGTTACTCGTATTACTCGTCAGGTAGAACGTTCTTTGTTCCACGGCGATTCTACAGTAAATCCAAAGGCATTTGACGGTCTCGTTAAGATGATCCGTGATTCAGCAAATGATACAGATGTTAAGGAAAAGCTCCGTTCAACACGTATTGATATCCGTGGTCTTGAAATCGGAGAAAAGAGTGATGTAATTGATGCCGGTGAAGCATTGTTTGACGAACTCGCAGAAAAGGTATACTCAAAGGGTGGAGACCTTAACAAGGCTTACTTCCCACCAATCCTTGCTCAGCAGTTCAAGAGACTTTACAACGAAAAGCTCCGCTACCTTACAGGTGATACTCATACATCACTTACTGCACTTCCTGACATCACAACAGCAATCGGTTCTACACTCTCAATCAAGGGAGATGCCGGTGCAGACAAGATGTTCAAGGTTAAGGGTAAGGTTGTAGCTTCTGGTAATCAGGAACTTCGCCCACATGCTCCAACAACATTTACAGCAACAGCCGGAACAGATTCAAACTCACAGTTTGCCGATACAGATGCTGGTGACTACATGTATGCAGTACATGCTGTAAACTCTTACGGAATTTCTGCTGAAAAGGCAATTTCTGCTCCTGTAACAGTTGCAGCCGGTGCAAAGGTAACTCTTGAAATCACTCCTGCTTCTGACGGTCCAGTAGCAACAGGATTTGTTATCACTCGTTCTAAGGCTGACGGAACAGAAATGATGGAAATGAAGCGTGTTAAGGCTGCTGCTGAAGGTGCAACAACTTATGTTGATCTTAACGAAGATCTTCCAGGTACAGCATCTATCATCCTTCTTTCTGACTATACTCAGGAAATGAAGCCTGTTCTCTCATTCGCTCAGCTCATGCCAATCAGTGCATTTGAACTCAAGCCGGATTCAAGCCTTGCTCACCGTGGTGTTATCGCTATGTACGGTATGCCAATCATGAGAGCTCCAGCATTCAACGCTATCATTGATAACGTTGGTTATGCAGGCGGTCTTTACTAATTGAAGGGGGTTGTTGATATGGCAAGAACAAAGAAAGAAGTATCAACAGCCGCTTTTGATGCGGTTGAAGAAAAGGCAGTAGAAACTGCTGCCGAAACTTCAACTGCCGAAACAACAGAAGTCAACGCTTCTGAAGATAAGGCAGATGAAGTTATGGGAAATTCAGAAACAACAGAAGTAAACGCTTCTGAAGATAAGGCAGAATCTCAGCCTAAGACAGAAAATCATTTCTATGATGATGAAACTGTTAAAATCAAGTCTGTAAAACGTGCCGGAAAGGCAATCACTGCAAATACTAGAAAAACAATCCAGTTTGATTCTGATGGAATCGCAGAAGTTACAGGTCTTGAAGCTAAGTATCTTCTTACTGTTCCTGGATTTGAACTCGCTTAATAAAAAAGGTAATCATCATGGCAATTCTCGCTGCAAGTACAAGTTTGGGCAATGTCCTTAAAATAACTTCACATTCTACTCAAGTAGTCCTCCAAAGAGCTATTCATAAGGATCGTGTCTGGAATACTTTCACTGGCAGTGGTTTTGCCGTTTTGGATGATTCAACAGAATCTCCTGAACCGGTTAATGCAGGGGATTTTGTCGATTCATTCAATCTTACTGACGGATTATGGGAATATCGTGCCATATCAACTGAAGATTATGAACAGTTCAAGGATGATGGCAGTAAATGGGATTATTCTCCCTTTGTTAAATACGGAAAACCTGATGCCGTTGGTTATTCTTTCAATAATTACCATGCTCCGGATGGGCAATGGGGTGAAGTCATTACTCCGGATGATTTGAGGTATACATATCTTTGGGGAACTGATTTCAAGGCAACAAATGGTGATATTTTTACTGACGAACAGATTAAATACTTCATTGATCAGTCCGTTGCTTATATGGAAAGGGAACTTAATATCACCATCAGAAAGAGAATCATCAAATGCAATGCAAAGAAACGAGGACTTAAGAAGATTACTTCATTAGATCCAAACGGAGACTATACTGATGAAGAATCTTTCTATGATTTCAAGAAATCAAAGATTCAGCGTTATACAATGCTTAGAACTTCTAGGAGACCTATTCTCGATGTTCAGAAATTCGAACTTGTTTGCCGTGGCGGAGCATCAATCAATCTGCTTGATACAACGGTAATTGACCGTAAAAAGGGTGTTCTCAAGTCTATGTTTAGACCTTTCATTAATTCCCAGAAGTATGAAGGTATAAATGATGCCATCTCTCGTTTTGGAAACGAAACATTCCAGCCTAACATGTTCTATTCTGTGGATTATACTGCCGGATATGAAAATAGTGATGAAGTTCCTGACGATCTGAGGGAAATCATTGCTAAGGTCGGTGCAGTATCGCTGCTTAACATTATTGGTGACGGTCTTATGTCCGGTTTCTCAAGCTCTTCTTTGAGCATGGATGGAATCAGTGAATCATTCAGTTCAACACAAAGTGCGACATCTTCCTTCTACGGTGCGAGAATAGCCGTATATAAGGATGATATAAAGAATTATATCAATGAGAATAAATATAAGTTTAATAACTTGCCGATTGGGTGCTTATAAAAAGGAGAGGGGAAAATAATAAAATGGCAGATACTATCAGTACATTTGCAACAGGTAATGTTCAGGATAATGAAATCGTAAAGGCGGCTGATTTTCAGTTCGCCTTTGAATCTTTAGTGGATAACTTCTCGAAATTCGGAAGGATGGTGCTTGAATCAAGAGATAAAAACTTCATCATAGGTGGCAAGGTATACAGTACTGGAGATGGAATGAATCTCAGAGTAAAGCCTATTTACGGAGTTAATCATGTTACTTCCGTTCCTTTTGGTTGTGTGTCGGATTCACCGGTTACAACAACTGGAGCAATGTCTTACATTACAATTGCAAATGGCGGTGATGCAGATAGAATTGATGCGATAGGTGTTAAGGGAGTATGGGAAGAATATGACAATCAGCAGCGTTCTTTCCGTGATTTTGATACTGATACTGATACAGTTCAAAATACCAATGTAAAAAAGACACTTACTCTTGAATATGAAGTTTTCAGGGGGGAAGATGGATCTACTGTAGCTCCTGATGTTGGAAATGACTATGTAAAGATTGCTGAAATTCATGTTCCTGCCAATTCCATTGAACTTGATGATGATTGCATCTATAACGTTACTTCCGATGTATACGGAGAAGAAAACGATGATTGGACTTCCCAGAAAGATGAAACTTACAATGTTGGATTTATTTCTGATGTAAATAACAGATTTCGTGAACAGCATAATGAGGATGGTTCTCATAAAGAAAACATAATCGGAACGGATGAACTCAATATCGGTACTGCATCAAAGGAAGTCAATGGAAATGTATTGCCGGTAGCAAAAGAACTCACGGTGGGAAAAGATAAAAAAGGTACTACAGAATCCGTTACAGCATTACTTTCTCTTTGTGCAAGTTACATCACAAGCCTTTTTGATACATACAAGAAGAACGGAGATTATGCCTTTAATGGCGAAGTTTCAGTATCTGAACTTGTAGATGAAGAAGAAAAAACTCTTATTGATGCCTTCTCCTTTGGTACTGAAGGGGAAGATGATGAAAGATATGCCTATATCAAATATAATGACAAGAAGATAGTTAAAATCATGACTAATGGAACAATCCGTGGCTCAGTGGATTATGAAGCAACAAATGCTTATGATCTTGTAAATAAGGCTATTACGGATGCCATTGCCGATGATTTATCATCTCTTGATGATAGGGTTAAATATCTTGAAGAAAACGCAGATCCATCAGTTGCTGTAAACAGAGCATATAGTAAATTTTCATTATTTTCTGGTACAGTTCGTGCAGCAACTACAGCAAATATTACATTAAGTGGACTTCAGGTTATTGATGGAGTTTCCCTTAGTGCCGGTGATATTGTAATCGTAAAAAATCAGACTGATCCTATTCAAAATGGAGTATATGAAGCTTCCAATTCAACATGGATGCGAAAAACATTTACTCAGGATATGACAGAAGGAAATCTTTCAAGAAAGATGTTTAGGGTTACTGAAGGCACAGTAAATAGGTTCAAGACATTCTATACTTTGAGAGATAGCTTTACTACTGATGTTGATGAAGTTGAATTCCTTGAAAACACTACGGCAAGATGGATGCTAGATTTTGTTTATCCGGTAGGTTCTTTGTATTGGTCAAGTAAATCAACGGATCCAGGAAAGCTTTTTGGAGGAACTTGGACACAGATAAAAGATAAATTCGTATGGGCAAAAGGTGATGGTGATACAATCAATGCTACAGGTGGAGCAAAGACAGTTACGTTGACAGAATCAATGTTACCTGCACACAG
>JAKSLX010000037.1 GCA_024400915.1 Treponema sp.
ACAGCAATTTCTTCTATGTCTATGGGTACATCACATTCACCAACAGAAACAATCGTTGAAATGCTCAAGGGCACAGAATACGATACAAACCTTGATACAAAGCTTCTTCTTGAAATTGCAGCTTACTTCCGCGATGTTCGCAAGCACTATTCTAGCCTTGAATCAGCATTCCTTGGTGCAGATACTCGTATCCTTCTTTCTCAGGTTCCAGGCGGAATGCTTTCTAACCTTGAGTCACAGCTCAAGCAGCAGGGTGCCGCAGACAAGATGGATGCTGTTCTTGCTGAACTTCCAAACGTTCACAAGGATGCAGGTTATGTTCCACTTGTTACACCAACTTCACAGATCGTAGGTACACAGGCTGTATTCAACGTTCTCTTCGGTCGCTACGAAAAGATGACAGCTGACTTTGCAAACCTTGTAACAGGTAAGTTCGGTGCTCTTCCAACTTCTGCAAATGCTGATGTTGTAAAGCAGGCTCTTGCTCAGAACAAGATGGACGAAGTTATGACATGCCGCCCTGCAGACAAGATTGAACCAGAATGGGACAAGATGGTTGAAGCTTCTAAGGCAGCTGGCGGAAACGGAACAGACGAAGATGTTCTTACATACGCAATGTTCCCACAGGTTGCAGAAAAGTTCTTCAAGACACGTGCTAACGGTCCAGTTGATGCAGCTTCTACATTCGCAAAGAAGGAAGTTGCAGCTCCAGCAGCAGGCGCATCTAAGGGTGGTAACTATACAATCACAGTTAACGGTACTTCTTACAACGTTTCTTCAAACGGTGCAGGTGCAATCACAGTAAACGGCAACGCTTACAATGTAACAGTTGGCGCAGGTTCAGCTCAGGCAGCAGCTCCAGCAGCCGCAGCTCCAGTTGCAACAGGCGGTGTTGATATCACAGCTCCAGTTGCAGGTACATTGTTCAAGCAGTGCTTCACAAACGGAACAAAGGTAACAAAGGGCCAGACAGTTATCATCATCGAGTCTATGAAGATGGAACTTGAAGTTAAGTCTACAGCAGACGGAACAATCACATACACAGTTGCTCCAGGAACACAGATCCAGAACGGTCAGGTTCTTGCAACAATCGGTGGTGTAGTACAGGCAGCACCAGCACCAGTTGCAGCAGCTCCAGCTCCAGCCGCTGCTCCAGCTCCAGCACCAGCTGCAGGAAACGGAACAAAAGTAAATGCTCCTGTTGCAGGTGTATTCCTCCGCACAGCAGTTCCAGAAGGTTCTTCAGTAAAGAAGGGTGACAATGTTGTAATCCTCGAATCTATGAAGATGGAACTTGAAGTTAAGGCACCATGTGACGGTAAGGTTCACTTCCTTGCTAATCAGGGTGATCAGGTAACAAACGGACAGCCAGTTTGTGAGATTTGCTAAAAATGATTCCGTCAGATTTCTCTGACGGAAATGTTTTTGACAACAGCTTTAATATTAGGGATAAAATATGCCAATCAGAACTAACGTTAAAAATACAAAGATTGCCTTCATCATGCTTGCAATCATGGCAGTAGCTTCAGTTTTGTCTTTCACAAAACCAGCTCTTGCACAGGATACAGCTGAACCAAAGACAGGCATGAACCGTGTAATCAAGGGAACAGAAAACTGGAACGGCAAGCACGACATTTCCGTTTCAAAGTTCCTTGGAAATATCGGTAAGTCAACCGGTATCTATATGATGATCCACAAGGATACTCCTGAAGAAATCGCCCAGAAGCAGGCAGAAAAGGCTGCTCAGGAAGCAGCTGAAGCTAATGATCCTTTCGAAGGCGTTGAAGCTCCAGGATGGCAGAAGATTGTTATGATCGCCATCGGTTTCCTTATCATCTATCTTGCAGTAGGTAAAGGATTTGAGCCACTTCTTTTGATTCCAATCGGATTCGGTACTGTTCTTGTTAACATTCCAGGTGCTGGCATGGGTATGGCTCCACACGGAATGCTCCACATCATCTACAGCGCAGGTGTTGGAAACGAATTCTTCCCAATGCTCATCTTCATGGGTATCGGAGCCATGACAGACTTTGGTCCGCTCATTGCAAACCCTAAGATGGCTCTTCTTGGTGGTGCTGCCCAGCTTGGTGTATTCTTCACACTCTTTGGTGTTGCTCTCATGAACACATTCCTTGGAACAGACTATACAATCCTTCAGGCTTCGGCAATTTCCATCATCGGTGGTGCAGATGGTCCAACTTCAATCTACGTTTCAGGTAAGCTTGCTCCAGAAATGATGGCCGTAATCGCAGTTGCCGCTTATTCTTACATGGCTCTCGTTCCAATGATCCAGCCACCTATCATGAAGGCTCTTACTACTAAGAAGGAACGCACAATCAAGATGGAACAGCTCCGCTACGTTTCAAAGACAGAAAAGGTATTGTTCCCAATGCTTCTTCTTGTTCTTGCAATCCTTCTTTTGCCACCAGCATGTCCTCTCATCGGTATGCTTGCTTTCGGTAACTTCGTAAAGCAGAGTGGTGCAGCAGATCGCCTTTCAAAGACAATGGAAAATGAATTGATGAACATCGTTTCAATCCTTCTTTCCCTTGGTGTTGGTTCACAGATGACACCAGAAAAGATCATGAAGAAGGAATCTATCGGTATCATCATTCTTGGTCTTGTTGCATTTGCTGTTGCTACAGCAGGTGGACTTATCATGGCTAAGATTATGAACCTCTTCCTTAAGAAGAAGATCAATCCACTCATCGGTTCTGCAGGCGTTTCTGCCGTTCCAATGGCAGCCCGCGTTTCAAACAAGGTTGGTCTTGAATACGATCCATCAAACTTCCTTTTGATGAACGCCATGGGACCAAACGTTTCCGGTGTTATCGGTACAGCAATTGCTGCCGGTGTTTTCATCGCAACATATGCCAACTAAGTAATTAATAATTTATAATTAGAAATTACAAATTAAGGCCTCCGGACGGACTGATGATATTAGTTCGACTAGGAGGCCTTAATATTTTTATTCATTATGAATTATGAATTATGAATTATCCTCTGCCTTAATACGGAAATCATATCGTCGCTAAATTCGTTTCTTTCGACCATTTTTTTTATTTCGTCTGCAGAATAATTGTCTGGATATACAACAACAACAGCATCATCTCCGTTTGCAAGAAAGTTGTGTTCTCCATAGTCAGTGTAACGGGTTGCACCTACTGAAATCATTGCTTTTGAAGGCTTTCCTGCTTCAAGTAAATATGTATGGATGTCTTCTGCAGGTCCTTCATCCTTTTGTCCGTTGAATTTTTCAAGGCACCATTCAATTAGCTTTTCGTAAATGTAGCTGTAGCCTTTTACTGGGCTATCCTCTCCGTATTCATTTGCCTTACCGTCTCGGACTAGGAAGCTTGCAATTCTATAATGGTCTAAAATTCCACCTTCTGAAAATTTATCAAGAGCAATAAGGTTTTCTGAAAGTCCCTTGCTTGCTTTGCCCCAGTTCTTCTTTAGGCTGATTTTTTTTGCACCTTCTTTTCTGATGGAGCAGTCGTTGGAAGCACCGAAAGCAATAGGTTTTACTGCTGTAATTTCATCATCTTTCCATTCAAGATCGCAGATGACTGCACATTCAGGTTCAATTTGAAGCTTCTGTTCATTTTTTGGAAAAATAATTGTGTCTTTCCCAAAGGGAAAAGTATGAAGAAATTCAGGAACCATGTTTGAGTTGCCAGGAATAAAGGTCGGAAACATTGCTTTTGGAGCATTTGCTTCCTTTGTTACTACATTTGCAAAGTCTATTGCTTCGCCAGCCTGCTCTAGGTGTCCTGTAAAATTGCCTGCAACACCAAAACATGGCATCGTGTTTAATTGGATATTCATAATTATAAAGTATATAAAAAAAATTATTTTATTGCAAAAAAAATCCGTAACCCTAAAAGGATTACGGATCAAATCATTATGATTTTTGGTTTTAGTATTTGAATTTACTTCCGCCGATGAATTCACGGATAATAGAATCCTGTGGTACTGCATTTGCTGGAATTGTCTGGAAGTTGTCAAGGAACTTTAGGAGTCTTCCAGCTTCTGCGTATTCTGGCTGCATAGGAGTTACGCAACGAAGAAGTGGGGCAGCATAAACGCGGAGTACTGCAAGTTCGTAATCAAGTGCTGTATTGAGCATTGCATCAGCATTATTCTGGAACGGGAAGATGTGGAGCCTTTCTCCTTTTTGAACGTTGTCCCACATGCTGATTGTGTCTGAGGCACTCTTGCCACGGTAGTTGTAGTCGCGAACGATACGTCTTATAAGGCGGTTGTCACTTGTGGAAATTCTGTTGTGGTCATCAAGGTTGAGCTGGGTAAGGGCAGAAAGATAAATCTTGAATTTAAGTTCAGGTGCAACAAGTGGAGTAAGCTTGTCGTTAAGTCCATGGATACCTTCCATAACCAGAATGTCATTTTCTTCAAGGTGCATGGTATCGCCCTTAAAGTAACTTACGCCTTCATGGAAATCGTATGATGGAAGCTTAATTTCTTTTCCGTTGAACATGTCAACAAGATTTTCGTTAAGCATCTTTACATTAAGTGCTTCAAGACATTCGTAGTCATAGTTTCCGAATTCATCCTTTGGAGTTTCAGCTCTGCCGACATAATAATTGTCAAGAGAAATGACCTTAGGTGTATAGCCTCTTGCTTCAAGCTGAAGTGAAAGTTTTTTGCTTGTGGTTGTCTTTCCAGAAGAAGATGGACCTGCGATAAGAACAACGCGGGCAGATTTCTTTTCCTGAATCTGGTCTGCAATGTCTGAAATCATCTTTGTCTGGTAGGTTTCCGAGATGCTGATAAAGTCGTTGACTCTCTTGTCATGTATTACCTGATTCAAACTTGCGGCAGAAGTGACTCCAAGCTTTTTTCCCCATTCCTTATAGTTCTTGAAGATGTTGAAAAGCTTAGGCTGATCCTGGAATTCTGAAAGTTTACCCGGTTCTGTGTGTTTAGGGAATCTTAAGAGGAATCCATCGTTGTATTTTACAATGTCAAAGACATCGATGTATCCCGTACTTGGAACAAGAGGTCCAAAGTAAAGATCCGTGAAGTCTTTTACCTTGTTTAGAAGGATCTTGGAAGGGCAGTGGTAATTCAGAGCTTTTCTTGTTTCTGTAAGGTTGAGTTCTTCAAAAAGGGAACACGCATCTTCGTATGAAACATATTGGGTTTCAATAGCAAAGTCCTCATCTGACAATCGCTTCATCTCTTTCTTTAGACTGTCAATTTCATCCTGTGTAATTGCTGATCCTTTTTCAAGGGTGTAATAATAACCGTAGCCAATGCTTGGACCTACAAGAAGTCTTTTACATGGATAAAGGTTGTGTGCTGCTGCTGCAAGAAGGAAGCAAAGTGATCTTCTGTAAATGGACGCACCTGTTGCTGAATCACAGAATACAGGTTCAACCTTTGCCGAAATGTTTATGGGTGTTGAAAGAGAACAGATTTCATTGTTTACTTTTACTGCAAGAACATCTTTGTCTGCCTTGAATTTATCCAGCAGAAGAAGCGGACGAATTTCATTTTCTGCTTCAATAACAGAATTGTCGGGTAATGTAATCTTAATCTTATTCATAGAAGCCTCCAATAAAGTTGCTTCTATAATTATAATTCCATATTTCCCGATTTACAAATTTTATTCTTTTGAAGATGCAAAGAGCCGAGCTATTTTTTTTGCAATGGCAAGGAACAGATTTGCAATGAAAGTGAGTATGCGCATTAAAATTGAAGGATTTCTAAGACGTTCAAGTCTTTTATATCCTTCCAGAAGTTCTTCATCAGTAAATTCTTTGCGCTGGTTGTTTTCTTCTAGTTCCATTTCCAGCTGACGAACTTTGTCCACATTCTTGTCTAGAACAATGGCATTGATTCTTTCCCATCCAAGGGATTTTGCAGCTTCAAGACGGCGTTCTCCCGCTATGAGTTCGTATTTATAGTTCAGTGTAATGGGATTCATGAGACCGTACTGCTTGAGGCTGTCCTTTAAAGCTTCAAGGTCGCCAAGATCTCGGCGTACTCGTTTCTTTATTTTGATGTCTTCTATCTTTACGATCATATAAAACTCCTTCCTTTCCTAGTCAAGAAGCCAGTTGGAGAAATCATCAGGATCCCTGTTAGAAGCATAATTGTTTTCTTCTTCAAGTTCAATGTTGAGTTCCGATGTAAGTTTGCCACTTCTAAGGAAACTAAGGTCAACATGGAGTGGTGCAAAGTCAGCATCATCAATGAAATAGTATCCTGACTGAAGTCTTGCCCTTTTTAATCTGAATGTTCCCAAAGTTCTTCCTGTGCTGTCTGTATGTTTCAGACAGCTTTCAGTTGGTTCTGTTCCAGGATAGTAATATGCAGTCATCTTGTAGCCTTCGCAGTCTGGTGTCAAAAGTCCACCGCTCTTGGAACAGATTTCAAGTTCAAGAAGTTCTTCCGGTTTTTCATCAAAGAACGGCTTGTATCCTTTACCCTTGTTTGCGGCATTCATGAAGTCTCCCCATGCAACACCGGCAAGGGTAGAACCGGTAATTGAAAGGCCTAGAGACTGACCAGGCTTGTCGAAACCGAACCAGAACACAGATGTATAATATGGAGTAAATCCTGCAGCCCAGGCATCTGCCCAGTTCTGTGTTGTACCTGTCTTTCCTGCAATCGGCATGTCAAACTTCTGTCCCTGTGAATTTTCAAGGCGGAATTTTGAACCCTTGCCCTTGCGTTTTCCGGTAACATAGTATGTTGAATCCCAGTCTCCACCGTAACGGAGTGTTCCGCTTGCTACGGTCTGCTTCATGATTTCCTGCATGATGAATGCTGATTCCTGCTTGAGGATCTGTTTGCCACCTTTCTGGGATTTCTGTTGGGCACGGAGTTCCTTTTCCGGATTCAAGATTTCATTCCCGTATTTGTCTTCAACAGAGAGAATTGCGATAGGTGTAACTTCCTTTCCGTGGTTTGCAATGGTAGCGTAGGCTTTGGCCATTTCAATAGGACGAACAGCGCACACACCGAGACCAAGAGGGTAGACCCTGTCAAAGTGTCGAGATTCAAGTTCTGATGAAGGAATGCCAAGGAGCGCCGAAGTTCTTTTGATTGCTGCATCGAAACCTACCGCATCCAGAACCTTGATTGAAGGAACATTCATGGAGTGGGCAAGGGCATACCATAAAGGAACATCGCCTTCCCACTGGCCTTTAAAGTCCTGAGGAATGTAAGGGGTGCCGTCTTCCTTGTGGAAAACAACAGGGGTATCGCTGATAATTGCAGTCATTGAAGCTGGGTGACCTTCAAGCATCTGGTGGTTTTCGATGGCTTCGGAGTAGTAGAGTGGTTTGAATGTAGAACCAGGCTGAAGCTTTGCCTGGATAGCACGAATGAACTGATTCTCCTGATCGTATTTTGAACCGCCGACCATTGCATCGATGTAACCCGTTGAGTTTTCAAGGGCAATCATTGTTCCTTCAATGGTAGTCTTTTCTGCATTCTGTTTTGTAAGGGAATTGCCCTTATTTACGATTTCCGTCTTGAGGGATTCAATTCCGAACATCATTGAGAAAACATCGACCATAGGATTGATTTTGTTGCGGTATTCCTTGATTGCTATGGTCTGGTTTCTCTGTTCTGACATCTTTAAATCAGGCAAGTTAAAAGTAAGGCTCATGAGTTCTGTAAATGGAATGTACTTGCTGAATGCAGAACGCTCGTGGGAGTTCATGGTCCTCTGGTACATTCTGTTTGCGGCCTTGATGTAGTCCTGCATGATTTCGTCTGCAGCTTTCTGGTGTGCAAGGTTCAATGAAGTGTTTACTGTAAATCCGCTTGTGTAGATATCCTCTGTTCCATAAATCATGTCGTTGAGGGTGCGCCTTACATATTCGCTGAACCAAGGTGCCTCATTGCTCTGCATTGTATGGGCTGATGCGCTTGTTCTTGTATAGTCGAAGTTTGCCCAATAGGTGTCAAAGCTTTCATCGGCCTCTTCCTTCGTGATGTAGCCTGAATCCACCATAGAAGTCAAAACATCTTTCTGTCTTGCCATGGCACGGTTAGGGTGCTCGAAGGGATTGTAGAATGATGGGTTTGAAAGCTGGATTACGAGAATTGCAGCTTCAGCCGGAGTGATTTCAGTTGCTCCATGTCCAAAGTAGTATTTGCTTGCTGCGTTTACTCCGTATGTACCGCCACCAAAATATGTTCTGTTGATGTAAAGTTCGAGGATTTCATCCTTTGAAAGATGGCGTTCCATCTGGATTGCCCACCAGAGTTCACGGAACTTTCTCTTAATTGAGTAGTCACTGCGGTCTGCGTAAAGGGTACCTGCAATCTGCTGGGTAAGGGTAGAACCACCACCAAGGGATTTGCGTGTAAGAACACCGACAACGGCACGGGAAAGGGCCTTGAAACTGAAACCGTGATGGCTGTAGAAAATTCGGTCTTCACGGGTAAGAAGGGCATCCTTCATGTGCTGTGGAAGATCCCTTATGGCAATTATTTCGCGGCGTTCATCACTTGCAAATTCCGTAATGAGTTCTCCGTGAACATCAAGAAGTCTTGTTGGAAGGGCTGTTTCAAAGTCGGTGAAATTTTCTGTATTTATGGTATTTACTGTTGCTGCAAGACCTTTCCCAAGAAGTGCTCCGAAAATAATGGAAAAAAGGATGAGCACGCAAAGGCTGAAAGCAGGCAGGTGTTTTACAATTTTCATAGTTTTGACATTATATAGAAAAAACAATACTTATGCAATTTTTCAGGGAATCTAAGCCTATATTCAACGATGCTATTGACAGGCATAAGGCCTTTGTGTTATTTTAAGAGCAACACGGGGTGTTAGCGAAGCTGGTTATCGCGCTGGCCTGTCACGCCGGAGACCACGGGTTCGAGTCCCGTACATCCCGATAAAACCTACTCATTCGAGTAGGTTATTTTTTTATAAGACCCAAGACGGGCAATAGCGCAGTTGGTAGCGCGCCACGTTCGGGACGTGGAGGTCGGGGGTTCGAATCCCCCTTGCCCGAAGCATAAATCCTTATGTTATAAGGATTTAGACCATTACCCATAACCTTCTTAATTGTTAGATGTCACCAAAATGTCACCGCTGGACTGTTTGGTGATGGATTTGATTCAAATCTAGCCTTAGGAGGTTTATCTATGTCCTACAACGTATTAAGACGTTCCGTAAAATCAGGAAACAAATCGGTTTATCGCTGGTATTATTCTTTCATTGACCCTTTAACTGGTATCAAGAAGCAGAGGATCATTCCAGATTGCAAAAACAGAGCAGAAGCGTATGCCTATATTTCCCAGTTGCCGCCATTGGATGATAAAACTGTAAAAATCAAGGATATTGCTAGGGACATGTTTATTCCTGGAAGTATGCACCTTTTAAGATTGGAACAGCATGGAACTGTTCTGGCGATGGAAACACTGAGCCGTCACAGGAAGACAACGGAATTGATAATCTCATTGTTTGGCGAAATGGAACTTAAAGACCTAACTGTAATGATGGTTGATAACTTCCTGACAAATAATGAGCATAAAGCCACCTGGAAAAACTCTTTTTTGGAGACATTGGGCCATATTTACAAGGAAGCACCTTTTTATGGCTGCAACGGCCTTGTAAAGCCCGCTTTCAGGCGATTTAAGCGTAATAGTAAAAAAGCTGATGTATTTACTACCGAAGAATTGAATCAATTTTTTAATCCAATTTATTGGGATAACGAAAGGGATTACCTTGCACTGTTATGTATGGCATCATTTGGATTGAGAATTGGTGAGGCTAGGGCATTGCAACCAAGGCAGTTTATCTTTGACAAGAATGCATTGGTTGTTGATGGTTTCTGCAAAAAAGATGGCACTCGTATGAATCATAATAAAAAAGGATCTGATGAAAACAAAAAATGGAGGATCAGCTTTGCTCCAGATTCAACAATAACTCAACTTCAAGATTATATTGCAAATAATGGCATCCAAGATAACGCCTACATGTTTTATAGGGAGAACGGAATACCTGTAAGACAGGAATATCTCGAAAAGGTTTTCCTTCGCCAACTGTCCAAGGCTGGCATTGAAAAGGGAACAAGAAAACTTATTCCCCATTCATTTAGATTTACTTACGTCACAAGAATGCGTAGAAATGCGGATGTAGAAACTGTTAGAAAAATGGTAGGGCATACTAGTGTAGAAATGACCGAGTATTATACCCGTGCTGCCATACCAGAAATGATCAGCAGTTTGGAAAGTGTTGTTCCTGCTGTGAATGAGCTTTTTAATTGATTTACTTTGACAAATAAAGTAAACAATTATAAATTTATGAAAATACTAGATAAGATGGTTCTGCGGTTCGGGCAGAATCCATGGAGGGAAATATGGACAAGTGGGAATATAAAGATATCGAAGTATCAACTATAGAAGAATTTAACAAATATGGCGAACAGGGATGGGAAATGTGCAGTGAACCTCATTCCTTTAGCGATAAACTTCATGATTATAAGGTAAGTTACTCAGCTATATTTAAAAGAAAAAAAAATGGTTCAGACAACATGAGGATCATACAGCAGATGTTCAATGAACTCATAGCAGCCATCAAAGCCCTGAAACCTGCAACTCAGGCAAAGGCAACTCCTTCCCCTGCCCAATCATCCAGCAAGGACGACTTCAAGCTTCCCCTCGAGGCTGAAAAGGAACGCAACAAGAAGGAACTCAGGGATCTTTTCCTTAAGAACGCTGAACAAAGGTCCGCAGAAGGCCGCTGATTATATGAAGGCTATCTATTTATAATCAATTCATGTTCTATACAGTTTTATTTGTATCATCATCATGACGCTGCCTTCTGTTGTCTTAAGTAGTTCCGCTGGTATCGTTTGACTGTCTTCCGTTGTCTGTAGGCATTATCTTCGACACCTGATTTTTCTCCAAGTCCTGCTTACGGCGCATTTGACGTAGCTGGTTTGCATAGCGTACGGAGATATAATTGAAATTGATACTTATAGTGTCTCTTTGGGGGATTTTGCAACGGCATAATTTGCCGTTGCGATAACTTTATGAAGTTTCTAGTCCTGTTTATTCTTGTATTCCGATTTGCTGATTAATTTCACTTGTCCTTAAAACTTTTTATCGTGTTATTTCAAATCTGGATCTTTCTGGCGTGGTGGCTCTGTTGGATGTGCAGCATTCCACTCCGTATCAAAGTCATAGCCACCAATGTGTCTTTTGAGCCTGAATAAACGAGCAATAAGTTCAGAAATCATTTTTCTATCTGGCTCATAGAGATTGTCATAACTCATTAACATGTATTTGTACTTAGAGTACTTCTTTGCAAAATCGTAATTTTCTTTTGAAACAACCTTTTCTTCCCCTAATGGAAGGTCTTCTTTGATTCCATGGGCGATAAATTCAAAAGTACAATTAAAATGTCTTGCTAGAGCTTCAATCTGTTTGATATTTGGCTGAATCCTATTATGTTCCCAATTTAATAAGTCGTATTTAGAAACAATGCCAGCTACAGGTGCAAACAGGGTTTCATACTGTTCATCTGTTACTTCATGGTAGTCAGGATCTGGAATCCCTGTTTCCTTCAGCAAAAGGTTGAATATTCTACTGAAAACTTTCTCTGGAGTTGATTCATAGTCATCTGATGAATCAACTATTGAGTTCCCGATTAGCCAGGATGGATCAACTTTGCAATAGTTTGCGATTTTAATCACAACATCGGCGCTTGGTAACGAAGATTGTTTAGCCCAGTTTACAAATGAAAAACGAGATATTCCAACTTCATCGCAGAATTTCTGTTTGGAGAAATTTCTTTCTTTGGCTAATTGTTCAACATTATTTAATAATATAGCTAATGACTCTACCATGTATTTAATTCTATAACAAAATTAAAAAAAAATATATATGTACTACTTGACTGTGTGTAGATACTATATTATATTAGCATATATACAATATTAAGGAGTATGGGTAATACGTGTATTCCGGATGACAAGGAACTGTCATGTCAGCGCGATATTAGCATGACGGTAAGTTATCAGATCCCATCTGCAAGGAGGTTATTTAATCTTTTAGCTCGTAGAGCAGTTAATTTTAATCAAGGAGGTCATAGCAATGACACAACAGGACACCCTCGTACTGAGGGGGTTAGAACTTAAAATGGATCGCATTTTGGATTTTTTTCTAAAGCAACAAAAAAAAGAAAATGTGAAATCTAGAATGGAGCCGGCTACAAGCGAATGGATAACTTTGCGGCAGGCGTGCGATATGCACGGAGGGTATAAGCTCTCTACTCTGCGTGCAAGGTTGGACCTTCAGCCGATGTGCGGTAGGGCCACTATGATCGGCAATAATAAGTGCTGGCGCAGGTCGGAGATAGAGGAGTGGCTTGCGATATCCTCGGCGGAGGAGAGGAAGGCGTATCAGCGGAAATACAATGGGGAGGTGAAATTATGAAATTTAAAACAACGAAGCCACTGAACGGCAATTCAGTGGCTGATATAAATTGTTCAAGACGCGAATCACAAACAATTCTAGTTGAAACTTATACAACAAAAGTTGAACAACGTCCATACCTGAAGTATTCATTTCTTTCATTGGAGGTGAATTATGGCAAATAGACGTATGATAGCTAAATCAGTTGTCACCCAGGACAAATTCCTTCAGATGGGGGGTGGTGCACAGGTTATGTATTTCTTTTTTTGCTTGTATGCTGATGATGAAGGATTCGTTGACAATGCTTATAGTATATCAAGACAACTTCCGTGTAATTTCGATGATTTGAAAATTCTTATCGATAAGGGCTATGTGATTCCTGTAGATGATATGTTGTATGTAGTTACCGATTGGAGACTTCATAATAACATCGATAAAGCTCATTACACTGGTACAAGATATGTTGATGCTTTGAAAAAGCTGAGGATCAAGGAAGACAAAACTTATTCCCTTGCAGCAGGGGTAAATGCCTACGCCTACATATTGAGCAGGGGTTATTTACCTTGCGGTGAAAAAATCAAAAAGGATGTAAAAAAAATCTCGAAAAGAGCTAAGAAAGAACTCGAAATGAACACAGGAAGAGCTCATGACGAGCTCGAAAAGAGCTCGGAAAGAGCGCAAAAAGAGCCGCAGGTAAGTGAAGGTAAGGATAGTATAGGTGAGAAGAGTAATAGTAATGTAACTAATTGCTCTGTTCGTGATTTCATTAATCAGCATGAAGAATTAAAAGAAATTGACGAAAGGTATGATCTTAAGCTTACTGAGTTTTTAAAACAAAATGATATGCTTGTTGATGAATTATATTCATATTGTGAATATGTATACCAATATATCGCAAGCATTCATTCTACTGTTGATCCTAAACTCTTCTATCATGTTTCGTTCCAAGAAGATGTCTTATCTCGTTATATGAGGAGAAAGGCAAAAGATAATCATTCATCCCAAGATATTTCCATTCCTCATTGGCCTGTTAAGTGTCCTGCATGTAATCAATATCACAATACATTAGGTGTTCGTGATGATTGTACATTGGATCTTTCTTCTGATTATTCTTCAGAAGATATTGATGAAGCAATAAGGATGAATAATCTAAGTAAGGAAGAAGCTACACTTGAATGTGAAGAAGCGCTTGAATCAACAAAAAAAATACTTCATGTATATGGAGGAAATAATGAACAAATTATTAAATAAAATAAATTCATTCAATTTGTCTAAGCCAGACACAATATTCATGTGTGCGGTTGGAAAATTGAAATTTGACCCTGAATACAAGGCAATCTATGCGCAGGAGGCGCAGAAGGTGCAGCGAATAGCTGAGGATATGCGTGAACATGGCTATGACCAGTCACAGATCATCATTATCAATAAGGATTACCTTATACTTGATGGTAATTCGCGCAAGGAAGCTCTTGATTCACTAGAAGGACAGATAACCAAGGTGCCTGTAATAATTAAGGACTTCTGTAGCAGGGAAGAGTATAAAAAATACATCCTTCATCTTCAGCTTGATCGAAGATCCAGCTCAGACAGAGACAAGTATGTGTCGTTTAAGGAATTCGAAGAATTAAAGCGATCTGCCAAATTGCGAGGAGAGAAGACCGATGAGTATTCAGACGAATCATTGGCAAATAAACTCTCGATTAGCGTGCGCCAAATATCAATGCTTCGTGAAATTACACATAAAATTACTCCGGATCTTGAGCGCAAGTTATTCGCGGATGAGATTACTCTTTCAAAAATATATTCTACAATAAAAAAAGAAGAGAAGGTTAATAACGCTGCTGCTGAACCTAAGCCAAAAAAATCTAAATTTGATGCCGAATCCGCAAGAATGGGTGTAAAACTTGCCTTTGTTCTAGCTCATGCAGGTAAATCAGCAAAAGATATCCTGTTGGATTCAAGACTTACGGATAACTCTAAGAATATTGAATTCTCTGAAGATGAAAATAATTATTTTGAAAAACTTTTGAAATAATTTTTTCTTACCCACTCAAGGAAGGGAGGTGCGTAAGCCTCCCTGTTCTACACAATCTACTACATTAATAAGGACTCATATATGGATAAAGACGGTGTACGTGTGACGGTTAACTTTCGCCCAAATGCATTCAATTACCTTCATAACATAAGGGACAAGGACTTTTGCAAAAAAGAAAAGCACATTGATTTAAGTGAATTCAGTGAAATTCTGGTTGATAAAGGAGATCTTGAATCTGCTTTCAATTCTTTGTTCGAATTCTCGGTAAAAGAATATAATAAAGAGCAACGTAGAAAAGATCGAAGAATAGATAATTATTTTGAGGATATCAAAAAAAATGAAAGAAAAGGAAAACACAAAAATCTTAAAAGTGATTCAAATATAAAACCCGTATACGAAATTGAATTGAAAATTGGAAACCAGCAGAATCAGTATGACAATAGAGAAATCTTATATGTAGTTTTAAAAAATTTTGTGAAAGAACTTGAGAAACTGTATGGAAAAAACATGGTGATTATTGGTGCTTATCTTCATGACGACGAATTTACAATCATCAAAGGAAAAAAAATATTTAATCCACCTCACATCCATCTGGATGTAGTATTCGTTGGCCATTCATTAACAACAGAAGAAAAGAAAATTGAAGATGCTGACAGAGCCGTTTTTATGGAAGAGAAGAAAAAGCAGCTTAAAGAGGCCAATATTAAATGGAATGAAAAATTATGGAAAAAAACGGACTGGACTTCTTATAGAGTCAATAAGTTCGGTAAAGCTTTGCGTAATGGAATGCCATTGAACTGCAGTATGAGTGCTGCTCTTGCGGAAATTGGATACAGAACGGAAGCTAAAAAGGGAACTGCACAGATGCAGTTTGAGAGAAAATTGCAGATGATGTTTCAGGATTTTGTCGAAGGATATGGGATTAAAGTGAATCGAACCAAAGTAGAAGCTCATTCCCATATGACAAAAGAAAAATATGCGGAATTGAAGGATGCAGAACGAACAATTGAAGATGCCAAAATACAAAAGGCTGAAATCCAGAAAAGCAAAGAAGAAAACTTGAAAATACAAAAGGATAATGAGGCTCAAAAAGCTAAAAACAAATCTGATTCAGCAGCGAATGATAAAAAGGAAAAAGAACTTAAAGAAAAGGAAAAGTCATTAGCTGTAGAACGCAAGGATTTGGAAAATCAACGAGAATCGCTTCAGGTGCAAAACAAAGAACTTGATGAAAAGATCAAGAGGATTGATTCCAGTAAAGAGTTTATGGAAAACGCAAAAAAACTTGTTAGTGAATTGAAATCTGATTCCATTGAAATTTCCAATTTGAAGAAGGAAGGGGAGAGAATATACAAAGAAACCGGAAAGATTAGTTCTGTCTTTGATGTTTTTCATCACGGGTTCACTAACTTGATTGTTGGAATTAAAACTGAATTTGACAGATATAAACGATTCTTAAAGCCTCTCCTTAAATTCGGACCAAAGGATTTCATAAAGTTGGCCCATCATATGGAAAATAATGGCTGTGCAACCTTAGAAGAATACAACGACAAGAAAGAAAGAAATGAACTTGATTGGCAAAAGACTTCGGAGATAATAAACACGGAAAAATCTACAAAACGGACAATAGGTCGGTCTTGATGTTGTATTCTAATATGTATTCGGATTTAGCTGGAACAACAATTACAAAAGAACAGACTTGGTCATTATTACGCCAAACCATCAGTGGGGCTGTTTTTCCATATGGTTCTCCATATACAATTAAGCAAACCAAAAATTATACATTGAACCAAATCTTTACCACTACAGAAACAGATAAGTATTTCAGTGGTGCTAATGGTTCATATAAGTTTGTTTCTGCTAAAAGACAATCCGATAGTGGCATTACTACTATATCAAAAGAAACATTGATTCTTCAGAAGTAGTCTAAAGTAAACACGCAATCTTTGCGTACCCTTAACTGCTTTTGTGACAAAATCAGTATACCCCATACCGAAAATGTCATTCTTCACCTTCGGCTTGAACAACATTTCCGGATATGGGGCCCCCGAGATTCTCGACTTCCGGCAGACATGGGTCTCGTTAACGACCCAGTCAAAATGCCGTTCAGCCTGCGACCAAAGGAAAATCCCTTTGGAAACCCTTGCTAGTACAATTACCACCAATAAAAAGCCACGCAAAGTTTGCGTGTAAGGCAATCACAATCTATCCTGTCTATAGAAATTCCGAAAAAAATACCATGCTCTTTTTGTCTAAAAGTATTCTTCATGCTATACTGTAAGCAACAACAAAGGAGACATGCTTCATGAACTACGAACAGATTTTCAAGAACATTGACGACATATTGTGGAAGGAGGCAGGGTGTTCCAACGAACTAGACTATGTTGAACAGACCTCATGGATCCTCTTCCTGAAATACCTTGATGATCTTGAGGATGCCCGTAGCGATGAAATGGAACTTCAGGGAAAGGAATACACAAGGATAATCAAGCCTAAGTACCGCTGGAATAAATGGGCATGTCCAAAGAACAAGGAAGGGGAGATCGACCATAAAAATGCCCTTACAGGTGATGATCTTGCTGACTTTGTAAACCTTCAGCTTTTTCCATACCTCAAGGAATTCAAGAAAACTGCTCTTACTCCTGACAGCCTTGAATACAAGATAGGCGAAATTTTCAGCGAACTCAAGAATAAGATTGTTTCTGGCTACAACATGCGTGAAATTTTAAACTACGCAGACGGTTTACATTTCCAGACCAGCACGGAAAAACACGAAATGAGCCACCTTTACGAAAGCAAGATCCACAAGATGGGAAATGCTGGCCGTAACGGTGGAGAATATTACACACCACGTCCGCTTATCCGCACAATCGTAAAAGTAGTTGATCCAAAAATTTGCGACACCATTTACGACGGTGCCTGTGGTAGTGCAGGATTCCTTTGCGAGGCATTTGCATACCTCAACGAGAAGGCCAAGACCGTTGCCCAGAAGAACACCCTTCAGACTTCTACCTTTTACGGAAAGGAAAAGAAGGGCCTTGCATACATCATTGCCATCATGAACATGATTTTCCACGGAGTAGAAGCTCCAAACATCATGCACACAAATACCC
>JAKSLX010000038.1 GCA_024400915.1 Treponema sp.
GCAACTTTCGTTGCCTTCCGTCGTGCGACGGTGAAAGAGAATATATATCCGAATATAAAAAATGTCAAGAAGAATTTTCTTTTTTTGATGATTTTTTTCATTTTTTTTCAAGATTTCTATTTTTATACCCCTAACCTCCTCCTATGATGACAGCTAAGGCATTGTCGGCGAACAGATTCACCTCAGACTAGCCCCGATTGGATGGGCGCCGGAGGCGTTGCCGGCAACGGCAATGAGCGCCAGCGGAACCCAGGAAAGCGGGTTTAGCAAGGCCGGTACGCTCCGAAGAAAAAGAGTTCTGTACTTGTTTTTATGCTTTTTCATTGGTATTATAAGAAGACAATTAATCAACATGGGGATAAAATAAAATGAGATGTCCATATTGTGGCAGCTTTGATGATAAAGTTCTTGAATCCAGACAGTTGGCAAACGGCGAAAGCATAAGGCGCAGAAGAGAATGCCTTTCATGCGGACAAAGATTCACAAGCTTTGAAAGAATCGAAGAAAAACAGTTCATGGTTGTTAAGCGCGACGGAAGAAGACAGCCTTTTGACATTAAAAAAATCGCAAAGGGAATTGAACGCGCACTGGAAAAACGACCTATTTCAACAGATTTGAAAGATCAGATTCTCAACGAAATAGAAGACGAAGCCTACACTGTAGGTAAAGCCGGCAGAGAAATTTCTACGGCACTGCTGGGGGAAATTGTTCTAAAGAGATTGAACTCCTTGGATAAGGTTGCCTACATTCGTTTTGCAAGTGTATACAGAAAATTCAACAACCTTGAAGAATTCATTGAAGAAGTAAAAAAGATTTCACTTTGATTTTAGACTGCCGAAGACACACGAGGAAAAAATGAACAACACGGAAAGCAGACTGTACATCATTGGTGCAGGTTTCGCAGGACAGATGATAGCAAAAGACATCATTTCAAAAAAAGTTTTTGGAACTGTCACTGCTTTTTTGGATGATGACAAAAACGTTATAGGTTCTAAAATTGAGGGCATTCCTGTTCTTGGACCTATAGAAAATATGGCAGATGCACTTCACCCAGATCCTTCATCGGATCAGGCTCTCATTGCCATTCCGAGTGCAGGCACTGACAGAATAAGGGAAATCTACTCTGCCCTGAAGAAATGCGGATTTACACAGATCAAGATTTTGCCTTCCATAAGCCAGGTCATTGACGGCAAAGCTCATTTCATTCAGGCACGCGACATTAACCCTTTGGACATTCTTGGAAGAACACCGATTGTAATTCCACTTACAAAGAGTCTTTCTTACCTGCGCGGAAAGAGAGTTCTCATTACAGGTGCGGGCGGTTCCATTGGAAGTGAACTTGCACGACAGCTTCTTTCGGGTGGAGCTGAAAGACTTTATCTTTTTGGACACGGTGAAAATTCCATTGTAAACATTTACCGTGAACTTCATGTTCTTCAAAATGAAGGCGTTGGCCAGAAAGCTTCCGTAGTTCCAATCATCGGCGACATGAAGGACAAGGATTATGTACGCTACATTATTTCACACACCCACGCCGATGTTATTTTCCACTGCGCAGCCTACAAGCATGTTCCAATGATGGAGGAAAACTCCGTCGCTTCGATTGAAAACAATGTTTTTGGAACAAAAAATCTTCTGGATGCAGCCCTTGAATTTGGTGTTGAAAGATTCGTCCTTATTTCTACAGACAAGGCCGTTGATCCTGTAAGTGTTTACGGCGTAAGCAAAATGCTGTGCGAGAAACTCGTGAACGAATATTCTAAAAAGGCAAGGGAGAACCAGTCCTTCATGTTCGTACGTTTTGGAAATGTCCTTGGAAGCCGCGGTTCAATTCTGCCGATTTTCATGGACCAGATAAAAAACGGTGGTCCAGTAACTGTTACAGATCCGGAAATGGAACGATACTTCATGACAATTCCTGAAGCCTGTTCCCTGGTTCTTCAGACAGGCGGTGTTGGTAAAAACGGTTTTAGCTATCTTCTTGATATGGGTGACCCTATTAAAATCGTTGATCTTGCAAGGCAGATAATTAAATTTTCAGGATTCACACCGGACGAAGACATTAAGATTCAGTACATAGGTTGCCGCAGAGGAGAAAGACTTGAAGAACCATTGTGGCTTGATGAAGAAAATCCAACTCCAACTGAGTACAAAAAAATTCTTGTACTTACAAACATTCCTCCCAAAACCTTCAATCTTGAAGAACTCATAAAAAAGCTGGAACCCATTTGTATTTTCACAAAAGGCAATGAAAAACTTTACAGGAACAGCATAGAATTGAAACAGATTTTAAGGCAGGCTGTTCCTACCCTCGACAAGTTCTACATTGAGAAAGAAAAGGAAGGACTTCAGATAGATATGGCTACATCGGTAAAGGTGGTTCTTTAATGAGTGAAAATAAAATGACAGTTCCTTTTTTCAAAGCCTCCATCGGAAAAGAAGAAGAAGAAGCCGCTGTAAGAGTACTTCGTTCTGGATGGCTTACTACAGGAAACGAAGCCCATGAATTTGAAAAAGAATTCGCAGCCAAAATCGGAGCAAAGCATGCACTTGCCGTAAACAGCAATACAAGCGGAATGATTATGGCAATGGAAGCTTGCGGTGTAAAAGCCGGCAAAGCAGTCATTACCACTCCCTACACTTTTGTTTCGACTGCAGCTAGCGCAAGGCATCTGGATGCAGACGTTTATTTCGCAGACATTGAAAAAGACAATTATTCTATTGATCCTGACAGCATTGAAAAGATTCTTGCAAGTGAAAAAGGGAAAAACGTTGTTGCAGTTGTTCCTGTTCACATTGCGGGAAATGTCTGCAACATGAAGCGCATCATGGAAATTGCAAAAAAATATGGTGTTTATGTAATCGAAGATTGTGCACACTCCTTTCCTTCCCCAACTGACTTAGGATATGCCGGAACCATAGGTGATGTTGGAGTATTCAGTTTCTACGCAACAAAAACCATGACTACAGGCGAAGGTGGAATGGTAACCACAAACAATGACGACCTTGCAAAGAGAATGTCTCAGATGCGCCTTCACGGAATGAACCGCGATGCATGGGACAGATATACTTCTACAAAGGCAAGCTGGGAATACGATATTATTGCACCGGGATTCAAAAGCAATCTTCCAGACATTCTTGCAACAATTGGTAGAGTTCAGCTTGCAAAAGCTGATGAATTTGATGAAAAGAGAAAGGTTCATGTTGCAAAATACAACAGGGAATTTTCAAAACTTGATTTCATAAAAATTCCACCAACATCCAAGGGTGATTCCTGTCATCTTTATTTGATGCGCCTAGACCTTTCAAAATTAAAGTGCGACAGAAATGTTTTTGCAAAGGAGCTTCAGGAAAGTGGACTCGGCATTTCAATGCATTTTATTCCTATTTTCCATTTTTCTTACTGGAAAGAATTGTATCCGGATTTTAAGGCAGAAAATTTTCCTAATGCAGAAGAAAAATATCTTGAAACAATTTCAATTCCCCTTTGGCCTGACATGACAGAAGAGATGACTGATTATGTAATTGAATGCGTTAAAGCCGTAGGAGAAAAGTATCATGTCTAAGAAAGTCACTGCTGCAAGAACTTTAAAATTCTCTTTTCAAAAAGAATTCTACAGTGACCTTACAATGGACGGAATGCTTTATGCGGTAACCGTAAGAAGCCCTGCAAAAGAGGGAATCATAAAATCCATTTCTCATCCTGATTTACCGGAAGGATACACTCTTGTTACGGCTAGAGACATTCCGGGAACAAACCTTATTGATACGCCAAACGGAAAGATTCCAGTTTTCTGCGAAGGAAACATTTCATATGAAGGCGAACCATTAGGGCTTCTTGTTGGTCCTGATGAAACTACCCTTCACTCTCTTGTTGAAGAACTTGAAATTACAGTGGACACAAATACTATCGAGGATTATCTTCAGGACGAAGACCTTCTTGCAGCTGGTAATCTGGAAGATCCTGAAAAGAAAGTTTCAAAAAGGCAGCTTAACCAACAGAAAAAAGAAATAGAAGCCCTTAAAGAAATTAAGGAAGAATTCTTTTCAAACAAGCTTGCAGAAAGAACATTGAAGTTTGGTCCTTGCTGGCGTGAAAACGACAAGGGGGAAATTCCTGGTATTGAATCTATTTTTTCGGCAGCACCTCATGTTCTTGAAAAGGACTGGACCTATGCCTTTAAGACTACAGACTACGGAGAACCTAACGGTGCCCTATGTTTCTGGAATGAAGAAATACTGACAATACTTACACCAACCCAGTGGCTTGGAAGTTTGAGAAGCATTGTTTCTGAAACCATGGCCATAGAACCGGAAAACATAAACTTAAAAAAAACGACCTCGACTAACAGGGGAACAAACAGCATCTGGTACAATTCAATTCTTGCCTGTCAGGTTGCAGCAGCCGCAAACAAATGCAAGAAACCGGTCAAGCTTGTTTTCACAAGGAAAGAACAGGACAAGTTTCTGAATACAATTCAGCCCATAAACATTGTTCACAAAACCGCAATCAATGAAGAAGGAAAACTTCTTGCCATGAAAGTCAACATGAAGGTTGACGCAGGCTTTGCTAATCCTTTTGCTCAGGAAATCATAGACAGACTCTGCATTGCATCCTGCGGAATATATTGTCCAGAAAACATTCTCATTGAGGCAACGGCCACAAGCTCACACAAACCTGCTTCATCCGTAGACATTCAGCTCATTGATACAGCAGCTTTCTATGCTGTGGAAAACCAGATGAACCTTGTATGCCAGATGTGCAACCTTACCCCTCTTGAATTCAGACTGCTGAACAAGACTGCGCCATCAGATTCAAAAAATAGAAAGACCTGGTCTCCATTTCAATTTTCACTTAACAAGATTACGGAAGCTTTGGAAGCAGTTGCACAGAAAAGCGACTTCAACAGAAAATATGCCTCATACCATCTTGATTCAAGCGACTGGAAGATGCAGACCGGACCAAAGGAATATGTTTCGCTTTTTTCATCTCCCATGAGGGGAATAGGCCTTGCATGTGCTTATGAAGGAACCGGCTATTACGGATCAGAAGTTTATGAATCAGCACAATCATTGGAAGTAACACTTGAAGAAAATTCTACAATAACAATTTTATGTCCTCCAGTGTCACCGTCCATTCAGGAAATCTGTACGAGAACAGTTTCTGAAATTCTTGATATTCCTCCATCCAGCGTAAATTTTAATTCAACTTTTAAAAATGGAGATGAACCTCCTTTACCGGAAAATGTATATTCAAGCATAAGCATCATGACTTCCCTGCTGAAAAAATGCTGTCTTGCAATCAAGAAAAGAAAGCCTTCAGACAAGCTCCCTTTTACAGTAAAGAGAAAGGTAACTGCAGCACAGAAAAAAGAATGGGATCATCAAGAATTCAAGGGGAAACCATTCCACAGCACTTCTTTCATTGCAGCAATTCTTGAACTCGAGATCAATCCATGTACATACAGAGAATATATAAGGAGCATAAGTATTGTTGCAGACGGCGGAAAGATTTTGAACACACAGGCAGCTTCAGCTTCAATCAAACTTGCAGTCCAGAGAACTCTTGAACGCCTCTATGAAGATGACAGAATTGAATATCCACAGGTAAAAATTTCTTTCTGCCAGTCAGAAAATGATTCTTCGCAGATTGGAGAACTTGTATACCAGGTTATTCCCGCAGCATTTACTCAGGCTTTAACACAGGCACTCAACTGTACAATCAATTCAATTCCTCTTAAGACCGATACAATCTTCAATAAGATTAAAGAACAGAAGGCATTGCTAAGAAAAATAAGTGAAGCACAGGCCATCGCTAAATCAACAGACTCAGACTTAGAAAAAAAGGAGCAGACAGAAAATGAAAATTCCATTGACGCTGAATGATAAAAAAATAATTTTGTCTGCAGAACCAACAGATACATTGCTCTACATTTTGAGAAGGGAACAGTTTTACTCCGTTAAATGCGGGTGCGAAAAAGGGATCTGCGGCAACTGCACGGTTCTTCTGGATGACACTTCAGTTCCCAGCTGTAAAATTCCTATGGGAATAATCAGGGACAGCAGCATTGTAACTTTGGAACATTTTAAAAACAATCCGATTTACCAGGACATCATCACCGGATTTTCTCAGGCCGGAATACACATGTGCGGCTATTGCAACAGCGGAAAGATTTTGACTGCCTATTCAATTTTGAAAAAATATTACAGGCCTACCCTTGAGCAGATACATACTGCCATAAAAAATCTTGATTCCTGCTGTACTGATTTCACGACACTTACAAATGGAATACTCTACGCTGTAGCGGCAAAACATTCACGGGAAGGAAAGAAGACAAATGCAAAAAAATAAGACAGTATTAATTTCAAAGAAACTTGCCGATGTCCTCTTCCACTTCAAAAACACAAATGAAGTTCAGCTGCTTGCAGGATGTACAGGAACTGAAATAGAAAACCTGAAGGAAAAATCCGTTTCCATCCGTGCAATTCCGGAACTTACTACCATAGACAGGCACGAACGATACATAGAATATGGATCTGCTGTTACAATTTCAAAGATGATCTCCAGCGGGACAGGAAAACTGCCGGAATTTCTTCTTGAAGCTCTCCTAAGCATCGGAACAGAACAGATAAGGAATATTGCAACTATAGGCGGAAACATTTGTGCTAAAGGCATCAAGCATACACTTTGGGCTCCTCTGCTTGCCCTCAATGCCCGTCTAGAAATAAAAGATTCATCTGATACCAAGATCATCCAGTTCAATAAGTTTGAAGGCGTACAGGAAAAGGAACTTCTCACAAAAATAAGGATTCCTCTTGAAGAATGGGACATTCAGATATTCAGAAGAATCGGCCCAACAAATAAGCTAACTCCTCTTTCTGCAAGCTTCACCTTCCTTGTAGAAACACAGCGTGGAATGATTGCCAACATCAAGGTTGTATTTGCCGGCAACACGGTTTTCTATTCTCCGGAATTTGAAAACAGAATCATCGGCACAAGACTTCCACTTTCTGAAAAAATGATTGACAGTCTTATTGAAGAAGCAAAGGTCGTCTATAAAAACGAGAAAACCTTTGAAAATGAAAGTCCAATCATAAAAGCCCAGTTTCTCAACCTTTTAAGGAATTCCTTTGAGCAGCTTACTTGATTTTGAGATGAGTGCATAAAAAAAACTATTTCATCAGCATGCAGTCACCGTAAGAAAAGAACCTGTACTTGTTTTCAACAGCCTGCTTGTAGGCAGACATTATGTTATCTTTCCCGGCAAAGGCTGAAACCAGCATGATCAAGGTACTTTCCGGTGTATGAAAGTTTGTGAACATCTGGTCAACAACCTTGAACTTATACCCAGGATACATGAAGATGTTTGTTCCACGAGTACCTGGAATCAGTTTACCGTTTTCATCGCTTGCACTTTCAAGAGTTCTAACACTCGTAGTACCGACTGCAAGAACAGGTCTACCTTCTGCCTTGGCTTTTGCAACCTTGGCAGCAGTTTCTTCTGACACAGTATAATATTCTGTGTGCATCTTGTGGTCTTCAATATTGTCTTCGCGAACTGGAAGGAATGTTCCAAGACCAACATGGAGTGTAACCCAGGCAAGTTCAATTCCCTTGTCCCTGAGTTTCTGAAGCAATGGTTCTGTAAAATGAAGGCCAGCAGTAGGAGCAGCCGCACTTCCAGTTTCCCTTGCATAAACTGTCTGATATCTTTCACTGTCAGTGTCATCATCTTCGCGACGAATGTATGGAGGAAGAGGAATATGTCCGTTTCTTTCAAACCAAGCTTCATCGAGAGGTTTGTCGAATTTGATTGTACGGAATTCAGAGCCTTCAGTAACTTCAGGAATTACACCGATGCTTCCGTCTGTAAACTTGTATTCGTTTCCAAACTTTACTTTCTTTGCACCCTTTACCATTGTATTCCAGCTGGAACCATCACCGATAGGATTAAGGAACATGAATTCCTGTTCACGGCCACTAGTTGTCTTTATGCCATAGCAACGGCTGCGCCTTACACGGCTGTCATTGAAAATCATGAGGGTTCCAGGAGCAACAAGATCAACAAGGTCTTCCATTTTATGGTGTTCAACCTGTCCTGTTGTTTTGTTGAGGAACATAAGCTTGTCGTTACCGCGTTCACCGCTTGGACGCTGGGCAATCAGTTCTTCCGGTAATTCAAAATTAAAGTCTGAAGTCTGCATGGTGAGTATTATAGTGAATGTGATGTTTATTTACAAATGGAAGCCGATTAGAAAAGCTCGCCCTGACCTTTCGCCATGCCTGGATTATATTTCAATCCAAGATGTTCATATGCCTTTTCCGTTGCCATTCTACCACGTGGAGTACGGGCAAGGAATCCGCATTGAATGAGATATGGCTCATAGTAATCTTCCAATGTATCCTGGCTTTCACCGATGGAAATTGCAAGGGTTTCAGCACCTACAGGACCTCCGCCGAATTTTTCGATGATGGCAAGAAGAATTTCACGGTCATAGCTTTCAAGTCCCATGCTGTCGATGCCAAGGCGTTTCAATCCTTCCGAAACAATTTCCTTTGTAATTCTTCCGCTGCCTTCTACCTGAGCAAAATCCCTCATACGACGAAGAACCCTGTTTGTAACACGAGGTGTTCCACGGCTGCAGTCTGCCATAAGAAGTGCTGCGTCATCATCGATACCAACTTCAAGAATTTTTGCAGAACGGTGGATAATTTTTGCAAGTTCTTCTCTGGTATAGAAATTGAATCTCTGTATGATTCCAAAACGGGTCTGCAATGGTTTTGAAACCATACCAGCTTTTGTAGTAGCTCCGACCAAAGTAAAATGAGGAATCGGTATGCGAACAGTTCGAGCCGCAGCCCCCTGACCGATAACCCAGTCCAGCTCAAAGTCTTCCATGGCAATATAAAGCATTTCTTCAATGGCAGGCTTAAGTCTGTGGATTTCATCGATAAAAAAAACCGTATTCGGTGTAATTGTGCTGAGTATCCCTGCAAGATCCTTTGGCTTGTCCAAAGCAGGAGCTGATGTTACCTTGAAGTCCGCTCCAAGTTCATTGGCGGTAATCTGGGCAAGGGTTGTTTTCCCAAGTCCTGGAGGTCCGATCAAGAAAAGATGATCCAATGCATCGCCTCGTTCTTTTGCAGCCTTTATGAAAGTTCCGAGATTTTTCTTTATTTCGCTCTGACCCATGAAATCATCAAGGCAAAGCGGTCTAAGGCTTCCTTCCCCACTGTCGTCTTCAGTAATCACATCAGGGCGAACAATGGCACTTTCATTGAACATGCCTTCACTGGCACGAACGATATTCATGGAAGAACCGCCGGTTTCCATAGCTCTCCCTGCGGCTGCCTGTGCGGCAAGTTGAGAAACAATGTTCATGTCGTCTTCTGGAGAATTTTTCTTTGGATGGGAACTTCTTGCGTTTACACTCTTAATCATTCTTGTCTCCAGTTCAGTTTGCAAGTTCTACGATTGCACGACGGAAAATTAGATCTTCTTTCTGACTCTGACCCGATTTTGTAAAAGTCTCGTCAGCAGACAACTGTCCGACAATTTTTTCTATAGCATCTGCAGCCTTTGATTTGTCATATCCCATGTCCACAAGGGCAGAAATGACATCTGCATAAGGAGATGCTGTTTTCTTGCTGCCTGTTGAATTATTGCTTTCGAGGGTGAGTTTTCCCTTGAGTTGAAGGAGCATTTTTGCGGCTGTCTTTTTCCCAACCCCAGGAACCTTTTCCAAAAGTCCCAAATCACCATTTTCAAGGATTGCAACCATCTGGTCAGTTGTAATGTTGTTCATGATTTTTACGGCACCCTTTGGACCAATACCGTCAACCTTAAGCAAATCAAAGAAAAGGGAACGGTCGCGGTCAGATGCAAATCCGTAAAGATTCATAAGGTTGTCCGTATGCTGCATCCACACATAGACACGACCTTCACAACCTACATCAGGTAAATTTTCAAGGGCACTGTCAGGACATGTAACATCCCATTCAATTCCGTGAGTATCAATATATAGTTTCTGGGGAAATTTTCCCGTAATGATTCCGCTGAGACTGTTGAACATGGATACAATATATCACAATTTTACGCTGTAGTCACTTGAATACATGTGGCTAAGTTCATCCTTTGTATTGCGAACTCCATCCATGGCAAATTCTTTGCTCCAGGTCATGTAGTAGGCCCAAGGAACCTTTGAAACTTCAACAAGATCAACATCTGGATTGTATCCGACTTCCGCCAGAGCACAGACTTTGTTCTTTCCGCAGGCTCCAACAAGTTTTTCATATTCTGTTTTGTAATCCGTAGCTTTCTTTTCTTCAAGGTAAACATCAATGGAATTTACATCTACATATTCATCACCAGGATATGCAGAAGCAACATCGCAGTTCCATACCCAAACAAGATTATCAAGATGCTTTTCATAGACATAGTAGTCAAACATCATGCGGTAAAGCTTACAGGCTACTTCAGGACCTTTTCTGCCCCACCAGAACCAGGTACCATAACTTTCATGGAATGGTCGCCAAAGGATAGGTATCTTCTCCTGTTTGAATTTTTCAAGGATTTCAGAAATGTGATCCATATCACTGTAAAAAGCCCTGTTTTCAGGTGACCCATCAACAAGAACTTTTTCAGGATCAAAATCCGTATTCTTTGCATAGAAACTTTTATCTCTTCCCCCTACAGGAGAAAACCAGTGAAAACTGAAGGTCAGCATACATTTTATGTCTGAGGCATTGTTTTCCTTTGCCCAAGCAAGAGCAGTTTCCGCAGTTCCCTTGTTTTCCTCAACCTCTATGAGACAAGCTTCATCAGCATCATCGTAATTTATGTTTGGGGAATATCCAAGAAGTTCAAAACCACGAAGGAAAGGTTCATGGCCAGTGACAGATTTTATGTAGCTGATTTCCTCCATTGGATTTGTCTGGGTATGCTGTCCGGTAATAATTTTTTTACCGGCACAGTCATAAAGAAATTGAACAAGTTTTCTTGCCTCTTCGGAAGCATTTTTATTTGCTACAGAAATCATGCCACATTCTCCCTTGTAATGTTTTTAAGCCAAACCTTGCTTTTGTAATGCCAGAAAACAACAGGCCATTTTACGAATTCATCTGTACACATAAGGAGATAAACGCCCATGACAGGAACCTTGAACACAAATGCCGAAAGAAGTCCAAGAGGCACGGCATAGCCCCACATGTTGATGGTATCGCAAATCAGGCCGAATTTACTGTCACCACCACTTCTGAAAATGCCACAGATGAAGGTTGTATTTACAGCACTTCCCATAACATAGAAACAGTTGATGAAGAGCATTTTCTTAAGAAAATCATGGGCTGCAGGAGTTAAATCGGCAAACTTAAGGACAAACGGAGAGGCCGCAAAAATGATGAGCCCACCTACAGCTCCTGTAAGGACAGTAAGTTTTACAAGGCACTTTGAAACCGTCCAACCGTCTTCAAGATTGTTTTCCCCGAGAACCTTTCCAAGGAATAAACCACCTCCATTGGCAACCCCAAAGCAAAGCACCTGACCAAAGTTACGGACAATAGCAACAAAAGAAAAGGCAGCAACTGCATCTGAATTAAGGTGTCCCATGATTCCAGTATAAACGGAAAATGCAAGGCCCCAAACCAGATCATTCAGAAGTGCAGGAAGGGAAAGCCTGAAAAAATCCTGGGAAAGAACTTTGTTGCGGATGAAAACCATTGAAAGCTTGAGTTTTACATCAGGGCTCTTTGCAGAAAGAACAAATACACTCACCATCCTCATGATAGATGAAATTGTAGTTGCCAATGCTACACCTGCAATTCCAAATTTTGGAAGTCCAAACCATCCAAAAATGAAGGTCGCATTAAGCACAATGTTCAAGATATTGGCAGAAACATTGACAATCGTACTAGCCTTAACTCTAGAAACTGATTTTAAAGTACTAAAATATACTTCAACAACAGTATTAAAAAGATAGCTAAAAGAAACAATGCGCATGTAAACGATACCAAGGCCAATGAGTTTGTCATCATTAGTAAACCATGCCATAAGTATCTTCGGAAAGAAAAAAGTTCCGGCGAAAAACAGACCTCCTACAATTACAGTAAACCTGAGGGCAATGCCTTCTACGGCAGCAATAGCATTAAAGTCCTTTTTACCGAAATACTGGGCTCCAAGAATAGTAAGACCAGTACCAAGTCCAAAATAGATGCACCATAATATGAACGAATACTGCGCAGCAAGAGAAACTGCAGCAACTGCATCCTGCCCTACAAAGTTAAGCATGACTACATCAACAGAGTTAACGCAGGCCGAAAGAAGATTCTGAAGGGCAATAGGAAATGCAAGCTTAGAAATCTGAGAGTAAATGTTTTTATTTGAATAAACAGAATTCATGTTTTGTCTAAAATTAATTGCAGTAAAAAAAAAGCCCTGCTAAATGCAGGGCTTTCCCGATAAGGATACTGGATTACCAGTTATCCATCATGTCATCGTCATCCTTGTTTTCCATGTCGTAAAGGTCTGTAACTGCACGCATGTCATCAAGGTACATGAAGAATGAACCCTGAGCATCCATTGGATTACAGTCTACGCGGAAACCAACGATGCGGAGACCAGGCTTGTCACCATGGTATACGCTCTGCTGGATGATACCATGTTCGCTATCTGGTGAAGGTGGAATTGCTGTTGTGAGCTTCTTCCATCCGCTGAATTCAAGTGAACCCATCCAGATTTCAAAGTTGTGACCGTTATAGTCCTGAACGAGGAGCCAAAGCTGATGTCCCATGTTGCGTCCACAAGCCCATACAGAAACTGTCTTTGTAACACCTTCGATAGGAATTGGACGAGCTGATGTGATGTAGAACGAGTTTACTCCACGGCGGAAGAATTCAACCTTAACACCGAGTACCTTTGTATCTTCAATCTGCTGGTTGTCCTTGTCGTTAAGTTCTTCCTTTGCAGCTGGAGCACCTTCAAAAAGGCGTCCCTGGATAACACCATAGTCTGGTGAAATATGTACGTTCCATGAACCTTCGCGTTCAAAGCGTTCAACGCTAACTTCACGGAGAGCCTGACGTGCGCTGTCATTACCGATATTTGATGCATCTGGTTCAGACAGGCTTGATGTCTGTGCAAAAGCTGATCCTGCGAAAGCAACAGCCAATGCCATAATTGCATACTGAATCTTTTTCATTTATATTCCACCTCTACTTTTATTTTGCGTTTGATGTGTCTGAAGATTCAGAAGATCCTTCTTTTGAATCACCGAAATCAGCGTTTCTAAGAGCATAACCATCATATACATTAGACAATGTATTTGTTGTGTACTTGAAGTTATCGAAGTAAACTACATAGTCATCAACTGCTTCTGCTGCATCTGTACGAATTCTGAAGCCAACAAAAGACATGTCTGTACGTCCAGAACGGATTCTTGAGTGCTGGCGGATGTATCCAGGAATATTTACAACAACGTTTCTCCAGCCGTGGAACATAAGGTTTCCAGCTTTAAGAGTATGAACACGACCATCAGCATCACGAACGAGAAGTTCAAGTCTGTAGTTGTAGTTTGCGCCCCAAACCCAGAAATCAATCTGTGTTACTGTACCAACGAAAGGAATTTCAGAAAGTTCATTGTCCTTAGCTGGGTAAATTTCAAACCAGTTGTCACCCTTGCGGTTGAATGCAATTTTTGCACCGAGAACCTGAGCTGCTGGATCTGAATCCTTGTGATAAGGAACGAGAGAGTTTGGAATAGCTTCAAACTTCTTTACGATTGGATATCCATCAGCAACGAAACGGCTGGCCTGGCAAGCCCATGACCATTCCTGATCTGTATCGAAATTGTCGATAACAATTGTCTCAACAGCCTTTGCACTTGGCTGAGCAACTGCAGGCAAGCAGAATGCAAGTCCAAGAATAAGGCTACCTAAAACGACTACGCCCTTTTTCATTCAAATCTCCTTGAATACGATTATTTAATGTATCGTCAAGTTTATTATTTACGTTTAACTGATATTTAAATCAACTAAATCATTATAATTATATTTACACATATTCATTTTGTCAAATGCTTTATAAAATATTTGACCAAAAAGCAACTTCAGCCTATTTCAACTTTGGATTCCAATATAATTTACAATATACATACATCTTGAATTTAACTCTTAAATGAATTATCCTTATGCAAAATATTTCGTTTACTATATTAAAGTAAATAAATCAAAGGAGCTAATTATGGTTAGTTACAAGGAACTCGGCCTCGTAAACACAAAGGAAATGTTTGCAAAGGCTATCAAGGGCGGATACGCAATTCCAGCTTACAACTTCAACAACATGGAACAGATGCAGGCTATCATCCGCGCTGCAGTTGAAACAAAGTCACCAGTAATCCTTCAGGTTTCTAAGGGTGCTCGTGCTTATGCAAACGGTACACTCCTCCGCTACATGGCTCAGGGTGCTGTTGAATACGCAAAGGAACTCGGTTGCGAAAAGCCACAGATCGTTCTTCACCTTGATCACGGTCCAAACTTTGAAGTTGCAAAGGATTGTATCGACAACGGATTCTCTTCTGTAATGATCGACGGTTCAGCTCTTCCATATGATGAAAACGTAGCTCTTACAAAGAAGGTTGTAGATTACGCACACGCTCACGACGTAACAGTTGAAGCAGAACTTGGTGTTCTCGGTGGCGTTGAAGACGATGTTGCTGCAGAAGAATCAAAGTACACAAAGCCAGAAGAAGTTGTTGACTTCGTTACAAAGACAGGTTGTGACTCACTTGCAATCTCTATCGGTACTTCACACGGCCGCTGTAAGTTCACACCAGAACAGTGCACACGTTCAGCTGACGGTGTTCTTACACCTCCACCACTCGCTTTCGACGTTCTCAAGGCAATCGAAGAAAAGATCCCAGGATTCCCTATCGTTCTCCACGGATCATCTTCAGTTCCAATGAACTACGTTCGCCAGATTGAAGAATTCGGCGGAAAGATTCCAGATTCAGTTGGTATCCCAGAAGAACAGCTCCGCAAGGCTGCAAAGTCTGCAGTTTGCAAGATCAACATCGACTCTGACGGACGTCTTGCTATGACAGCAGCAATCCGCAAGCACCTTGTTGAAAACCCAGGTGACTTCGACCCACGTCAGTACCTTACACCAGCTCGCGACGAACTCGTTAAGATGTACTCACGCAAGAACATCGAAGTTCTCGGATCAGCAGGACACCTCGACGACTAGTCTATAGAAGATTTAGTCAATAATGGGAAACACCGTGTGATTAGGTTCATACGGTGTTTTTTTAATTTACACGGAGTTTAAGCAATGCATTTTTTCTTGCTTTTTTTCATTCCGGCAGCCACAATCTGCCTGATTTCAACTGATTCAAAATACAGCATCAAACAGTTTTCAGCTCCCCTTTTCGCAGGCTTCCTTGCGGGAACAACCACCTCTCTTTTCATAGAATTTTTCATTAATTCAGAGAGAATTCCCGGCAGCACAATTCTTTCCATAATGCTACCATCATCAGCCTACACACTGTTACCTTCAATAATATTGACTTCTCTGTTCATTTTCTTTTCAAAAGATGAAATGGAATACAAGATAAATTCAACCGTTCCGCTCCTCGGAATGTTCTACGCAGTCTTCATCCCCTACCTTACACTCACAAGCGGGGAAAAAGATTCCTTTTTCATGATTTTCTTTAATCCAATCCTGTTTATGGAAACAATCATACTTTTACACTGTGCTGTAAAACGCGGAACCAGCAGCTTTTTATGCGGTGACAAAAAGAAAGCGATAATTTCTGTACTAGCAGTAGTTTTGGTAGCAATGCTTCAGCCTGCAATGTTTGCCCTATGGTACCTGAAGTTTCTTGCACCCCTGGCTTACATTATTCCAGTGGTGATGTTGCCGATTTCATTATTTGTATATAAATTCTTTCCCAAAGAATAGAAAATCACTAGACAATATCGGATAATTTCTGATATCATAGCGTTCATGCTATTGAGTATTATTATACTCTAGGAGGATAATTGGCAGACAATAAAGGTATGCGCGTAAACGAACAGATTCGCGTACGTGAGGTCAGATTAATTGACGATCAAGGTGAACAGAAAGGCATCGTTCCTACTAATGAAGCACTCAGAATGGCAAGAGACCTGGATCTCGACCTGGTAGAAGTTTCGCCAAATGCAAATCCACCGGTTTGTAAGATACTGAATTTCGGAAAGTACAAGTTCGAACAGGAGAAAAAACTCCGTGACTCCAAGAAGAACCAGAAAGTACTTAAGCTTAAGGAAATTCGCATGCAGCCAAAGATCGGCTCAGGCGACCTTGACACGAAAGCAAAGCATGTTCAGGAATTCTTGAACGAAGGCAGCAAGGTAAAGGTTACAATCCGTTTCCGCGGACGTGAGCTTGCCCACACTGAACTCGGTTTTGATGTCCTGAAAGAGGTTGAAAAGAGGCTTGAAGAAGGTTCCTATGCAATTGAAAAACCTGCCGCAATGGAAGGTCGTTTCATGTCAATGACATTGGGATCAAAAGTTTCAAAGGCCAAACAGAAACCTGCTTCTAAAGAAGCTGCTGCGGAAGCTGAAGCTGCAGAAAAAGACAACGATCAGCAAGACTAAGCAAGAGGTAAAATCATGCCTAAGATGAAAACAAAGAAGGCTGCTGCAAAGCGCTTTCATTTGACAGGTACTGGAAAAGTAAAGTACAAGAAAATGAATCTTCGTCATATTTTGACAAAGAGATCACCAAAGAGAAAGATGAA
>JAKSLX010000039.1 GCA_024400915.1 Treponema sp.
GCCGGCGTAGCTCAGCTGGTAGAGCGGAGGACTGAAAATCCTTATGTCATCAGTTCGATTCTGATCGCTGGCAATTGTAAGACTTACCAAATCGGTAAGTCTTTTTTTTTATTCTTTTTGTTTTTCCTTTATTTTATCTTCATCAAGTTTTCGTAGATTATCTTTGCAAGGAATATTGCGAGGACACAGAGGATGATAGGTCTTGTGATTTTTGAGCCTTTCTTTGAAAAACAATGGCTTCCGATATAACTTCCAGCCATGCTGCATAGTCCTGCACAGAGTCCCAGGAGGTAAATTACCTGTCCGCTTGAAATGAAAACCGCAAGGGAAATATAGTTTGATGTAAGGTTCACGGCTTTTGTTGTGCCTGCAGCTTCCTTGAGGGTAAGGTTGCATAGTCCGCTGAAAATAATCATCAGGAAAGTTCCTGTACCAGGTCCATAAAGACCATCATAGAATCCTATTACAAAGGCTGAAATTGCACAGATTGCAACTGTAACTGCCAGGGAATACTTGCGTTCGGTTGATTCCTCCAGAGGTTTTCCGAAAATTACATAGAGAGCAACGAGAGGAAGTATTACCAGCAGGAGCATGGAAAGAATTTTTTCATCGGTCCTTAAACTCATGTTGCTGCCTAAAAAAGCACCGAGTATGGCAAATATGACTGCCGGTATGCAGAACTGCCATTTCATGTAGCCTGATTTCAGGTAATGGAATGCCGCAACACTTGTTCCCAGGGAAGATGACATTTTGTTTGTTGCAAGAGCCTGATGAACGGGAATTCCCCCCATTATGTAGGCTGGAAGGGCAATGAGTCCGCCTCCACCGCCAATGGAATCAACAAATCCTGCAAGTCCAACCATAAAACAAATGAAAGCATATCTCAACATGGGTAAAGTTATATCATTTTTCCTTGTGCATGTCTTTCTTGTTAAATGGACTTTTTTGAAGTATAATAGTGAAATGAAATGGTTAATTCTTTCACATTCAACCGAAAGCGCTGAAAAAATATCAACATACCTCCAGTCAAAGGACTGCCAGGTTTCTATTGCCGAAATCGATTCTGATTATGATAAAATTCTTTCTGACATCAGGGATGTAAAGAATTATTTTATCTGTGATTCACATATCCTTTCCGAAAACCCAAAATTTCTTTTCCTTTATGGTCTTATGGCTGAAAGGGGACAGTTTGTCATGGTTTCAGGAAAAAATGCATCTGAACTTAAAGATTTTTCCGGTGACTCTGAAAAATTTGTATACGGTGCAACTTGTTCTGAGGTTTTAAAATCCCTTAAGTCAAACTTCAAGGATTATTTTGATGCTGACAAGAAAAGCACTGCCCTCAATGACCTTCTTTCCCGTGGACTTCCTTTCAATGCTGACTGTATGGTTCATTTCATTGAAAAAGACAAGCCTGAAATCGTTGAGCTTGTTTATGATGCAGGCCTTGATATCAATTCATGGACAGAAGATGGTGTTCCAGTCCTTTGTGCTGCTGCCAGATGTGACAAGGTTGAATATGTAAAGTGGCTCCTCAAGCGCAATGCTGATGTAAACATCATCTCAAAGGACCGCGGATATTCTCCTGTAATGGATGCCGTATGGAAAAAGAATCTTGAAATGGTAAAGCTTTTCATCAAGGCGGGTGCTGATCTTGGAATCATGAGTTCAGACGGACAGCCTATTCTTGTTCTTGCTGTTGGAAACGGAAACGCAAAGATTGTTGAAGCTCTTCTTAAAGCTGGTGCTGATCCTGACATCAAGGATGGAATGGGGATGAGCGCAAGAGGCTATGCAAATCTTTTCAAGAAAACTGATATCATGAAACTTATGGAAAAATTTCCAAAGAAAGAGTAGAAAGCCAAAATGTCTGAAAATAAAAAAAAGTATGTGATTGCGATTACTGGCGGTGGAACAGGTGGACATATCTATCCTGGCATCGCCGTTGCCGATGAAATCAGAAATCTTGTAAAGGACGCTGATGTTGACCTTAAGATCCATTGGATCGGTTCATCAAAGGGAATGGACAGAACTCTGGTTGAAAAAAGTTTTGTCTCTAACGGTGGCAGCATCGATGCTTTCCACGGTATTCCGTGCGGTAAACTCAGACGCTACATCTCCTTTCAGAATTTCGTGGATCTGTTCAGGATTTTTGCGGGTTTTGTAAAGGCCTTTTTCGTACTTGCAAAACTTAAGCCAGATGTGCTTTTTTCAAAAGGTGGTTTCGTAAGTGTTCCGCCATGCATGGCAGCTTCAATTCTTAAGATTCCTTTCTTTACCCATGAATGTGATTTTACACCGGGACTTGCAACAAGGATCAACAGCAAAAAGGCAAAGAATGTTCTCGTGTCTTACGAAGATACAAAAAAATATTTTTCAGAACCTGTAAAGTCAAAATGCCTTGCAACTGGAAATCCTGTTCGCCCTGTGTTCTATTCTGATCATGCTGCGGAAGGTAGAAAATTCCTTGGAATTCCGGAAGACAATAAAAAGCCGGTGCTCCTTGTGATTGGCGGAAGCCTTGGGGCATTGCAGATAAACAATCTTGTGGTTGATACTCTTGAAGAACTCAAGAAGAATTTCATAGTCGTTCATCAGACTGGAAAAGCCTTTGCGGATGCACATCCAGAAGTAATGAACAGCGGTGATGAAAACTATAAGCCTTATGCATTCATCTATAGTGAAATGGTTTCTGTACTTCAGGCTGCAGATGTTGTCCTTTCTAGGGCCGGTGCCAATTCTCTTTCCGAATGTGCAGTTTGCGCAAAGCCTATGGTTCTGGTTCCTCTGTGCGGTTCTGGAACTCGTGGTGACCAGGTTGACAACGCTAAATATTTTGAAGAGAAGGGTGCTGCTGTTGTTCTTGTTGGTGATGATGCGACTAAGGAAAATCTTCTTCCAAAAATTCTTGAGTTTACCGATTCTGGAAAACGCTCGGAAATGTCTGCAAAATGCGCCGAACTATACGGAGACAAAAAACCTGTAAAAGTCATTGCAGAAAAAGTTCTGGAGGAAGCCGGTTTATGAACCTTCCGATCATCGATTTGATTTTCATCCTCATAATTGCGGCCCTTGCTTTGATTGGGCTTATCAAGGGGTTTCTTGATGAAGTCTTAGGCAAGGTTATTCCCATTGCTTCCATCTGGATTGCCTTTATGACTTTTGGCTACCTTATGCCTACTGTTGAAGAACGGATAAAAATTCATATTGTGGCCGTAATATGTTCTTTCCTCATAGTGTTTATTGCGACTTTCATTGTTTTGAAAATCTTTCAGTTGATTCTTAAAAAGATTTTCAGCGGTGCAATTTTAAAGTCTTTGGACAGGTTTTTAGGCCTTGTGTTCGGCATAATCGAAGGTTTTGCAGTTGTTTGCCTTATTCTCCTTGTTCTTACGGCACAGCCTTGGTTTGATTCATCTTCAATCCTTGCAGGAAGTATTTTTGCAAAATACCTTGAGCCGATAATTTCAATTCCTGCAAAGGCAATAACTGATACTGTAAATAATGCGGCTGCCTTTGTTATGACTGAGGGTGCCCTGAATGTTTGACAATATCATAAGCCAGAGTTCAACTGAACTTTTACGCGATGACATCCTTAAAAACAAACTTCCGGGTTCCATTCTTTTTTATGGGCCTGCCGCTTCTGGAAAATTTTCCTGTGCATTGGAAACTGCCAGAGTCCTTTCCTGTGAAGAGAAGGGGGATTGGACCTGTACATGTTCAAGCTGCCTTAAGCACAAGGCCCTTGTAAGTCAGAATGTCCTCATCACAGGTCCTGGGAACAAGATACTGGAAATCAATGCGGCTAAAAATACCTTGCTGATAATGAATATTCAGAATTCAAGGCATCTTGAAGCAAGTCGCTATCTATTTATCCGTGCTGTAAGGAAACTCACTTCAAGGTTCAGTCCTGTTCTTTGGGAAGGCGAAGACAAGCTTGCAAAGTTTTCTCCTTTGCTTGTGTCCATCAATGACAACCTTGAATTGATTCAGCCTGGCCGGGTTCTTCCCGATGATTCTGATCTAAGGAAAATCGTTGACTCGATTGTTGCCGACTGTGAAAAACTTGAAAGTACATATCTTTATGATTCCCTTCCTGTTTCCCAGATCAGGAATTTCTCTTCCTGGGCTCACATGACTTCAGGAAGTTCCAGCAGCGGAAAAAAAATCATCATCATTGAAAATGCAGATCAGATGCTGGATGGTTCAAAAAATGCCCTGCTTAAAATTCTAGAAGAGCCACCTCGTGATACAATGTTCATTTTGACAACTACCCAGAAAGGTGCCATGCTTCCAACCATTCTGTCACGCCTGAGGACCTATAGTTTTGTTGAACGAACAGTTCCTCAGCAGCAGGATCTCATTCAGAGGGTTTTCCATACAACAGGTTCCGTTAACGGTGAACCATGCGAAACCATAAATGATTTTTTGCAGACCTATCTTCCTGTAAGCCCTGATGCTATTTGTGCACAGGCTGAGGCTTTCTTTAAAAAGATTGCGGAAGGACGCATACCTGATGTTCCTGCTTTGGTTACCGCCTGCTGCAATTTTGAACCGAGGACCATCTTTAAAATTTTCCTGCAGGGGATTGTAGAAGTTCAAAAAGAACATGTTTCTACTGGACCTGGTGCTGAAACTTCGGCAGAACTTCTTAAACTTCTTCGTCATGCATGGAACAGCGTTACAGTCTACAACCAGAATCCGGCTGCAGTTCTGGAAGAGCTTACAAGAAGCATCATGCAGCTCAATTTTCTTAACAATGGAATTCTGAGGGGACAAAAGAGTGAGTGATTTTGTAGGCAAAGCTTCTGAAAAACTCAAGAAACTTTCAGATGAGCAGGTTGAACGCCTTATAGCCACCATTCAGGAAGAAAATGATATTTTTGATTCTATACTTGAAAGTCTTTCTTCCGGAATAATTGTTGTTGACAGAAACTGGAAAATCATAAAAAGTAACAAGTCTGTAAAGCGACTGGTTCCCTTGTTTTCTCATTACCGTGAAAAAAACGATGCCATTTGGAATCTCATTGACAACGATGAAATAAGTTCTTTCCTTAAAAAAACGGCTTCAGACAATGTGTTCAATGTAAATGAAGAATTTTCTATTGTGTCGGAAAACTCCGTAACCTTCATTGATGTTTCCGTTCTTCCCCTTGTGAAAAATTCTGAAATTGCAGGTTCCATTATTTTAATAAGCGACATAACTGCAAAACGGCAACAGGAAATCCTTCTTCATAGAATGGACAGCCTTCAGAGCCTTACCAATCTTGCAGCTTCTGTAGCCCACGAAATCAAAAATCCTCTTGGAGCCATAAGCATTCATATTCAGCTTCTTCAGAAAGCGGTAAAAAAATGCCGTGCAGGGGACGGTAATCTTCCTGATGAAAAATTCATGGAAAAATATCTGGAAGTTGTAAATGAAGAAATTGACAATCTGAACAGGATAGTCATGGACTTTCTTTTTGCCGTTCGTCCTGTTAAAAGTCAGCTTATACTTTCTAATCCTGATGAGGTAATCGGCAAGACCGTGGAGTTCTTCCGCCCAGAGATGGAAGAAAACAAGATTACTCTTAATGTTGATCTTTGCAAGGAAACTCGACTGCTGATTGATGAAAAACTTTTGCGTGAAGTTGTGGTAAATCTTGTTCAGAATGCAAAGGCTGCTGTTCTTTCAAGGATTGATGAAGATGGTGCAAGGATAGTTGTAAAGTCGCTTTTAAAAAATGACAGGTATATTCTTACTGTTGCGGACAATGGTTGCGGCATGGATCACGAAACCTGCGATCACGTGTTTGAACCTTACTATACTACAAAGTCAAATGGTACTGGACTAGGCCTAACGACTGTGTATAAAATTATAAAGGAATTCCGCGGGGAAATTTCCGTTACATCAGAATTATACAGGGGTACTGTATTCACCGTATCTCTTCCTGTTCCTCAGAAGTCCACTATGCTTCTTGAAGGAGGCAAATAATGAAATTCACATTGCTTATTATCGACGATGAAAAAAATATCCGTGATGGACTTGCAGCCAACTTTGAACTGGAAGACTACAACGTAAAGACTGCAGCTAGTGGAGAAGAAGGAATTGAACTTATCTCAAAAGGCGACATCGACCTTGTCATTACAGACCTTCGCATGCCAGGCATAAGCGGTGAAGAAGTTTTAAAACATGTTGCAACCGTTACTCCAGGTATTCCAGTAATCATTCTTACCGGCCATGGAAGTATTGATGCTGCTGTTGATGCCATGCGTCACGGTGCCTATGACTTTTTGACAAAACCTCTTAATCTTGATCAGCTTGGAATGATTGTAAAACGCGCACTTGAAAGCCGTGAAATGAAGCTTGAGCATCAAGAGCTTAAGAAATCAGTACAATCAAAGGCAGCTTTTAAGGGCATGATCGGAAAATCTCCTGCCATGGTGAAAATCCAGGAAACCATCAGCAAGGCGGCAAGTTCAAAAGCCAGCGTCCTCATCACAGGAGAAAGCGGTGTCGGCAAGGAAGTTGTTGCCCGTGCTGTCCATGAGCTGTCCAATCGGCATGATAAGAATATGGTGGATGTCCACTGTGCGGCTTTAAGTGAGACTCTTCTTGAAAGCGAACTCTTTGGACATGAGAAGGGAGCCTTTACGGGAGCCGATCACCTTCAGAAAGGAAGGTTTGAACGTGCCCACGGAAGCACAATTTTTCTTGATGAAATCGGCGAAATCAATCAGAGCGTTCAGATAAAGATTCTCCGTGTTCTTGCAGAAAAGAAATTCGAACGTGTAGGTGGAGAACAGACCATCAATGTTGATGTCCGTGTCGTTGCTGCCACAAACAAGAACCTTGAGGAAGAAATAAAGGCTGGCCGTTTCCGTGAAGACCTATACTACAGGCTTAATGTTATCCACATACATGTTCCGCCCCTAAGGGAAAGAAAGAGCGATCTACCTTTGCTTATGTCTTCTTTCCTTGCTACTTTCAATGAGGAAAACGGAAAATCCATCAAGGGCTTTGACAACAAGGCTAAGGCTGCCATGAACAGGTATGATTGGCCAGGAAATATCCGTGAACTCCGTAACTGTGTAGAGAGTGCAGTTGTTATGTGTAGTGGAGATGAAATTACCCTTGATGATCTTCCGCAGAATGTTGCATTGAACAGCGGTGAAGACAACATCCAGATTCCTTTTGGAACTACCCTTGATGCTGCTGAAAGAATCGTCATCGAACAGAATCTTGCCGCCAACAAAAACAATAAGACCAAGACTGCGGAAATACTTGGTATCGGAAGAAAAACGCTTCAGCGAAAACTTGCAGAGTGGGGTATTGAAGAAAGCGACGGCGCTGATGCCGAGGAATGAAACATGGAAACAATGTATGACAGACTTGGAGATTTGCTTAGCGAAACTCTTGAAGCTGGCCATGTAAAGTTTGTCAAGCCTAAGCCAATGGAAAAGCCTCAGGAAAAAGAAATTCCAAGGGAAGAGCCTAAGGTGGAAATCCCGAAGGATGGTACAAAACGCAGCTGGAATGAAAACAGTCGTGAAAAGAATGTTCCTCCCAAAAGCGGAAAATTCCATGATTCTGGACAGAAATCTACTGGAACCATAATAAAATATGTCTCACCTGATTTGGAGCGTGCCTTAAGACTTCTTGGCGTAACTTCGTCAGCTTCTAAAGAAGAAGTCAAGAAAGCCTATAAGGAAAAGCTTCAGTATTACCATCCGGACAAGCATGCAGGAAATCCAATTCTGGAAAAAGTTGCCGGTGACAAAACCCGTCAGGTGGTAGAAGCCTACGAAATGATTTGCAAATACCTTGAAAAATAAAAAAAGTACAGTTTTGAGAAGGAACTTAGCGTGCTTTAAGCACATTCCAAAACAAACACTGTACTTTTCTTTATGTGTTCCCCATCTCCTTGTAAGCGGGGATACATTGCTAAATTAGATTACAGTTCCATCAGGGATAACTGCACCCTTGCGGATGACAATGATTCCTTCTGCACTGTAGAAGAGTCCGTGGTCACCGTCATCGTATTTCTTGCCACTTACGTTAATGCAGCAGTTGTTTCCGATGTGGGCATTCTTGTCGATGATTGCTCTTTCGATCTTACATCCCTTACCGATACCCATGTCAGGAATCTTCTTCTTTTTGTTTGCTGCCTTTTCTTCTTCTGTTTCGTAGAAGTCGGCACCCATCATTACAACGCCCTTAAGGTCACAGTCTTCACGGATGATTGAGCGAACACCGATAACAGACTTCTTGATGCTGCTGTCAGTGATAACGCATCCTTCTGATGCAAGTGTAGAAGAAAGGGTAGCGTTGTTGATCTTGCTTGGTGGAAGATTACTCATCTGTGTGTAAACAGGCTTTGTTTCTTCGTACATGTTGAATGCTGGCACTGGGTTTGTAAGGTCAAGGGTTGCTTCATAGAATGAGCGGATTGTACCGATGTCTTCCCAGTAGTCGTTGAAGATGTAGCTGTTAACCTGATGATCCTTGATAGCCATAGGAATGATTTCTTTTCCGAAGTCAGTCTTTTCGTTGTCAAGGAGCTTTTCCATTGTTTCTGCATTGAAAATATAAATACCCATTGAAGCAAGGTATTCAAGGTCTGCAGGAAGATCTCCGCGTGATTTTTCAGGAATTTTCCAGTGGTCGATGTTAAGGTCTGCAGCTGGTTTTTCCATGAAGGCTGTGATTCTGTTTGTATCGTCAACCTGCATGATACCGAAACCTGTTGCATCGCGGCGGTTTACAGCCTTTGCTGCAATTGTGATTTCTGCGCCGCTTTCAATGTGTTCATTCATGAATTCCTTGAGGTCCATCTTGTAGAGCTGGTCACCTGAAAGGATGATGTAGTGAGTAGGCTTCTGTACACGGAAGTGACCAAAGTTCTTGCGAACTGCGTCTGCTGTTCCTTCGTACCAGCCTGAATGTTCAAGTGTCTGTTCAGCAGCAAGAATTTCTACGAAACCGCCCGAGAAACGGTCAAAGTTATAGGAATTGTTGATGTGCAGGTGAAGAGATGCTGAATTGAACTGTGTCAAAAGGTAGATCTTCTTGTATCCGGAATTGATACAGTTGGAAATTGGAATATCTACGATTCTGTATTTACCCCCAAATGGTACGGCTGGCTTTGAGCGTTCCTTTGTAAGTGGGTAAAGACGAGTTCCTTTTCCACCACCAAGAATGATGGCAAGAACCCTAGGTTCTTCTTTGTTTTTTGCTGACATATTATTAAATCCTCCGTAGAAATCAAAAACTTGTGTATGTTTCCATTATAAATCAGTTTTATCAAAAAGCAACAAAAATCACATTTTATATGGGATTATACAAGGTTTGTATGAAAATCAGCCTGATATTTTTCTTGCGGATTCATTGAGCAGAATGAGGAAGTTGCTCTCGTGCATTGGTTTTGCATAGTAGAATCCCTGTGCTATGTCGCATCCGATGTTCTTCAGCATCTCGCACTGATCCTTTGTCTCAACTCCTTCAGCAACAGTCTTTATCTTCAATTTTTTAGCCATTTCGATTACGGATTCAATGATGATGTTTTCTTTCTGATTTTCCGGTGTTACTGAAAGGAATTCCTTGTCCAGCTTGATTACATCTGCAGGCATGCTTTTGAGCAGGTTGAGGGAAGAATAGCCGGAACCGAAATCATCAACGGAAATTGAAAATCCAGCGTTCTTAATTTCTTTCATTACCTTGATGAGTCGCTGCTGATTGTCAAACATGATGCTTTCCGTAAGTTCTACCTCAATCTTGTTTTCCCCAATGTCGTATTCTGCGGCTATGTCTCTCAATTCACGGATGAGGTTAGGGTTGTACAGGTGATAACGGCTAAGGTTGAAGGAAATGGTCAATGGGTTGATTTTTTTTGATTCCATTGTCTTGTTCCAGCTGTCAAGAAAACTGCATACTTTTTTGAAAACAAATTTGTCGATTTTTTCAATAAATCCATTGTCTTCAAACAGAGGTACGAATTTTCCAGGCTGAAGAAAACCTTTCCTTGGATTGTTCCATCGGATCAAGGCTTCTGCCCCCATTACCTGTTCGTTGGAGAAATTGAACTTTGGCTGGTAGAAAACCTCGAATTCCTTGTTCATGAAGGCATTTTCCATGGTAAGGGTGATTTCCCGGTTCCATTCGTGGGATGTTCTCATTTCCTCGGTGTATTCGATTACGCGGTGTGTGGCGTGGGTATTTCTGCAGAGCTTCTGTGCAAGGTTTGCCTTGTCTATCATGGAGTCTATTGAATCGGCCGGATTGTCTATGTAGTAGGCGCTTGTGGTAAACGTAAAATTATATCTTTCCGGAATGATATCCTTAAGGCTGTCCTTTACCGTTGTCATGACGAATACCCGTTCTTCCACATTCCAGAAGAAATTTGGGTTTTTTGTGAAAAATATGAAGTTGTCGGCAAAAAAGCGGAGGACATATTCGTTCTTTTCGCACTGTTTTGCAAAATGCTTTCCGACTCTTTTAAGAACCTCGTTTCCTACTCTGGTGCCGTAGGTTTCGTTTATAAGACTAAGGTTGTCTATATTGAAGGAAAGTATCATGTATTCCCTTGGTTTAGCAGTTGAAAGGATTCTCGAAACATTTTTCTTGAAGTGGTCAAAATTTGGAAGTCCAGTTACGGAATCAAAGTCAATCTGGTGATTTTTTTTGCGTAATATAAATAGAAGAAGAGCTATGACAAAAAGAATAAAGGTAAGAACTATTATTTGGAAAGAAATGGAGACGATATTGGCTAGAGAAAAAAATTCAGGAAGTTTATCCATCGGCATCCTATTTTTGCAAATAAAACAAAATGTTTATCTGCAGTTTTTTAAATCTCCACCCTTTAAAAAAATTATAAGTCCAGTATACAAAAAAAGCAACATAAATAATAAAAATCTTGTATGCGGGAAAAATTGCTGCCTTTTATAAAATGAATAAAATCCTAAACTGTGAAATTCATATTCCGATAATTGAAGAAGAGGTATGGTATATGATTAGAGGATGGTACATCGGGGCTAGCGGAATGAACGCCCAGCAGAACAGGCTGGATACAATTTCCAATAACCTTGCAAACGTAGACACTACAGGGTTCAAGAAAGACATTCCCGTAAGCAAGGAATTCAGCGAACTCCTTTTGAGAAGAACACAGGCAGACGGACTTTACAAGGTTCCAGGCGGTTCCTGTGATGTTGCACCAATCATTGGTTCTATCGGACTTGGTGTAGAAACAAACGAGATCTTTACTGACTTTCAGCAGGGATCATTCAAAAATACAGATACTAAGACAGACATGGCTCTTGCAGGCGAAGGTTTTTTTGCTGTTCAGACTCCTGCCGGAGAACGCTATACACGCAACGGAAATTTCCATCTTGGAAAGGAAAAGATTCTCCTTACGAAGGAAGGTTATCCGGTTCTCGGTGAAAACGGTCCGATTCATGTTGAAGACGATAAGTTTTTTGTTAATCAGGACGGCATGATTTACAATAAGGAAGACAATGCTCTTGTTGACCGCATCAAGGTTGTGCGTTTTGAGAACGAACGCTACCTTAAAAAACAGGGATCATCACTTTGGGATACAAATGACATTGCAGGTGCCCCACACATTGCGGAAGGGGACGAACGCCCAAGGTTCCTTCAGGGATATACGGAAACCAGCAACGTCAATGTTGTTAACGAAATGGTTCAGATGATTGAAGTTAACCGTGCTTACGAAGCTAACCAGAAGACAGTTCAAACTGAAGACAGCATGATGGATACTCTCTGGTCTAAGGTTGCTACAGTTAACCGCTAATAAATGTTGAAACAGGTAATGGGAGATAAATTATGGTAAGAAGTTTATGGAATGCTGCAACTGGAATGAATGGCCAGCAGATGAATATCGATACAATCTCAAACAATCTTTCAAACGTTAATACTACAGGCTTCAAGCAGCATCGTGCAGAATTTGAAGATCTGATCTATCAGAACGTTAAGCTTGCGGGAACTCCTGCAACAGAAGATACAGTTACTCCTGTTGGACATCAGATGGGTAGTGGTGTCAAGGTTGGAGCTACTCAGCGCATCATGAGCCAGGGATCTCTCCAGGCAACTGGTGTTGATACTGACATTGCAATTGTAGGCGACGGATTTTTCCGCGTTCAGCAGTATGACGGTTCATGGGCTTACACTCGCGACGGTTCTTTCAAGGTTGATTCTACTGGTCAGCTTGTAAATGCAAACGGTCTTCGCGTTCAGCCAGAAATCATCATGCCTGAAGGTTTTCAGCTTGAAACACTTTCAATTTCAGATACAGGCCGTGTTAACGTTAAGGTTAACGGTCAGCTTGATCCGATTGAAATTGGACAGATTGAACTTTACAGATTCCCAAACAGTGTTGGTCTTGAAAATACAGGAGACAACCTTTACAAGGTAACAAATGCATCTGGTGAAGCGATTGCAGCACGCCCAGGTCAGGATGGTATGGGTATCGTAAAGCATAAGTTTCTTGAAATGAGCAATGTTTCAATTGTAAATGAAATGGTTCAGATGATCGTTGCACAGAGAGCCTACGAATTCAACTCAAAGGCAATCCAGACATCTGACAACATGCTTCAGACCGCAGCTTCCCTTAAGCGCTAGGACTGAATGATAATCCTCTGAAAATTTTTAGTTCATAGTTATAAAACCTCGGCCGATGTATCGTTGATGCGTCGGCTTTTTTTTATTGTGATTAAACCGAATGTTGGGTTTTGTAATATTTATTTTGGCAATAAAAAAAAAGCTGCCTGATGTTTTGCACTTCAGACAGCCTTCTTAGTTTTTTTTCTGGGTATTATCTTCTTACAAACTGAATGTAATCCAGATCCATCCCTGTTGAACCTGTGTCGTAATCTGAATGAGGAGAGAGGGATACGGTTAAAGTTCTTGGTTCTTCAAGTGTAAAATAAACCGGTACTCTTGTGGTGAGCTCCCACTGTCCGGAAGGTGGATTGCTTGGATATACCCTTGTTGCTATTCCGTCAAGGTAAATGTAGAAGGCGCTGTGGTCTTTGTTAGATGCCTTTTCCTTTACGAGGCATTCGTAGGTACCTTCTGGAAATTTGATTTTCATTGTTGCCGTAGAAGAATCTTCGATGAGCCTGATGCAGAATTTTCCGCTTGCTCCATTGTCCTGAAGTACGGCACAGTTGTGAAGGTACATGTTTTCACATTCGTACTTGATTCCAATGCCTTTGTATTCGATTGAAGGAACTGATTCCATCATAGGTGGAAGATCCTGATGGTCAGTGATTGTAAGGAAATCACTTTTTTTGTTTGACATGCATGAAGTAAGGGACAGCAGGGTTCCCGCAGCCAAAGCTAGTTTGAATGTATTTTTCATTAGTTTCATTTCTATATCTCCGAAAAATATTTTTCTGAATACATTATCGGCATTTGTAAATTAAAGTTTAGGAACGCGAGGCTTTGCCATATTTTTGAGCATGTTCTGTAAAAGTTCATGAGCCATTTCTTCGTTCACTTCCTTTGAAGGTTCGTGGTATTCAACAAGATTTGAAGGAATCTCATCTAGAAATCTGCTTGGTTCACAGTCTACGGTGCTTGCCATTCGTCTTCTCTGGCGGCAGGAAGAAATCAGAAGTCTGTTTTGTGCTCGGGTTACTGCAACATAGAACAATCTTCTTTCTTCTTCTACGGCTGCGTCTCCGCCTTCTTCAACTGCATGAGCATGAGGCATCAAGCCTTCTTCGGCACCTGCAATGAATACTACTGGGAATTCAAGGCCTTTGCTTGCGTGGACTGTCATCAGGTTTACCTTTCCCTGGTTTTCTTCTTCATCCATATCATCGCGGCTCAAAAGGGTAATGCGGTTAAGGTATGCATAAAGGCTTGTGTCCTCGTAGTTCGGATTATTTTCCCACTGTTCCATGCTCTTTATAAGGCTTTCTATGTTCATGTACTTAAAGCGGGCTGCCTTATCGCTTTTTGGATTTTCTGCAATGAGGAAATCAAAGTAGTTTATTTCATCCACCATTTCACGAACTTTTTTGCTGAGGCCTTTGCCTCCTAGCATGGTCTTGTTTTTTTCTATCAGTTCGCTGAATTCCTTAAGGCTATCAAGGACGGCGTCTGTGACAGGACATTCTTCAGGTGGGCATGAAATGATTGCCTGAATGGAATCCCAAAGGGAGTAGGACATGTTTTTTGCAACTTCATTAATCTGCTGTATTGCAGCTCTTCCGATACCGCGACGAGGTGTGTTTAAAATGCGTATTAAGTTAATGTCGTCGTCGTGATTTGCTATTACGCGGAGATAACTGATGATGTCCTTTATTTCCTTTCGTTCAAAGAAGCTGGTTCCGCCGCTGACTGTGTAGGGAATGTTAGCTTCAAGAAAAGCTTCTTCAATGGCACGGGTCTGAGTGTTGGCACGGATAAGAACTCCAAAATCTGCGTAGTTTCTTTTTTCTTCTGCACAGATTCCCTGAATTCCTTCTGCAATGAATTCCGCTTCTGCCGCTTCGTTTTCCGGCATGTAGATTTCTATTGGTTTTCCTGTTCCATTACCGCTCCAAAGTTCCTTGTCCTTGCGGTTGGAGTTGTTCTTTATTACACCGTTGGCTGCTGCAAGAATTGTTCCAGTTGATCGATAGTTCTGTTCAAGACGGATTTCCTTCAGTTCCGGAAAATCAGTTTCAAAGTTTACGATGTTCTGGTAGTCGGCTCCACGCCAGCTGTAAATACTCTGGTCATCGTCACCTACGACAGCCACATTTCTTTCTGCAAGAAGGTGCATGAATTCATACTGCTGATGGCTTGTGTCCTGAAATTCATCCACCATTATGTACTTGAACCTTTCCTTGTATCGCTGAAGAATTTCAGGATGTTCTTTGAAAAGTTTGATTGGAAGAACTATAAGGTCGTCAAAGTCTACTGCATTGTAAAGTTTAAGACCTTCCTGATAGCTTTCATACAATTGGCGGTACATGTCGTTCTCTCCGCCCCAGGTTTTTCTTCCTGTCTTGATGTCGCTGAAAAGTACGCTTATTTTGTATAGGTCAAGGGCGTCTGCTGTGAATTTAAGTTCCTGACCTGTTTCCTTTATGAGTGCTTTTTTATCAGTTTCATCGTAAATGGAAAAATTCGGCCTGTATCCCAGGGCTTCAATGTCCTGCCTTAAGATGCGTACGCCAAAGGCATGGAATGTACTGACTGTAAGGTTCTGCAGCTTCTTATTGGTAAGATCTTTTATGCGTTCTTCCATTTCCCTGGCAGCCTTGTTGGTAAAGGTGAGGGCAAGGATGGCACTTTGAGGAATGCCTTTTTCAAGCATGTTTGCGATTCTATATGTGATTACGCGTGTCTTTCCTGAACCAGCTCCAGCGATGATCAGGATAGGTCCTTCAAGGGTTGTTACTGCGCGATATTGTTCAGGGTTCAATTTATCTTTTAATTCTTCTTCCAGTGACATAGGCGTATAATATAGTGTAATAATTCATAATTCACAATTCATAATTCATAATTCATAATTCATAATTCATAATTCATAATTCATAATTCA
>JAKSLX010000004.1 GCA_024400915.1 Treponema sp.
ATCTTGAAGTAATCAACCTTCTTACTCCAGACGGAAAGCTCAACGAAAACGTTCCTGAGAAATACCGCGGACTTAAGCCAGAACAGGCACGCAAGCTCGTAATCGAAGATCTTACGGAAGCAGGCCTTTTCAAGGGTGAAGAAAAAATGAACCACTCAGTCGGCCACTGCTACCGCTGTAAGACTGTAGTTGAACCATATTTGTCATATCAGTGGTTCGTTAAGATGAAGCCAATGGCAGACAAGGCTCTTGCAGCATGGAAAAACGGAGAAATCCAGTTCTTCCCTAAGAAGTGGGAAAACACATACGAACACTGGCTCACAAACATCCGTGACTGGTGTGTAAGCCGCCAGATCTGGTGGGGACACAGAATCCCAGCATGGTATTGCCAGGACTGTAACGAAACAATGGTAAGCCGCGAAGATGTATGCAAGTGCTCTAAGTGCGGAAGCTCTAACCTTAAGCAGGATCCAGATGTTCTCGACACATGGTTCTCTTCATGGCTCTGGCCTTTCTCTACACTGGGATGGCCACAGGAAACAGAAGACCTTGCTACCTTCTACCCTACTACAGCCCTTGTTACAGCATACGACATCATCTTCTTCTGGGTTAGCCGCATGATCATGGCAGGCCTTGAATTTACAGGAAAGGCTCCATTCCATGACATCTACATCCACGGTCTCGTTCGCGACAAGCAGGGACGCAAGATGTCAAAGTCACTCGGAAACGGAATCGACCCTCTTGAAATCATCGACATGTACGGTGCAGACGCCCTCAAGTTCACACTCAGCTACATGTGTGCACAGGGACAGGATGTTCTCGTAGACAAGGACTCATTCAAGATGGGATCAAAGTTCTGCAACAAGGTATGGAACGCAAGCCGCTACATCCTTGGCAACCTTGAAGGACGCACACTCATTCCTGTAACAGATGCAGATCTTACAGAATTAGACAAGTGGATCTACACAAGACTTGATAACGCTGTTGCAAATGCAAAGGATGCATTTGAAGCATACCGTTACAACGACGGTGCAAGCGCAATCTACGAATTCTTCTGGAACGACCTTTGCGACTGGTATGTTGAAGCAACAAAGCTTTCATTCAAGAACGGCGATGAAAAGGAAAAGGACCGTGCGGTTTCAGTTCTTCTCAACGTACTTGAAGAATCACTCCGCCTCATGCACCCATACATTCCGTTTGTTACAGAAGAAATCTGGTCAAAGCTTCCTCTTGCAGAAATCGTTGAAAACCGCAAGAAGGCAGGTGCCCAGAAAATAATCACAAACAGCGAATACACAGGACTCCTTGTTGACGCTCCATATCCAGAAGTTACAGAAGCACGCAAGAATGTGGAAGTAAGCGCAAGATTCGACGTCCTCAAGGAACTCATCCGCAATGTTCGCGGACTCCGTACAGAATGTGGAATCGACCCTGCACTCAAGATCAGCATTGCTATCAAGGTTGCAGCAGGAACAAATGCAGAAGTAATCAAGGAAAAGACAGACATGATCCAGCTCCTTGCAGGTATCAAGACAATTGAATTTGTTGATGCAAACCCAGCAAAATCAATCGGTACTGTCGGAACAGGTTACGAAGCATTCCTCCTTGTTGACGAAAACATCAACATCGAGCAGCTTGCAGCAAAGTTCAAGAAGGACATTGACTGGGAAAAGGAAAATGTTCGCCGCAGTGAAAACAAGCTTAACGGAAAGTTTGCAGAACACGCTCCTGCAGAACTCGTTCAGGCTGAACGCGATGCCCTTGAAGTTGCAAAGAGCAAGATTGAAAAGCTTGAAGGCTACTTACGCAATTTGTAATTCATAATTAACAATTCATAATTTAAGGATGTTAATTCTAAATTTTAGGTATATAATAGTAATAGCCATATAATTACGAATTATTCATTCTTAATTATGAATTATTAAATGGAGGCAGAAATATGGCAAAATATGAAATGGCAACCGAAAAACCATCCAGCATGGACACGGACAGAATGCTTCAGCTTTCAAACATTTCATTTGCGCCATATATCCAGCTTTCAACAATGCTCATCGGCAAGCAGCGTCATGCAGGCGGCAACATGTTCCGCCATCAGATTGACACCATGGGCATCCTTATGGACTACGGCTACATTGATTCGGTTCTGCTAAAGGCAAGCGTAGTTCACGATACTGTAGAAGACATTCCTGACTTTGACGAAAACCTCATCATCAATGCAGATGCGGACGGCAAGGATGTACTGACCCTTGTACTTGAAGTAACAAAGCGTCCTGGCGAAAAGAAGGACGACTTTCTCAAACGCATCATAAACTTCGGTTCCCAGAAAGCAAAGCTTTTGAAATGCGCAGACAGAATCAGCAACATGATAAGCCTAGGTTTTGTTACCGACGCAAAGTTCATTGAACGCTACTGCAACGAAACAGAATTCTACATTCTTCCAATTGCCATTGAAGTCGACTACAACATGTACCAGGAACTCATCAACCTGATTATGACCCGCAGACAGTATCTGGAGCAGATCAACTACTTTGACATCCCAAAGGAATAACTCAGCAAGTAACTTTTAATCCTGCAAGATATTCCTTGTGCTCATCCGTTACGCGGAAACTTTCCCTGGCTTTCTGAATGGTCTTGTTGTGCACCCAGGGACTTAATTTCTTACCTTCAATAATTTTTACGGCATCATTCCATTGTTTTGCAAGGGCAGTTGCAAAATACCATGCCTGCATCATGTTCACATAGTATTCATCACTTCGGATGGTGGCTATCGTATCAAGATGCTTCGGATCAAATTTTTCATCAAGGAAATAGGTCATGAACACATCAATACCATATCTTATGGTGTATGTTTTATTACTTTTAATCCATTCATAAGCAAGTAAAAGAACTTTTTCAGAATTCTTCTTGAAGACCTTTGGATGACAGGTGTCGCACACGGCCCAATTGTCAATGAAAGGCAGAAACTCCAGAAACTTTTCCATGCATTCATCGTAATCCTTTATCTGTTCTATTAGAAATGAATGAAGAAAATTTTCTTCCTGGTATTTATGAGGAAGAGTACAGAGAAATTTTTCAACTCCATATTCACCTTTGTTCGCAGACATTTCCTTTGCAAATGCCCTGAGCCTTGGAACCCTTACCCCGATTACATTTTTCTTATCTAAAGTTGGCGTAAGGCCAGCCTGAAATTCCCTGTACTTTTCATCCTGCATTTCAAATAATTTTTTCTGTATCTTTGTCATGTCTATCCCGTAAAATTATAATTGACTATTATGAAGTTGTAATATATATTTTCAAAAATTACAAACTGGGAATGATGTTCTCCCGTGGATTAAAATCCTAAACCGCTTTACAAGCTGATGGCGTCTGCAATTTTTTACGCAGGCAGTGTCAGCTTTTTTTATTGATGCGGTCTGCAAAAGGAGTTTTACATGTTGATTTCAATTTCTCTTGTCCTTATGGTCGGAATGTTTCTGGGAATTTCATGCAAAAAAATCAGATTACCTGCCCTTGTAGGAATGATTGCCACAGGAATTATTTTCGGGCCACACATGCTAAACATAATTGATCCAAAACTACTTTCCATATCTTCTGAACTGAGAAGAATTGCCCTTATAATTATCCTTATGAGAGCCGGACTTTCACTCAATATTTCTGGGCTCAAACAAGTAGGACGATCGGCCATCCTCATGTGCTTTGTACCTGCAACTCTGGAAATTCTTGGATATGTTTTGATTGCACCATGTTTTCTTGGAGTTTCAAGATTGGAAGCAGCCATAATCGGTGCTGTACTTGCGGCTGTATCACCGGCTGTCATTGTTCCAAGAATGATCAAGCTTTCGGAAGAAGGATACGGAACAAAAAAACAGATTCCACAGATGATCCTTGCAGGGGCAAGCGTAGACGATGTTTTTGTAATCGTAATATTTTCGACTTTTATCGGCATGGCTCAGGGACAGGGAATTGACGCAATGCAGTTGGTAAGGATTCCCTGCTCCATCGTTTTTGGAATTGGAGCCGGACTTTCAGCAGGACTATCACTGGGAATCTTTTTCAAGAAAATCCACATGAGGGATTCTGCAAAAGTACTGATTCTTTTAAGCATTGCCTTTGCACTGGATTACCTTGAATCAGAATTCGGAAAAACAGTTCCCTTTAGCGGTCTTATTGCAGTCATGGCTATGGGAATAGGCCTTCAGAAAAACCGAAAGGAGGCAACTGTAAGGCTTTCGGCAAAATTCAGTAAACTCTGGGTCTGTGCGGAAATAGTTCTCTTTGTTCTTGTCGGTGCCTGTGTAGACATTACTTATGCAAGATCAGCCGGCATACCTACTTTGATTGTAATTCTCCTTGTCCTTCTATTCAGAACAGCTGGAGTTTGCCTTTGCGTGGTGGGAACTGACCTGAACTTTAAAGAAAAGATTTTCTGTACATTCAGCTACATACCGAAGGCAACGGTTCAGGCTGCCATAGGGGGTATACCGCTGGCACTTGGACTTGGGTGCGGTAACATTGTCCTTACTGTAGCCGTAATGGGAATATTGATTACAGCTCCATTGGGTGCAGCCTTAATCGACTTGTTTTACAAGAGAATGCTGGCAAAAGACTAAACTGTCAGGTTAAAGGTAGTTATTATAGAAATTCGCACTATATTAAAGTTATGGAAATTGATGATATATTCACCATGATGGTTTATGACAATGCCGCAAAAATTATTCAGCCAGAGCAATTGGACAATTTAAGAAACATTCTTGAAGACAATTTCATGGAAAATTGCTATCTGTTCAATGAAACAGATCCATTGGAATATGCGGTAAAAGAAACAGTATATGACGAAGCCGTAAATGACGATTTTGATGAAAACATAATCCGCAAAGCCCTAGAACTTGGTTACTACCCCATGTCTATGAGAAAAAGGGTTACAAAGATAGCAGAACTTAAGGAAAATGATTTTGAGTACCTTAAAGATAATGGTAAAGGAAAGAAACAGGAGTTTTTCAGAAACTTCATGACCATAAAATATCATACAAACAAACTGATCATTACTTTTGACAATCTGCATATTTCAAAAAAACTCAAATCATGGCTCAAGGGCAAATTTGCTGATTATACAATCACCTTCAATAAAGCCTTTGACCAATGCATGGAAGAACTTCTGAAAGCCTATCCTGAAACCTGGCTTACAAAAGATCTTATTGAAAAATACAGGATCATCCATAAAAATCCAGACACTAAGGTCAGCATTGATTCAATAGAAATTTGGCACGGCGGAAAACTTGTAGCAGGAGAAATAGGATTCATAACATGCAACGCCTATGCAAGTCTTAGTGGTTTTCATAACGAAAATGATGCAGGTACACTGCAGATGTGCCTCCTTGGACTGTTCCTTAAGAACAATGGATATGCATACTGGGACCTGGGAATGGAACTGGACTACAAATACCGTTATGGTGCCGTTTCATGCACAAGGGATGAACAGGAAAAACACTACGCAACCTTGAGCAGAAAAAAGCTTTCATTTCCTGAAGATGAAATAAGGGCAGATGATTTTCTTAGATATATTTAATCAGAAGGAAGCCTATTCAATATTCCAAGTATTTTTAAATGAAAACAAAAAAAAAGACCACCCGTACAGGTGATCCTTTGCAACCTAGACTTTCCTCTGGTAGTCTCCTATTTCTTTGCAACCAGTTTTGCCTGTGTATCTGGGTTATACATGGCAAGAACTTCTGAAGCAAAATTTGCATCAAGTTCGCTTCTGTAGCTCTGGATCTGCGAAATGTAATTCAGAGTAATCTGCGGAGTATTATTTTTGCGAACCTTGTTTGCACCTGCGTTATACATTGCAAGAGCCGCAATATCATTACCTGCAGTATTCAAACAGAAACGAAGGTGTGCAAGACCATAACGGGCAGAAATCTTTGGATCGTAGAAATCAGATTCTTCAAGTTTTGGAAAACTCGTATTGTTGAGCTGATAAAGTCCGCGGTCTACGCTGCCATTTGTATTCTTATGCATTGCATTGATTTTGAATTTGCTTTCTGTATGAGCAAGGGCAAAGGCAAGAGAAAGAGGAATGCTGTATTCATCTGCATACTGAAGGATTGCATCTGAAATCTCGCGGTTGTTAACTACACGGCTGTAATACCACTCAACTGCAGCACGGCTCTGTGGCTGACGATACAAAGTAAGACCAGTATCTTCCTTTCTTTTGTTTTCAATTACAAGCTCTGGATATTCTTCATCAAAGAGATTTTCATATGTTACTTTCTGATCTTCTGCAACATCGTAATATGAACCAAGCGGAATAACTTCATGATTTCCCTTGTCCTCAGGAATGAAAACAACAATACCGACACAGACTGCAATAAAAAACAAACTGAATGCAACTGTTCCTGAAACAAGTTTGATTAAGTCTTCGCGTTCAAATCCCATCATCTTCCCCCGATATCATAAAATATAGCTTATTTTGACAAATTCAACAAAAATGTTCAAGAGAATTTAATGAAATTTTATTGCAATTCTTGCGTTATTTCGCAAAGAATGTCAAATACTGTTAATATTGCACAATTTTATCGTTACTATTAGCCAACTGTGAATTCTTTGTAAAATAAATGTAATGCTTATGTTTTGCACTCAATTCTTCCATAAAAAAAGTAAAATCCACTTCTTCAGGAATTGAGAAACCGATGATATTTTCGCAGTCTTTTATGCGGCGGGCGCAATGCTTCATACTGGCAACAAATGCCTCTTTTTTTGCTTCATCGTCACAGGAAGAATCGCATTCCGGAACTACAAAACCGTATGTCCCCTCATCTTCCATAGCTTTAAGCTGATCCCGTAGATTTGCAAGAAATTCTTCGTTGTAGGAATCTTCATCAAGGCCAACCTGGGTCCACTTTACACCGTATGCCTTTATTTTGTCCGAATTAAGTTCAGCCTTAGAACCGTCAAGAAAAAACAATTCATTTTTTTCAGAATAAAACTTTGCTTCAATTTTCATGGGGTGAATATACCACAAATAATTGTTTTAGTGTATCTCCCATAATTGCAAACTTGTTTCAAAGTGCAAAAAAAACTATACAAGTTCTTTCTATTATTATATAATGAACTAACGATTGTTTTTTCAGGGGTTTTTCAATGGCAGACAAGATCACATCGGACAAAGTAATCAGGGCATTTCTTGACGCTTCATTCATGCGCTCAGAAGGAAACACAAGCCTTGCGGACATTGCTGACATCCTGCACATAAAGAAGGCATCCCTATACAATCATTTTGAAAGCCGCGATGATATTGTAGAAAAAACATTGGAATCATGTTCGGATTACCTTGCCGCAATAAACTTCATACCGGGTGACATTGCATCCGTTGCAAACAAGTATCCTGCAGACACAGTTCTCAAGGGAATCATTTCGCGCTATGTCAAAATGCACGAAAAGTCTCCCCTTTTCCAGATCTACACTTTTGTCGAAAGCATGAAATACTTCAACAGGCGTGCTACGGAAATCATCGCAGAAGAAAATAAAAAGCTTATCGAACAGACAGAAAAGACTCTGATTGAACTTGCAAAGGTCGGAAAAATTTCTCTTTCGGAAGACAAGATTAGACCAGCTGCAAAATGGTTCGTTGCGGGGATCAACGATTTGCTTTCAAATTACCTTATGGCCCGAAAGCAGGTTGTAATGGCAAACCCACAGTCAGGTGACGGAGAACTTTTCCAGCTTGAACCTGATGAAAAGGGAATAGAAAAAATCAATCTTCTTGTAGAAGAATTCTGCAGGATGCTCTAACAAATAAAATAACATTGACCAATAGAAAAGCCTTTGGATTTAACCAAAGGCTTTTATGTTTTACATTGATTCAAGTCTGACAATCAACTGCTCAAGCTTTTCCGAATATTTTCTGTCAGCGGCCCAAGTTCCTGCAAGACCTTCAATAGTAGGAGACTTGCCCCTTGGATTGACATATCTGTACCTTGGATCGATGCAGTCATTTATAAGGACCACATCAGCTGTTGTTGCATAGGCATGAAGGTGCTGTATGTGGGCACGAACCCCAAGCTGTTCCGTTTCAAAAACCAAGCCGCGCTGTTCTTCATTAATTGCACCAAGACCACAGTAGTTGTGCATGTCAGGAGTTACAAGATTTCCATAAGTAAGGAATCCAGTTTCATGGCACATCTGGATGAAGGCACAGTCACTGTTGATTCCTTCTGTTCCTGCTTCTTCAATATAAAGTCCTGCAAGAAGCTCAACATTTTCACGGTCAGCATCCGGATTATTCATCATAAAGAAGGCAGTAAGTTCAGCAGTCGACATTACGCCTCGGTCTGTCAGGTTGCGTGACACATGCTTTTGACGGCCAGTAGAAACACAACCTGCAAAAAGAATCAGTGCAAATGAAATTGCCGCAATGAAAATTTTCTTCATGAATTATTTTCCTTCGATTGTTGTTCCTACATAATCCTTGTCATTAAGGATGTTCTCTATGTTGTCGATGTTTTTTCCGGCAGCACAGATTACCTTAAGACCAAGTTCCTGTGCTTTCTTTGATGCAATAGGATCAAAGGGACAATTCTTTCCAGGAACCCATTCATCGCCTACCATCTTGCGGAAATCAGTCCAGCTGATTCTGTCGATTGGCTTTGCATCGGGATTCTTTCTTGGATCGTCTGTGTAAACCTTCTCAATGTTGGAAAGATTCAAAACTGTATCTGCGTTAAACTGTTCAGCAAGATAAACAGCATCAGTATCAGTAGAGAAACCTGGCTTCCACCCTGCAGCAACGATGATTCTTCCTGTAAAGTCACAGAGCTTTGTTGGGTCTGTAATTACCGGCTGCTGACACAATGGTCCGAATACAGTCTTCAAAATCTGAGCATTAAGTCTTGTTGCAGTAATTCCAATCCAATCGCAGGCATTGTTTGTTTCATCAGCATTTTCAAAGGAAAGCATTTTCTTCTGTCTGTCATCAAACTTTTCTGCAACGGTCCTGTAGGCATTCTGATATACGCGAGCAGGTGCTCCACCACCGGCAACAAAAACAAGACGTCCGTCCTCGTGTTCTTCAAGCCACTTGCAAACCATCTTGCTGAAAGCTGCAAGAAGTTCTACATCAACACCGTCCGGAGCTATAATTGATCCGCCAACTGAAAGTACTTTAGTAATCATTTTTTTTCTCCCTAAAATTCCGGCTGTTAATTGCCGCATCTATATTATATCAATATATTCCAAGTATTATAGGATTGTTCCATAGGGAACTGTAGCTGGAAGTTGCATCCCCGGCTTCTTCCCAGATTGACTGAAGGGCATATGTTCTTGGCCTGTAGACAATCTTGCTGTTGAGGGAAGACTGCTTTATCTGATGGAAGCCTCTGCTGAAGGCTATATGCTGGCAGTCAATATTTCCGAAATAGAATTCCTGAACATTTTCAATTGCCTTGAAAGGACTGAATTCAATACCGCATGCAAGGGCAACATCAACAGGGAACCATCCGTAGCCTTCAAAATAAATTTCCGTCCACCAATGGATTGTTACTTCAGACTTGTCATGGACAAGAATACCGGCAATAGGAACTGCAGGAATACCAGCTTGACGACACAAGGCCGTGTAAAGAACTGTAAAATCGTAGGCATCTCCATTTTTCCTTCTGATCAGATCAAGAAAAGAAATGTCACCGGTCCTAACCTTATCCGTAATTTCATAATTTGCAACAAAATAATCGTAAATAAGTCTTGCTACCTTGAAAGGATTTTTTTCCTTTCCACAGATGGAATCAAGCAAAAGCTGAATGGCAGAATTCTCAAGCTGAACACAGGAATCGGACGAAGTGTAGCGAGTATAAAAGGCGCTGGTCTTATCCTTGAAATCCTTTACCTTCAAAGGATTGATTCCCCCCTTAACATTGTAGGCACTTACTACATAAGTCTGGCTGAACCTCTGCTTGTTGCTGGAAATCTGATTCAGCTGCTTTTTATGAATCATATCATAGGGATCATCCACAATGAATGGATCCGGATAGACTTCGTTGAGTTCCGCATAAGGCTGGAATGATGTAGTTACAGGCTTAGGAATATAGAGGGAAATAGAACTTTCCTGAGTTGCAACATGATTGGAAATGTCTGCCGCAACCTGGATTACGTAGGTGCGCTTGTTCTCGTACTGTTTTTTACCGGAAGGATAAGTAACCGTAATTTTCTTTGTTCCACTTGAACCATGGTTTGTCTCTATGAAAAAAGAACCGCTGGCAGCACCATCAGGAACCTTAACCGAAATCTCTGAATCGCTCCAAGAAACATAGTCAAAGTCGGCTTCGTTGGCGGCAATAAAAACACTGCTTCTGTCTCCGCTTCCATTGTCTGCATAACCAGCAACATCATCACGATTGGCTGTAAAATAGATTTCCGAAGTTCCCCTTGCACTGCCAAAGTTTGAACCGCTGATCGTAATCACCTGGCCTACAACAGCACTTTCATGTGAAACCGATGATATGGCCGGTACGGAAGATCCCGGATCCATTCTTACGGCAACAGGAATCCCCACTTCATTTGCAAAGAAAGCAGGTTCCGATTTGCCTGCAGAAGTACCTACTATTACAAGGCCGTCCTGAACATTTGCAGGAAGAACAAAAGATATGCGTGAATCTGTCCAGGTTTTATATGCGCTGGAGGTAATCCTTGAACCTGCTATTTCAACATAGGAAGTGCCTCGGGAATAACCAAAACCAACCCCAGTGATGACCATTTCATCTCCAGGAGCACCAATGAGGGGATTTATGGACTGAATGTTCGGCTTGCGCTTAACATTATGGCTTACTGCACGAAATAAAAAAACGGCACCCGCAAGCAGAACAATCCATGTCACTGTCCTGGCAAGGGGCGACCGTCTGAGAAGATTTTTATATGAACTAACGATGCTCAATTCATTTTCCTACTTGAAAAGAAACTTTCAGGAAAGGTGATGAAACAGAAAAAGAAAATCCCTTTGTATGATCCGCTTCATGTTCTTTCTGATCTGCCGTATCAATCGGGCTAAATACATCATAATCGGCAAGAGCAGGTTTTACAACAGATGATGTACCGTATGCCCCGCAATCATCAAGAATCATTTTCTGGACAGAAACATTGTCTCCGGAAGGAACAGCGATGATGGAAGGAACAGAATCTTCAGAACCAAGGAAAGATGCAAGTTGAACCGCATCAATATTGTTATCAATAATCACAGGATTAACTGCAGATTTTGAAACGGATCTAGCCAGTGGAGAAAATTCTTTCTGGGCAGCAACAGAAGCAGAGGTCTTTCCGCGAGGAATAACGAAAGCAACTGCAGCGGCTGCGGCAATACCTGCTGCGAAATACTGAAGTCCCTTGAATTTTGGGAAGGTAAAAACATTGGAACTGCGTTTTTCTTCCTTTTTGAAGTTGCTGTAGGACATTTTGGCCTGAAGGCGAGCAAAACTGTCATCCAGCTGTTTCTGGGAAAAAACATAGGAATTGGAGTCTTCGTGAATGAAGCCCTGCAGCTCTGTCAATTTTTCAAGCTTTGCTGAACACTTAGGACAAGAAGCAACGTGTGCTTCATATTCTGCCATAAATTTTTCTGGAAGCTCACCATCGAGATACAGTGAATGAATGTCATTTTCAGGACAAGTAGACATCGTCTTCTCCTATCAGTTTCAATAATTGAGCTCTAGCCCTGAATACCCTTACCTTTACATTCCCCTCGGATATTCCAAGCTGATCTCCTATTTCCTTATAATTCAGGTCTGCATATTCACGCAGAACTATTACTTCCTTCAAATTGTCCGGCAACTTGCTGATTGCTTCCACAACCTTTTCCCTGGCTTCTTTCTTAAGTAGATCCACTTCACCGCTTTCCATATACTGGCGGCCTTCATAGAGAGCCTTGTGGTATGCATTTGCCTCACGCACCTTTCTCTTTGCATAGTTCAAGGCAGCATTCTTGACAACACGGATGAGCCAGAAAGTCGCATCGTTCATCGTTGGAAAGACCATCTGTTTTTCCCTTGCCTTGATGTAACTGTCATGGACAAGATCTTCAGCGGCCTCTTCATCAAGAACAACCTTTACGGCAACCTTGAACAATATGGCAAAAGTAGCGTCATATATTTTTCTAAAATCCACGTCGTTGGTTGAATTCAGCTCCGCGGATACCTTTTCATCTGATAACAATTCTATTTACCTATAGTTACAAAAATTCTTAGAAAACTTTAATTTTCATGGACTGGAACCAAATCCTAGTCACGCTTCCATTCAGGTCCCTTTGGAGTGTCAATGATGGTGATTCCACGGGCCTTGAGGATGTCACGGATTTCATCACAGCGTGCAAAATTCTTTGCCTTCTTTGCTTCAGTTCTTTCAGCAACGAGAGCATCGATTTCTGCAGCCTCAGGATCTCCTTCATGTGGATTGATACTTGCCTTCTTTTCTTCCTCTTCAAGAACAAGGGAAGCCTTTTCAAGAAGCTTAAGTCCGATTACAGTGTCCATTCTTGCCACGAGCTCGATCTTTTCTTCATTTGAAAGGGCATTTTCCTTGATTACCTTCTGGATCATGGAAAGTCCTACAGGAGCAAGGAGGTCATTTTCCATTGCATCACGGAACTTACCGATGTATTCTGCAGCCTTTTCAGAAAGCCCCGAAACATCAGAAGCCTGTCCCTTGGCATAAACCTTTGCGGCAGCTGCCTTAAGCACATCAGACTTTTCTGCAAGCTTTGCGACACGACCTACGAGGACTTCACGGCTCTTCTTTGCACCGTCCATGGCATCCCAGCTGAAAAGGATCTGCTTGCGGTAGTGTGCCCCAAGGAGGAAGAAGCGGTAGTCAAGGGCATCATATCCCTTATCTACTAACGACTGAAGTGTCAAAAAGTTACCGCTTGACTTGGACATTTTTGTAGCACCCTGAAGAACGAGGAATTCATTGTGCATCCAGTAGTTTACCCAAGGTCCCTTTGCAGCTTCTTCAGCACTGAAAGAACCTTCCGACTGTGCGATTTCATTTGTATGATGAACTGGAACATGGTCAATTCCACCTGTGTGGATGTCGAAATGCTGGCCAAGGTACTTCATGCTCATGGCAGAACATTCGATGTGCCATCCAGGATATCCCTTGCCCCATGGAGAATCCCAAAGGAGAGCCTGGTTTTCAAACTTTGACTTTGTGAACCAGAGGGCAAAATCCTGAGGATTCTTCTTGTTTTCGTCGATTACGACTTCCTTACGGCGACCTGCTCCTTCCTTGAGTTCATCCAGCTGAAGGTTTGCAAGCTTTCCGTAATCCTTGTATGTGCTTACATCGTAGTAAAGGTTTCCACCAGCCATGTATGTGTGGCCATTAGCCTCAAGCTTCTTTATGAGCTCAATCATCTCAGGAATATGCTCAGTAGCCTTGCAGACAACATCAGGACGGATGATGTTCAGCCTGTCGATGTCATTGAAGAAAGCATCGGTATAGAACTTGGCGATTTCCATAACACTCTGGTGCTTTTCTTCCGCAGTCTTTACCATCTTGTCTTCGCCGTCGTCGCTGTCACCGCTGAGGTGTCCAACGTCAGTGATGTTCATTACATGCTTCTTGTCATAACCAAGGAATGTCAAAGTGCGGTCAAGTGTATCGAGAAAAACATATGCACGAAGGTTTCCGATATGTGCGTAATTGTATACTGTAGGGCCACAGCCGTAGAATCCAACAAAACCTTCTTTCAGCGGTTTAAATTCTTCGAGTTTACGACCCATTGTGTTGTATAGTTTAAGTGCCATGATAGCCTCCAGGGGCAAATAATAATTGCTTCATTCGCTTTAGTTTTCTATAATAGAAACAATGTTAAAATTACACGAATTCATAGAAAATATCAATAAAACGCAATATAAAGGAAAGATTCTTGAACATGAACCTATAGCACCAAGAACAACCATGAAGGTTGGAGGAACCGCAGCCCTTTTGCTCTCCCCTTCCGACGAGAATTCCATCTGCATTGCGGTAAGCCTGCTCAAGGCCATGGAACTCCCCTGGTTCATCCTTGGCGGTGGAAGCAACGTAATAGCACCAGATGGAGAGCTTGATGCAGTGGTCATTTCCACAGAAGAACTTGATTCCATAGAAATATCAGAAAAAAACGACGAATTCACCCTAATAAAGTGTGGAGCAGGAACTAAAACTGAAACTCTGGTTGATTTCTGCACAGAGAACGGAATAAGCGGACTTGAAACTTTTGCGGGATTACCTGGAACCGTCGGTGGAGCAGCCTTCATGAACGCCAGATGTTACGGAAAGGAAGTGTCACAGGTGCTTCATTCAGCAAGATTCCTTGAATTTGACCCCATGCAAAAAAACACTGAATTTCATGATAATTTTATTGAACGACACTTAAAAATGTATCATAATACGCAGATGGGTGGAGATTGGGCATATAAGAATTCACCTTTTATGCAAAATCACAGGTTCATTACCTCACTGACCTTCAAGGCAGACAGGATTGATTCCGATAATAAAGTCAGGATTGGTCTTGAATGCGCAGGATACATCAAGGACCGTGAGGATAAAGGCCATTTCAAGGCTCCAAGTGCAGGCAGCGTGTTCAAGAACGACAGGAGTTTTGGAGAACCCAGCGGAGTCCTGATAGACAAAGCAGGTCTAAAAGGAACGGAAGTCGGAGGAGCTCAGGTAGCACCATGGCACGGCAATATAATAATCAACCGTGGAGATGCCAGCAGTTCCGACATCAAGGCTCTCGTAAAAACCGTACAGGAAAGAGTTAAGAACAACACTGGTTTCATGCTTGAACCTGAAATTATTTTTGCAGAACAGAATCTTTGTTGATTCCATATAAAGGTGGTAAAAAGTTGCTTCAGCTTTCATTTGTCAATTTCAAACCGAATTCTCATATCCTTCTCGAAGGAGCACCTGCAACTGACAGATTTTTCATCATCCAGAGCGGAAAAGCACGTTCATACAACGAAACTCCGATTCCTGGCATTAAGCCTGAAATTCTTGGACCTGGAGACTTCATCGGCGTTATTGCCTGCATGTCCGGTCATTCTCAGACAAAGAATGTTGTTGCCATTGAACCCGTTACAGCCATCATGGTAATGAAATCTCAGTATTCTGAACTCATCGCTCAAAACACTCCTGTTGCCATCAAAATAGTAAAGTCTTTTGCCCGCGACATGAGAATAGTAAACGACCAGCTGACAAAACTCACAGCAAAGAAAAACCTTGTGGATTCTCCGGAAGAAATTTTCCACATTGCGGAATACTATGAAAAGCAGGGACAGACAGACATTGCCTGCTACGGCTACTACCAGTACATCAAGCACTGTTCTACGGGAATCAATCTGGACCTTGCAAAATCAAAGTTTACAAAACTCAAGCCAAGATCAAGGGCCGTCTACTTTGAGTCTACAAACGAAAACATGCGCACATATCCGGCCAACACTATGATTATGACGGAATGTCAGTCAGGCGGTGATATGTTCATTATTCAGGACGGTTCCGTAAGGATCACAAAGGTTGTAGACGGAAAAGAAATTATTCTTGCAATTCTCAAAAAAGGTGACATGTTCGGTGAAATGGCCCTTCTTGAAAATAAACCAAGATCTGCAAGTGCCATCGCACATACAACATGCCAGCTTATGGTGGTAAACAAGACAAACTTCAATCAGATGGTTGCAACCCAGCCACAGATGATTTCAAAATTGACAACAACTTTCGCCGACCGCCTATGGGCAATGTACCGACAGCTTGCAAATACATTGCTCTCAGATCCTCGCGAAAAGCTTATAGACATGGTAGCACTCCAGATTGAAAAACTTAAGACACCTCCTCTAAAAGGTGAAGTTTACAACACTGGAATTTCTGTCATCGATCTTTTCAAGATGTGTGGAATCCCGTCAGAACAGCAGAATGCAGCCTACAACCAGCTTATGACAGATCAGAATGTCAAGATCGTCAACAGTCAGGTTCTTGTTCCTAATGTCACGGAAATAATCAAGCAGGCAGCCTTCTACAGGAAGCAGAGTTCAAAACATGTACAGACCCACTAAAAAAATCGCAGTACTGATATTTTCTCTTTTGGCGGCGACATTTCTTTTTGCAGAGGAAAGCCTGCCTGACGGATTCAAGAAAATCCGCTTCGGCATGTCCGTTGACCAGGTAAAAGAAGAACTGAAAAAAGATCCTGCATTCGGTTTCCGAGGTGACAGGGACGTTTCCCTTCTTCCCGGAGAAAACAGGGTACTCATAGAAACAGATACATCAAGGACTGCACCATATTCTTTCCTTGAGCGATGCTGGTTTCAATTCTATGAAGACAAGCTCTATACCATTACCATCAACATGAAGAAAAAGAAGATGGATCACTATTCCATCTATACTACACTTACTGAAAAATACGGGAACCCGGACTTTCTGAACCCTGAAAAAAGCGAATGGAAGGATGACAGCGTAATAATGTCACTGGAGCGTCCCCTTACCCTCAAGTACACTGACCGAAAGATTTTTGATGATCTTCAGTCAAAAGCCATGGTCAAGAAAACAGCCGAAGAACAGTCAAAACAGGACTTTCTGGACCTTCTATGAAAAAAACTCATTTCCTAATTCTTCCACTCGTTACCCTTATTTCCTTTTCATGCACTGCGGAAAGAGGAAAATTCAAGCTTCCTGTAGAAAGCGTAAACATCACAAGGGAAGATGAGACTGTATTTGAAGTCCGCGCAGAAATAGCAGTAAAGCCAGAAGAACGCAACTACGGTTTCATGAACAGGAAAAACATCCCGGCCGGCACAGGCATGCTTTTTGTATTTGAAACGGAACAGCAGCTTAGCTTCTGGATGAAGAACACACCCCATCCTCTTTCCATAGCCTACATTGCAAAAAACGGAACTGTACGGGACATCTTTGACATGAAACCCTATAGTCTTTCCTCAATACTGAGTACAGGGTCAGTAAAATATGCACTGGAAGTACCCAAAGGCTGGTTTGAAGCCAACGGAATAAAATCCGGAGATAAGGTGAAAATCCCCGAGAAATACAGATAAAAAAGAAGGCCTTTCCTTCAGTTATTGCTGATTGAAAGGCCTTGTTGTTTTAAAGCTTCCTGATTTCTTCCTGAGCAATCTTGTCTTCCGGATCAAGTTCAAGAACAACTTCAAAATATTTTTTTGCTTCTTCAGGCTTACCAAGCTTTATGCTGAGGAACCCGAGGTTTGAAATCACCTTTGTGTTTTCGCAGTCCATGGAAAGTGCTTCCTTCAAAGTTTCGTAAGCTTCGGCAGTATCACCTGTTTCCATCTGGCAGATTGCAAGTTCGTTCAGTGTATCCGCATTGTCATCCCCGCCTTCACATTCTCTTGCCCTAAGGAAAGCAGCCTTTGCGTCGGCAAACCTTCCGAGCCTGCGAAGTCCCCATCCCAATAGGAACCAGGCATTCCATACAGCAGGATTGTCCATGAGGAATTTTCTGATCTCCTCAAGTCCCTTTTCTTCCTGTCCGCTGGAAATGTATTTGTACGCATCGTGGAACCTGTCGCTTTCAAGATTGCGGTTTGAAATCTTGTTTATGATTTCCTGTGCCCTTTCCTTCTTGTAGATTCCGTTTTCCCCCAGTTCTTCATCAGACTTATCGGAAACCAGTGCCAGGAAACTTTCAAAGCAGGCCTTTGCTTCTCCGTACTCACTCTTTTTCAAATAGAAAAATCCCGCATTGAAGTAGGCATCAGGAATTTCCTTGTCGCTGTTGAGGACCTTCTTGTAGTAGTTCTGGGCAAGATCATCAAAGGCATCCGCATCTTCATTGAGGGAATTGCGCCTGAAACTGTCAGCCTTCTGGTCATAGAAAATTGCAAGATTGAGGATGATTGCATAGTCTTCAGGATCGATTCCATAGACAGCAAGCCAGATTTCTTCCGCAAGGTCCCATTCTTCGTCATGGGCTTTAAGGATTGCAGCTTCTGCAAGTTCCTTCTTGATATTTGGACGGATGTCAGTAATAAGTTTTCTGTAGTAAGCAGAATTTTTGTTCTCACGGTCATAGGCAAGAACCGTAAGAATTCCGGAAAGAATCTGCTCTTCCGAAAGCCTTGCAAAATCTTCCTCTACAGGATCGTCAAGATTCTTTTTCTGAACCGGAAGTTCTATTGAAGCGTCAATTTTCATTGCGGCCGAAGAAAATTTTGCATCTGCTGGAATCTTTACAAAATAAATTGAATCCAATGGATTTGCTGAAGACATACGTTTTTCCTTTTCTGTTAATCGTTAAAAAAATATGGCACCTCTATATCAGAGATGCCCGAATTATACAAGTGCTATGAGTTTTCAGGAGCCGGTGCAGGTGCTGCAGTTTTTGCAGAATCAGCAACCGGAGTTGCGGCTTCCGGAATTTCATCGCCAAACTTATTGTCCAGTTCACTCTTTCGAACAGAAGTAATGTATTTATTGATATGAATCTTATAGGCTAAGCTGATGGATTCTTCCGCAAACTTTATGCTTGCAATGATTATATCCTTTCTTCCCTCAATAAAATTGGCACCGACAACAATACCTTTAAGGGTAATTATTTCATGAGGATCTTCAAACTCCAGCTGGAGCTGAACTTCCTTGTTCAGGAGATACTGGGCAAGTCCCATAAGAACGATTTTTGCACCGCCAAAGGAAAGATCCTGAAGTATGCAGTGACGGGGAACATTCTGAATGGAAATAACCATTTCCTTCTTTGCAATTCCAAGCCTTCTCATGGAATCCTGATTGATTATGATACGGTCTTCCTTGCGCTTGACTGCATTTACATTGGCATCAAGAAGATTTCCTATCATCTGAATGAGGTCATCAGGCGGACGCTGCGTATACTGAAGCTGAACCATTACAAGTTCCGAACTGTTCATGTATGGCTGGCAGATTTGAACCCTTGCAGAAACAAAAAAACTCATGAGCTGGCCGTCAGGCTGATAGAAACTGAACCTGAGGCTGACCGGTGCCGGCTCCTTCTTAGAAAGCACCTGATATGCACCGCTCTTTGTCCCGATGATAATCTTGGCAATGTTAAAGGTAGTGCTGTTTATGATGCAAGGCCACTGCAATCCACCGCTCTTGATGTAAATTTGGCGCGGATCCATCTTGAGGGTTCGCATTATTTCTTTTGAGAAGGTGATTTCTGTATCCTTATACTCATCGTAATAACGATTAAGGACCTGTGCTGTAACGACAATAGCCATAATGTTTAATTTTAATTCATAAAATCCGTTTCGACAACATAAATGTAATTTTCTTTCCTTTTAGAACCTTAAGAAAAACAGCAGATTCCCCCAAAAAAAGCGGAAAATAGGGTAAAAAAATAAATTTAAAAATTTACTGAATTTTATTGACTTTTAAGTGCATAAAGGGGATAGTAACAAAAAATACCAACATTATATTAGAGGAGTTGTACTGCAGTGAACGGAAGTACAGTTTCTATTGACCATGTGTCAAAGCACTTTGGATCTTTCCATGCGCTTGATGACGTTAATTTTACAATTAAGCAGGGTGAATTCTTTTCACTTCTCGGACCATCAGGCTGCGGCAAGACTACACTCCTCCGCATAATCGCAGGATTTGAATTTCCTGACGATGGAGCAGTTCTGTTTGACGACAAGGACATTGTCCCACTGCCAGCAAACAAGAGACCATCTAACACAGTATTCCAGAGCTACGCACTATTCCCACATCTTTCAGTGTATGAAAACGTCGCCTTTCCATTGAGACTCCAGAAGGTAGACAAAAAGGAAATCGACAGAAAGGTGCGTGAATACCTTCACCTTGTTCAGCTTGACCAGCACATGTTCAAGAAGCCAAACCAGCTTTCGGGTGGTCAGCGTCAGCGCGTTGCCATTGCCCGTGCCCTCATCAACGAGCCAAAGGTTCTTCTCTTGGATGAGCCTCTTTCTGCCCTTGATGCAAAGCTCCGTGCAAGTCTTCTCCTTGACCTTGATGCACTCCATGACAAGATTGGTATCACATTCATCTATGTAACTCACGACCAGAGCGAAGCCCTCGCAGTTTCCGACAGGATTGCTGTCATGAATCAGGGAAAGGTTCTTCAGGTTGGAACTCCTTTTGAAATTTACGAAAGTCCAGCAACTCAGTTCGTAGCACAGTTCATCGGTGAAACAAACCTATTTGAAGCTACAGTTGCAGAATGTGTTCCATATAAAAACGAAAACGGCATGGAAGAATTCATGTGCACCTGTTCGGTTCCAGAACTTGGCAAGCAGACTCCTCTTCCAACAGACTCTGCAGAAATGGCAGCCGGCGACAAGTACATGATGGTTACTGATTACGACCACACTGAGCCAGGTCAGAAAGTTGCCTTTACAATTCGTCCTGAAAAAATCAGAATCACTACAGATATTCCGGATGTTCATGGAAGAAAAGACATCAACGTATTCAAGGGAATCGTTGAAGAACCTGTATACACGGGATTCCAGTCAAAATTCTATGTTCGACTTGAAAACGGAGCTGTGCTTAAGGTTTACCAGCAGCACAGGAACTTCCTTGATGACGGTCCTTCAATTGCATGGAAGGACACAGTTTATGTTTCATGGTCTGCAGAAGACGGATATATTGTAGAGGATATTGAGAAATAATGGATAAGAATCAGAGCGCAGACCTCAAGATTGCGTCTGCAGCATACAGCCACAAATTCAAGAAAGCAAACCCTGGTCCTGCCTATGCGTGGCCTATGGGCGTATGGTTTTCAGTATTCTTCATCGTCCCCCTCGTAATCATCGTTGCATATTCCTTCATGAAGCGTGATGTTTACGGCGGTGTAGTTCCTGAATTTTCCCTCAAGGCATACCAGCAGATGCTGTCCCCTGCCTACGGAATGATTTTCCTCAGGACCCTATGGATTACAGTGCTTTCAACCTTCATCACCATCGTAATAGCCCTTCCCTGCGGCTATGCCATGGCAAGAAGCAAGCACCAGACGCTCCTTCTGATTCTTGTAATCGTTCCTTTCCTTACAAACAGCCTTATCCGCATTTTTGCATGGATTACCATTCTTGGTGACAACGGAATTTTAAACCAGATTCTTGCAGGATTCTTCAACCTGTGGCAGAAGATTACAGGCGGCAATGCAGAATTCGTTCCCCACAAATTCATGTTCACAAAGGGAGCCGTTATTCTTGTAAGCATCTACATGTATTTACCTTATGCAATCCTCCCTGTTTTTACTGCAGTGGATCGCTTTGACTTTACACTTCTTGAAGCTGCAAGAGACCTTGGTGCAACAAAACCACAGTCAATGATGAAGGTTCTTGTTCCTGGCATCAAGAGCGGTATTTTGAGCGCAATCATTTTTACATTCATTCCGATTTTCGGTACATATACAGTTCCTCAGCTTGTTGGTGGAAAAGACAGCTACATGCTCGGCAACATCATCGTTGATCAGGTACAGAAGGTACGCAACTGGCCTTTGGCATCTGCATTCAGCCTTGTAATCACACTCATCTCTATGGCAGGAGTTCTCCTTATGCTTTCAACAGGAAAGAAGGAAGCTCAGCTCAACAAAAAGTCAACAAAGGAAGACACAACGACTTCCATTGCTGATGCCATTTCAAGCGCAAAAATCGGAGATGCAAAATGAAAAACCCAGCATTGTCCCTTTACAACAAGGTATTCAAGAAAACACCTACTTCGGAAAATGCAAGGCACGCAAAACGCGGCTGGAAAAAACGCGGTGCTCCATTCAGCTTTTCAAACACAGTGCTTGCAGTATCTTTGCTTTTCCTTTTCCTTCCACTTTTCGTAATCGTGTTCTTTTCGTTCAACAGCGCAAAGGATACTAACTGGGCGGGATTTTCTTTCATCTGGTATGAAAAGCTCATCTTCTCATCAAAACCTCTTTGGCAGGCTCTGATGAACAGCCTCATAGTTGCAATCACTTCAGGTATTGTCGCAACGATACTTGGCACTCTCGCTTCAATTGGAGTCAGCTGGTACAAGTTCATGGGCAAATCATACATACAGACCGTAAGTTTTCTTCCAATGGTTCTTCCAGAAGTAATCATGGGTATCTCGCTCCTCATTTTCTTTAGCGGAGTCAAGATGTCATTGGGACTCTTTACGATTTTCATTGCACATACGACATTCTGTCTTCCATTCGTTTACCTTATGGTAAGTGCCCGCGTTGATGAATTCGACTATTCCATCATCGAAGCAAGCCACGACCTTGGGGCAAATGAAGTTCAGACCTTGTGGAAGGTGATCATCCCTGCAATCATGCCTGGAATCATTTCGGGATTCATGATGTCCGTTACAATGTCTCTGGAAGACTATGTAATCACAGCCCTTGTTTCAGGACCTGGAAGTTCAACACTTCCTCTCTATGTTTATTCCATGATTCGTTTTGGAGTAAGCCCTGTAATCAATGCCCTTTCCTTTGTTCTTATCCTTATCATTACTGCCATTGCGGTAATCCTTAAGAACAGACTCAAGAGCTTTGCCGCAGCACATTAAGCAACAATTCATAATTCATAATTATTAGTAATTGTGAATTAAAAAAAGGATATTGAGATGAAAAAGATTTTTAAGAATTTGGCATTTGCACTTTTATCAGCTGCATCGTTTTTTGGACTTGCCTCATGCGGTGAGGAAAGCAACGAACTTTACATCTACAACTGGACCTACTACACTCCTGATGAAGTCCTCCGTGACTTTGAAAAGGAATTCAACTGCAAGGTAAAGGTTGACTACTACGCTTCAAACGAAGAAATGTATGCAAAGCTTCGCGCTGGTGCAAAGGGATATGATATTGTAGTTCCATCACAGGACTACTGTTCCATCATGATAGAACAGGGAATGTTCCAGCCTCTTGACCAGTCAAAGATGACAAACAAGAACCACATCAATCCTCTCTGCTTCAAGATGGCAACATACGATTCAGAAATGAACTACTGCGTTCCATACTATCTTGGAATGGCTGGTATTTCCGTAAACAAGACAAAGGCCCCTGCAAACTACGAACGCACATGGAACATTTTCTCGGACAAGAATTTTGCAGGACACGCAACAATGATGGACGACATGCGCGAAGTAATGGGCGACGCACTTGCAACACTCGGCTACAACATCAACTCAATCGATGACGGAGAACTTGCAAAGGCAAAGGATCACATCCTGAACAATTGGAAGCCTAACCTTGTAAAGTTTGACGCAGAAGGTTTCGGAAAATCATTTGCATCAGGAGACTTCTGGCTCTGTCAGGGATATGCAGAAGTAGTATTCGGCGAAGTTTCAGAAGACAAATGGGATGAAACAATCGACTTCTTTATTCCAGAAGAAGGTGGACCTTCCTACATGGACAGCATGTGTATCCTTAAGGATTCAAAGCATGCAGCCCTCGCAAACGAATTCGTAAACTACATCCATAGACCAGAAGTCTATGCAAAGTTCCTAGACGCATTCCACTTCCCATGTTTTGTGAATCCAGATGCCGAACAGTACATCACAACAAAGCCAATGTACAAGGCAGAAATGATGAACAACGGCGTACTCAAGGAAGACATTGGAGAAAACCTTGACAAGTACAACAACCTGTGGCAGGAAATCCGTTTCGCAGAGTAACATTCGCTGAACAAGCATAAAAAAGCCGGCAGCTGTTTTGGGCACAATTAGAATCCAAGACGACTGCCGGCTTTTTTTTACACGAGGACTGTCAGAATCCAACGCTGACTGAAAGAACCCACTTGCCGGTCAAGTCGTTAAAATCATTCATGCTTGTCCAGGAATATTCGCGGTAAAAACCTGTCTGAATGCGGACATAAGTACTCGTTGACTCAAGAAGAGCAGCACCAAACCTCAGGACATTGTTGGTCACTGTTGACCTGTAGGCATCAATTTCATTGGATTCATTGTAAAAGGCGTTGTATTTTACCAGACGGAAGAATTCATAATTTACTACAATGGCAAAAAGCTCGTAAAAATCCCAGTGGCATTTTACACTAAGGATTCCCGTATTGAAGCATCCGTTTGAAATATTCTGTTCCGGATAAGATTCATAATTCACATACCCATAATGATGGGAAATCGTGTTGCCTAAATAATAGAAAGGTACGAAAGTATTGTCTGTCCTGAAATTAAGCCATGAAGTAATCGGAAATTTGTAGTTGAAATCAATGCAAGGGCCTATCAAATAGTATTTCTGTTTTTCAAATGAATAGCAGACTCCAAAATATTTGTCATCGACCTGCATGTCCTCCCCATAGGCAGAACCCGGAAAAATTGCATCACCGGTTACGAGCGTATCAATATATTCCATGGCAACCCCAAGGCTTAGGGAAAAATACTTGTTGCTGCCCGGATCCAGAAAATACTTTTTATAGGGAAAAACCTTAAGGAAGTAATCCGTTGAATCGGAAGTATATTTGTAGGATTCACCAGCATCATTCCTCGATTCCGAAATTGACAGGTCATCACCTTTTTCAAAATAAATCTGGCTGGAGAAACTGGGGGTCCATTTGTATTCAAGAGAACCAAAGGTTTTTGAACCGTTGTTGATGGTAGGCTCGCAGCCAATGTTGATGTAGTAAGGACCGTTAACTATGAAATCCAAAACAGAAGAAACAAATCCTTTTTCTTCAACTGCAGCAGATTCAGAAGGTTCCGGATTTTTTTCCTGAGCGTAAATGGGAGACAAAAGAATCATGGCGCAGAAAGCCACAATGAGTTTCTTCATATAAGAAAATTATAATTTGAATTCCGTAAAAAGCAACGGGGATTTTTTAATGTTTATCCGAAACCAACGACCCCACGCGAATCATAGGGAATAATGACAAGGCAGGGGAATTTGATATATAATGCCACCCATGAAAATCAACGCATTCAAGAACAAGCTTTCCGGACACATTCAGGTACCGGGATCAAAATCACATACAATCAGAGCCCTTCTTCTTGCATCCCTTGCAGAAGGAACTTCTCACATCAGCAACCCTCTTCCAAGCGCAGACTGCCTCAGTACAAGCAAGGCAATACCTCTCATCGGAGCGGAGCTTGAAAACGATCTTGCAACAATGGAAAACGACAAGGTATGGACAGTAAAGGGAGCAGGCAACAAGGTACACCTTCCGACAAATGTAATAGATGTTGGAAACAGCGGTTCCCTCCTCTACTTTCTTTCTCCAATTGCCGCAACATTTGAAGGCTGGAGCATTTTTACAGGGGACGAAAGCATAAGAAAGCGCCCTGTTGCCCATGTTGTCGATGTCTTGAATCAGCTTGGTGCAGAAGCCCACATTTCTCAGCCTGGAGCAACAACATGCCCTATGCTCATCAAGGGACCTATCGACTGCAAAGCAAAAGTCGTTACAGACGGCGCAGTTTCAAGCCAGTACATATCAGGCCTCATGATGTCTGCCATCAGAATGAACGGAACCCTTAAAATTGAATTGAGCGACCCAAAGGAAACACCATACCTTACAATGACACAGAAATGGCTTGAACAGGTTGGAGTAAACTGCAGGATCAGCGAGGACTTCAAGCACATTGAAGTAGACGGCCCTGTAAACCTCAAGGCATTCGACACTACGATTCCAAGCGACTGGGAAGCTGTTGCATTTCCTTTAATGGCAGGACTCATCACCGACAGTGAAATAACAATCGACAACATCGACATAGGCGGAACCCAGGGAGACGACGCAATTGTTGACATCCTTCAGTCTGTAGGCGGAGACATTACAGTAGATAGGGAAAAGAAGTGTCTTGTTGTCCGCGGAGGGAAACGCCTTACAACAGAAAATCTGCCAGGCAAGGAACTCCATGTAAAGATTTCAGGATTCCCTGATGCAATCTGCGCATTGGCAGCGACAGCATGTTTCATCGAAGGAACAACAGTAATCGAAGATGCAGAAGTTTGCCGCAGAAAAGAAACTGACAGAATCAAAGTTTTAAAGAGTGAACTTGAAAAGCTTGGCGCAGTGGTAGAGGAAGGTCCTGACTATATGATCATCCACGGTCACAGTCCTATGAATGCAGACAGAACAAAGAACCCTGAATTCAAGATGCACGGCGGTGAAGTTGATTCATACCTTGACCACAGAATAGCAATGAGCATGGCCTGTCTTGGACTTGGACTTGCAGATGGCGAGACAGTCACGATAAAGGATGCAGAATGCTGCAGCGTAAGCTTCCCGCATTTCTTTGATGTAATGAATCAGATTGGAGCAGGTTTCAAAGAAGCCTAGGAAAGGCAAGCATGGACAGAACCTACAACGATGAAATGTTCATCGATACGTTTGAACATGGCTACACATGGCTCAATGGTTTTCTCCGCAATGTAAATCGGTACGGCAATAAACAGGCTGTCATTGATCCTGAAGCAAACCTGACATGGACCTACTCCCAGCTGAACAGGGAATCAAACAGACTTGCCAACGCACTCATTGATTGCGGAACCAAAAAAAACGATGTAGTCATGGCAGCCTTGAAAAACTGTCCAGAATTCTGTACAAGCTACATCGGTCCAAGAAAAGCTGGCGCCATTCTTCTTGCGGCAAACACAAGTCTAGCCTATGAGGAAATGTCCCAGCTCATCGACCACAATAAACCCAAAGTCATAATCTATTCTGCAGTCATAAAGGATACCGTCATCAACGCATTGAAAATCTGCAAGCATGAAGTTGAACTTGCAGTAATGGCAGACAACATTGCAGGAGAAAGCATTCCTGACGGACACGTTTCCTACGAGGATTTTACAAAGAACAAAAGCGAAGAAGAGCCGACAGTGGAATTCCGTCCCCACATATATGACGAAGTCCTTAGGCTATGTACAAGCGGAACCACTGCACTCCCCAAATGCGTGCCTATCAACGACATAAACGAAGTGCTCAGCGCCCACGACGTAATCATGCACTATCCCATGGACTGCAACGACGTTACGCTCAACATGACACCCTGGTTCCATAGAGGTGGAGTCCATTCAGGTGGACCTTGCCCTACTTTCTACATTGGCGGTGCTGTTATCGTCATGCGTACATTCAAGCCTCAGACGGCACTGGACTGGGTTGCAAAATACAAGATCACATACATCATGGGGGCACCCGCAAACCTTGAGATGCTTGCCCGCTCACAGGAACGGAATTCACGGAACCTTTCTTCCATCCGCGGAATAATCACAATGGGTGGTCCACTTACAAGATCGGACTGCATCCGCTACATGGGTGTGCTCACTCCGAATATTTTCAACGGCTACGGAACTACAGAGACTTTCTGGAATTCCTTTCTGCGCCCGTACAATCTTCCAGCTGCGGCTGGTTCCGTTGGATACAGCTGTGTTGATGACGAAACAAAAATTGTTAAGGCAAGCAACAGTACAAGAACTGAACCTGATGATACTGTTCCTATGGACGGAAAAACGGAAGGTGAAATTATCATACGCTGTCCAGAAAAGACAACCTACTCCTACTACGGAAATCCAGAAGCGGAAAAAGAAAAATTCTACAAGGGATGGATGTACACTGGCGACATGGGAACATGGGACAAAAACGGCCTTGTTACAGTCTGCGGTCGCATGGATGACATGATGCTTGTTTCTGGAGAAAACATCTATCCGCAGCAGGTAGAAGAAGCCATCATGCGAAACCCGAAGGTTCTCGACTGCATTGTCACAAGCGTGCCTGACAGCGTAAGAGGCCAGGCTGTGGTTGCCTACGTGATTCCAAAGGACGGAACCCTGACCATCGAAGAGCTTAAGGAATTCTGCAACAACAGCCCTATCCTTTCAAGATACAAACGACCGCGATACTACGCTTTTACAGATAAAATTCCTCAAACCGCAACAGGAAAGAAGCAGCACAGCCTCATGAAAAAACAGGCGCTGGAAGATTTCTCAAACGGCAAGCTGATCAAATAGGCAGGCATTGCAGTTGGACAAAAAAATCCCCTGTCCCATAGTTTTGTAAACCATAGGCAGGGGAAATATCCGCATTCCAAATTTTAATTAGTGGAATGTAACTTCAAGTTTTTATTGCTTGTATTACTATTCTTTCACGCTGGGATTATTTTTTTGTGAATACGTTAGCTCCCGGTCTGAACTTACCATCTACAATATTGAATGAATTTCCTTCGTATGATTCAGGCCAATCATGCGAGATCCATTTTTTTGTTGTATCTGTAGAACTGAAATCCTGACTCCATCTGTGAGTTTCTCTTACCTTTATTTCTCCGTCTTTTGTAGCATCTCCTGTATATGTTCCCTTGCCCTCAGGATCAACTTTCAGCTTAGAGGCTCCTTCAATATCAGATAAAACATAAGTATTATCCTCAAAGAAAATATATGCTTTTTTCATGGTATATCTACCCAATTCATTATTTACCCATTCATACATTGCTGTCACTTTTTTTGATTTGTAATCCGCAAAAGCTGAATGATCAAGATAAGATCCTGCACTTCCAGATCCACCGCTTCCACTATCTGAATCCGATCCATTAGAACATCCCATGAATCCAACCAACGATGTGATTGCAAAAAACAAAACAATTAACTTTTTCATAAAATACCTCCAAATTATCATTGCACCTGCAATGTGGCATCATAATAAACACAGCAGAGCAAAAATAAAATGGAGAAATTCCCACTGAATTTATATGAGAAAACTCACTTTTTTTTGAATGATTTTTTTATTACAATCTGCAAACATGGCAAATTCTTATTTTATTGTTGATGATCATGAAATGCTCAGAAGCGGAATCATTGGCTGGCTCAAGGACAATACAGACTACACCTGTCTTGGAGACGCTGGAACCCTGGAGGCTGCAATGGACAGTCTTGTTCAGCTGAAAAAAAATGCCACTCTTCCTGACATCCTCATTTCCGACATCAACTTCAACGGTGAAAATTCTGGTTTCAATCTCATTGCCCAGGTGCGCGAAAAATATCCTGAAATCAAGATCGTAGTCTATTCCATGTTCTATTCTCCAAATGTCATGAAGGAAGCGGTCCTTCGCGGTGCAAGCGGATATATTTCTAAAAATGCAAAGACAGAAGAACTTGTAAACTGCATGAACACCGTCCTGACAGGAAACAACTATCTGGAAAAAAATCTTGTTCAGAATTATATTAATTATACCAACATCATAGATTCACTTACAAAACGGGAAGCTGTAGTTGTAAGCCTGCTTCTTGAACACAAATCGAATGATGAAATCGCCGATGCGCTTGAGATAAAGAAACGCTCTGTGGAAAACTACATTTCTTCGATCTACGAAAAAATCGGAGTCATCGACAGAAGTTCTTTGATCGCAAAGCTTTCATGACAGGAAATGACCATGACAGATAAATTGAAATCGAATTTAATCAAGGCTGTGCTTATCCTTGCCGCAGGTGGCCTGGACTTTTCAGTAAACTACCTTTTCAACATCGTGCTGAAGGTTCCATTATTTCTGGATACAACCTTTATGATTGCCATCCTTTTTATCTATGGACCTGTTGAATCTTTCCTTGCATACCTTGTGAACATGCTTTGCACCGCTACAAGACTATACGCTCTTTACGGCAGCACGGAATTCATCTACCTGTATTCATTGTCTGCCATCACCATCATTTCCATAACCTGGGCTTTCATCAAATACACAAGAAAGAATTCATCGCAGAAGCTTTCCGTAAACCGACTTTACATTCGTTTTTTGACAGCGTCAATCATTGCAGCCGTCGCCTGCTCATTGGTTTCAGGTATCATCAGCTATTTTACCTACCAGCAGAATGTTGATGAATGGGCTTTTGACAAAATAATTTTCTCTATACAAATAAACAGTATACGGGGGGGGTATTATTAACCAGCATTTTTGGCCGCATTCCCCTTACAGTTCTGGATAGAATAATCACTACTTTTGCAGGATATGGCAATTTTGTTTTGTGGAGAAAAAGAAACAATGAAGCATAGGAATTCAATTCTTGCAGTTCTTATTTTTCTTGCAGCTTCATTGTTTTTCGGATGCAGGGCATCGGGCAATCCTGCCTATATCAATACGTCAGAAACCTACAGACTTTGGACTGAACTTCATTCTTCAAAATCCCTTCAAAGTGCGGAAGCATTTTTTGAATCCATCGAACAATATGATTTTGATATCCTTAAACTATATCCAAATGTCTTCCTGCAGTCACAATCCGACAAGCTGATCATGGCTCAGCACAAACAGGAACTTCTTGAATTACTGAAAAAGTACGAAGTCGATCCTTCTTCCGATCTTGAAATTAAGATAGATGAAACGATCAATAAGATCGACATCCTGATGATCAACTACATCCAGAGAAGAAATTATATTGTGGAAGAAACCCAGCACCGCTACAAAAACTTCTACATCATCCTTATTGTCGTGATCCTCGCCTCCATCACAATTTTGCTTTTATTAAACGAACGGGAACTTAAAAAGAAGGACAACAGGATCTCACAATCGGAATCTTTCTTAAAACACACGATGGAAGTTCAGGAAACGGAGCGTTCCCGCATAAGCCGTGAGCTTCACGATACAGTCGCCCAGTCCATGAGGTATGTTTCAATTCTTGCTGAAAAAATTTCGGACAAGGAGCTTGCCGATACAATAATTTCAGTCCAGAACGACAACATCGAAGACATCAGGAAAATGTGCTACAACCTTGCTCCTCCAAATTTCAAGAACATGAACATCATAGATACACTTAATGTTCTTGCTGACAAGATTTTTGACAAGAATATAACCCAGGTCAGAATCGTTACAAACGGAACCATTGATTTTTCCGCATTCAGCGACGAACAGTTCATCAATATTTACCGCGTCATCCAGGAATTGTTCCAGAACATAAGAAAGCACGCCCAGGCTTCTGAAGTGACAATTCTCTTTAGGGATGAGGATGTTCTAAAAATCATCATCTCCGACGACGGAATCGGCATGAACAGCAAAATGATTTCCGACATCAACTCAAGAAATTTTGACCTTCACCAGAACCTTCATTTTGGAATTCAGAACATCCTTGAAAGACTCCAGCTTCTGGACGGAACAATTGAATTCCGCTCAACGGAAGACTGCGGCACTTCGGTCTTCATCGAATTAAAGAAAAATCCATAAAAAAGAAAACCAGAGCAGAGGTTCGTGACAAACTTCGACTTTTGACCCACCACATCCCTCAAGGCAAAGCCTTCTGCTTTTTTCCAATGAAAGGGAGAACTGGAGCAGGCTTGATGCGGTTCTCTGCGGGAGCATCAAGCAAGGGCAGCATCAGTCCTTTTTTTTCTCTGATGGATGTTCATTTCAAAAACATCGATGCAAAAAATTCAATCAGAACAGCAATACAGCTTTCATGAAATATGCGGAGCAGAGGTTCGTGGCAAACTGCGACTTTCGACCCACCACATCCCTGAAGGCAAAGCCTTCTGCTTTTTTCCAATGAAAGGGAGAACTGGAGCAGGCTTGATGCGGTTCTCTGCGGGAGCATATTTCATGAAATTTAATTTTTTTCATGATTGAATTTTTTGATTTATATTAGATGTTTTTGAAATGCACTCGGAATGGCAACCGGTTGCTTGACATATGAAAATTTCTGCCTTATCTTAAAAACATAGGATAAAAAAGTTGCATTAAGAATTTCAAGAATACCGTGTCATTAAAAATGGCCGTCGTTTTTTGGGGGAAGAACCCGACTACGCCTTTTTTTGGAATTTTCTTTCTGCAGACAATCTACATTTTTAAGGGGCGAAATATGGCCAAAGAAGTAAAAGGAACTTTTGTTGAACTTGATGGAGAAAAATTCTACTGCATCAAGAATTACGACTGCATGGAAGATTTTTTCATGACAATCACAAGCTCATCCGACGTGTGGAATTTCTGCTGGTCTCACGGTGGAATCACTGCGGGAAGAATCAACAGCAATCATTCGATTTTTCCATACTACACAGTAGACAAAGTTTCTGACCTCAAGAACGTGACAGGAAGCTGGACTGCCGTTGCAGTAAAGAACGGCAACGGAACAACAATCTGGCAGCCATTTGAATCACTCCTTTCAGGCGTAAACTACAAGACAAAAAACTGCACTTCAATCGAACGCAACATCTACAAGAACCTTAACGGAACAAAAATCTGGTTTGAAGAAATCAACAAAGACCTTGGACTTTCTTTCCGCTACGGCTGGACAAGCAGCGCAAAATTCGGTCTCGTAAAGATGTCACGCATCGAAAACATCAGTGGCAAGGAAATGGAAATTTCCATCGTTGACGGTTGCCGCAATGTTCTACCTGCATGCATCAACAGCAATGTTCAGAATGAAAATTCCACACTCATCGATGCCTACAAGGAAACAGACCTTGATGCAGATAGCGGACTTTCATTCTACATCATGTCTTCAGTTCTTACAGACAGAGCAGAACCAAGCGAAGGTCTTCTTGCAAACACAAGCTGGTTTACATGCAACGGAAAAATCCTTCTTCAGGAAAACACTCCTGCCCTTTTCTATGAAGCAGACGGTGACACAGACAAGATCGAAAGCGTTCCTGTAACCAAGGGTGAAAGAGGTGCTTCATACATCGCACAGAAAATTTCCCTCAAGGACAAAGCAGAATGGTACCAGGTATTCGATACATTCCTTACAGCATCTAAGGTTGCAACACTCAAGAACATGCTCAAGGACAAGGGTGCTGCCGTAAACGCACTCAAGGCTGACATGGAAGCAACTGAAAACCTCATGACAACATACCTTTCAGAAGCAGACGGAATCCAGGACACAGCAGAAGAAATGACATGTGCACACCACAGGGCAAACGTAATGTTCAACATCATGCGCGGTGGTTTCTATGCAGACAATGGAAAGATCAACGCCCCTGACCTCTTTGACTTCGTAAAGACACGCAACAAGGAAAAGGGAGAAGAACTCGAAAAGATCCTTTCATCATTCAAGGGAAAGACATCAATTTCAAAGGATGAACTTGAAGCAGCATTGAGCGGAACAAAGGACCCACAGATTCAGCGTCTCTTTATGGAATACATGCCTGTAATCTTCAGCCGTCGCCACGGTGACCCAAGCCGTCCATGGAACAAGTTCAACATCATGCTCAACGACAAGGAAGGAAATCCTATCCTTAACTACGAAGGAAACTGGCGTGACATCTTCCAGAACTGGGAAGCACTCACAATGTCATACCCTGCATACATCAAGAATATCTGCGCAAAATTCCTCAACGCAATGACCATCGATGGATTCAATCCATACAGAATCAACCGTCAGGGCATCGACTGGGAATGTCCGGAACCAGACAATCCATGGGCACAGTACGGTTACTGGGGAGACCATCAGGTAATCTACCTTCAGAAACTTCTCGAACAGTGGAACGCAATCAACCGCGAAGAACTGCTCAACAGCCTTAACGAAGAACTTTACTGCAGTGCAAATGTTCCATACAGAATCAAGAGCTACAAGGAAGTTCTTGCAGACCCAAGAAACTCTCTTGCATTCGACAAGGAACTGAGCGACAGACTCATCAAGGAAAGCAAGGAATTCGGCACTGACCGCAAGATGTACACAGACAAGAAGGGACAGCCTCAGCTTGTAAACATGACAACAAAGCTTTTCCAGATCATCATCCAGAAGGCAGCAAACCTTATTCCTGGTGGCGGTATCTGGATGAACACACAGCGCCCTGAATGGAATGACGCAAACAACGCACTTGCAGGCTACGGTCTTTCTGTAGTAACACTCGGTTACCTCAACCGCATGCTTAAGTTCATGATTGAAATCTATTCATCATCACCAATCGCAAAATACAAGGTGCCTGATACAGTTGCCAAGGCATTCACAAAAATCTGCGGCCTCTATCAGACAACAGACTTTGAAAAGACAATGGCAGATGACACTGCACGCAGAAACTTTACCGACGCAGAAGGTGCTGTATTCGAAACAGAAAGAAACGACCTTTATAAACACGGATACGGATCAAAGACAACCGACATTTCACGCGAAGACATCATCACATGCCTTACAGCCGTAAGAAATGCCGTTGAACTTACATTGCGCGCAAACAAAAGGGAAGACGGTCTTTACCACACATACAACACTGTTGTAATCGGTGAAAAGACAATGACAGTAAAGTATCTCCAGGAGATGCTCGAAGGACAGGTTTCAATCCTTTCAAGCGGAATGCTCAGCACAGAAGAATCCCTTGAACTTCTCCAGAAGATGAAGACAAGCAAGCTTTACGAAGAGCGCCAGAAGTCTTACATGCTCTACCCTAACAAGAACCTCAAGACATTCCTTGAAAAGAACAATGTAAGCGCAGAAGATGCAAAAGAACTTGAAAGCGTAATTGCAAAAACTGGAAATGCATTCATTGAAAAGGATGAAAACAATGTTTACCACTTCAACGCTGAATTCAGAAATGCAAGCGTAATGCAGGACCACATCGCAGCACTTCCACTTGCAAAGAAACTTTCAACAAAGGAAATTTCTGCACTTAACGAAATCTATGAAAAGACATTCGTTCACCAGAACTTTACAGGACGCTCTGGAACATTCTATGCATACGAAGGTCTTGGTTCCATCTACTGGCACATGGTTTCAAAGCTTCTTCTTGCAGCACAGGAAATCGCCCTCGACGCATACAAGAACGGAAACCCTTGCGCAGACAAGATTAAGGACGAATACTACAACATTCAGGCAGGATTGAGCTTCATGAAAACTCCAGAACTTTACGGAGCATTCCCGTCAGATCCTTACAGCCACACTCCATACCACAAGGGCGCAAAACAGCCAGGTATGACTGGACAGGTCAAGGAAGAAGTTCTTACACGCTTTGGAGAACTTGGTGCATGCATCAGCGAAGGAAAAGCAATTTTCAATCCTGTCATTCTCAAAGAAGAAGAATACAAGGACGGAAAGCTCAGCTTCACCTGGTGTGGAACGAAGGTCAACTACACAAAGAACGGAACAAAGAAGATCAATGTTGAATTTGCAGACGGAAAGACTGCCGATTATGAAGGCAATGCCCTTCCATGCGACACCACAAAGATTCTCTTTGCACGCAACGGCGGAATCAAAGCAATCAATGTAAGTCTTTAATTCATTCTGACAAAAAATTACGGGCTGTTTTCCTAGGAAAGCAGCCCGCTTTTTTTTTAAGTTATAAAGTCACAACAAGACCAAATTAATCAGTAATACAATTCAGCTTCAAAAGAGCAGCCTTCTGTTGTTTTTCCAACAATCCGCAATTTTTTTCCTTCTTCTTCAATTTTTCCATAGATATCAAGCTGGCTGTCCAACATGGCTTCCTTTGAATAGTTGATTCTAAAATCCACAGGAACTCTTTTTCTGTATTCAGCAGGAATTGCATCTTCGATAAAAGCTCCGTAGCGGGAATTAGTAGTATGACCATTGGTATCAAGGTCAGAGTATCTGATTTTTCTTGAATCCCAAAGCTCCATATTTTCTGACTCACCTATTTTACCAGGTTTAAGACAATCCATATCCGAAACTTCTGTGCTAGGTTCCCTTAGATTGAATCTGGAAGTAGGTATGAGTCGACGGGATTTCAAATCACAAACAAGCCAATATGATTTTCCACTGACAAGAAGTTCTTTTCCACCCTTTTCATATATTCTGTAATTCCTTGCAAGCTGTAAAGGCTCTGGTTTTTCTTCCCAGGTAACAACTTCAACCTTCTGATTTTCAACAGGCATTTTATGAAACCTGAATGCCAGCCGCGAAACAAGTATCGCAAATCCCTTTTCTTTTAAATATTCTCTGGACATTCCACGCTGATTGTAATCTTCCACAGCAAGATCCGAAGTCACCCTCAAAAGCTCATGAAGACTGAACAACCCTTCCGAATTCGTCTGACTAAAAAATAACTGTTCTTCAGAACGGAAAACATTGTTTATGTGACATTGTTTGTATTCAATAACATTTTTCTCTTCATTTTTTGCTTCATTATTATCCATGTCATTTCTCCTTATTTGATGTCACCTAATTAGACACAAAATTATATTAAAAGTTGCGGCAATATGCTATATTTTGAACATGCAGGATTTTAAAATAGAATACCATAAGGCACTATGCAGCGATGCTCCAGATTTTCTTAAGGAATATATTTCACTGCCAATACTGCAGCGTCTTGATGGGATTGGACTTTTATGCGGCACTGACTGGACGCCCCTTTTTCACAACTATTTTAAATATTCACGACTTGACCATTCCATCGGAACGGCACTCATTACATGGAATTTTACAAAAGATAAAAAACAGACCATCGCCTCATTGCTCCATGATGTTTCAACACCAGCATTCAGCCATGTAAGTGATTTTAAGAATGGAGATGCATTGACTCAAAGTTCCACAGAAGACATCAACGCAAGAATGATAGATGAAAACAAGGAACTTCAAGTTCTTCTTTCAAGAGATGGAATTAAATCAACGGAAGTAAATGACTACCACTTATATCCTATATGCGACAATGAAATGCCTGGACTCAGCGCAGACAGACTTGAATATATGTATCCAAGCGGTGCAGCACTTGATAAGGTCTGGACCATTGAAGATGCTGTAGAAAATTACAGCCACATAAAAGTTCTTGAAAATGAAAAAGGACTTCCTGAACTTGGTTTTGACGACATGGAAGCATGTCTTGAATATACAAAGAAATTCATAGATATAAGCCTTATCCTCCAGCATAACGAGGATAAAATTGCCATGCAGCTTATGGCTGACGTTCTTTCAGCTGCCGAAAAAGAAGGAATTGCAAAGGAAAGAGATTTCTATGAACTATCAGAAAAACAGCTGATAGAACGATTCAACAATCATTCCGTTGGAAATCCAACAGCAGAATTTTCAAGGCTTTATAGAACTTTCAGAGGGATGAAAAAAATCATCAGAAGTGAAGTTCCACTTAAAAATGCATACTGCATCAGTCTGAAGGTAAAACAAAGATATGTGGATCCACTGGTCCAGACCGACAAAGGGTCAAAAAGGATTTCTGCACTCAGCAGCAAGGCAAGCAAATGGATCAGTGACTTCCTTGATTATAAAGACAGCAAATATGGATGCGTGGAGTATCTTTGATGGCTACATGGAGACCTAAAAAAATAATCTTCATAGGAACACAGTCCTCACTTCTTAAGATTCTCGCAAAGGACAATGAGACAGAAGTAATATCATCCATTTCCTTTCTTGAGACTCTTGCCATGAGATTCCAGCCTGACCTCATCGTAGCTGATTTTTTAACTGCTGAAAGCATAATGCAAATAAGAAAGACTGAGCGTTTTGCTTTCATCCCAATTCTGTTGACCGCAGAAAAAATCACAATGAATGAGGTAAATGCAACAATAGCATTTCCAAACATCATAGTCTGCAACTCCACTTTATGTACCCAGGATATTTTCATTGAACACCTTAAGGCAATAATGACAAAGACAAAATCAATTTTACCTGCAAAGACTGGAGCAATCATAAAGAAAACCGTCTGCTTCGTTGACGAAAACATCGGCAAAAAATTCACAAGAAAGGAAATCACAAACGAGATCGGCACAGACAGGGACTATCTTACAAGAATTTTCCATCGGGAAATGGGCATTGGACTTTGGGACTACATAAACATCATCCGTCTTGAAGAAGCAAAGAACCTTCTTACCTATACAGGAATACCAGTCAAGGAAATAGCACAACGCTGCGGTTTTTCCACATCTGCATATTTTTGCAACTGTTTCAGGAAGCATTTTCACATTTCACCCAGTGATTTGAGGATCACCCGTGATTTTAAGACCAACCGTTGAGCATTTCTTCTTTTACAATTAAAATGATTCCATGAAGAATACACTTAGAAATGAAATGGCAGTCTGTGGATTTGCCGCAGTTAAAACCCTCGAAAAAATCAACGCACATAAAATCCAGCGTCTCTATTTTACAGAAGAAAGAGCACCTCTATTCGGTGGACTATGCAAGAAAATGGCAGCAGCAAAAAAGCCCTACAACAAGGTTCAGGATCCTTCCGAACTTGAAAAGCTCTGCGGTAGCGTCCATCATCAGGGTGTAGTTGCCATGATTGAAGCTCCTGAAATTCTTCCTCTCAACACAGCAATCACAGCCATGTGGGTTGAAGAAAAACAGGATGCAATAATTCTTGACCGCGTAGGAAATGCCAACAATCTTGGAGCCATCGTCCGCAGCGCTGCTTTCTTTGGAATCAAGAACATAGTCATTCCTCTTGATGAAGCACAGTCTTCAGTCACCACAAGCAGCTATCGTGTTGCTGAAGGCGGAATGGAATTCGTCAACATTTATTCTGTAAAATCAATCGCTTTCCTTCTTAAAGACATGGAAGGAAAAATGATGAGGTTTGGAACATCCCTTGAGGCCACAAAAAAGGTTTCTGAAATAAAATCAGCATGCAACGACAAGGGTGCCCTCATAGTTCTTGGAAACGAGGAAAAAGGAATCAGCAAAGAAGTAAAGCAGAACTGCGATGAACTGATAATAATTCCTTTTGCAGGCATGGGAATCAAAGCTGACAGCCCAAAGGTAGACAGTCTCAATGTTGCGCAGGCAGCTTCCGTCATCATGTACGAGCTGAGCAAGTAATAATGAAAAAAATTCTTTCAACCATACTTACCACTGTCTTGATATCTTCGGGACTTTTTGCTGTGGATATTCCTGAAAAGGAAAAATGCATAGTCGAGACAGAAGGATCGCCTTTTGCCTTCTCTCCTATAAAAGATGGAATCGCTGTCGGATGTCTTGGTATTTCAACGGCATTGTCAGTTGCTCTTCCCCATATGATAACAATGCCAAAGTACGATGAATTCACTTATGATCTGGATGATGTAAATCCTTTGGACAGAAAGCTTGCAAGAAAGTACAGCAAGAATCTTGACCGCGCAGGAGACCTTACAGTTGCCTTCAGTTACTGTCTTGCTCCCGCAGTCTATGGAACTCAATGGCTTTGCGGCAACTTTGATTCAAAAGAAGGAATTAAGCTTGCTGTCATCTACACAGAAACAATCCTTGCAACGCAGACTGCAAAATGTCTTCTAAAGACAGCCTTCAAACGAAAGCGTCCCTACATGTATTTTGATGGCTTCCCTGAGGATGAACTTGACAACTACGATTTTGAGTTTTCCCTTCCAAGTGGACATACGACAGATTCCTTCATGAATGCAGCATTTCTCAGCTACACATTCTGTAAATATTATCCTGAATCTGACTACAGGGTACCAGTTATTGTCAGCGCCTACTCAATAGCAACATTAACGGCAGGTCTCAGAATGGCGAGTGGAAACCACTTTTTGACCGATACGCTGACAGGTGCAGCACTCGGTTCTGCCATTGGATTTGCAGTACCTTGGCTTCATACCCTAGGCAATAAAATCAGCACAGACAAGACTAAAATCACAATCCAACCTACAGCCATCAGTCTAAGCATGAAATTGTAACAAAATAACATTTTATTATCCGTTCTTAAGCTAATCTATCAACTTCACTAGGGGTCTGTCCCCTCTGTTCATGTCCCCGCTGTTCAAGAATCGCACCAGCGATTCTTGTGACGAAAGTTAGGTCCGACCAGATGTTTTTTACCGAAAAGCTTTCGTCAGGGGTCTGTCCCCGTTGACGCAAAGGAATAGTTACAAATTCCCTATTTTCTGTTATACTTTAACCATGCAGAAGAAAGAAAAATCGGAAAATAAAAAGAAACCGTCCAAGAAGACTTCGGGAATCGGTTTTGCAATCTGGGTTGTTGCGGCGCTGATAATCCTTGTACTTTTTATTATCAATCAAAATAAAATTGCAAATAATCTTAAGGCTACTGGTTTTTTCAACAAGACTGGTCTTAAAACACCTGAATTCGTAGAAAAAGCAGAAGAACCTGAAACAGTCCAGGCAGAGAGAAAAAATGAAGTCGAGCCTATTGGTCCTGTAGAAATTGACCTTAATTCAACTGTAGCTGAAACTCCCAAAACATCATCACCTGTAAAAGCTCAGAACGAAACTGCAAAGAAACAGCAACAGGAAACAATTGAAGTTGCAAAGGAAAAGGAAACAACACCAAAAACTGAAAAACCTAAGACTGAACCTAAAACTGAAAAAAAGGAAACTGTAGTAAAGAAGGAAGTTGCAGTTTCAACTCCATCCACAAAAACCATGAAGCTAAAACTTTTCTTTATGACAATCAACAGCAACGGTACTGTCGCAAGAAAGGAAGTCCTTCGTGAAATGAAAAAATCCGACAGTCCTTTGGTCGATGCCATAAACGCTGTCATCTCGGGCCCTAATGCAAGCGAAGAGAAATCTGGATGCAGAACTTTGGTTTCAAGCGGAACAAAGCTTATCGGTGCTTCCGTAAAGAATGGAATCGCCACTCTTAATTTCAGCGGAAACTTTGAATTCAACGAATATGGAATAGAAGGTTTAAGGGGACAGCTGCAGCAGATAGTCTACACAGCAACAGCATTTCCTACAGTAGAGGGAGTCCAGTTCCTTGTAGATGGTGAGAAAAAAGAATATCTTGGGCAGGAAGGCGTTTGGATAGGCACTCCACTTGGGAGAAACTCATTTTAATATAAGCTAAAAATAAATTCCAAAGCCTTTTTTATTTACTCTACCCTGTAAGACTTAAGGATTGTATCGAAATAAAAGCGGCTTTTCTGATATACACCGTCAAAGACAGTGAATGTAAGCATGGCAAAATTTCCGTCGCTTTTTCTGGTGACGATCTTAAAATCCCTTGTGACATTGCCGCTTTCAGGCTGGTAGAATACATTCATGATGGACAATCTATTTTCTGTTCTTGTGACCTTAGCCTGCTGCCATACGGAATAGGAATGAGTAGTACTCTGAGTAAATCTTCTTGAAAGAAGATCCAGTGCCTGTTCTGTGTCCATTCCTTCTGGAAGCTTCATTTCATTTATTGAAAGAAGCGCATAGTCCCCAAGAAGCCACAGGTTCTGCATCGACTGCTGCCAATGGGTATCCAATGTGATTTTCTGACTTCCACCATTTACTTCCACTTCTTCAGAACGCTTGTCTTTCTTAAAAACACGTTTTTTATCCTTTGGAAGACCATTAACTCCCTTGAACGAAGTAAAGCTTGTATCAGAAGAATCAACAAGAAGTCCACAGGTCTGAATCTGAAGAACAGGTTTCCCATCTGCCCCATAAATTTCTTCGATGTTGAAAATAGGAACAAGGGAATTGTACTTTATCTTGACGGTTCCTCCAAACTGATTGAAGGTATCGGTCACAACCTTGTTTTCGATGGAATCAAGGATCTCATTCTGCCTTCTCTTTGCGAATTCATAGAGCATATCGTGAAGGTAATTTACAAGATCAGAATTACCTTCAACAGTTCCGTCAATTTTTTCTCCTGTCAAAGTAAAGCCTGACTTAGAAGGATCCACATTGACATAGATGGTGATGTCTTTTTCAGTGGACTTTGTCTTTGCATTTGCTGCAGAATAGATACGGGCAGCATAGGTACTGTCGTCGAAATAAAGGAACCCAACAACAGTCTCATTCTTGAAGCTGCTGTCCTGGTAGTAAACATATTCGCCTGAAACATCAGGAATATATTGCTTTACTCCAGGGAGGGCCGCAAGGGATAGCATCGTAACAAACATCAGTGTAAATGCCGCAAATATCTCTTTAAAAATTCTCGTGTTCATTAGTCCGCCACCTTGCAATTATTAATTCACAATTCATAATTAAGAATTAATAATTGTGAATTATGAATTGTGAATTGTGAATTATTAATTACTAATTGTTTAGCTTATCAAGCTCTGCCTTTACGATTTCAGCAATCTTTGAACCTGCTTCCTCTAATGGAACAAGCACAGGGTCTGCCTGGTTACGCATCTTGATTTCAACGTTTGGAAGGTTTTTGTCGCCTACTGTAACGCGAACAGGATATCCGATAAGGTCCGCATCGGCAAACTTGACACCTGGGCGTTCGTCACGGTCATCAAGGACAACTTCAACGCCAGCTGCCTTGAGATCTGCATAAAGCTTATCTGTGGCATCCTTCATTGCATCCTTGTACTTGATTGGAACGATGGCAACCGTATATGGAGCAACCGACATTGGCCATACAATTCCGTTGTCGTCGTGGAAGCATTCGATGATCGAAGCAAGAACGCGGTCAACACCGATTCCGTAGCATCCCATTGTTGGAACTGCTGCCTTGCCGTTCTTGTCAAGGTATGTAACGCCCATGCTTTCTGTGTATTTCTTTCCGAGCTTGAAGATGTGTCCAAGTTCGTTTCCTTTTGATGTATGGAACTTTCCGCCGCAGTGAGGACATGTATCACCTTCCTTGACTGTGCGGACATCAGCGTTGATGTATGCAGTGTAGTCGCGGCCTGGTTCAACGTGCTTGATGTGGAATCCTTCCTTGCCTGCACCCGCAAAAGCATCGTGCATGTTGTTTACGCTAAGGTCCTGGATGATTGGGCACTTTACATTTACAGGGCCTACGAATCCGTGTGGAGCACCAGCGATCATCATGATTTCCTCATCGTCTGCAAGAACAACTTCAGAAGCCTTGAGAAGTCCCGCAAGCTTTGCTTCGTTTACTTCAAGGTCGCCGCGGATAAGAACACATGCGTATGAAACAGGATAGAATATAAACTTTTCTTCCTTAACAACCTTAAGGTTCTCACAGTGTGGAGCCTTTGAAAGGTCAAGTGAAGAATTGATTACGCGGTAAACAAGAGCCTTGATGAAGTTCTTTGAAGATGTGCCAAAGAATTTTTCCATGTCTTCGATTGAGAAAACATTTGGTGTTGCAACTTCTTCAATTGCAGCATCAGTCTTTGCCATTTCAGGTGTATCTTCCTTACATGCAGCCTTTTCAACGTTTGCAGCATAACCGCAGTCACAGAGAATGAGTGTATCGTCACCGATTGGGCTTTCTACCATGAACTCTTCTGAACCTGAACCACCCATGGCACCAGTATCTGCTTTTACAGGAATGATCTTGAGTCCAAGACGCTTGAAAATCCTATGGTATGCCTTTGCATAGTCCTGATAAGTTGCATCGAGAGATTCGTCGTCTGCATGAAGTGAATATCCGTCCGCCATGTTGAATTCACGACCGCGCATTACACCGTAGCGTGGGCGGATTTCATCACGGTACTTTGTATTAATCTGGTATGCGTTGATCGGAAGCTGCTTGTATGAAGTAAGTCCCTGACGCATGATAGCTGTATATGCTTCTTCTGCAGTCGGTGAAACGACCATGTCCTGTTCACCGCGGTTTTTTGCCTTGAGCATCTGTGGACCCATTGTGTCCCAGCGTCCGCTTTCCTTCCAGATTTCACCAGGAACGATAACTGTCGGCTTGAATTCCTGTGCACCGATGTTGTTCCATTCTTCCTTGACGATGTTTTCAACCTTGCGGTATGCCTTGAGTCCGAGCGGCATGTATGTATAAAGACCGTTGCCAAGTTTGCGGATAAGATCAGCTCTCATCATAAGCTGATGGCTTGAAATCTGAGCCTCTGCTGGGGCTTCGCGTAATGTTCTAAAAGAAATTTGAGATGCTTTCATAATGGATGATATTTTAATGAATTCACATAAAAAAGTAAAATATGACAGAACAATATAGCCGGGAAAGCGCAATCTACCGTGATTTTTGCTGGAAGTTCAATTTGTTCCTATATTTTAATTTGGGGAAAATTCCCCTAACAATGGATTTTTTTCATTCCGATATATAGAAAGGCAGTAATTTCCGTTCTCAGGGCGGATTTTACAGCAGAATTTTTAGGAGGATATATGGCATACGGTGCAAATCCATATGGCGGGTACAATACATATCGCGAAGTAGGAGTAAAGACAGCAAGTCAGGGAAAGCTTGTTGTAATGCTATACGAAGGTGCAGTAGTAAACCTTGAAAAAGCGATGGCCCTCATTGATCCCATGGGAAAGATTCAGGCAAGCAATATTGAAGCTTACGGCAACTACCTTCAGAAGGTAATGGACATCATAAACGAACTTCAGATCAGCCTGGATATGGATAAAGGCGGAGAAATCGCTAAAAACCTCATGTCACTCTACGTATATTTCAACAAGACCATTCTTGAAGCAACAATGGACCATAAAAAGGACAAGCTTGATTTTGTTCACAACATGTTGTCCCAGCTTCACGAATCCTGGATTACAGCATCCAACAGTACAGCCAATTCTTCTACACATATGCCAGGATCAACCCCTTCATTCAGCGTACAGGGGTAAATCATTCACTCACTAAAAAAACGGAGGAATAGAAAAAATGGATCAGAAACTTACACAGGCAGAACTCGATGAACGCATTCTCATCTTAAAAAGATTCCGCACTTTGCTTGAACAGCAGAGGACAAAGTTTCAGGAATACCTTAAGGTTCTTGAAGCACAGGAAAGCAAAATTTCAGAGGAAGACGCAGAAGCTTTGCTTGCCCACAGCGAACTGGAAACAGAAATCGTGGCAAACATCACTTCTCTCCAGAAAGTAATCGTTCCTATGGAAGCTCTTTACAACAAAACAAAAGCTGCAACTTACAATCCTGTAGAAGCAGTACCAATTTCAAGAATTCAGGCTGACCTTACAAAGCTTCAGTCACAGGTTCTTGCACAGAATGAAAAGAACAGGACACTTCTCAAGTCCCACATGTCTACATTGAGACAGCAGATTCAGGAATTCCAGAATCCTTACCGTTCAATTACTTCAGTCTACACAAAGACAGCAACGACAGGTTCAAGAATTCAGGTTGAAGTATAATGCGCGGACAGCAGAATCCTGAAGAACCAGTAAAATACCGCGAAGTCTGCTGGAAATGCCATCGACCGGTAGAATCCTGCTACTGCAAATACACGGCACCCGTAGACAGCGGAATCAAATTCGTTTTCCTCATGCATCCAAAAGAAGCAAGAAAACAGAAAACCGGTACGGGCCGTCTTGCATCCCTTTGTCTGCCTGAAAGCGAAATCATCGTAGGCATAGACTTTACTCACAACGAAAGAATCAACCAGCTCATTAACGATCCCAAATACTATCCGGTTCTACTTTACCCTTCAGACGAAGCATGGACGGCCGGGAAAGAAGGCCTCAAGGAAACCTTGAACGGAAGAACACTACTTGCTTTCATCGTGGACTCAACCTGGTTCTGTTCAAAGAAGATGATCCGCTACAGCATGAACATCAACAGTCTTCCGAAATTTTCCTTTACGGGGCAGTACAAAAGCATTTTCACATTCAAGCATGAACCTGCAGAATACTGCGTTTCAACTATAGAAACCTGCTACTACCTTATCAAGGAACTTCAGGCTTCGGGAATTGCAAACACTGAAGCAGATCCTGAACCGCTGATGAACGTTTTCAAAGAAATGATTAAGTATCAGCTCCAGAAAGAAAACGACCGCATCGACGGGAAAATTGCATCAACACATTTGTACGACTATAAGTACACAAAGAAAAAGGAAATTCCTGATTTCAAATAATTTTTCTACTTTCTGTATTCGTTGCTGCTGTTTTTAAATCCAGGGGTAATTCCCTGGATCATTTTTTTGCCTGATCCGCTGTTCGCCGTTATCATCCATACCTCCTTTCCATTTTTTACGGGCTCCCCCTTTTCATAGGCCGCGATGCAGTCCTCTATGTTCTGTCTTGAAAAACTTCTTGTAGCGGCACTTGTGGTAATGAAATCACTGCACACACCGTTTTCAGGAAATGCTTCAGTTCCCCAAACTCCGCTTGAATCAACGGCTGCAACAACTTCAGCGTAGGAATCTTTCCAGAAGGAAAGGGAACTTTTTGCATAGACAAGGGCATCAAGTATTGTTCCATCATAGCAATTTCTAAGGTAGATTATGTCGCTGTCTGCAAAACAGGCCTTAGTATTATCCGACCACAGATCCCTTGCAGAACTGCAGGAATCCTCATGGGTTGAAAGGTTCAGGTTGTCCTCCAGTTCACTTATCATTCCCTCTCCGTCAAAACCTTCAGAATCAACAGTCCTCATGTGCACGGTTATGTATTCGCCTCTTTTTACGTTTATTGGCGGCATGAAATATTTTTTTTCTTCTCCATCACCTGCACTGCAAACTTCAATTCCGCTTAGATTCCCTTCCTCAAGAACATAAAGTTCAACATATTCGCTTCTATGTACTTTCTGGGATGTTCCTGAGTCATCTTTTACGGATGCAGTACCATAGGCATTCCGGACTTCAGAGAGAATTATTTTAGCAGGATTCTCGTTGTAGCCACGGAAAGGAATGCTGAAAGTCAGGCTGTTACCGTGTTCATCCACAATTATTCCTTCAACAACATATTTTTTCCCCACAACAGTTTCCCTGTCCATTTCAAGATAAGCAGATTTTCCATCCTCAGAATAGGTAGTATGGACATCACAAAAGGAAGTCTCTTCTTCACTGTCATAGGCACTGGCATTTTCCACACTTATCTTTTTTGTAAAATCCATCTGCAAGAACCTGCTTCCATTTACAGAAAAATTTTCAACATGAGGAACAGAAAAATCCCCTTCCAGAACATCAATTTCATCAAGAGAAGCCTTACACCCGATTGGACACAAGGAAAGAATTACGCAGAAAACAAGAACAGCAGCAGGTATAACTGTTCCAAACAGAATTTTATTCACAATTACCTCCTAACTATTTAATAACCGCTAAAATACAAAAAAGTGCACATTTTTGTGATTTTTTTATATTAATGTTATAATATTTTTGTATGCGAGATGAAGAAATTGAAGAAGAGTTCCTGAACAGAACAACAGACAGGGCAAACAAGCTTATAGCACGAATTTTTCTCTACTCAAATTTCGTATGTGCAGTATTTCTCATTGCCCATTACTTTGATTTTTTCAACATGTCCTATAAGTTCAGCCTGATTTCCTGGGCAGGAATAATCTATTTCTCTATCACAATGTTTCTGTTCTGCAGGCTCAACGTAAACAGAACCTTCACCATGTACCACGGTCTTTTGGGAGTCGTGTTCATGATTTCAATGATGGGAACAAACAATGCCATCGGCGTAAACATTTCCTACGGAATAGCTACCCTCTTCAGCTGTATGTACCTGGTAAAGCGCTACACAATAATCGCTTCCACCGCAGGTTACATAGGCATGGTAATTTCCCTCCTGATAAAGTCACAGACCATGTATCTTCTGGACATGACAAGCGACAACCCAATGGAATATTTCGTTCCAACCCTTGCAGGTTTTACAATAGAATACATCATTCTCATACTGGCCTGTACTTCCATCACGGGAATTTTAAGACAAACTGTCCTTGAACTTCAGAAACGAACTGAAAGAATTCGCACAATGCAGTCAAAGGAACTCCAGACATTTGCAAACATTGTTGAATGCCGCGACAAATTTACGGGCGAGCACATTGAAAGAACCAGCATCTATGTTAAGCTCATTGCAGATGAACTAGCAAAAATGGACAAATTCCGGAACATACTCACAAAGGATGTTGTAAACATCATCATTGAAGCAGCTCCTTTACACGACCTTGGAAAGATTCAGATTCCGGACCAAATCCTTAAAAAACCCGGAAGACTGTCCGAAGACGAATACGAAATAATGAAAACTCATTCGGAAATCGGCTACAACATGATTGGGTCCTACCTGAACGAAGTTATTGACGAAGAACTTCTCATGTATTCAGAAATGATGGCTCTCTATCACCATGAGCGTTATGACGGCAAAGGTTATCCAAAGGGAATCGAGGGCGAGGCAATACCATTGTGCGCAAGAATCATGTCAGTTGCGGATGTTCTGGATGCCCTACTTTCAAAAAGGCATTATAAGGATGCCTTCCCTATTGAAAAAGCAATAGACATCATCAAGGACGAAAGGGGGAAAATGTTTGACCCAGATGTCGTAGACTGTCTTCTTAAAGTTCTTCCTAAAATAAAGGAACTGGAACAGGAAGCAGACGATGTTGAAATGATAGAGGAGCTTTGATTTTCCTGCCACATAATATTAAAGCATAGCTTAAATTGATTATTTCAATCCAGTTCAATACTATTGAAGCATGAACTCGATTACAGAAGGAAATATTCTCAAAGCACTCCTTAAATTCTTTTTTCCTATCCTTTTGGGAACATTCTTTCAGCAGCTATATAACACTGTGGATGCAATTGTTGTAGGACAGTTTGCAGGAAAGGAAGCTTTAGCATCGGTCGGCGGAAGCTCGGCTGTTTTTGTCCAGCTCGTTGTAGGATTTTTCATGGGAATAGCAGGCGGTGGTGGAATAGTCATAAGCCAGTCGTACGGCGCAAAAGATTCTGAAACATTAAACAAAACGGTTCAAACTTCAATTCTGATAAGCATTGCAGGCGGTGTCCTTATGACGGCCATCGGGATTTTCTTTGCGAAGCCAATACTCGCGATTACAAAATGTCCTGAAGAAGTCCTGGATTCAAGCAGACTTTACCTTGTCATTTTCTTTTCCGGCCTTATTCCAATGTTCGTATACAATATGAGTGCAGGGATAATGCGCGGAACAGGAGATTCGAAAACACCTTTGGTCATTCTCATAATCGGTTGTTTTTCCAACATTTTTCTTGACCTGCTATTTGTCGTGATTTTAAAAAGCGGAATTGCTGGTGTTGCCATCGCTACAGTCCTATGCCAGATAGAATCGGCAGTCATTTCACTTTTCATTCTCGGACACAAAAAAGAGACATTTTATTTCAATCTGCTGAAGATGAAGCTTGACACCTGCATCCTTTCAAGGATTCTCAAGATTGGTATTCCTTCCGGATTACAGGGGTCGCTTTATGTCATAAGCAACCTTATCATTCAGACTAACATAAACTATTTTGGAACAAATGCAATTGCAGGATGGGCAATCTACGGAAAGATTGACGTCATATTCTGGATGACGACAGCAACTTTCGGAATAGCCCTTACAACTTTCAGCGGACAGAATTATGGAGCCCAGCAATACGGAAGAATCAAGAAAGCAACCTGGCTGACACTAGGTCTGTCCCTGCTGTCCACAGCAGTTATAGTATTCTCCTTCATGAACTGGTCTGAAAAAATATACCTGCTTTTCACAAAGGATAATGAAGTACTTGAAAAAGGAATTACTATGGTAAGGTATCTTGCACCGTTCTATTTTGCATACATTTCGATTGAAATATTAAGCGGTACTGTAAGAGGAGCCGGGAAAAGTTTTGTACCTACTGTCATAACAGTCTTTGGTGTCTGTGCACTGCGCCTGATGTGGCTTTTCATTGCAGTACCGGCAAATCAGACAATAAAAACAGTGCTTTTTAGCTATCCACTAACATGGACAGTCACATCCATTGCCTTCTGGATTTACTTCCTCAGCAACAGATGGCTCAAAAAGTAAAAAAAATGCCACGCGAAATTGCATGGCATCTTGTCATATAGCTAAAGGCTTGCACCAGGAGCAACAAGCTTGAAAATTCTGTCCAAGTCATCTCCTGTGAAATAGTTTATGGTAATGGACCCCTTTGAAAGGTCACCCTTAATCTGAACCTTTGTGCCAAGACGCTCAACTATCTTGTTCTCGATGGCAATGAGGTTTGGATCCCTCTTATCAACCACAGGTTTAGAAGTACCGGAATTAACAGCTGAAGGACCTTCTTTCATTTCCTTGGCCATTGCTTCTGCCTGGCGAACATTGAGTCCCTGCCCCTGAATTCTTCCGTAGAGAATCCTCATGTCAGTATCATTATCAAGGCTCAAGATGGCACGGGCATGACCTGAAGTAATCTTGTCTTCAACCAAAGCCTTCTGGATATCCTCTGGCAATTTAAGGAGACGGAGACAGTTTGCAACAGTAGACCTGTTCTTTCCAACGCGTTCAGCAACCTGATCCTGATTGAGGTTTGCTATTTCCATAAGCTTGTAGTAAGCCTGGGCTTCTTCCACAGGATTAAGATCCGAACGCTGAATGTTTTCGATGAGGGCTACAACCAGCTTCTTTTCATCAGAATATTTTTTGAGCTGAACAGGTATTTTTTCAACGCCAGCCTTAAGGGAAGCTCGAGTACGGCATTCTCCGGAAATGATGTAGAAAGTACCGTCACCTGCATCTTCTATTGTAACTGGCTGAAGGACACCGATTTGGCGGATGGACTCTGAAAGTTCATTAATATAATCTTCGTCAAAATGAGTACGAGGCTGATATGGGTTAGGCTTGAGGAGATTTGGATCACACCACAAGGTTCCGTTATCATCAGCTGTAATTCCTGCAGGAAGATTTGCCTTGGGAACAGAGGGGACAGACCCCTTGATCTGAACACCAGTACTTTGCTGTTCTACCTGAGTATTATTTACAGATGAATAATCATCTTCTGCACCCTGCATTAAAGCCCCTAGGCCCCTACCAAGTCCCTGATGCTTAGCCACGGCTGATTACCTCTTCTGCAAGTTTCTTATAGCTCTTTGCACCGATACATGCCGGATCATAGAGACAAATTGGTTCACCATGGGAAGGTGCTTCCGAAAGCCTGATGTTTCTTGGAATCATTGTATTGAATACATAATCCTTAAAATATGAAATGACCTCTTTTACGACCTGTTCTGCAAGTTTTGTACGGCTGTCATACATCGTAAAGAAAATTCCGCCAATTTTAAGATCCTTGTTGATTGAATTCTGAACGTTCTTTACAGTCTGCAAAAGGAGCGTAAGACCTTCAAGCGCAAAATATTCACACTGCATAGGAACAAGAACTTCATCAGCAGCAGCAAGGCCATTGAGAGTCAAAAGACCAAGGGATGGAGGACAATCGATTATGATGTAATCATATCTGTCACGAACCGGTGAAATTGCATTCTTGAGGTAGAATTCACGATTTTCAAGACCAACAAGTTCGATTGCTGCAGCGGAAAGATCAATTGATGCACTGATGACATCAAGATTTGTCAATGCAGTATGCTTGATTGCTTCATCACAAGAAGCTTGACCAGCCATAAGCTCATAGACAGTAGGCTTCTTCTTGTTTACACCGACACCCGAAGACATGTTTCCCTGGCTGTCGAAATCAACAAGAAGAACTTTTTTTCCAGCTTCTGCTATATATGCACCGATATTGATTGCCGATGTTGTCTTACCAACACCACCTTTTTGATTGACGAGTGTGATTACCTTTCCCATAATGCTACCATTATACTATTTTTTTATATCAGTTGTCGATAAGTTATATTCAAGGGGTTCAAGGATCAATGAGATCATTAAACCAGGATTTCAAGTTGCGCCAGCTTCTAACTGCCTTTCTTTTTGCCATGTTTCCGGCAGCTTCCTTGACTTTGGAAATGCTTCTGCTTGCAAGTGCCTGAGGATCAATATCCTTCTTGAAACTTGTAAGAATCATCCGTGCATATCGAGGAACAGTAGCTGCAAAAACATCACCAGCAAGAGAAAGAATCCAACCAAGACAAATGAGGACACCGGTAATAGCCTGCCATCTTTGGATGACTTCCTGCGCCCCAAAAATATCCAATGCCATGATGACGGCCACAGCTAGGGATACAAGACGCTTTGCAAATCGAACAGGCCTTACAATCTTCCTGCTCAATTTCTTCTGTCTTTTAAGGCTTACAAGAAGGAAAATGAACTGAATGAAACAGACTCCTAGAAGACTCATAGTATAAACCTGAAACCGTTCAAGATAAATGAAGCGCAAAATGAGGTAGACGATATAAACTACCTGAAGGACAAAACGACAGACAGCGAAAAAGTACGAAAATTCATCAATGATTTGATTTATTGCTTTTTCTGTCTGCGGAAGAATGAAATTCTCTTCAGGCTCTTTATTTCCGTTGCCTACATATTCAATTTCCATCAAAACCCTCTTTTTCTAATCTCTATGAGAACAACCTGCGGCATTCCAGATAGAATCTTTTTTCATCAGCTTCACCCATACTGAAGCTTTTTCTTGGAAGAGGCCCTCGGCCACTGATGGTATCAAAGAAAGAATCCTTTGCAATTGGAGGAAGAAGAATGGAAATTGCATTTTCCTTCTGTCCCAAACGGAAAACTTCTTCACTTCCATGTATGTAGTCTATTTCAATGCCATCATACTTCTTGATGAAGTCGTCAAGTTCCGGTTGAAGTCGACTGACAGCAAGGTCAGTAATCTCTGTTGCTATGCGTGTATAGCGGAGTTTTCCATCAACATTGTACACGAAACCAAAATCCGCCTTGGAATTCTTTACGTTTACCTCAAGAGCACCTCGGTTATCTTCATCAATGATTTTTCCATCAAGCCTGTCTGCAAGATACGAAATGAGTTTCTGCGGATAAGCATTGAAAAGAACTCGGTGGATCGGCTCAAAGGTAAGGCCTTCATCATAGATGTTTACGATTTCTACCAGAGCGTAGCGAACGTTTGAGGTGGATATTTCAACAGGGGTCTGTCCCCTCTGTTTCAGTTCTTCACGATATTCATCCCAAACCGCCTTTGCAGTTGCTAGAGAATGATTTCCGTCTCCAACAGCAAACATGAAAGTACTTCCGTCTGGAGATGTATTTTCATTAAATATCTTTTCAAGGCTTTCATAAACACTATCGAGGTCTGTCCCTGTTTTCAAAGCCCAACCAGATATATGACCACCATTAAGCATAAGATCACCGTCATAAATTGGGGTGTTTTTCCTTGCACTTTCACCGGCTTTTTCAACAAGACAATGATCGGGATCATTTACAAGAAGCATGATGTGAGGAAGTTCAAGGGGTGCATTCTTTCTTATTTCCTTTCTTGGAGGAATTCTGTCCACGATAGTAGCTTCCGTAGCTCTAATCAAATTTTTACTGAAGGGCTTCCATTCATAGGTATCAAGATCAATAGCACAAACAAGTCCTTTTCTTGTTCTTCCATAGGAAGAAGTTCGTTCAACATATATTAATTCTTCTGTTTCTTCATCAAAAACACCGTTTGAAACATAGTCGGACATGGATTTACGGATCTTTTCAAGACGATCTTTTCTGTCTGGAGATCCAAGATAAACTTCCGGAAGAATAAGATTCAATGTAGATGGTCCTGTACCTGCAGCATCCGAAACTTTCTTCCAATATTCCTGATCCTGTGTATACTGATCGCAGGCAATTACACTCCAAGAGTCCAACTTTTTATCACGAGGCAAAAGAATACCAGGGACTTTAATTCCAAACTTGTCAAAATTTCTCATAAACCCATTATATCAGATTTAATAAAAAATTGTCATAGGTAACTATGTGGGATGGAGTGAATCTTCAGCAGGGACAGACCCCTATGAAACAATTCTTTATGCCTCCAAAATATTTCAGAAGCATTATAAACAAAAAAAATGTTTCACAGCCAACAAGTTTCTATATTTATATTTTACTGTATATTTCTATGATCTCTTAATAATTGCTCGGCTGATTCCAGTAATTCTTGCTATCTGATTTACGGGAATACCGTGTTTCTTCATAACCCGACATTTGGACTCCTGATCGTCAATCATAAGGCGCTCTAACTTATATGGTGAAGATATTCCGAATAATTTTTTTATGAATTCTATTGCCCGCTCATCAGAAAAAACGAACTTATTTTCAAATTCCATACATTTTTTCAATTCCTTTAGTTTTAAGAATTTCATAAGTTCTTTTTTTGAACCGAATAGAGAGATAGCATATTCAACTTTCACAAATCCATGTTTGGAATTTTTCCGCAGGGCCCAATAACTGTTCCATTTATACTGATTGAATTCCCCAAGACCAGCCTTTTCACTATTCTGAAGAATATATCTGTAGACTGTTTCAAAATGAGAATCATCCACAATCGGCTCACTTTTATAGCGCCCTTGAAACAAATGCCCACAGCGATCATATTTGCGATTGAAATAGAAAACATAACTGTTTGCAATTTTCTGAAGCAACAAACTCATATTCTGATTAGCATTTCCGATCAAAACATGAACATGATTATTCATCAAGCAATATGCATGGACATCTACTTTCAATTCAACAGAATACTTTCTCAATCTTCCGATAAAAAAAAATCTGTCTGAATCATCATTGAACAGGTTCTGCCTATTGTTTCCACGTAAAATCACATGATAAAAACCGGAACTTCCATACAATCTTCGTTTTCTTGCCATATACAACCTCCTCACATACTTCATATTTTAAATAACCGAAAAAAATATAAAAAAGAGACGTTTTTTCTAAAAATATTAAAGAATTCAGAGATTCGTAAATTTACTATGCAGATTAAAAAAAACAGAGGGGACAGACCCCTAAAAAAACTATCTTTTATTACTCATATGTCTTACAATGTAATTATGGCAATGAATTTACAACAGCGTCAGCTACAGAAACAGGTTCTGAAAATGAGCCAGCGTCAGATTCATTCTCTCAATATTCTTACAATGTCCACTCAGGACCTTAATGATGAATTAATAAAGGCTGCAGAAGACAATCCGTCGCTTATAATTTCAGACGAATTCAAGGGAAGAAAGAGGCTACAGAAAGAAAGTTTTAGAATTTCCTCTTCTTCAAAAGAAGGAGAACTTGCATCAGAAAACCACCAAGCAGCCCTTGAAGCCTATTCTGACAACAGAAAGTCCATTACTGAACATTTTCTAAGTCAGCTGAACATGCTGAACCTTCCCCCTTCCGAGTTTGAACTATGTGAAAAGCTCATATATAACCTAGACTCGAAAGGATATCATTTTCTTGCCCCAGTCTCACTTTTAGACAAAAAAAACAAGAGTCACACCATTGGATTACTTGAAAAATGTATGGCGAGAATACAACAGTTCGATCCTCCCGGACTTTGCGTAAAGAACATGGAAGAAAGCCTTTTTATCCAGGCAAAGCAATGCGGCAAGGCACCTGAACTGGCACTTTTTTTACTTGACGGAAAACTCAATTACTTGGACCCACTAAAAACAGACAAGATTCTAGCAAAGATTAAGAAATATCTGGATAATCAAAAAAAAATGATCGGCCTTACCGAATCATCCATGCGATACACCGATTTCAAGCTCACAGAAAGCGAAATTGAAAATGCCCTGAATTTCATACGCGGCCTTGACCCATTTCCTGCCAGAGATTTTTCAACAGTCGAAACGCACTACATATCTCCTGATATCAAGATCGAAAAAATTGAAGACAATGATATTCCAGAAAGTGGGACCATCGTCGAGGACAATGAAATACGACTCAGCATAACAATGACGGAAGACAACATGCCCCAGGTTTCCATAAATGACAGTGACATGAAAATTCTTGAATCAAAAGAATTATCAGAAGAAGAAAGGAAAGAACTGTCGGAAAAAATAAGGAAAGCAAGGGAACTTATTGAAGCCATCGCTTACAGACAGAATACGATACTACGGGCATGCACGGAAATAGCTAGGATTCAGATTGAGTTTTTCAAGCATGGGCCTGGTCATCTGTCCCCGCTAAAGCTACAGGATATTGCAAACAAGCTGGGGGTTCATGAAACAACCATAAGCAGAATGTCCAACAGCAAGTACATACTCTGCGAATGGGGATTGTTCAACATAAAGTATTTCTTTACAAACGTTGCATCAACTTCCGACAAAAACGTAAGCCGCGACCAGGTACTTCATGCCATCAAACAAATTTTGATGGATAATGCAGGAAACAAAAAAATCAGCGACCAGAAAATAGTTGAGGAGCTTGAAAAAAAGAAAATCAAGATAGCCCGCCGCACAGTTGCAAAATATCGTGGATTATTAAACATCAACTCCTCATACAACAGATAAATATGAATTTCTTAAGCATCAGCCTTTGTAACTGTAGTCCTTAGATGTCTGTCCCCTTTGACATGTCCTCTCTGGCTCGAACACCAATAATATTTACCCCAAGCAAGCAGCCACTGTTTTCCTATAATAATTCAACACCATTAATTTTTATGTGAATTGCAAACGAGGGGACAGACCCCTTTGCGAGAATGTCAATATTCTTATAAAAATTAATTAAATTTTGATTTTTTAAAATACAGTGTTATAATATTAACATAACCTGAAAAAGGTTGGGTACGGCAGTTTGCTGGACAAATTAAAAAACACAACAACAAGGAGTACTACCATGAAGACATCAATTTCAGCACAGGGCTTTACACTCGACAAGGACCAGCAGGAACTTATCAACAAGAAGCTTGAAAGAATCAGCTATGCAGAAAACCTCATCGTGGATCTTATAATTCATGTTAAGGAGGACAAGAAGTTCTATTTTGATACAACTGTAAACTATCGCTGGGGCGGAAACGCACATGTAACAGGCGACGACTTTGACTTTGCAGCTGCACTTAACAAGATGATGGATGTTCTCGATCAGAAAGTTAAGAAGGACAAGGATAAGGTTCAGGAAAAGAAGTAATCCTTCGTCTTAAGGCATAAAAAAAGGACCGCCGGTAAGAAGAGGTGCATTTTCCTGACTGACGGTCCTTTTGATTTTTAAATTTTTTTTAAATATGTTTTTAAATTATTTTTAAATTATTTTTAAATTTTTTTTAAATAATAGATTTAAACAAACAGCATTGTATCAAACCTGATATCAATTACCGTTATGTCATCCGGAAGCATACTCTTTCCGATATAATTATCAACGCAATACTTTATTTCCTTTGCCACCTCACTATTGGGTTTTGTATACAGATCGATAAAGAAATTCTTGGCATTCTGGTCATCAAATCGGAATCCGTCCTCATTTACCATGTCTGTTAATCCGTCCGAATAAAGTTCAAGATGTATACCCCTCTTTGCCGCAAGAGTAATATACGGTTTTTTATCTTCGTTCTTTGACTTATCAAGATTTGCCTTTACAGTTCCCATTCCAAAAGGAGGCAGTTTAGGATCAATGCTCGCAACCTTCGGGGAAGGATCATCCTTGCTGGAATTTGCATATACAAGATATGTTGTCGTATGTCCGCAATTGAAAATCTGGAAATAATGTTTTTTAAGATCGATGTATACAAAAACACCGGTTATGAAATTTCCGACAGGAACCACATCCTGAAGATAATCGTCAAAGTCAGAAAGAATGTCCACAGGATCTATAGAAAGATTTGAAATCTTTTTTCTTGCCTCGAAAAAAGAAATGGCGGCAACCGTTAGCAGAGAGGCCGCAACATTTTTTCCCGACACGTCACAGCAGCATATCAAAGACTGAAACTCGCCGAGCTTAAAAGTCTTATAAAAATCGCCGCCCAAAGTGTTTGCCATCCTGTTCCAGCAGGTGATTCCAAACTGAAACTTATCGAGATCTTCTACAGAAGGGAAAAGGGATTTCTGGATTATGCTGGCCTTGTCAAGATCTTGCTTTCTGATTTCATCCATACGTTCAAGGAATTCATCAAGTGAAACAAGACCAAAGAAATTTCTCCTGTCAAAAACAGGGAAATAAACCATACCGAACTTCTTGTTAAGGTCTGAAATTCTTCCGAGAGTCTTTTCAATATAGTCCTTTGCCTGAAAAATTACGGATATCTTGGTAGTCAGCTCAATAATCGGCTTTGACATGAATCGTTTCAAGGCGGTATCCGTAGCATCTTCTACTGTATGCCTGTCGATAATACCAACTACCCTGTCATATTCTTCAACCGGAAGAGCTCGAAGGTCAGGATTGCGGCTGAACATTTCTATCAATGTATCTATGGTTGCACTGCCATTTACAGGTTCATAGTATTTGGCAATTGAGCCGATCTGTTTTGGAGAAAAATCCTTTGCGAAGTTTTCTATACCGTTTTCATCTCGAACAACTTCCTGTTCCCCGGTAAATTCCATTGCATCAATGAATTCTTCTGTTTCCATATCTGCCATAATTTACTCCCACGATTTTAACATAAAGACATTAAATTCAAACCCAATTATTATTCTAAACCAAATAATCCAATAGATATATGGATTAATCTGACAATTATTAGGATTTTTTTAAATAAACTGTTTTTTTTTCTCGTTCTGATTAGGATTTTCTTGACATCAAAAAAGTGAAGATAACTTTTTGATAAAACCGACCATTTTTTTTAACGTAAAAAGGTTTTACAGTCTTTCAAATCATGCGTTACTTTACCCAAAACAATTTTTTGGGCAACTACTTCTCGGGGATTCCAATTCTTTGAACTAAATCAGAGGGGACAAACCTCTATACTTTTATAATATTAACATAACAAATTATTAATATTTAATCATATCGTTGAATCAAAGGGGACAGACCCCTATTTTCCATCTTGTGGGGTCTGTCCCCTTTGACGTGTCCCCTTTGACGTAGAATAAACAACAGTAAAAATTGCAGGAATTAGGATTTTTTTAATGTCAGAAAAGTGAAGATACTGTCAGTTCTTTTAATCCTCTGACTCTTCCTTGAGCTTGCTCAATCTGTCATTCATCTTGTTTGCCATGATGCAGCCTGCGTACCAATTGAAGAAGCCTGCAATGCCATAGACAACAAGAATGGTCACTTCGAATCCACAGATCATGCCAAGGTCATTGAAATCAAACCACTTGAGCCATAATCCCATGGAAACTACAGATGCATTAACCATTACAAAGAAAAGAACATTATATAAAAGAGCCTTTAACTTTGATGTGTTGTCCTTTATTTCAAGAAGACAGTTAAGCAATGCAAGAAAAAAAGAAAGTCCAAGGCATCCGAAAACATACGGAAGGTTAAGGCTTACATCGAAGCCCCAGAACACCAAGATGAAGAGACTTGAAAAAATAAAGACCAATGTGTTGATGACTGAAAATTTTAATATTAGTTTACTTATAAAATCTCTGTTCATGATTATTACTCCCCTCAAAGTCCAAGCATATCCTTTAGCACTGGCACATAATTTCTTGAAATGATTATCTTACATTCATTTTTTAGTATCGCCTCAAACCTGCTACCAAAGGCTGGTGAAAGGCTCTTTACCTGATTGAGATTCAATATGGTAGATTTGTTTGCCCGCATGAAACTTTTGGGTGAAAGATACTGTTCAAGCTGATATAGTTTTTCCTTTGACTCAAAGGTTCCATTGGTCGTATAGGCAAAGACCAAATCATCGATGCTTTCTATGTAAAAAATATCTTTCTGATCTATAAAGACCATGTTCTCACCTTTATAGAAAACCAGTTTTTCATTTTTAGCTTTAAATGAATTGATGAGGCTTACAAGCCTGTCATCCAGAGCACAGCATTTAACGATGATTTCTTCTTCCTGCCCTTCTGGGCAATCCAATATGGTCACTTTCATACAACTACCTGAGGCTCATTATATCACAGCGACAATATTTTCTCACCTTTCTTAAGGCACAAGGCAGCCTCTGATTCCTTTTTACAGATGAGATGACATTCAGCGGCAGAAGCATAACAGTATGCAATGACAAGTTTGTCCTTTTCTGACATTATTGCCTCCTGTGTCTTTTTTTCATAGAGTTCGGCACACCTGATGAAATCCATGGCTCCCTGCTCTGCTTTTCCAAAAACTGCATTTGGAACGGAAACGCTTACCTCCGCACGGTTCATGAGAGCCTCAAATTCTGATTCCTTACCAGTGGAAAGCTCAACACCACGATCAAGATAAACGAAGGCCTTTTTTACAAGTCCCATGGCAGAAAAGACATTGGATTTTCCACCTCTGATGGCAAGACAGGATCCATAATAGGCATTCGCGATCGGATCGTTTTCATTCTTTTCCACAAGAGCCTTAAACAAAGGTTCAGCCTGATCTTCACTTCCTTCTGAAAATAAAAAGTAAGCTCTATCGAAAGCTTCATTACCTGTCTTATGCTCATTCACTGGATTTTCATTCTTCATGTCATAGTAGCTATTCTTGATGTTTTCTATGATTTCCTTCATGTTCTTTTTATTCTCCTTTGATTTCATGTTGACGCACTGTGACATCTGAATGCCGTCCTCAACATAGATGCTATGCATAGTATTTTCCGTCGTGTAGAATTTCTGCAGCCTTTTTTCTTCAAGCGGAATTCTTGTCTTTATCACTTTTCCATTTTCCATGAAATAGTTTTCACAGGCACAGATAAGTTTTCCATTTTTATCCAATAGGACAGTTCTGTCCTCTCCAATGCTCAGAGTATATTCATCCCCGTAGTCATTTTTAAGAATTACATTGACGGAAGAAAAATTCCTTGCATCCATATCATAGCGCTGCTCTATCTGCCAGTAATCTGGATTCTGCTGCCAGACGGCATCGTAAACAGGCTGATAAACCTTGTATTCTTTAAGGTTTTTGCAGTCATCAATTTCATCGATAAAATCGCGTGCAAGTATTCCACCAGTAAAACCTGGACTGACTTTTAAATCCAGTTTTTTCGCAACAAGATCCCCCATGAAATCCTCCCCGATGAACATCATTGGAATTCCAACAAAACAGGAAAGACTGACAAAAGCCGCACCTAAATAAAATCTGACTCTTTTCATTATTTTCTCCATATAAATTATCCTTTTATAAAATTGACTATCAGTTCCATCGATTTCACGGAAAAACTTCCTGACATTACGGTAAAGAAACTGAAGGCCGCAAAACGGAACAGCAAGGCAGGATCAAGAAATGCCTGTACCGCTTTACCGATTTTTGTAGCAGGAGCCGGCCTTACACACTTTTTAGTAAATCTGAAGTCATAGCTGATGGCGTTTTCACTGCAGACACCCATGCATTCTCCACACTTTGCGCAGGTGATCTCAGGCTTTCCTTTTTTCTCCCTGATTGTCGTAATGTCGATGGCTCCAAAGGGACATGACTTTGCACACTTCATGCATCCCTTGCATCTATCCGTGTCTATCTTTACACGGAAGGCACTGAATCTGTCCGTAAGAGAAGCAAAGGCACCGAAAGGACAAAGCATGCTGCACTGTGTTCTTCTTTTTGTCAGAAGCGGAAGGACGATTACAAGGGCAACGAAAAGGCCTATGAAAATAATACCTCCGATTAAGGCAGGTATGGAATCAAAGGGCTGGTATTCCGTCACAAGCTTGAACGGACAGAACCACTCGCAGTAGATTGCTGCCATGGCACCAAGGGACCCCAGAACGATGAAAGCAAAGAAACCAAACTGGAATTCCCTTATCTCACTGTTTTTTGAAAGCAGGTTGATCCTTGGCTTTTTTGCAATGGATGCAAAACCCTGGTCCCAACCTCCATAGAAGCAAACCCAGCTGCACCAGCCGCGTCCAAGGGTTACTGTGAACATGAACCAGATGCAGAGCATTCCGGCAACCGCAGCATAGTGACCCGTAATCCGTGCAGGAAAAACAATGTTCTTCGTAATGACGAATGGCGCAAGGACTTGAGGTATCGTAATGTGACAGAAAGGAAGTTCCGCGTTAGAAAAAGCTTCATTTGTAATCGCCATGGATCCACGCGACACGATGAGATCATTGATGAATCCAATGCAAAAGAACACTGCATAAAGGCTCAGGCATAACCTTCTGTATTTCATTCCGCTGCCCTTTTTCTTCTGTTCAAGAAAGGTCATCCTTGCAAAACAGAAAAGAAGGAAAGTTGCATAGATCAGGCTGTATACGGAAAAATTGTTTCCAAGTACCACAAAAAACAGGATGACAAAGGACATCATGATTGACTGGATGATTAAAATTGCTTTCATGGATGCACCTCCTAGAATACAAGTGGAATAAGCCCTACAAAAAAGATGTAGTAAAACGCAAGGAGTATTTTTGTCACCCGTGCGACTCTTTTCAAAGACGGAACTTTTATCGCCGCAAAAGGAATTCCAAGATACGGAATAAAATACGGAAAGGATCCGACGTAAAAGAAGATCATGTAAAGGAATCCTGTCTTTCCACCGTTCATGGTCCTGAACATGGCGGTCCAAAGTGGAGGACAGATATGAAGTCCTACGGAAAGCCCCGTAATGACTGCAGACGCATAATCATTCGACAGCTTTTCAAAGCGGCATCCATGGGAACATCTGCTGTTGAAAAGAAGGCTTATGCCGCAAAGTATATAGGCATAGTAAGAAAGTTTTCTTGCAAAGGAAGGATCAAAGAATTCCCCTGCAAGAAGTCCAAGGCATGAAAGGATGATGCCAAGGATAAAATATGTCAAAAGACGGCTGCCAAGGAAAATTCCCGTAAGGGCCGCATTTCTTGTAAAACCATCTTTCTTTGAGCTGAACAGGAACGGCACAAGTACCGGCGCACAGTACATGGTGCAGTAAGTTCCCGTTGAAAAACCAAGTGCTATTGCTTCTATAACCATGAGCCCACTATAACGCCCCATGGTTCAGAAGGGAATATGAAAAAATGCAAGTTGCAGAATTCATGTGGTAAGATGCAGGGAAACATGTCTTTTTCAGCTGTTCAAGAATTACCGTGCAATTCTTGCGGCAAAAGTCATGTCAGGTATTGGTTCCTAAACGGCAAAGATTTCATCAGGGGTCTGTCCCCTCTGTCACGCAAAAGCAGCAAAAAAAAGACTGTCAAAAAGCTAGGCTCCGATAACCATAACTTTTCAACAGCCCTGTTGAATTATTTTCTATATTATCACTGATAAACCCTTACATAGTCTACTTCCATAGCAGCCTTTGTCATTTTTTTGTCGATTCCCTGCTGTCCGCCCCAAGTGCCTCCAATTGCAACATTGAGGATCAGGTAGAACGGATGGTCAAAAGGCCATTCCTCCCAGGTCATGTGTGGATTTTCCGTTTCATAGAACGTCTCTCCGTCGTAAACCCAGCGGATAACATCATCAGTCCAGTAAACGGCATAGGTATGAAACTTCTTTGTTGCGCCTTCAAGAATGTCGCTTCTTGTCTTCTGGTTACCCTGCTTATGGTTGAAAGCCTTTGAATGAACTGTAGCGTGAACCCTGTCCTTGTCAAAACCAACATGTTCCATGATGTCGATTTCACCGGAACGAGGCCACTGACCGTGTCTGTTTGCTTCAGGCATCATCCAGATAGCAGGCCATGTTCCAACACCTTCTGGAAGCTTTGCACGAACTTCAATATATCCTCTGTCCCAGAACCCCTTGTGCTCAGTCTTTATGCGGGCACTTGTCCAGCGGTTTGACTTTCCTTCGCGAAGAGCAGTAATTGTACAGATTCCCTTGTGGACGTTTACATTTTCGCTCTTATCTGTATATTTCTGAATTTCTCCATTGCCCCAGCCATTCAGGTTTCCGATGGAATAACTCCACTTGCTTTCGTCAGGCTTTCCTTCATAGTCAAATTCATCAGCCCAGACCAAAGACATTGTCTGCTTTACATATTCAGGAAGAGGGGCTTCCTTGTCCTTGCAGCCTGTAAAAATTGCCGAAAGGCCAATAACCATCAATGCAGAAAAAATAATCTTCTTCATAAAAACTCCAAAAAAAATGTCACCTGAAAATCAGCAGAAATTGAACTGAATTCCAGATGACATCATTATAAGGCACTTTTTCAATGTCTCATACTAATTTTTTATGCTTTTTACTGAAAATCTTTTACACCGTCAAGATCAAGGGTTGCAAAAAGGTCTTCGATTGTTTCCTTGCGGCGGATAACCTTTGTAGTTCCGTCAGCACGGAGAAGGACTTCACCGCAGCGGAGCTTTCCGTTATAGTTGAATCCCATTGCACGTCCATGGGCACCTGCATCGTGAAGGATCACATAGTCGCCGATGTCAATCTTTGGCAATGAACGCTGAACTGCAAACTTGTCAGAATTTTCGCAGAGGGAACCTACAATATCATAAACATGGTCGCATGGTGCATTTTCCTTTCCAAGAACGCTGATTTCATGATAGCTGCCGTAAACGCCTGGGCGCATGAAGTCTGCCATACAGCTGTCGAGGGCAATGTACTCGCGGTAAATGTGCTTTTCGTGAACAGCCTTTGAAACAAGGTATCCAAAAGGACCAGTAATAGGTCTTCCGCATTCCCAGTAGATTGCAAGAGGATCAAGTCCTGCAGGAACAACGACGCGGTCATATTCTGCACGGATTCCCTTTGCTACATAATCAAGGTCAACTTCCTTGTCGCCTGGTTTGTATGGAATACCGATTCCACCGCCAAGGTCTACGAATTCAATCTGAACCCCACACTTTTCCTTTACTTCTGCTGCAAGCTCAAAAACAAGTTTTGCAGTATCAACAAAGAAGTCTGGGTTCAATTCATTTGAAGCAACCATTGTATGGAGGCCAAAGTGCTTTACTCCTTCTGCCTTGCAAGTCTTGTATGCTTCAAGGATCTGTGCACGTGTAAGTCCATACTTTGCTTCCTCTGGCTTTCCGATGATTGAATTGCATCCTGTCTTTTCATTTCCAGGGTTGTAGCGGAAACAGATTGTCTCAGGAAGTTTTCCAAGAGTCTTCTTGAGAAATTCAATATGCGTAATGTCATCAAGGTTGATGATGTTTCCCTGCTTATATGCAAGCTTATATTCTTCTGCAGGTGTTTCGTTAGAAGTGAAGATTACATGGTCGCCTTTGATTCCGCTCATTTCTGAAAGCATGAGTTCTGGCATTGAAGAACAGTCTGCACCACAACCTTCCTCTGCAAGAATCTTGAGAAGATATGGATTTGGACCAGCCTTTACGGCATAGTGCTCGCGGAACTTTGGAAAAATTGAAAAAGCTTTGTTGAACTTCTTCATGTTGTCGCGGATAGCCTTTTCATCAAAGAGAATGAAAGGTGTTGGAAATGTCTTTGTCAGCTCATCGAGCTGGTCTATTGTCATTGGGAAAGTTCTCATAATGCTTAAGATTATAGCAAAAGCAGAAAAAAAGTTAAATAAAGGCAACCTATAATTTTTTTGCGGAAAATAAAAACTATACTATAATTGAATCTATGGATAATTTAATAGAGAAAACCTTAAAAGAAAACATCAGAAACCTTAACAATAGATTTGTATTTCCTACTCAGATGGCAGCAGACCTTTGGGCAGACAGAGCAACTCTCACATGCGGGGTTACTGCAGTAGCCATGGAAAGATTTCTTGCCTGGGACGATTTCAAGGGAAATTCCATAAAATCAAAACAGAAAGACAGAAAATCAATTCCATCCGTCATGAGGACTGTATTTGCAACCCTACTGCTGGAAGAAAACAAAAATAATCCGTTCATAAAGAAACTTATAGGCCCTGAATTTTCAAAGGAAGCAGGCGGATTCACAAACTGGATTACCTCCCTGCTACCCAGCCTTTCACTTTGGAAAAAACATCTTGCAGAAAGCAAAGCAGAACTTGATGACGAAGACAAAGACCTTCTTGAAATATTTGGAAGATATTCCAATTTTCTTGATGCTAACAATTTCTTTGACCCTGCATGGGAGACACCTCCGTTCCAGTCGGATGGAAACAAATATTTTATTTTCTTCCCGGAAATTCTAAGCGACTATGCCGAATATAAGGAAGTCCTTGAAACAACGGAAGATGTAACCATCATATCTCTTCCTGCCAATTACCTTCCTTCCATAGAAAAAACGGAAGAACTTCCGGAAGCTGATTTTTATACGGACTCTCGCTCTGAGTTAAAAAATGTAGCACTCAAACTAAGGAAGCTTCATAAAGAAGAAAATATTTCCTGGGAAGAAATGGCCATCAGCGTTCCTGACATGGAAAACTATGGTCGTTATATTGAAAGAGAACTCGAACTCTATAGAATACCCAATGTAATAAGGTTTGCTCGACCTCTGGATTCAACTGGAGCCGGAAACTTCTTTGCACAGGCAATGGAATGCGTCAACAGCAAATTCACCTTTGACTCAGTAAGGGACCTTCTGCTCAATCTTGAATTGCCATGGAAAGACAAGGAATCCATAAATCAGCTCATTGAATTCGGAAAGGAAAACAACTGCATATGTTCCTATTCCTACAGCGGAAAAGAAATTGACGTATGGGAAGAATCTTTCAAAACCGACATTTCCGAAAACCGGGCAAAGGAATACTACAAAGCTCTCAAAAAACACTTGACGTCCCTTGTAAATGCAAAGACATTTGCAGAAATCCGCGAAGAATATTTCAGCTTTAGAAATTTTGCATTCAATATGGAACAGTGTTCCCCTTCAACAGACAGGATTATCAGCCGTTGCATAAGTGAACTGGGCGGTCTCATTGACATTGAAATCGCCTATCCACAATATAAACTTCCGTCTCCCTACAGTTTTTTCATACAGCAACTTTCAGGAACAAAATATCTTGAACAGACAGACAATCTCGGAGTAAAAGTTCTCCCATACAAAACTGCAGCCTGCGCACCTTTTGCTTGCCATGTAATCATCGATGCAAGCCAAAGCTCACTAAGCGTAATATACAAGCCGCTTTCATTCCTGCGCGAAGACAAAAGGAAATTGATTTTCAGAAATCAGGAAGATCCCAATGTCACACAGCATTTCATAATGCTCTACAAGATGAACTCCCATACAACTGAACCAATTTTCACTGTAGCTTCAAAAACTTTTACCGGCTATTCCCAGGCCTGCAGTTACCTTAACGACCATGAAGTAGATGAAAAAGAACTGCAGAAAAGTTTTTATGACAGAGAAAAGGAATGGCTATCAAGCGGTTCTTCAACAGCCGGAAATAGCATTTCTGAATTCACAGACATTTCAAAGGACGGTTTTGAATTCTGGAAACAGTGCCAGAACATTTCGGAATCAAAGGAAAGCGATTCAGTCCTGAAATCAAAAATTCAGTCCATAATCAACTTGAAATTTGAATCAGAAACTGAAAAAGGCAAGCTAAAAATTTCTGCTTCAAGCCTAAAAAAATTCTACAACTGCCCAAGAATGTGGGTTGAAAATTATCTTGCAAATCTTGATGAACCAGTCAACGAAGCAACCCTTATCGACAGTTTTGCACAGGGATCTCTAAACCACAAGACACTGGAACTTTATTTTTCAAGGCTTAAGGAAAACAACCTTAGCGTCCATACGACTGATTCTGGACTTGAAGGAAAGCACCTGGAAATTCTTACAAAAGCAGTAGATGATGCCATCGAAATGCAGACAAAGACACCGACTAATTCTGGCGGAAACAGTTTCCTTGCAACGGAACTAATTAACGCAACAAAAAGTGTTCTTCTTGAAAACATGATTGCCGCGGTAGATTCTTTTTCAAGGCTCTTTGAAGGATTTACAGTTCTTTTTACAGAAGAAAAACTGAGATACGAAAGCACAGAAAGAAATTACATTCTTGAAGGATATGTTGACCTTGTAATATCAGATGGAGAAGAAACTTTCATAATCGACTATAAAAAATCAAAGACTCCAGAACTTTTGTATGAAGACGGAAGCATAGCAATAAAGAATAACGATGACAAGAAAACACCGCTGGAAGCCAACAGTAAAACAAAAGAAAATGTTCCTGACTTTCAGATGCCGGCATATCTTTTTCTGCTTGAAAAAGCAAAGAACATTTCGGCAGAAAACTGCGCTTTTTTTTCTTTGGGGAGCATGGAAATCGTTCCTGTCGTAGGTGAAAAAGTCTTTTCGATTTTCAAAAGACTTCATCCAAAAACAAAGGTCAATATTTACACAAGAGAAACCTTTGAACCGACCATGAAACTATTCCATCAGAAAACAGCGGAATATTTTGACAGACTTGCATCCAAGGACTTCAAAGTAAATGATTTAAACCAGGACTTTGATAAATGCAACGAATGCACTTTCAAAGCACTATGCCGCCGCACCTTCAACGTAAGCAGAAAGAACTAGGAGAAACTTAAGATGGCAGAAAAAAAATTTGACGAATATCAGCAGGACGCAATCAATGTTAGAAAAAATTCTGTAATCAGTGCTGGTGCTGGCAGCGGAAAAACAACTGTCCTTGCAGAACGATTTTCTTCTCTTGTCCTTGACCCAAAAGAAAAAATTGGGGTAGATCAGGTTCTGACTTTGACCTTTACGAAAAAAGCTACTGTAGAGATGTCGGCAAGAATCTACAAGGTCTTGAAAAAACACAATCCAAAGAAAGCCGCAGATTTTTACAAGGCAAACATAAAAACTCTGGACAGTTACTGCAACAGCGTTGCAAAAATGGGATGCCATTACTACGGCATAAGCCCGGATTTTGTTCAGGACGACGGACAAATCAATTCTGCAGTCTATGCAATGGCGCTCCCATTTATTCTTGAGCACCGGGATAACGAAGCCATCAAAGCTCTTGTCAGCGCAGGAAATTTCGATTCCATCGCAAGCGAATTGTTCGTTAACCCGATTCTCTCATCATCAACAATAGCAGAGCCAATTGATTTTGACAAAATGCTCCACAAACAGGTTGAGGAAATAGTTTCGAGATGGAAAACCTCAGTCGATGCAATCCATAAAAGCATAGTTGAACTTGAACATCGGTTTAACAACATGAGCAATGCCAATACTGGAACGGATGCCTATGCCGCATACAATTCCTTTTTCGGACCAGATGCCACTGAAACAATTCCAGAGAAACTATTGCTTTCAGTCAAAGATGTTGAAAGCTGCAAAATAAAAGAGGCAACTGAATACGCTATTGCCATCAAGAAAATTGCCTCACTCCCCAAAACAGGCAGACTTAGCGGTCTCAAGGAACTTTCTCCCGTAATCAATTCCCTGAAAGATGAACTTTACCCTGAATTTGCAGGAATCTTCAATTTTGTTTACGGTTATGAACTGACAAAAAAAATTCTTCCTCTCCTAAAGGATTTCCAAGACAAAGTAAACGCCTACAAAAGGTCTTCCGGAATTCTGAGTTTCAAAGACATTTCAAACATGGCAAAATGCGTCCTCCGAGACTATCCTGAAATCAGACAGATTGAAAAAGAAAGATACAAATACATAATGATCGATGAATTTCAGGACAACAACAAGGACCAGAGGGACATGCTCTTTATGCTGGCAGAAAAACTATCCAGAAAAGAAAAGGGAGTTCCAGAAGTCAATGAACTTGAAAAAGAAAAACTGTTTTTTGTAGGTGATGAAAAACAGAGCATCTACAGGTTCCGCGGAGCTGATGTCTCAGTATTCAATGCTCTTTCCGAAGATTTTAAGGAAGGCAACCTGAACATGTCCACAAACTATCGCTCGGACTCTGCGCTGATCAAGGGATTCAACACGATTTTTGGAGGTTATGAATATCCGCTTCCTGCAGCACCAAAGGAAAATCCGGAGGAAAATTCAACAGACGAAACTGAAACTGAAATTCCGTCGGCCTTTTTCAGCAGCAACAAGAATTACAGTTCGGAAATACCTAAGTACGAAGCCATCTACAAGGAAGTATTGCTTCCGAAATCAAAAGAAGAAGAAGCTTCAGACATTGCCAAGTACAAAGAAATCTATGCTCCTCACATTCATTTTGCACTGTATGACAAGACTCAGGATGCAGCTGTCGGAACTCCTTCCATGGAAGAAGCAGAGGCACAGTGGATTGCAGAAAAAATCAACGAGCTTACGACGAAAGGCATAAACGGCAAAGTATATTCCCACAGTGACATAGCAATTCTCATGCGCACCTATACTCTTCAGCCTTTATATGAACGCACCTTCCTTAAAAACGGGATTCCCTATAACACAGAAGTTGTAACAGGTTTCTTTGCTGACGGGCCTGTCAATGATATTTTTTCAATACTCAGACTTTGTGCCTACCCAGACGACACTGCAGCTTATGCTCAAGTACTCATGTCTCCATGGGTAAACCTTTCTTTTGAACAGGCAAACGAAATCATATTTGCAAAGAAAATTAGGGAGGCTCCTTTTTCACAGGATGTTTCAAAAATTCTTCCGGAAGATGCTCTCAAAAGATATTGTCACGCAAAAGATTTCTTTAAGGAACTCAATGAATCCGCAAAAACGGCCCCCCTCACAAAGACAATAACAAAACTCTGGTATTCAAGTGGCTACCGTTACGAGACCATGTGGAACAAGACAGTTTCCATGTACGGCAAGCTATACGATCTTATCTTTGAACTTGCACGAAAATCCGAAGATGAAAAAATGACTCTGGGTGCTTTTGTAGACAGCGTTAGAACCTACAGAGATCAGTCCGAAAAACTTGACGACATGGACATTCCATTTGAACAGACTAAGGGCGTTCACATTCTTTCAATCCACAAAAGCAAGGGACTTGAATATTCAGTGGTATTTGTAATCGGAACGCATAAACTTGGGCGCAGGGAAAACAACAGCAGAGCAGTCTATATAAGCAAAAAAAACGGCATTACCCTCAACACGAAGGGACATCCTGAAATCGGAGGAACAAATCCGTTTTACATAGAGGCCCATAACGAAAACAGGGCCCAGGCAGCAGCTGAACTCAGGAGACTCACTTATGTTGCCCTTACCAGAGCAAAGGAGCACCTGTTCCTGACAAACGGAAAATATGCATTCAACGGCAACCACGCAAACATGATTCCAGGGAAAGGCGGAATACCGGAAAGTATTTTCAATATTCTTGAACCGGTCTACAACCATTATTTCTACAACAGGGATGAAGAAACGACTATATCGGGTCCATTTTCAAGAGCTTTCATAAAATCTTCTGAACTTGGAAGAGGCCAAATGGACAGCAACAGCCACAAGGCAAAGGTTGAACTTCTCAAGAAAATTTCAAGTGATGAAGTCTATGGGAATGCCCTGACTATAGAAAAAGAAGAACCTTTGCAGCTATATGCAAGACCAAGCCAGCTCCACGAGGCAGACGACGAGACCTATAGGGACGGAAGTTTTGTTACCGCAGAAAATGCAGTTGCCAATGCTTTCAAAGAATATGACAGGATCAACGAAATAATTGTCTCAACAGTTCCGGTATACCAGGACAAGGAGAAACAGCCGGCATTCAGCCATGCAAATTTCGGTACCATTGCTCATGCCTACCTTGAATCCAGAATTACAGGACATGAACCTGTAATTTCAAACCGTGATATTCTTGGACTTGAAAACAAGGAAAAAGCTATTGAAGAAATCAAGGAAATCTGTACTTTAATGGCAGAAAGGTTCCAGAATTCTGATCTTGGGAAAAAAGCATTCTCGTCAAAATGGCACAAAGCTGAATATAATTTCAGATCAAGGATAACATTGAAGGATAAATCCTCAAAAATCATCAAGGGTTCCATAGATCTTGTTTTTGAAAACGGCGACGGAACCTATACGATTGTAGATTATAAAACCAATCAGGAACTAAAACCGGAAATTTATTACGATCAGCTTGCGTGCTACAGACAGGCCGTAAGTCAGATGCTGAATGTTACACCTGACAAAGTAAGAACAAGTCTCTATTACCTGCGGTTTGACAAGGAGGTTGATGTAACGGAAGAAACAGCAAAAGTAGACCTTGCTTCCGCCATTCTCAGGATTGATGAGCAATAGGTTTGTAACAGGGGTATAGGCAGTTTCTTTCCAATAATTACACTAGAATTCAAAATTTGCTAATATAAGAAAGGGGGAGTATAATTTATAATCAAGGAAGGAGAGCTACCGAGAATACCCCGGAGGCTGATTTGAATTACCAGCACGAATACAACAAATCTCATAGAGACAGAGGTCGATCTTTTGAAGATCTCTCAAAGGAAGAAATTTATGAGATGCTCTACCACGACTCCATTACAGGTTACTATAACTGGACTCACATGTGGCATGCGCTGGATCCACAAAATCCCAAAGATTATACTTACGGGTTCGTTCATTTTGACATAAAAGATTTCAAGATGATCAATGATGTCTACGGACATGGAGTTGCGAACAATGTACTCCGTATGGTCTGCCATCACATAGAGAAACAGGATTGGGTCATTGAAGGTTGCCGCTGTGACAACGACAACTTTGCCATGATGGTAACCTCATGCGACAATGAAACCCTCCGCAAACGCCTTGAAAAATTCTTCGAGGAAATTTCCTTCCTTTCCGAGAACAAAAACTACAAGTTATTTTACCGCTGCGGTGTCGTAACCGTAGAAGATGCCATCAAGAAGGCAGATACTGTTGCTGACCTTGCAAAACTTGCTCAGGCTCAGGGTAAAAAGCATTACTGCACGGAAATAATGTTCTTTACCTCCGAGATGTATGAACGAATTCAGAAAGAACAGAAATACCTCACTTACCTTGGAGAAGCAATAAACAATGATGAATTCCTTGTTTATCTTCAACCCAAATACGACATAAAGACAGAAAAGATTACCGGTGCAGAAGCCCTTGTCCGCTGGAACTACAAGCATGAAAAAATTCTGTCTCCAGGGGAATTCATATCGGTATTTGAATCAAATGATGTAATCGGTAAGGTGGATCAGGTAGTTTTGACAAAGGTCTGCATATTCCTGGACGACATGAAAAAACAAGGGCTTCCGCTCCATCCTATTTCCGTAAACCTTTCCCGTCGAAGAATGGAAAACAAGCACCTAAAGGAACAGATTCTTGCTACGGTTGATTTCTATGAAATTCCCCATGAAATGATAGAATTTGAACTTACAGAAAGCGCCGCATATTCCGACAGGGATTCAATGCTTCAGCTTCTTTCAGAACTCCGCGACCTGGGCTTTCTTATTTCCATGGACGATTTTGGAACCGGCTACTCTTCCCTCAGCCTTTTGAAAGACATGCCTATGGATACCCTGAAGGTAGACAAATGCTTTGTTGATTCAATACTCACTTCATCAGAAACTTCAAAAGAATGCATACTCCTTAAAGAGATAATCTGGCTTTCAAAGATGATGGGGTTCTGCTGCATTGCGGAAGGTGCAGAAACAAAAGAACAGGTTGATTTTTTAAGGAATGCCGGCTGCGACAAAATACAGGGCTTCTATTATAGCAAACCTATCCCTATGGAAGATTACATTCTTAAAATCAAGGAAGAAAGAAAATAAACAGGCAATACCCTACTATGACTGATCTGCGGAAACATGAACCTTCATGTCCATCATTTCCTTAAGCTTGACCAAAAGATCATTGATGTCGAAAGGCTTTGAAACGAATTTATCCATGCCGCATTCAATGGCCTGATTCTTATCTTCTTCAAAGGCATTGGCCGTCATTGCAATGATAGGAACACCAGCCTTTTTCTTGTCTTCAAGGGAACGAATTTTCTTTGTAGCTTCATATCCGTTCATCACCGGCATCATTACATCCATAAGGATAACCTTGTAATAATCTGCAGGGGAATCATTAACCATCTGAACCGCCTGGCTTCCGTTTTCAGCTTCTTCCATGATAAAGCCAACGGATTTCAAAAGTTCAGTTGCAATTTCACGGTTCAGCTCATTATCCTCAACAAGAAGAATTCTTGCACCCTTGAATGAATCTATTACAGACGATTCGTAGACATTTTCCTTCTTGTCTTCAACAGGAACTTCTCCTTCCTTTGCATTTTCAAAGTCAAAGCAAACAAGGAATTCACTACCCTTGCCTTCCTCAGACTTTACAAAGATTGAGCCTTCCATTCTGTCAACAAGGCTCTTGGTAATGGCAAGACCAAGACCTGTACCCTGAATTTTTGCAATAGATTTATTTTCATCGCGTTCAAACGGAGTAAAAAGTTTTTCAAGGAATTTCTTTGACATGCCTATGCCGTTGTCCTTGATGCGGAACTGATATGAAGAAGTACCGTCGGAAATTGAAGGCATCTCGGTTATCATGAACTGAACCTTACCAAATTCCGGAGTATACTTTACGGCATTACCAACAATGTTTATGAGGATCTGATTCAACCTCAATCCGTCGACCATTATTGGGCGTGCAAGATTTCCCCTTTTGATAAGGCTGTATTCAAGATGCTTAATCTGAATCTGAGACTGCATGACAGTATCAACATCACTGACAATTTTTTCAATTGTAGTTACAGTCTTGTTGATTTTCATCTTGCCGCTTTCAATGCGGGACATATCAAGAACATCATTGATAAGAGAAAGAAGATGATTGCTCGAAGACTTGATCTTATCAAGATACGTCTTGACAATAGCCTGTTCGTTAATGTGATTGAGGGCAAGGGTCGTAAATCCAATGATGGCATTCATAGGAGTACGAATATCATGGGACATGTTTGAAAGGAACATTGTCTTTGCATGACTGGCACTTTCGGCCATGGCAAGAGTTTCCTGCAGGAGTTTCTTCTGCTTCATCTCGTGCTCAATCTCATCATCAACATTCATAAAGGCAAGAAGGAAATTTCCAGTTTCCTTGATATCACCAATGCGGACAACCTTGAGCTTCATGTATTGAAGCTTGTTGTTTATGTTCGAACGGAAATTTACATAGAAAGTTTCACGCTTGATGAGCTGACGAAGAATATTGTCACGGGAAAATGCCATACGCATCATGTCGCGGTCATCGGCATAGACAGAAACATCAATGTAGAATTCCAAAGCATCATCGTAATACTGTTCCCCAAGTTCATCACTATAGAAAGCACCTGCAACATCATTCACACGGACAATCCTGATTTTGTTAGTCATCAGGTTAACCATAAAAACATTAGTGTAATCTATGGAAAGAGCATTAATGATTTCAAGCTGATATACTTTTTCTTCTTCCCTCTTGTAGCTTGTAGTAATATTTTTTACAACTGCAAGGCCAAGTATGTCTCCAGTTTCTTTTTCCTGAGTAAGGATGACAGTATTGCGAGTCCAGAAAGATTCCCCTTCAAAATTAGGCTTGTTGATGTCAAACCACAATTCATATTTTCCGGTTATGAAGGCATCCATAAGGTAGGAAGCATCCATATTGGCCATGAACTTTTCCTTTTCAGAATCTGCAAGATCCCAGGAAACCGATTCAAGGAATTTTTCGTATGTACATACTTCAGGAAGATCGAAGGCATGTCTCAAGCGAACGATTCTTTCACCGAAACGCTGGAGAGGATTTCCCATGAGAAGATTTTTTGTAAGGTTGAATTCAAATACAAGAATTGCATCAGAAACAATGGCACGTTTATACTGGTCACCGGACACTCCGATAAGTTCATCACCTATCTGAATCGGGCGCTCAAGCCTTCTAAATTCCGAGGAATTTTCATGATTTTCCATATTCATGCCATTTTCAGCCATATAGTACTAATTATAATACGGAAAAATCATAAAACAAATAAAAAATTTAGTTATGTTAAATATAAAAGCCATCCTTAGGATTCAGCTATGAAACCTAAGGATGGCCTTAACAGAAAGTTAAATCTGTATCACGATAGTTGCAATTTACAGTCTGTCTACTACCAACTGACCCATAGCCTTTGTACCTACGAGCTTGCCGGCAGACTTTACTGCTTCAAGTTCTGAACCTGCGATGTCACCTGTGCGGTATCCTTCGTCAAGAACCTTTTCAACAGCAGCTTCGATTGCCTTTGCTTCTGTTTCAAGACCGAATGAGTAACGAAGGAGCATTGCTGCAGAAAGGATTGTAGCCAATGGGTTTGCAAGATCCTTGCCAGCGATGTCTGGAGCTGAACCGTGGATTGGTTCGTAAAGTCCAGGACCTGATTCACCAAGGGAAGCCGAAGCGAGCATTCCGATTGAACCTGTGATCTGAGAAGCTTCGTCAGAAAGGATGTCGCCGAACATGTTGGATGTGGCAATAACGTCAAACTGGCGTGGATTGCGAACCATCTGCATAGATGCGTTGTCGATGTAGAGGTATGAAAGTGTTACATCAGGATAGTCACCCTTGATTGTTTCTGTTACCTTGCGCCAAAGCTGTGATGAGTTGAGGATGTTTGCCTTGTCTACAACGCAAAGTCTCTTCTGTCTCTTCTGAGCAAATTCAAATCCCATGCGAACGATTCTTTCGATTTCTTCCCATGTGTAGCGTTCTGTATCCCATGCGCTCTTTCCGTCTGCTGCTGTTCCGCGGTCACCAAAGTAGATGCCGGAAATAAGCTCGCGAACGATGAGGATATCAAGACCGTCGCCTACGATTTCATCCTTAAGTGGACATGCATCCTTAAGCTGCTTGAACATAACTGCTGGACGGAGGTTTGCAAATACCTTCATTCCACCGCGAAGACCAAGGAGAGCCTTTTCTGGGCGGAGTTCTGAAGCAAGATTGTCCCACTTTGGACCACCAACTGCACCAAGGAGAACAGCATCGCTCTTGAGACACTTGTCCAATTCTTCCTGAATGAGAGGCTTACCGAACTTGTCGATTGAGCATCCGCCTGCTGTAACTGTGTCATAAGACCACCTGTGGCCGAACTTTTCTGCTACCTTGTCGAGAACCTTAACTGCTTCTGCAACAACATCTGGACCGATTCCGTCACCAGGAATAAGTGCGATTTTCTTTTCCATTGTATTTCTCCTAAAAAACGCCCGAAGTCTGCACAAAAATGCGCCGCTTCTATTGTTTATATATACTTAAGTTTCTTTAATAATACTAAAGTATTTGAATTTATGCAAGGGTAAAAAATGCACATTCCAGAGGGGACAGACCCCTATTGATTATGACAAAGGGGACAGACCTCTCGTAAATGATTGCTGAGCACAAAACATGCAGCATTGCTTAGTCTGCCGAAGTATCCAACAATTTCTAGATGCTGGTAGTAGTACTTATATAGCCTACAAAAATAAAAGCTGCACGCCTAAGCAATGCAGCTTCCATATGTTCAGCAGGATAAAAACCTACATCAATTTGTTGAACCTTTTTTCAAGGTCCTTGATGAGCTTGTACTCAAAGGAATCAACCAGGGCAAACCATGAAGCTTCAACAAGGTCGCAGCTCACCCCTACTGTAGTCCAGCTATCGGTTCCATCCGTTGATTCGATGAGAACGCGAACACGGCTGGCAGTTGCGCTCTTTCCGTCAAGAACACGAACCTTATAGTCCGTAAGATGAATGTTGTTGACTGCAGGATAGAACGGTTCAAGAGCCTGACGAAGGGCAACGTCAAGGGCATTGATCTGTCCCTTTCCTTCTCCAGCTGCAACACGGGTATTTCCTTCCACATCAACCTTAAGGTGGGCAAATGAATAAAGTCCTTCTTCAACAAGAGGCTTTTCACCGCTTACCTTGTAGTAATGCAGATTGAAGAACGGCTGGTACTTACCGATGAGCTTACGAACCAGAAGCTCAAAACTTCCGTCGGCACCTTCAAACTGATAGCCTTCGTGTTCAAGCTGCTTTACCTTTGCGATGATTTCCGCAACAACAGGATCAGATTTCTGAATAGAAGAATCAAACTTCTTGATTTTTTCAATGATCATGCTGCGACCAGCAACCTCGCTCATGAGGAACACGCGTTCATTGCCGACAGTTTCCGGTGTGATGTGCTCATATGCAAACGGATTCTTGAGGACTGCATCGATATGCATTCCGGCTTTGTGCGCAAAGGCATTCTGACCAACATAAGGCATGCCTGCTTCAAGAGGAATGTTTGCGATCTCCGCAATGCGATGGCATATCGGTGTAAGTTTTTCCATGCAGTCAGACGGAATACATTCGTAGCCCATCTTAAGCTGAAGGTTTGCAATAATCGTTGAAAGGTTTGCGTTACCAGTGCGCTCTCCAAAACCAAGGAGAACACCCTGAACATGTGTGGCGCCATTTTCAACTGCGACAAGAGAATTGGCGACTGCAAGTCCTGAATCGTTGTGAGTGTGGATTCCAATCTTTACCTTGTCGCCGAATTTTTCAAAAGCGGCCTTCACTGCATCTGCACATTCGCCGAGCATGGCACCACCCTTCGTCTCGCAAAGACAAAGAACGGAAGCACCGCCTTCAACGGCAGCATTGAGTGAAGCAAGGGCATAATCCTTGTTTGCGGCATAACCTGTGAAAAAATGCTCCGCGTCAAACATTACGTTGCGTCCCTTGCCTTTAAGGTATGCGCATGTATCGCGGATCATCTCAAGGTTTTCATCAAGAGTTGCATGAAGAATGTCCGTTACCTGAAAGTCCCAGGTCTTGCCAAAAATGCAGACATCTTCAGTCTCTGCTGAAAGAAGGCTTGTAAGGTTTGCATCTTCGGAACATGCAATATCCTTTCTACGTGTCGAGCCGAATGCAACAAGACGTGCGGTCTTAAGCTTGAGTTCCTTTGCCTTCTGGAAAAATTCCATATCCTTTGGATTGGAACCAGGATTACCGGCTTCAATATAATTAACACCAAGATCATCCAGAGCTTCTACAATATGAATTTTGTCCTGCACTGAAAAGCTGATACCTTCGCCCTGCGAACCGTCTCTAAGTGTTGAATCGAATATGTCTATTTTCTTTGTCATAGGCGATATATTAACAAAAAAAAAGGTTAGAGTATATACGACAGAGGGGACAGACCCCTATATTTGCCACCGTTACACGAACTGACAGAGGGGACAGACCCCTATGGAACGGAATTGCGGATTTTTCCCTATTCTGATATATATACGATTATGAAGAAAACACCTGAAAACAAGCTGAATGTAAAACTCATCGCCCTTGATCTTGACGACACTTTGCTTAATGACGAACGTTCAATTGACAGCAAAACCGTAAAAGTTTTGCAGGCAGCGGCAGACAAAGGCATTTACATAGTTCTCTGTTCAGGCCGTGCAGAAGATGGAATTCTACCTTTTGTAAGAAAATTAGACATTGCAGGAAAGGAAACAGGCCGATTTCTCATCGCCATCAACGGCTGCAGTGTTTTTGACATGCACCAGAGAAAGCAAATATACCTCAAAAGCGTAGACAGCGATATTCTTCTCTATGCTAACCAGGAAGCTGAAAAATCAGGATTAGATACTGAAGTTTACTCACCTGATGTAATTTTCTATAAAAAAGAAACCAGCTGGACGCGTCTTGATGTGGATATGTGCCATGTAAAGGGACAGGTTGTTGAGAATTACGAAACATTTTTAAAGAACGGCAAATTTCCAAAGATGCTGATTCCCGGAGAACCTGAAAAGCTCCTTATTCTTCAGGAGAAAATGAAAAAAGAACTTAAGAATCGTGCTGTAATCTTTACAAGCAAGCCTTACTTTCTTGAACTTCTTCCTCCCAAATGCGGAAAAGGAGAGGCAATTGAATTCCTAGCAAGAGAACTCGGCATTTCTATGGATCAAACCATGGGATTTGGTGACAGCATGAATGACGAAAGCATGATCAGAATGTGTGGAAACGGAATTGCCATGTGCAACGGTCTTGATTATATAAAGAAAATCGCCAACTATGTCACTGAAAAGGACAACAACAATGACGGCGTCGGGGATTTCATAGAAAAGTATGTCCTCTAGAGAATGTCGTTGAGAGTTTGTTTTACACCAAGTACATTAAGGATGGAATCTTTTGCCGAAGATTTTTTTACTGCACCGTTTGATGACTGCTTCTTTACGGCTCGAATCAAAAGGTTTTTCGGAGTTCCTTCCATATCAATGAATTCCATAAGCTGAACTGCATACCCATTCTCTTCAAGAAGTTCAGCACGAATTGCATCAGTTGCAAGGGCTGCAAACCTTTCTCGTAAAATTCCATGCCTCATGAAAATCGCAAGAGGACTGTTTCCTTCCACCGTATTTTTACCAATCTGGCTGTTTATCTCATGCTGACAGCAGGGAACCGAAAGAATAGCCTTTGTATTGTGTTCAACTGCATATTTCAAGGCATAATCGGTAGCCGTATCGCAGGCATGAAGAGTCACAATAATATCTGGTGAGGTTTCTCCAGAATATTTTGCAATATCCCCTACAGCAAAGTTCAGGTTCGAATATCCGTATTTGCGGGCAAGATTTGCACAATGCTCGATTACATCCTTTTTTAAATCCAATCCAAACACTTCACAGGGGATCTTTTTTATTTCAGAGAGGAAATAATAGGCTGCAAAAGTAAGGTAGGATTTTCCGGAGCCAAAATCAACCATGCGTAGGGGTCTGTCCCCATTGAAATCACCATCTCCACAGCATAATTTCTTTACATCACCAAGAATATCATCTATAAATTCAAGGAAACGGTTGATTTGTCGAAATTTATCGTATCGTGAGGAGACAATCTTCCCCTCCTTTGTCATTACCCCAAGTTCAATAAGGAAAGGAACAGGAATACCTTCCTTGAGGATGTAATTTTTTTCTTTGTTTGTTTTGAAAGACACTGGAACAGAAAGTTTTTTTACAAGTTTTTTAACTTCACCGCGACGATTTGCAAGATATGTTATTTCTTCAGTTTCAGTACGCTTTACGCAGTTTTTGAATGTGGTTCCAGCATTTTCTTCCACGAATTTTTCGGCATCATCTTTTGAAAGATTTTTTGTAAAGGACTGTTTTTCAGTAAAACTTTCAGAAATGTAAGCGTTTGAAGAAACAGCAGAAGGAGATGGATTTTTCCAAATGCGGACCTTTAAATAAGCTTTTCCCAATTTTTCTTCAACAACTTTTGAGGGCTTTGAAAATGTGGCAGAAATCAACATGTTTTCATTCTAGAAAAATATCATTTATGAATCAATAATAAAACAATAGGGACAGACCCCTCATAAACAATATATTCTTCAATATGCATTTCCAAGTGCATTTATCTTAAAAAAATGAACTGAATCCTTGATTTTTTTTATGACATTCTGATTATTTTACGACTTATTCCCGTTATTCTAGCAATCTGAGACATTGAGATTCCTAATTTTTTCAAGACGCTACACTTTTCCTTCTGTTCATCTATAGAAAGCCTTTCAAGCTTATATGGCGATGATATTCCGAACAATTTTTTTATTAGTTCTAAAACTCGACAATCTGTAAACACCAGCCTGTTTTCATATTCCATGCAATTTATTGTTTCCCGCTGATACACAAAATTCATCAACTTTTTCCTTGAGCCAAACAAAGCAATTACATATTCAGTATCGACAAAACTTCTCCGTCTTGTGTTTTTCAATGTATAAAAACTATTCCAGCGATATCGATCAAAAGTTTCCAGACCCGCTTTTTCACTATTTTGAAGTATGTATCGATAGACCGTTTTAAAGTATTCATCATCAAGAACTGGTTCACTTTTAAATCGTCCCTGAAAAAGATGCCCAGAACGCTCGTATTTTCTATTGAAATAATAAACGTAGCTATTTGCAATTTTTTGAACCATTAGACTCATATTTTCATTTGCATTTCCAATCAAAACGTGGACATGATTATTCATCAGGCAAAAAGCATATACTTTTATCCCAAGTTCGTTGGAGTATTTCTTTAATTTTTCAAGGAAGAACTTTCTGTCTTCAACATCATTAAACAGATTCTGCTTGTTATTTCCGCGCAAAATCACATGATAGAAACCAGAAGTTCCATACACTCTAGGTTTTCTTGACATTATAATCTCTTATTTATATTTATTTTCAAAAAAATACAAAAAAGCGACAGTTTTAATAATAAAAATTTGAAATTGAGGATCTATCCTTCTTTTTTTTCCTTCCTTTTTGTTTATTTCTTTCTTTTTTACATTGGGGTCTGTCCCCTTTAGTGCCATTCAAAAAAAAATATGCTATATTATTTTCATGAGTAACAAAAAAATTCCATTGAGAAAAGACGTCCCTGCGGAACACAAATGGGACCTGACAAAACTTTATAAAACAGAATCGGACTGGGAAGCAGACCTTGCACGCATTCCTTCCTTTACAGAAAAACTGGTTTCCTTCAAAGGCAAACTTGGAACTTCAAGCGACACACTTCTTGCAGCACTCAAGGCCGATGATGAGCTTGGACTTCTTGTAGAAAAAGTATACCACTACGCAAGCCTCATGAACGAAGCAGACCAGAGTGAAAGCGCAAACCAAGAGCGCTACAACAAGGTAATGATGGCATATACGAATATGTCGTCGCAGTGCAGTTTCTTTACACCTGAACTTCTTTCGATAGAAGATGACAAAATCAACGCCTGGTGTGAACTTCCTGAATTTGCAGATTACAAAATCAGCATCAAAAAGTCTCTTCACGCAAAGCCTCACATTCTTTCAGAAAAAGAGGAGCGTCTCATGGCCCTTCAAAGCGAAAGTGGACAAACAGCCTCAAATGTATTCAGTCTATTAAATGACGTAGATATGGACTTTGGAACCGTTCATTGTGACGAAGGGGACAGACCCCTTACACACAGCACATGGACCAACTTCCTAGAAAACCAGGACCGCAATATCCGCCAGGAAGCTTACACAAAGTTCTACGACCAGTTTGAAAAGCACGCAAACACTCTTGCATCCCTTTATGCAGGATCAGTAAACAACGACATATTCGTTGCCCGTGCAAGAGGCTACAAATCTTCTTTGGATATGGCACTTTACGGAGACAAGGTGCCTGAAAGCGTTTACAGGAATCTTATTGAAACAGTCCACAAAAACCTTCCGGATCTCCACAGGTTCTATTCACTCCGAAAAAAACTTCTTGGGCTGGACGAGCTCAGGCATTGGGACGTTTACGTTCCCCTCGTTAAAACAGTTAAGTCCAAGGTAACATACGAGGAATCAGTAGAAATCTGCCGCAATGCAATGGCTGTTCTTGGGAAAGAATACACTGACACATTGTGCGGAGGACTTTTAGGCGGATGGTGTGACCGCTACGAAAACAAGGGAAAACATTCCGGTGCATTCTCAAGCGGATGCTACGAAGGATACCCTTACATACTTTTGAACTATGATGATGATACCCTCCGTGATGTATATACAATGGCACACGAAGGCGGACACAGCATGCACTCCTGGTATAGCGTTCACAATAATCCTTTCAGTTGCTATGACTATACGATTTTTGAAGCTGAAGTTGCCTCAACATTCAATGAAGAACTTGTGTTCCAGTATCTTTTGAAAAATGCAAAAGATGATGAAATGAAAAAATATCTCATTGCAATGCGTGCTAACGACATTCTTGCAACCCTCCACCGCCAAACAATGTTTGCAGAGTTTGAACTCAAGTGCCACGAAGCCGTTGAAAACGGAACTCCATTAAGCTGCGACGGAATCCGCAAGATTTACCGTGAACTCCTTGAGCTCTATTTTGGACCTGAAATGAAGTTTGAAAAATCAAGTGATATGGAAGGACTCCGCATACCACACTTCTACAATGCATTCTATGTTTACAAGTATGCTACTGGAATTTCGGCATCACTTGCACTTGCAAAGCGTGTAACTGAGGGCGGAGAAAAGGAAAGGGAAGATTACTTCAAGTTCCTTAAGAGCGGTGGCAGCCGTTATCCAATTGAAGCCCTCAGAGTTGCAGGAGTAGATATGGAAAGCCCAGAACCAGTTCAGGCAGCCCTTGATACTTTCAAGAACCTTGTGGACCAGCTGGAAAAGTTCTGTTGATATAAATACCGGTACCAGAACTAACTTTTGCAGCACGAAATACAGTGACATTTCGTGTATAACCTGAAAAAAAAGTGTAAAAGCTTTGTTATCTACTAAAAGACAAAAAGGCCCTTCGGTTTTCCGAAGGGCCTTTTCTTTGCCAACATCAAGGATGGCGTGTCATAAATTCAGCAACATCGACCGAGAGTTTTGCATGTCAAAACTCTCGGTGTAAAATCTACAGGATGTTAATTTTATAACTACTTCTGAAGAATGAATTCAACGCGGCGGTTCTTCCAGTTGACATCGCTGTTCTTGCGGTCTGCAACAGGCTCTGTACCACCCTTTCCTTCAGATGAAAGTCTCTTTTCACCATCCTTTACCTTAAGAGCAATGAGCTGGTTCTTAACATATTCTGCGCGTTCTGTAGAAAGAGGAATAAGTTCCTTTGTCTCTTCATCGGCATTATCAGTTACACGATTAGCATGTCCTACAACTGTTACCCTGTAATCCTTGAACTTATTGAGGATCTCTGCAACACGCTTGAGGATACGCTGATTGTTGTCAGCCTGAGCCTGAGTAATACCCTTTTCCTTTACATTGCCCTTTGCATCAAGCTTCTGAACACCAAAGTCAGCTGCATTTGCACGGAAGATGATGGAAGGAATCTGCATCTTGAGCTTGTCACCGTCCTGAATGATGAGGACATCAACATTGATTACGCCTTTGAAAGTAGTATGCATGCCAAGTTCGTCATAAGCTTCAAGAATGTATGGATAGTCTTCTGCAGACTGAACGATTTCACCGTTATTTCCACGTCCGTCCCAAACAAGACGTTCTGTCATAACATTTTTACCGGCTGTTTTCCAGAATGGGCTTAAAGGTTTCTTTTCATCCTTGATTGGATTGTAAATTGTAAACGACCAGTTCTTAAGTCCTGCAATAGCCTTACACTTAAGCTGGATGAAGAGATCATCGTCATTGCCATCATTATCAGGACTGAAATATGCAGGTGCAGTTCTTACGGCAAGTTCAGGTCCCTTTGTTGTACAGATGAACATTGATGTTTCTGTATCTACAATATTACCCTTTGTATACTCAACATGAAGTTTACCCTTAAAGATGCCTTCTGCAAGAGTGCCTTCGTTAGTATCACCGGCCCAGTTGATTACAGCAGGAAGATCTTTCTGATCCTTGTCCGAGAACTGCTTAACGCTTCTGCTCTTTTCATCAACTATGTCAAACTTCCATGAAGCAATGCCATCCTTAAGTGTTGTCTTGATGTCAAACTTCTGCACATCAAGAACATTGTCACCATTAGGAGAAATGCCATTGTATTCAGCAGTAACATAGGCAGAAACAGGTCTTGCATCAACGGCAATTCCTGAAATTGAAGCCTGTCCCTTATTGCCTGCAGCATCTACAGAAGAAATTACAAGCGAATAATTTCCGTTTGCAACTTTATTTCCGTTATCATCAGTTCCGTCCCAGCTAAAGTTTGCAGCCTTACTGTTTACGAAACGAACTGTCTTTACAACAGCATTTTTTCCGTCACGAATTTCTGCAGTCCACAATTCTTCTACTGAAGATTCTTCAACCATTACAGGAAGATTTTTCTTTGTACTTGTTTCTTCCGGAGAGAAAGCAACATATGGAACAGAAACCTTGATTACTGGTGCAGTTGAATCAAGAATGAATTTTCCTGATTCTGCACTTGCTTCAGTTCCGCTGTTTGCTACAGTTGTAATCTTTGCAACATATTCTCCATCAGCACATCTTGTACCGCTGTCCGAAAGACCGTCCCACTGAATTGCAGAAGGAACCTTTCCGCTGCCAGTGAACTTCTTTACTACAGTTCCCTTTGAAGAAACGGCAACTTCATAAGACTTGATTCCACTGGATGCATTAACAACAGGATTGATTGAGACTTTCTGCACCTTGCTTTCTGCGTTAAGAGAAAATGCTTTAGGGGCAACATTAATGGCAAGTTCTGTCTTGCTTGTATCAAGTGTAAATTCTGAAGTTGAAACTGTCCTCTTGTTACCTGCAAGTTCTGTTACTTCAAGTATGTACCTATATGTATTGTCATTAAACTGTCCGTTTTCACCGAGACCGTTCCACTCAACTTTTGCAGGAAGAATCGAGCCAAAGTTATACTGTCTTGCAATCTTGCCGTCCTTATCCACGATTTTACCAACCCAATTCTTAGGACCGGTATATGAATTTTCAGAAGCTGCCTGCTGTACAATCTCAAAGAGATTCTGTCCATTGAAAACTGTATTTGCAGGAAGATTTACAACTGCAGTTGGAGCTTCATTATCAAGAACGAATACTGGAGAATAAACTGCTTTTGGTTCATATCCGTTAAGATAGCGGGCAGTTACCTTTGCACGGTATTCACCTTCTGCAAGAATTGCACCGTTGCTTCCCTTTCCGTCAAATGCAAGCTTATCCGGAGCCTTATTGTTGTTTCCTGAAAGTGTATAAAGAACATTGTCATCAGACTTACCAACAACATCAATCTTCCATGAAACAAGGGAATTAACGCTTGCCTTAGGAGAAGGAATTGATATGTCAAAGTTTACAGTCTTGCGTTCCTTAGCAACTTCACCCTTTGGGGCTGGTGCAAAGAATCTTGAATCCAATGTATTTCCTGCAATTGAAATTGAAATCTCAGGTTTTTCAGCAGAGAAAATGATGTTGGAAATCACTGCCTTTTCAGATGTATTTCCAGCCAGGTCAGTAGAAGTAATTTCATACTGGTAGACTCCATCAGGAACGATAGCCTTGCTGTCATTTGTTCCGTTCCATACAATCTTGTCTGGAGCAGCTTTTTCCCATCTGTAAGATTTTACAGTATTGCCGTTCATATCCGTAATTTTTGCAGTCCACAATTCTTCTACGGAACCAGACTGATTTACAGGAAGAACTGCCTTTGCACCTTCGCCGAAATTCTTTTCATCGCTTGAAAGCTTAGCAAGTTCAATTGCAGGAGGAGTATTATCAACAATTACCGTTGCTTTCTTTGTTTCCGTTTCCTGGCCATTACCCTTGCGAGTCCAGATTGAATAATAGTAAGTTCCGTCTTCTGCAAGGGAACCGTCATCAAGATAACCGTTCCAGCTTACACTAGGAGGAATATCAACACTTTCCTTAGTTTTACCAAGCTGTTTGAGAAGCGACTTTGCGTTGATTTCTTCAGGAAACTTGATTTTGTTTCCAATAGTCCTCACAAGCTTTTCATTTTTATCGTAGACACGAAGATTCCAAGCAGTAATGATGCCTGTAGTTGAATTCTTAGCCTTTGTATCAATATTAAAATTGACAGTAAGCTCGTCCATGATGCCGTCATTGTTTGGAGAAATATATTTTACTGACGGTCCTTTTTTTGGAGCATCCTTAGGAGCCGCAAACATCTGTGTTCCTGCAAAAACAAAAGCTGCAAGTGCAGAAATTTCAATAATTCTAATTGTTGTCTTTTTCATCTGATAAATTCCTTTCTACCAAATAAACAATCAAGTATTTTAAAGTGTTACAAAAAAAATAATAAACCCCGACGCAAGCATCGGGGTATGCAAAAGGGGTAATACCCTTTCAATGCTTAATTCTTATGCAGTCCTGAAGAATTACCACATTTCGATTTCAGCACCAGAAGTATCCTTCTGTCCAAGATCAACTCTTGCTCCGCCGCTTATTGCGAGGATTCCGCTGTAAAGGTACTGTGTTGCAACTGCAGGAGTTACATTGCTGTCCTTGTTTCCGACCTTAGCACCAAACTTATAAGAAACTCCGAAAGCAACAGAAGAAATACCGTCGCTTCCGCCTTCTACAGCTTCCCTAAGGTTGTACTGCCAGCCAAGGTTAAGCTTGAGCTTGTCTGCATGTGCAACTTCAAATGCAAGGTCAACGATACAGTTTGTCACGAAAGTTGGCATGCAAACGTCTGCGCTGAAGCTGCCGACCCAGTTGCTTTCGTCAAACACCTGAGCTGCAACACCTGCACGAGGTGTAAAGATTGTTGGATACTTTGAACATTCATCCTTATGATCAATACCAAGTGTCTTAAAATCAGCAGGCTTACCAACGTTGAGAACGGCAGCACCAATGCGAACATCCTTAAGGAAACCAAAGTCACCTACCCTTGCAAGGGCACCAAAGTCTGCACCGAGACCATAACTTGAATCAATGTCAGTTCCCTTGTAAGAACGGTAGTAGAAGTTTGCACCAACTGAAAGCCAGTCAAGAACATCCTTAGAAGCGCCAACGTGAATGTCCCAGATCTTTCCAAGTGGCATTCCAAACATTTCCGAAGAAAGGTAGCTTGTTGTTGCTGTAAAGGCAGCAAACTTGGTAGGAACGATTACGCCTGTTTCAAATGCAGAACCATTTGACTTGTCCTCATCTTTCTTATTGCAGTTGATGAAAGCTGTTCCACTCAAATCAAAAGTGATGATTTCGCTGTTTGCAGGAAGGGCTGGGTTGTATGTAATTGATGATGGAATTACATTGAAAGAAGGACCTCCTGCTGCTGATGCAGATGCACCGCTAAGCATTTCTGGGTTTGAAAGTCTGAAAAGCTCTTCACCGCCCATTGGTGGGTTGTAAGCAAACACTGAAGCCGCAGAAACAGCAATTACAGCTGCCATGATAATTTTTTTCATATTTTATCTCCTCTAAAAAATTATTCAAAACAATTAGTCTAATTATAACTTATTTTTCATTTTTAAGGAACATCTCCACCCTTTCAATCGTAGAATCAGGTGTACTTGCCCCTGCTGTAAGCGCAACTTTTTTCATTATGAAGAATTCTTCCGGAATCTCATCTGCATCTTCTATGAGAACTGACTTTGGACAGATAGCAAGGGCCGACTCGTAGAGCCTTTTAGTATTGGCAGAATTTTTTCCGCCTATGACGATTATACCTTCGGACTTACCTTTCAGTTCAGCAAGAGCTTCCTGTCTTTCCATCGTAGCAGAACAGATTGAATTGAAGATTACAAGATTACTGTTTTTTGAAAGAAGAATGTTCTTAATTTTCTCGAATTCCACGGGACTGAAAGTAGTCTGTGCAATAAGAACGCATAAATCGGGAACATCAAGAGAAGCTGCTTCCTCAGCGTTTTCAATCACACGGCAATCATCTGCATAGGACGAAATGCTCACAACTTCACCATGATTTTTATCACCGGCAATGATTACAGAATAACCTTTCTCCGACCATTCCCTTGCACGTTTCTGACTCAAATGTACCTTTGGGCATGTGGCATCAAGAATTTCAACTTCCCTTTTTTTCAAGGAATCTATAACTTCCGGAGTAGTACCGTGGGCCCTGATCACAACGACAGAATCCTTGCCAAGCATTTCAAAAGAAGAACCATCCAGAATCTGAACACCACACTGGGAAAGGGAATCCATTACGACAGGATTATGAACCAGAGGACCCAAAGTAAAAATTTTCTTAGCGGAACCAATGTTACCTTCAACGGCTTTTTCAGCAGTTTCTACTGCACGTCGGACACCAAAGCAAAAGCCCAGGACCTGTGCACGAATTATTTCCATAGATTTAAACTATAATGATTAACCTAAAAAAATTCAAATTTCAAAAGAAAAAAAAATCCTCCACCAGTCAAACTGATGAAGGATTTCATTAACATCAACTAATAACTTGAATTACTTGTTGTGTGGCTTTACGTGGTTTGCCCATTCGCCAGGCTGCCAGTTGCGGCGTGCCCATGAAATGAAACCAGAGCTGATGAACATAGATGAGTAACATCCTGAGATGAGACCAACTGTGAGGATCTGAGCAAAGTCACGGATGCTTCCTGTTGTAAACACGAGAAGTGAGCAAGAAGCAAACAATGTTGTAACTGTCGTGATGATGGAACGGCTCAATGTACCGCTGATAGAAGTATCAAGAATAACCTTGAAGTCCTTTGTATCAACAAGCTTGATGTTTTCACGAACGCGGTCAAGGATAACAACTGTAGCGTTGATTGAGTAACCGAAGATTGTGAGAACAGCAGCAAATGATGTTGTTGAGAATTCAACCTGTGTCCATGAGATGAATGCAAACATGATCAGACAGTCATGGATAAGGGCAATGATTGCACCAAGAGCAAAGTCCCAGTGGAAGCGGATTGTTGCGTAGAACCAGATTGCAAAGAGTGTTACCAATGCAAGAACAACTGACTTCCATGCGTTGCTTGAAGAGAAGCTTGAACCAACAAAGTCTGTCTTAACGATGGCAATATTGTCTTCTCCAAACTTAGACTTGAGGGAACCTGTAATTGACTTCTGCAATGTTTCAACTGAAGTTTCGTCTCCCTTTGCCATGGCTGCACGGATCTGGAAGCTGCGGTTAGAGTCATCTCCAAGTTCCTTTACTGCAACATTCTGTGAAGCAAGGCTTTCGCGAACTGCATCAATAGACACGTTGTTTGAAGCATCAGATACATAGAGCTTTACAGCCTGATCAAAAGAAAGGCGAGCTGTTGATGCGCTGTCTGTATAGATTCCGTAAGAATCTGCAGAAGCAGAATTAACAACTGTAGCTGTAACACCTTCTACGCCGTTGAGGGCATTTGCCATGTCACGGATAGTTGGATTCTGACCGTATGTAAATGTCTTTGTTTCGTTTTCTGCACCTGTTCCCGAAATAACGAGGGAAAGTGCAACATTAGAAGTTTCAACGCTTACGTTTGCTGAACCTTTGTATGTAAGTTCGATTGCAGATGGAGCGATGCGAACTTCTTCTACAAGACCTGGAACGAAATCAATGCCGAAGTTGATTCCGCGGATAAAAATTCCTGCAACACCGAGTGCAATGATTACGGCACTTACAATAGCACAGGCAGGAAATGCTTTACTGAACTGCTTTACTGTTTTCATTATTTAATCCCCCAGCCGATGCTGATGTTTTTCTTGCCTACAACTTCTGTCTGGAAGTCGAACATGAGGCGAGAAACGAACAATGTTGTGAACAATGTTGAAACAACACCGATTGCCAAGCTGTATGCGAAGCCCTGTACCGAACCAGTACCGAGCTGAGACATGAAGATGGCGGCAATGAATGTTGTGATGTTAGAGTCCATGATTGCCCAGAATGCGTTGTTGAAACCTGTATTCATTGAAGAAGCCCTGTCCTTTCCAAGACGGCGTTCTTCCTTGATGCGTTCAAAGATGATTACGTTGGCATCAACAGCCATACCGATTGTAAGGATCATACCTGCAATCATTGGGAGTGTAACTGTAAGGTTAAGGGCACTAAGGATTGAGAACATGATATAAAGGTTGAGAACCTGTGCAACACATGCGTTAACACCTGCACCCTGGTACCAAACGAGCATGAAAATCATGATGGCAATGAGACCAACTGCAATAGCAAGAAGTCCCTGCTTGATTGCCTGATCGCCGAGGGAAGCACCGATAACCTGCTGACTTTCTACAGAAAGAGGAACATCAAGCCAAGCTGTCTGGAGAACCTTGCGGAGGTTCTGAGCTTCCTGGATTCCGAAACCTGTGATTGCAACGCGACCACCAGTAATTGCTGTCTGGATTCTTGCATTTGACTTAACCTTGTCGTCACTGATGATACAGAGGCTTTCACCAACATGGTTGCCTGTAAATGTACCGAAGATTTCAGCTCCTTCACTGTCGAGAACGAAGTTAACCTGTGGCTTTCCTGTAAGGTCTTCTGCACCAACTTCTGCAGACTTGATGTGCTTACCGTCAAGAGCGATTTCCTTCTTTACAACAAGGTAACCTTCTCTCTGGTCAAGACCGTATGCATCTGTTGTGTAGTAACCCATTACAACACAGTCTTCAGGAATTACAGAAGAATCGATGAGGCGACCCTTGCTGTCGAATGTGCTGTCAAGGTGATTGTAGTAGTAAGTAGTGAACGCCTGAGTAGCTTCATTGTCTACGAGGCGGAAGTTAAGGATACCGCGACCCTGGATGATTGAGTTGATCTGGTCTGCTTCTGCTGAACCTGGGAGTTCAATGTAGATGCGGTCTTCACCCTGCTGTCTGATTGTTGGTGAAGAAAGACCGAAGCGGTCGATGCGGTTTGAAAGAGTTTCTACAGCCTGAGCCATAGCTTCTGTTTTGAGAGTTTCTTCTACGAAAGGTGTGTCTCCCTGATTTGCAATTACTGCATCAAGGTCAGCCTTAACGATAACGTTCATACCGCCAGAAAGGTCAAGACCGAGCTTAACCGAGTTCTTGTAGAAATCCTTGTTCTTGAGGATCTTCTTGCGGTAAACGCCTTCAACAAAGTTTACGAGTTCAGTCTTTGAAGAGAATGAATTGAGGGCATCATTCAACTTGAGGGGCTCTGAATATTTCTTGTTTTCAAGCTTGTAGTTCTTCTTTACCTGTGCCTTAAGCCATTCCTGGTCAGCGGCAACGAGTGTTTCTGGATCTGCCTTTACAGCAGCAACCATAGCCTTAACGTCGGAAGCAGCCTTGAAGCTTGAGTAGTCCTTGATACTTTCAAGGGAGCTCAATGCCAATGCCTGATCTTCCTTTGGTGTGCGTGCATACCAACTGATTGTTGGCCACAGGAATGCAAAGCAGACTGCAAGCACAGCAAGAATTGTGATTAAACGACTTTTCTTGTTCATTTATTTTTCCTCAGTTTCTGAAGCTGCAGCAGGTGCTGTTTCTTCAGTTTTATTTGCTTTCTTTCCGAAAAAAGATTTCTTTTCTGCCTTTGGAGCTTCAGCCGGCTTGTCTACAACAACTGTTGCAATGGCTGTGCGGTTGAATTCGATTTTTGTATTGTCATCAACCTTAAGTACTACAGTATTTTCCTTTGTAGATGCTACTGTACCGTGAATGCCACCGATTGTGACAACCTTGTCACCCTTCTTGAGTGCATCTAGCATCTTCTGAGTTTCCTTCTGCTTCTTCTGCTGTGGACGGATCATAAAGAGATACATGATTCCCACGATGAGAACGAGAGGCATGATCATTCCGAATCCGCCTGCTGCCGGCTGTGGTGCAGCCTGCAATAAAAGTGCATTGAACATATTAAATTCCTACCTTTTTATTGTTTTATTTAAAAATAGTAACCTAGAATAACACGATTTGAGGACAATATCAAGATTTTTAATAATTCTGTAATCAGAACAGAGGGGACAGACCCCCTGACGAAAGCGTTGCCTTTCTACAACCAGTCTACCCATTAACTTTCGTCACAAGAATTGCAGCGCAATTCTTGAACAGAGGGGACAGACCCCTAAGAAAAATAGAAAAAACAAAAGATTTTCAAAAAAAACTATACAAAAACACGTCTATCAACGTTTAAGGAGTTTGTCCAGCTCTGAATTCTGACGGACATAGATGGAATTGGCAGGATCAAGGGCAACAACCTGCTTAAGGTAATACTGGGCACGGCGCCAGTCCTTCTTGTTATAGTAAATCTGGTAGAGGCGATAGAGGGAATCCTTGTTTCTTGGGTTTGCCGTAAGGCTTGAACGGAGGTCCGAAAGAGCCTGATCCTCAGATCCCTGCAGGAAGCTTCGCTGATAATAGAGAAAACTCTTCATCTTGGAATTGGCATCGGGAAGAAGCTTTGCAATGAGCTGATTTGCGGCGGCTGCCTGTCCAGAGGCAGAAAGAACCTTTATGTAGGCAGTCTGAGCATCCTCGTCATCGGGAGACTCACTGTAAAGGCGCCCCGAAATTTCACCGGCTTCCGTTGTCCTCCTCAAGGCGATGCAAATGTCAATATGGGCATAAAAGACCGACTTCTGGACATTTTTTTCAGCAATCATGCGGCTGCTCAAAGCATAGGCCTGCTGGTATTCCCCGTTCTTGTACATTTCGCTTATGCAGATTTCCCTGGCCTTTGCACTCGAAGGATCTTTTTCCAATGCCTTGAGGGCTATTTCCATGGCAGACATTCCCATGATAGGTTTTCCGGTAAGGGATGCCATTTCTGCGGCAAGCACCATTATGTCGTGGCTTTCAGGAAAGAGGCTCAATGCAGCGGAAGCAGTTTCCGCAGCTGAAGTATAGTTTTTGTTCCAGTCGCACTGAAGCCTTGTCCTGAGGATGTAATACTCCATCGGGGTCTGGTTCTTTCGGGCACAGACATCAAGTAGAGAAGAAGCTCGGATAAAATCCTGTTTCTGCATGAGGATGCGGGCCCTGAAAAGGACATAATCGGCATTATCCGGTTCCAGAAGCAGGATGCGAACAATATAGGATTCGGTTTTGTCCAGATCACCAAGAGCATAGGCGGATCTGGCGCAGAGGTCGAGAATTTCAGTGTCCTGAGGATACCTTGAAAGAAGCTGTTCCCCTACAGTAAGTCCAAGTTCCATGTTGTCGGATTCAAAGCAGGCGCGGGCAATAGCAAAAAGTATCTCCTTTGTCCCGGCCGTATATTTCCCGTTTGCGGCATTAAGATACCTTAAAGCTTCGTCGGCACGGTTTGTATTCAGACAAAGGACGCCCATTACATAATTTGCAATTACCGAATCAGGACGCAGTTCCAGGGCCTTCAAAAGGGAATCTTCCACCCTGTCATAATACTCGGACATATTGTCAGAAGAAAGGACTACGAGAGTCGGCAGCAGATAGGAAAGGAAATCAACCTGAACTGCGCTAAGGTCGTATATCCCCTTCTGCACGCTTTCCACAATGCCAGTATACTGGTTTGCAGACTGAACTTTTGGAATCAACATGTTGAGCCGTTCCGAAGGCCACGCAACATCCATCATGGCACCGATGATGTTTATGAGGGTTCGTTCGGCATCAGTATAATTTTCTTCCACGCTTTTATGGAGGCTGTTGTAGGCTTGCTTAAGGCTCTGCGGGGAACCGATTTCCACAGCATCAAAATCAGCCTTTTTTATTGATGAAAACAGGGTCTTTTTCCCGGCGCGAACCGAAACGGAAACGGCACTGGCTTCATCAATCACCTCGTCACCGGTTGAAGGAGCCGGTTGGGGGGCTGGAGTGCTTCCGCATGAGAAAAATAAGAATATGGAAATAACCGCAAATGCAATGCACCCGCGGTTAAAAAAATTCTGGCTTGTCAAAAAAGCAACTCTCCTAGTAGTTGTCTTCTTCCAATGTATCATCCTGCATATATGGAAACTGAAACTGCTTGTTATTGATCCTCTGGATTCCGTAGACAAAAAGCAGGAGAATTCCAAACACAACAAGAACTATAGGCCAACAGACAGAAATGAACTGCCGGAAGGATATATTAAACACGTCCGATGAAAACACCAGAAATGCCGTTCCGAGGAAAATCAGCATGATGGAAGGAAAAAGGAAAGCTGTTCTGAGCCTTCTGTAAATAAAAAGGTCAGCCCCAAGGAAACAGAATCCGGCAATGATTACAAAAAGAGGCCATATCTGCTTGAGGGTAGCATTGATAAAATTGAAGTTGACTAGACAGATAATGAATCCGTCGATGAGCAGGGTAAGTCCCATACCAAGAAGGAATCCCTGTTTTCTCAATACTGCTGGTGAAAGTTTCTTGTCATCCATCCTTTTGCCCTTTCGTTTACAATACAATAATTGTATGCTAAAATCTACCACATGTTAAAAAAAATCGGGAAATCACTGATTATTCTTGCAATTATGACGTTTTTTTCAGGCTGCAGCCGCTCCTACAAGGGCAAAATTCTTCCGGGAGCCTTCAGCAAATCCTACAGAAATACGCAGAATCAGCTTGAAAACCTTCTTGAAAAACCTAACCTGAACAGCGAGACCCGATACGCCGTAGTCAACAGGATTGCAAACAACATGCTCTCGGTAAAAGACTACGCTTCCCTCATCTGCTTTCTTACGGACTGGGTTGAAAAGCACGACGACGACCCGTACAACGCCTACTGGCTTCTGATGACTGCCTATGCATACCTTGAAAATGATGCAGAACCTGTAGCCGAATATTACTTTGAAAGAATCATAAACAACTACAATGACCTTATGGTTCAGGGAAAGTCCATTCACTTCGTATGCCTCCAGCACCTTATCCAGATCAGCGAAAGTCCTGCCAACAGAATCACTTATTTCAACCAGCTGATTTCAAGGTTCCCAAACAACGTAAGCACAACGGAACTTTTCTACCGACTTGCCCTGGAATACGAAAAGGAAGGTGAATGGAAACAGGCAATCCGTTCCTTTACCCAGTACCTTGATCAGGATGATGCGGCTACCCTTCAAATTTCAGGATATCCAAACGCATACCTGAGTACAAAGCAGCTCATTGACTTTTCAAACTCATCAAAGGACTGGACCTTCGAATCCCTTGATGCTCTTGTCGATGCCGTCAAGAAAGGAATCTCAAGCTACAACTACAGGGCCCTGGACAAATACAAGTCAAAGGTTAATTTCTTTGCCATGTCGTGGCGTCAGGTTGAAACGGACGTCAATGCACAGGAAAGCTTTTCAATGCGTTCCTTCATGCGCGGAAACAGAATCCGCTACAGTGCCGAACTTGACCCTTCATCATCTCCTACCGAAGCCTATTTAAGGACAACAGGATGGAGCAACTACGTAAATGTCTGGTACCTTTACTTCAGAAAGGTAAACTTTCCTGCAGACCCTGAAATCCACGGAAGATGGGAATGGGCCGGCATCTACTACGGTGAAAAACTGTGATCAGGAAAATTCCATCAGCAATACTTGCTTTTGCGGCAGCGGGGATTTTTGCAGAACCTGTTGCAGACTTTCTCATTCCCTCTGATTCCATACAGATTGAGTCCTCCATGGTGGATGACCTTGATGACCTTCGCAGGCTGGAAATTGAAAAAAAGGCAAACAGCAGGAAAAGCTACGTCATAAAGGAACCAGTTCACAAGGACATAGGACTTACGGGACTTGATGACAAGCGCACAAAAAAATTCCTTGACTATTACCTGACTGCTGAAGGGAGAAAATACCTTGCAGACCTTCTCATAGAATCAGCCGGTTACAGGGTCTATGTCCGCGAGCAGTTGAAAAAGAAAAACCTGCCCATGTTCCTGCAGTACCTTCCCATCGTTGAATCGGAATACAAGCCCAATGCCGTTTCTGTTTCCGGGGCTACGGGAATGTGGCAATTCATGGAAAACAGCATGGAACCATTCCTAAAGAAAAACGAATGGTATGACGAACGTCTTGATCCGTGGATTGAAACGGAAGCAGCCCTTGCAAAACTGAAGGACAACCACAACATGCTTGGAAACTGGGAACTGGCCCTTGCAGCCTACAACATGGGTGCCGGAGCAGTAAAAAGGGTAAAGAAACAGAGCAAGGCAGACTTCTGGATGCTTGCAGACCTTGAACTTCTTTCAGAGCAGTCCATACTTTATGTTCCCAAACTCATAGCAATTACGGAAGCCGTTGAAAACGCCGACTACTATGGTGCAATAGAACTTGGCATTGCGGACAAATGGATTGAACTCATGACGCCGGAAAAATTCGGCAAGATAAAAATTACCGGAAGCATTAAGCTGGAGACCATTGCGGAAAAATCCGGAGTAGACCTTGCAGAACTCCAAACGCTAAACCCTGCCCTACTTAAGGGCTGCACACCGCCAAAAGAAACCTGGATACTCAGGGTTCCGGCAGGCAAGGCAAAGGAAATAGCAAAATCACTTAAATGAAAGAAAGAAAAAAAGGCGGCAATCCCAATCGATTACCGCCTTCAGTTTTTTATGGGCACAATGCCAGACTAAATCTTAAACTTGCCAAGCTTATCCTGCATTACGCTGATGTTCTGCCTTGTTTCTGTTGCATGGTCAGCAACGCTCTGGGATGCAGTACTGATTTCCTGGGCACCGGCAGTCATTTCATCCATACTACCAAGGATGATGGAAGAAATCTGAGAAACAGAATCCATATCTCTTGATACGGCAACAATTCCATCGTTAACTTCACGAGACATTTCGCTTACTTCAAGAGCCTGGTTTCTCATGTCGCTCAAGGCACTGAAGATCTGGCGGGAAGCATTTTCCTGCTCGTTCATTGCGTTGTCGATTTCACGGATGATTGTGTCCGTAGAGTCAAGGTGAGTAACGATCTGGGCAAAGGCTGCCTGGCTGTCCTTTGAAAGGGAAACAACATCCTTGATGGAAGTAGAAATCTGTTTAAGTTCGGCATTAATGTTCTTTGACTGTGTACTTGATGTTTCTGCAAGCTTACGGATTTCATTTGCAACAACAGAGAATCCTTCGCCGGCTTTTCCTGCATGGGCAGCTTCGATGGCAGCATTCATGGCAAGAAGGTTTGTTTCGGATGCAATCTGAGCAATGATCTGGTTGGCCTGAATAAGCATCTTTGACTGTTCAGCAATTTCATTAACCTTTCCATCAACGTTTGCAAGCTTGTTCTTGCCGTCAGAAACAGTACTTCCAAGTTCGTTGAAGCTGTCTGCCATTCTGTGAACGGAATTAGTAACCGATGTAATGTTGCCGAGCATTTCCTCAATAGCAGCAGAAGATTCAGTAATGCCTGCAGACTGATTTTCAACAAGTTCAGAAAGAGCGCTCATGCTTGTAGATGATTTACCGAGAACTCCAGTTGTATTTGCAACTGCCTCAGACTGATTTTCAGACTGCTTCCTTACGCCCTGGATGTTAGCCATAATCTGGGCTGTAGCACTTGCAGACTGCTGAGCATTTGCACCGAGACTCTGTCCGATTTCCGTAAGTGATCTCTGGGCAGCAGAAAGTTCCTCAACAATTGTCTGGAGCATGATGATGAAGGTATTTACGTTCTTTGAGATATCTGCAAATTCATCGTTTCCATTTACCGGAAGACGTATTGTAAGGTCAGCATCTCCTGAAGCAAGCCTTCGCATTGCACCGCCAACACTCTTGAGAGGTCTGATAACCCTCATATAGATGATGAGGATGAGGATTGCAAGAAGAATGAGGACAAGAAGGATTGTCACGCTTACAAGAGGCTTAAAGATGATTGCTGAAACATGGTCAATGATGCCAAGTTCCTTTCCAAGCCAGAGTGTAGTAAGGAATTTTCCCTCATTGTTCTTCATAGGGAAATAGTAAACTACGTATTTCTTACCGCCGATGGTAGTAACGCCAGAAAAATCATTGCCCTGTTCAGCTCTGCGGATTGGTTCAGGATCAGCAATCACGGAACCACGCATACCGGAAAGAGTTGTATAGGCACGGGTTGTGCCGTCAAAAATAGTATTGTCACAGCCTGTAAGGGACTTCATTCTTTCAACGAATTTCTGAGATGTAGCAGTTGCCATTCCAACAAGGACACCAGTTACATAGGAACCATGCTTGATTGGTACTGCACGGACAATCTTTACATCCTGCCCCATTTTTTCAACCTTGAGGACAGTATCGCCATTGAGAGCTCTGTTCAAAATTTCAGTCTTGTTGATAGACGAAGCCACACTGGCAGAATTGCAGAGATTGAGGTTTTCGTCATAGACAGTAAGGTCATCAACGTCAAAACTCCTGCAGGCACTTTCAACAACAGTATCAACAAATTCTATTGGGAAAGATCCGAGTTCGCTGTAAATTGAATCAAGGGTACCAATAAGACTAGTCTGGACTTTTACAAGATTATTTTCTTCAGTCTTGATTTCCCTAAGAAACAATTCAGAACTGTTTTCAAGTTCACCCTGAAAATAATCTTCAAGGCCTCTGTTCAAGAGTCTGGAAATCATCATAAACAATACTACGGAAAAGACTGCTAGCCCCAAAACAATAGTAGCAATCATGATCGTAGAAACCGACGATTTTCTTTTTTTATTTGCCATAAAAACTCCTTCGACAAGCAATAGTAACTGATAAACAGAATTTATTATAACACCTATATCATGGAAATCAATTTTTAAGATTCTTTTAACCAATTTTTAAATTCATGATTTTTCTTAATTCTCATGAAGAAGAAACCGATATTAGAAGAGTATCTCTAGGAATTTGATTTTTTAGGGGCTCCGGTAAGGAAATAATTGTTTACGGTGGAAAAGATGAACAAAAGGATTCTGAAATCACTATTAATTTATATAGTTCTTATTCATCCTGCAGTATTTTCGCAGAACTACATAGAGACATACGAAGTTACTGACTTCATGGAAAAGCCATACCATCCACAGCAGTACAAGCCTTATGCCGATGAGGAAATTGAAAGGGAGGCAGAAATGGTTGCCGCAGCCAACGGTCACGCCGCAAGGGAAAACGCAATCATGACTTCTTCCAGCTTTGTAAACTGGACAAAGAATACTTTTGTATCCGACGTTTCACTGGACGTTGAAAAAGCAGGAATCCCAATGCCAAGCGGAAAGGCTACATCGGTAAAAAAAATCGAAATGGATCTTCCAATACTCATCAAGGACCCGCTACTTTCGCTTTATGTTGATGATTCAAAAACACTCAACGACCTTGTACTTGACGGAACAATCACCCTTGAAAACGTAACAAGAATTGTAGACAAGGCTCAGAAAACTCCTTCAGTTTTTACGGACGGAGGAAGCTCACTCCTTACGAAACATTCCATTGACATAAGGGACATTTCTTCCAGTCTTGTAAAACATACCAAGCCATACAGGCAGGCACAGCCTATAGACAGCATTGCTTCACGCAGATATACAGGAATCGTGCTTGATGCCCGTGGAACAATGCCGGTTCATGGAGAATTTTCAAGCAGCAGAGTTTACCCTTGCCTCTTCCCAAAAATCTGGAACGAGGACATGGATCTTGTATACGAAAAAAACATGGTGATTCCCGAAAACGTAAAGAAGGAAGGAATCGTTCACTATTCAAGCAGTGATCTTATTGAAGATTACAACGGAAGGGTTGGAAAAGATCCCCTCTGGATTTCTGTAAAAAAAGTTTACGGAATCAACCGATGCGATCCAGTGATTTCAAGGGAAGACTATCTTCGCATTGCATCGGTAAAGGAAAACCTTGATCTCCTTAAGAACGGGAAAGTTGTCCTGCTTTTGGACAAGGATCTTCTTGAACACAAGGTTGCAGCCCCTAACAAGGACAAGAACTACTACATTACATATCACAGACTTAAGAGATACTTCCTTGAAAAGAAAGTTCCGGACATTGGCCTTGCAGACATTCCGACCGGAATCCAGATTACAATGGACAACCTTAGGTTCGTTGCAGACTCTGCTGAACTTCTTGAAAGCGAAAAGCAGCGAATATCAATTATCGCTGACTCCCTTAAAAGAGCAACGGCTGGAGGCGACTACAGCATTCTTGTTGAAGGCCATACAGCCGATGTAAACAAGCCTACAGGCCAGATGAACCTTTCCGTTGAACGCGCACAGTCAATCGTAAACGCACTGGTGGACAGTGGCCTTAACAAGAGACTATTTACTTTCAAGGGATACGGCGGAACAAAGCCTGCCGCAACCAACAGCACAGCAGAAGGTCGCGCAAAAAACAGGCGTGTAGAAATCATCATCATGCCAAAAGGCAGCTACCTTATGACAAAGTAGAGTGCTGCGCACTCTAGCAAGAATTGTTTTGTCCGCGTCCGCGTACATTTTGCTTTGCAAAAACAACAATTCTTGCATTTGAATGGGGAAAAATTAAGGCTGAGTTGCAAGGACAATTGTGCCTTCTACTATTGCTTCGTGCTCCTTTGGAGCAATGCGGGCATAAAGGGTGTCTACTGTATCACCTGGCATTACCGGAACACTTTTCTGAACTATGATTTTTCCCGTATCACAGCCGCCGTCTACATAGTGGACGGTACAGCCGCTTTCCTTTTCTCCTGCAGCAAGAACAGCTTCGTGAACATTGTGTCCCCACATCCCTACGCCACCGAATTTTGGAAGCAAGGCAGGATGAAGATTGATGATCCTGTTCCTGTATTCATCAATGATGTTTCCGGTAAGTACTGAAAGATAACCGGCAAGAACAATTCCTTCCACACCGCGAGCCTTGCACTCGGCAAGAATGGCATCCGACACGGCAATGTTCTTTTCTTCACGGCTTGCAGCCTGAGCCTGTTCCTTTCCCATAACGGCAAAAGGACTTTTGATTACACAGTCAATGCCGGCATTTTTTGCACGCTCAATGCTGTAGGCAGTTTTTGTGCTGGAAATGACAACATCGATTCTATACGGACAATCGGCATGGCTCCTTTCGTAGTCAATGAGGGCCTGAAGGTTTGTTCCTCCGCCCGAAACAAGCACGGCAATTTTTTTCATACAACAATCCTCGATTATTACAGTCTTACTCTGAATGAAAGGGTTCCGCTAAATGCCTTTGAATCATCAGCATGGGCAACATCAACCATACCTGTCAAAGTTGTCTGGAACACAAAGAAATCAAGTCCACATCCCAAATAGAGCTGTGTCTGCAAATTACCAAAATCAAATCCGTCGGAAGAACTTGTACCGCTGTCCTTGATTCCTGAACCAAGGTCCCACTTCCAGTCCACATTATGTGACGAAACCATAAACCTTGCGCCTGCAAATGGTGTCACGAAAAGAATGCTTTTTGAAACCTGAACCGTAGTGTAGATGCTGTGAATTCCAGCATCAAAATTCACTTCCGAATCCCTCTTGCTGTATCCAAAATTGATTCCGTTGTAGAGATAACCGAGACCAACAGAAAGTCCAGGGCAGGCAATTCCATCTTCAAGAAGCGCATACCTTACATCAACACCGAAAGTTGAAAAACCAAGAGAAATGTCGCTCACATTGATATTTGGAGTTTTAAGGAAAACAAAACCAACATCAAAAGGAAGAATGACACCACCAAGGCGGATATCTCCGGAAGCAGAAGGAAGATACATTGTATCGTTTACTCCACCGGCGCTAAGATCAAGCTCATCAAAGATTTTAACAAGAGCTGAAGTATCGGCTTTAATGATGGCACCGTTGACACCTGCACCAAAATGCGGAATTGCCGTAGGAAAAATTTTTCCAATGAAGGCATCGGCATAAATGTTCTGCATACCGCTTACCTGAGGAAGTGCAGATGCAAAAGATTTTCCAAGGTCATCAAAATTACTGCTGATCTTTGCCTTGTCCGGAGTTGAGCCTGCAAAAACAGAAGCGGCAAAAGCAAGTGACAAAATAAAAGTAGAAACAATTTTCTTCATACTGATTATAATTCTCCCATAAAAAAAAGAGGCCATTCAATAAGCATGCATTGCGCCGGTTTAGCTTAAATTCATACTTTTGGAATAGCCCTCATAAAATTTATATTATGACTTAGTCGATGAACTGAGTCATTTCCTTGCTACCCTTGAAGTCGCCCTTGATTGCCTTGTCTGTGTGGCCAACATAGCCGATTTCATAGGCAACCATATCTTCAATTCCAGCCTTGTGGTATTTCTTTGCATTCTTGTTGAACATCTTCATGATAGCTTCTGCATCCTTCTTGCTTACTGCAAGAACAAGACCGATACCCATATTGAATGTGTTGAACATGTTCTTTGGATCAGCACCCTTCTTTACGAGGATGTCAAAGATTTCTGGAACCTTCCAGCTGTCTTTCTTGATCATAGAACAAAGCTGCTTCTTTCCTTCTGGAGCATGCTGATACATACGTGGAAGGTTTTCATAGAATCCGCCGCCTGTAACATGAACCATACCGTGAACACTGCCAGGGAACTTCTTGAGAACTTCCATAACCGGCTTAACATAGATGCGGGTTGGTGTAAGGAGAACGTCACCGATCTTCTTGTCCTTTCCACCAATCTTTACGATTTCATTGAAATTCTTAACAAGCTTTCTGATGAGCGAGTATCCGTTTGAGTGTGGACCTGTTGAAGAAAGACCGATGAGAACATCGCCTTCCTTGATCTTTTTTCCGTCGATAACGTCAACCTTGTCCACAACGCCAACACCAAATCCAGCAAGGTCATATTTTCCGTCATCATAGAAACCAGGCATTTCTGCTGTTTCACCACCAAGGAGAGCACAGCCAGTTTCAAGACATCCGTCTGTAACGCCCTTAACGAGTTCACCTGCAACTTTTGCATCAAGCTTTCCGCAGGCAATGTAATCAAGGAAGAAGTTTGTCTGAACACCTGAACAAAGGATGTCGTTAACGCTCATGGCAACGCAGTCGATACCAACTGTGTCATACTTTTTCATCTGGAATGCAATGTCGAGCTTTGTACCAACACCGTCAGTTCCGCTTACCATGATAGGGTTTTTCATTCCCTTTGGAATTGCAAACATACCGTTGAATGCACCAAGTTCTGTAAGCTGGCCTGGGATACGGGCACGCTGTGACTGAACCTTATACTTGTCTACAGCCTTGTAACCTTCGTTAACATCAACACCTGCATTCTTGTAATCAACAACTTTAGCCATGAGATACTCCTTGCTAAACATAAATGAATTGGATTGCTAAAACATAGCATATTAAAAATAAAATTGAAAGTAGGATTATGGGGAATGACAAAATGATAAATTAAACTGCTGTATTTGTTTTAAATACTTATCACAACCATTTCTTCTGGAACAAAGAAAAATTTTATTAGGACAAATCAGTCCGTAATGACAAGCACAACATAACACTTTTCGTAGAGGCTTGTAGAATCAGGGTTTTCTTTTTCACCGGTAAACTCTATTTCATAAAGTCCGTTCACCCATTTTGCATCATTCAAATTCAAAGAAACATTAAATCCCAAACCGATATTATAGACTGAAGAATATGAATATACCTCATTGTTTGACGCATCGAAAATTTTAGCCTGCATCTTGCTAAAGTTTTTTTCTCCAGAAGGAACCAACAACTTAAAATCAAACCTTGTTCCAGAAGTTCTGCTTACAGTCACCATTGCACGCTTTGAATCAGCCACAGCAGCAACACTATCCTGGCTTACGTCATCAATATACCAATTAATCCAGTTAGATAAAAGTCTGTAAGAATTGCCTGTTGGAGTTCCCGAAGGATCTTCAACATATTCTGCATAAAGAGTCAGATTATCTGGAAGTTTGTAATAAGCAAGGGAACCTACGGTTTTATCATAATAACGGGTAGAACTGTTGCCATCAACAGAACTGTTCCAATATCGGAAAACCTTTACTTCCTTTCTAAGGTCGTCATCATCAGATGAATCGTCATAGCCTGCACCATTCCATAAAGATGGTCCGACCCACCATGAATATTCGGGCAAATCATTTTGATTAGGTGTCATCTGAGTAAAATATGTAAGTTTGGAAGTTGAAACTCTCAAACCAGACTTTGGCTCGTAGCTTCCACCAACAAAATTGTAAGTGATACGGCCACGATGAATGCAGTTTGAATTACGGGATCCATCGCCATAGTCTTCTCCAAAATAAGAAAGGAGATCTTTGTCTAAATCCTCCGGTATTTCCGTTTTGGAAGAAGGAAGCTTTACATTTACCCAGTCCGATTCACCAAAAGTATTTACGGCACGAATTCTTGCCTGATATTGAACACCAAGCTTTGCATACACTGAAAATCTAGAGTTGTTTGCATTGGTTGAACCACTAATATATTCAGGATGCTCGAGATATGTTTTTCCATACGAGACAGAATTTCTTATTTTTGAAGATTCGTTCCAATAACCATCTTCCCAATCTATACCTACATTTACTTCAGCAAGCTGAAGCTCAAAATTAGTTTCGTTATTTGCATTGTCATCCCAGTTAAAGTGAAGCTTAAAAGTTCCATCATGTTCAGAACTGTCTTCTGAGCCTGTGTAATATGTTGCATAAAAATTTGAAGGAGCTTCAGGTTTTTTACCCATCACGTTTGGAACATATACAGGATCTATTTTTTCAATTTGAGACTGACCGGCTGCTATAACAATTGTATCAGTCCAAATTCCCTTTAGGATTCCGGAAGAATTGTAAAAATCAAGTTCAAACAAATAGGTGCCGGGAACAAAAGGTCCGGCACTGTAACTTCCCTCGTATCTATCAGTTTCTGAAATGTTATGAACATTAAGATTTCTGAGGGAATCTGTAATTTCTTCTCCAGACAAAATATATTTTAGGCTGCCGTGTACTTGATAGGCACCATCGTCATCAACAGGCAAAGGCCAATTATCAGTACCGTTGGAAAGAATTACATCAAAATTTGCATAGCCACCAGTTGTGAGGTTACTTATAGACATTGTAAATGTCGCACTTGCTGCAGAATGGGTTAAATCAGCCGCAGCGTTACCAATTAAAATTGCATTACTGTGAACAGCATCTATGGCAGTTATTGGAGTTTCTCCTTTTCTCAAGGCAAAAACCGTAAGATTCCAATAACATGGACTGAGCAGCATTGAAAAACTTCCACTGCTTGAATCGAGTGGAACAGAAGTTATCGGGAATTCACCGTTTGCAGAATTAACCCCATACATGTAGAAGTCATAGTCGCTGAACCTTTTTACCTTGCCATCAACAATAGTACGGACATTTTCACCGATTTCACTGCACTCGAGCTGCCCATACAAGGCATTTTCTGCATAACCTGTTTTTGAATTGTCAATTACCACAGCATCATTGGCCATGGAACATGATAAGAAAGTAAAGACAAAAATGAGGATTGTGCATGCAAAAAAAGCGGATAATTTTTTCATTTTTGTCCTTTACCTCCTTATTAAAAGATTTGAAACACAGAAAACAAGGGATTAAATTCCCTTGTTTTCATAGTATCGGCTGGAAAATCAGTCAACAATATCAAGTGTAATGCGAACTGATCTTGTAATTGGGCGTCCTGTCTTATTTACAGTCATGTTGATGTATGCCGTATAACGACCATTATCCCAATTTACAATGTTGAAAGCATCAAAAGTTTCGCTGCCGCCAGAAAGAGTTTTCTCGCTGGTTGCATAAACAACTTTATGAGCATCTTCAATACTCAAATAAACATTTGCCGTCTTGCACAGCTCATCCAGCGTGTATTTTTTAGTACCAACATAATACTCCATTGGAGCTGTAGCAGTAGAACAAGGCAAAGCAATTGAGAATCTAAGAGGAATACCAGAATCATCGGTTTTTTCATTTTCCTTTGATACAGTCATTAAAGAAATTGTATCGACCATTGCATCTGCGGCAGATGTTTTGGACTTTCCAGTACCACAGATAACAGGAACATCCTTATTATATACCGTTTTATCAGGATCAGATCCTGAAGACCTTAGAATTACCCAGTCTGTCGCAAGGAAGAAGTCCGCCGTAGCATCTTCTTTTGTTACGTCGCCATTGAAGGCCGTTGAATAGTCTGCATACAAATACAGGTTTCCAACGCCAATGTATCCGCCATCATCCTTTTCCATAATCTTTGCAGCAGTTTTATCGGTGTTCGAATCCTTTGTAACAACGGTTTTCATATCAGCGATTTTGGTAGTCTGTTTATATGTCTGATCTTCACCAGTACCATTTGTACTCTTGATACAACCATAGTCACCAGCGGCTGCATCATCTGGAGTTTCCTTAACAACAGCACGGTATACTCTTGAAGCTTCAGTTGCAACGGCTTCTGTTGACCAGCAGTTGAATACAGAAGGAGTTTTCTTAAGCTGTACATCTGAACCGTTGGCAGCCCAAAGCTTAACTACATTCCTGCTTGAAAGGTCAGACTGAGAACCATATTCGACCTTATTTTTTGTACCATCAGTATCGCGCGAACCACCGTTAAGGTTATATGTAATCCTGAACTTGTTCATAACTTTTGCAGGATTATCCGTATCAAATGGAACTGCAGCTTTTGTTCCGTTGCTCAGGCTTGCCGAATAGGTAGAACCCGCTGCCTGACCACCTTTTTTGTCATGTGCTGCTACCGGAATAGGAGAGTAAGCATCTGGAAGAGCAACATAAGTCCATGCAGAATTACCGACATTATTTACGGCCCTAATGCGTGCTACAATTACTTTTCCAAGAGGAACATAAACGGAACATCTTGTGTTGTTTGCAAAGAGAGAACCGTCAAAGTATTCATCCTGCTTTCTTAATTCCACACGAGTTTTTGTGACGTCACCTTCATTATAGTCACCTCCCTCTGCCGCATAATCCCTAAAGTCATCAACATTGGCAGTCCAGAGTTCGTCTGTAGTAACAGCAGAACCAAGAACGCTCTTGGAGTCAATCTCTCCAAGCTGGATTTCAAAGTAACGCTCTGTGAGGGTTTGGTAAGCATCCCATTCAAAGTGTGCTATGTAGTAATCTGGACTCTGAGGAAGATCCCATGATTCATTAACAATGTAACCGTTGAATTCCGACACCTTTGCAGGTTCTTTTCCGAGGACATTAGGAATGAATACATTCTGTTCAGTTGTTTTTGTTGGCAATACCACAAGAACATCGGACCATACGCTTGTCGGTAAACTTGCATGCTTAAACAGTACAACAAAGTTGTATGTTCCAGGATTAAGTTCATGACCGCCTCCAATAGGGCCTGCCTTACTTTTTTTGCCATAGGCATCATCTCCAGAGGCAGGATCCACAAAGGTAATGGAATCCTTTGCATCAGGTCCACTTGCTTCTGACCATTTTACAACCTCACCAGTGATGAGATTCTGAATTTGGAATTCACAGGTATAACCATCTGGAAGCTGCCACAAATTGTTAGTGGCTTTTGTTCCAAGCTGAGAGTCATCGCTCAAATAAAGAGTAAGGGCAATGTTTCCTTTTCCTGTGAGATTGTCCGGCGAAAGAGTAAACATTACGGCATCAGTGCTCTTTGTAAGGTCTGCAAAAGCATAGGCAACAAGTGCAGCTTTCGAAACCATGTTGGTATCATTAATATCGGTAGTACCTGCAGGTACTGCACAGAGAGTCAATTCCCAAGCAGCCGTCTCAATAGGGAGAGTAAACTCAGGGATACCTTCCGCGTTATCCTTGATAATACAATCAGCACCGGTAGTTGTAAGCTGCTTATACTTTTTACTTGAATCATCAGGATCAGTAAAAGCTTTTCCTGTTATGGTTTTACCCATGATGTAGTAGTCGTAGGACTTATCATCTGCTTCCGGTATGATGGAACGAACGGAAGCATCATAATCCTTAAGATTCGAGACACGACCCTTGAGAGTTGTAAGTTTAACTTCTGGATTATTATCTGACTTAGAGTCAGAAACTGTAGCATCGCCCAGCATAGAGCATCCTGCAAGGGACAGGGATGCTGCGGCAAAAGCTATGAAAAGAAGCTTTGTGATTTTTTTCATGTCAAACCTCCCTTAGTCTGTTATACTAATCGTTACACTGACAGACCTTGTAATAGTCTTTCCAGTGGTTTCAAAAACAGTCGTAACATAACATGTATACGAACCATTTTCCCATGAACTGACATCAATGCCATCTGTAGGACCAATTTTAACTTCATTGTTGTAATTGCTTACATCTGCAGTATTGACTGACTTAATTGTTCCATAGGCATCTTTTATGGTGGCAGTTACTTTTACAGGATTAGTAAATGAAGCAGCATCTGTTGCCCCTGCTTTCTTATACTTGAGCTTATAGGTCACTGCACTATCATCATCGGCACCAATCTTGTATTCTCCCTTGGCAGGATATTTAATTGCAAGCTTGATTTTCTTACCGCCACCTGTTTCATCTGATTTAGACCAATTGACATGCCAGGAATCAGACAGAGTATAAGGAGCGGCAGCCTGTCCTGTTGTTAGAGGTGCAAGACTATTTCCAAACAAAATCCATTCAGTTGCAAGACGATAGTCATAGGCAAGGTCTACATAGCTGAGATTTCCTGTAAGGCTACCCGTATAGTCTGCATAAAGGGTGATGCAGCCGTATCCACGGTATCCACCCTCATCTGCATCTTCGAGGTCTGCTTCTGTTGTTGCTTTCGGAGTTCCTGTCCATGTACCAATCATAGCAGAAACAGAATCAACAGGAGTCTGTACATATACATCAGTTGTAGAAGTAGAAGCACCGCCAGTAATGGATCCCAATTTTCCAACAGCTGCAGGTGTAGTAGCGGTTGCGGAAACTGCCTTGTAAACAGAATTTGCAGTTGTTCCGTCTGAAGTCCATCCGACAAATGTATCTTCACCCTTCTTAAGTGGATTAGTAGGATGACCATTGGCAGCCCAGAATGGAATTACCGTACGATCTTTTATTGCAGCCTTATCAACAACAAAGTATACAATCTTGTCACTTCTGTCAGTTCCAAACAGTCCCCCGTTCTTGTTGTATGTGATTTTTGTAATGTTGATGGATTCAGCTGTCACGGTACCACTACCCAAGACAGCTCCTCCCTTGAATTCAGCATCCCCTACAGGTGCTGTCACTGCAGGGGATGCTGCAGAAAGCTCCAGACCAACATACTCCCATTTTGATTCACCGAAATTGTTGACAGAACGAATTCTTGCCCAGTAGGCCTTACCGAGAGGCAGATACATAGTAATTTCTGAATTGTTCATTACAAGGGAACCATCGGCTCTTTCTTCTGCAGGGGTAAATGTTTCAGGTGTATATTTTCTTAGAACATCATCAAGAGAAACACTAGCACCAAGATATTCAGAACCTGCCTTCCATCCGTCTGTAGCAGAAGCATCAGTTCCTGTCCATTTAGTCTTATCAAGAAGGTTCGTAACATCGAGCAACTGGAATTCAAAATATTTTTCATTGGTTGATTTGGATCCGTCCCACATGAAATGAGCCTTATAGAAACCTTCTCGGCCAGCATTATCCATAGAATTTTCAACATAAGTTGCTACAAGGTGCTCTGGAGCCTCTGGTTTTTTTCCAATGATGTTTGGAACATAGATGGTCTCTACAAAATTTCTATTCGGCAGTACTACAAGAACATCTGACCAATAGCTTTCACTGCCATTTTTTGTATTAACAAATTTCACAACGAAATTGTAGGTTCCAGGATTCAATCCGTCAGAAGGTCCTGTAAAAGTATAGCAATATTCGGTTGCAGTAACATCTTTAAAGTCTACAACAGCATCCCCAGTAACAAGATTCTGTACTCCAAGCTGAACTTTAGTATCGGCTGGAAGTGCCCATTGTTTGGTTGAGGCATTGCTACGTTCATCAGAAAGATAAACATTTACAGTAGCTCTTCCTTTGCCTGACAATCCATCAGGAACCAGGTGAAATCTAACTGCACCGTTTGCTTTTGTAAGATCAACATAAGCATAGGCAATGAGATATGCATTGCTCTTCATAGTTGCAAGATCAGTAGGAGTTACATCAGATTTCACGGCTACAAGGGTAAATTCCCATGCAGCGGCAAGGACATCTTTAATCTTGAAGCCACCGAGATTAGCCTGTGTTGCCCCAGCAACAGCCTGTGCGGCAGCTGGATCAAAACCATGGTCAGCAGCAGTCAATTTTAATGGAGCATTTGCAAGCTCTACGTTTCCTACAAGGGTCTTTCCATAGATGTAGTAAGAATAACTGGTATCATCAATGCCAGGCATGATGGTACGAGTTACGGCACCATCATAATCTGCAATGTTATCAATAACACCAGAAAGGGTGCGCAGAGATCCTTCCGTGGATACTCCAGACAATGAGTCCGATGAACCTCCGGAAACAGAAGCTCCGTCCATCATCGAACATCCGATGAACACCGCAGCAAATAATACCGCTGCAGCGGCCAAAAGTTTGTGTCTTATCCTCATAGACACCTCCTTGTGTTAGACACCTTGCGGTTTTAAACGCCTAATGTCTTTATTTATGCGGCACCAGGAATTCAACATGAAAACATGTTTCTTCCCCTGCCTTTTTTCAGCAACGACAGGGGATTTCATCTTGAACCAAAATAAATCCCGATGCCGCCGCATAAAGCCTTTTTTATACCAGTTTGGCTAAAGGCCCAAACTTTTAGTAATGTTAAAAATAATCGTAAAAAGGGTCATAGACTATAAGCATAGCCGCATCCCTGTAACTTTTTCCTTTCGCCATAACCTCCAATCGTAATTCATATGTACCAGTTTCTATTTGCAACATATCAGGCAGATAGAATGACAAAGCCTGAGATGTATCTGAAACATAGGGCGATAAACTAATGGGTACTTTTTCAACATCCAAAGCAGAATACCCATACACATCCTTTATATCCTTTTGAATCTTATAAAGACTCCATTTATAGCTTGAAGCCTTTGGAGCAACAATAGTCAATGAAGCATCATTTGCCACAGGATATTTTTCAAGAAGCATCGATGATTCCATGAAATTCTCATCTCCCGGGAGAATCTCAGCCAAAGGATCACCTTGCTGCTCAAAATGACTATTATACTCATTAAGCATATTATCAACGCCGTTCATACAGCCTGAAAACATGGCAAAAGATACAATTGCGCAAAATCGACAAAGAATAAATTTGAAATGAACCTTCAAAACCATCCTCCGTCGTCAAAAATAACCTGGCGGAATACTGGAACAAAGGAATATGAGAAAAATTGAATATATTGTTTATAAATAGTATTTTTTCTAATCACCTTTCTTATTCCGTAAGGTTATCTCTCCCACCCATGCGGACTAAAAAATAGCTTCCCCAGCCCCATTATCGGCAGCTTCCTACTTCAACTTTAATGCAATTTCGTGAAAATTCAATTTTTTGGGATAATTTCGGAATTTTTAACTATATGTTATCAGAATTTGATGTATTTGGGATTTACATCTTCTTTTTTAGTTTCTTTGACAGGTTTTTCTTCCTTAGGGGCAACTTCCTCGGCAGGTTCTGAGGCTGGCTCTTCTGCATTGAAATTCTTGTTTCTTACGGTAATTCGCACCTTATAGCCAATTCCTGCGCCAAAAACAAATTCAGCGGCAGAATCATAGGAAGCATTCAAATTAAAATGGAATCCACCATAACTAACGCCTGCAACAATCCCACCTAAAAGAGCAGTATTCATCTTCCCGTTGCCTAAAGTCGGACTCATTATCTCTGCAAAAGCTCCTCCAATGAAGCCTTCAGCATACAATGCCCATCCGTTATTCCATGGATTCCATCTCTTACCCAAAAAGGCAGACATCCCCAATTCACAAAAATAAGGAGGATTTATTGAATACTCAGATAACCGGTATTCATAAGGATATTTCTTTTTATTTGGGAAAAGAACCAAAGGACTTACCTTTGCACCCACATAACAAATATCAAAAAGGCGGTCATTTATGTAGGCAACGTCAATTTTACCGCCCCAGTTGTAGTATTTGTTTATTGCATAAATTCCCTGAAGCCTAAAATCAATATTATGGCCCGTAAAAACATATTCTGCTTCTTCAATCTCGTCATCTTCTATTACATACTTCTCTTTGATTTCCTTTTCCAGCTGAACGGGACTAAAAACCTGCTCTTCCTTTTCATCAGCAGAGACAATTTTGTAATCCGGCGGAACTTCACCGTCAAAATAGAGGACTTCATTCAGGTCAAGGATATAAATGCTTCCGTCGCTGTGCCCCAAAAGAAGGTATTTTTCATCATTTGAGAACTTATAGCAGGTTACAGGACTTTTGTTCCATGCAGGGATGTACTTGACCATTTCCTTTGTTTCAATTGAATAGTACTGGAACTGATTGAGATTCGTAAGGACGATTATGTACTTTCCGTTGCCCGTAACGCCCATGGAAACAATATCCTGCCTTGTCTTGATGAGTCTCAGTTCATTTCCTTTAAAATCGCGGATTTCAATAAGCCTTTTGTTTCTTGCAGAAATTATTGCCTTTGAATCTGCCGTAAAGCATACGGGAATATACTGAGGAGGTGGACAATTCTGGGAAAGTTCATGCTCCAGCTGTCTTGTTGATGTCCTCCAGATCTTTATGGTTCCATCCAGGGAAACCGATGCCAAATACTGCCTGTTAGGGCTGAAGGCAAGGTCATAGATTTTCTGAGTATGCCCTTCAAGCTTCTGGGTGATTATTTCATTGGTGTAGTACAGCTGCTGTCCAAGCTCGATTACACCGCTTTCAGTTCCTATGGCTACATAGTTACCGTTTCTTGAAAAAGCATACTTTGAGATTACATAGCTTTCGTCAAGTCGGCGTTCAATTGTAGGAGTAACTTCCGGCAAGCGTCTGATGAAGATGCTGTTGTCTTCGTTGAAAGTAATAAGCTGATTGGAATGGTCATCAGAAGCTGTAACTCCGGCAAAATCCTGGGAATTTACGGAAACGTCCGAAAGAATGGTCTGAAAAATCGAATAGTCCTTAGCCTTTCGTATGGTGATATTCTTGTTTTCAGAATAGGCAAAAAGAGAGTCGTCCACGTTCCAGCTGACACTTTCTACGGCGTGGGGCAACTTTAGCTTTGGAACCGGAATCAGCTTGAGATTCTCGGAACTTTTCACGTCTTTCTGGGCAAAAGAGAATATTGATACTTGTAACAGGGCTACAATGAGCCAGTTCTTCTTGGAAACAAACAAAGCAAACTCTTAAGGGTTTTATACCTGAATTTTAAGTCAAATAAGACAAGAATTCAAACGGAAAACCTTTTAAAGTTCAATTCCTTCGCCGCCGTTTGCCTCAGCATCAGCAGTCATCTTTGCACGGAATTCAACAAGCTTTGCTTTGATTTCAGGATACTTGATGGCAAGAATCTGAGCTGCAAGATAACCTGCGTTCTTTGCGTTGCCGATTCCCACTGTTGCAACTGGAATCTGCGGTGGCATCATTACAATTGAAAGAAGTGCATCCATTCCGGCCAAACCGTTTGATTTTCCAGGGTTGATGCATTCAAGTGGGACTCCTACAACAGGAAGAACTGTGCGGCTGGCAATAACACCAGGAAGAGCAGCACTGAGGCCTGCACCTGCGATGATTACTTCGCATCCATCTTCCTCTACCTTCTTGATTGTCTTTACAAGGAGATCTCCTGCCCTGTGTGCGGAAATTACATAAGCCTTATAGTCAATGCCAAAGTCCTTGAGAACATCAGCAGCCTTCTTCATTGTGTCCATGTCGGACTTTGAACCTAAAAATATAGCAACTTTCATAGGAGTTAAGATACCACATTTTATATTAGATTATCTATATGAATTGATGCCGTTTATTGTTTATTTTCTATAAAAGGTGCATAATACCCGCACTATGTATAAACCAGAGTTACTTAACACATTGAAAGGATACACTGGCGCCGCTTTTGCAAAAGACGCCATTGCAGGTATCATCGTCGGAATCGTGGCACTCCCACTTTCCATTGCATTTGCCATTGCTTCAGGTTGCTCTCCTGAAACAGGTCTTTACACAGCCATCATCGCAGGATTCTGTATCGCAGCATTCGGCGGAACAAGATGTCAGATTGGCGGTCCTACAGGTGCATTCACCGTTATCATCTATGCCATCGTAAATAATCCGCAGCTTGGAATTGGCGGTCTTGCAACAGCTACTGTAATTGCAGGTATCCTCCTCATCCTCCTTGGTGCATTCAAGCTAGGCGGCCTTGTAAAGTTCATTCCATACACAATCGTCGTTGGATTTACAGCAGGTATCGCAGTTACAATCGCCAGCGGTCAGATCGGTGACTTCTTTGGTCTTGCCCCAATTACAGCATCAAATCCTGTAATGATTCTTGGTGAAAAGTTTGAAAAGATGCCTGGTGAATTCCATCAGAAGATGATCGCTTACTCTCAGATTTTCAACACAATCGATGCATATACAACAATCATGGCAATTCTTTCCCTCGTTGCCCTTTTCATGTGGCCAAAGGTAACAAAGAAGATTCCAGGATCTCTCATCGTAATCATCGCAGCTACAGTAATCCACATCATTCTCAACAGAACTTGCGGACTTGAAACAACACTCATCGGCGACAGATACAAGATTCCATCAAGCTTGCCTTCTCCAAAGGCTCCAGACTTCAGCTTCATGACAATCAAAACTGTTTTCCCAACAGCCATTTCCATTGCAGTTCTTGCAGCCATCGAATCACTTCTTTCTGCGGTTGTTGCTGACGGTATGATCGGTGCAAAGCATGACTCAAACAACGAGCTCATCGGCCAGGGAATCGCAAACCTTGCATCACCTTTGTTCGGTGGACTTCCTGCAACAGGTGCCATTGCCCGTACAGCTACAAACATCAACAACGGCGGACGCACTCCAGTAGCAGGTATCATCCATGCCATCGTGCTTCTCCTCATCATGATTTTCTTTGGCAAGTATGTTGAATACATTCCAATGGCAGCCCTTGCAGCAGTTTTGATTCAGGTTGCCTGGAACATGGCAGGAATTCCTTCAATCAGAAAACTCCTTAAAGGCCAGAAGTCAGACATCACTGTTCTTACATCTACATTCCTCATCACTGTTTTTGTAGACCTTACATACGCAATCGGTGTTGGACTCATCATCGCAGCCTTCTTCTTCATCAAGAAAATCATCGACCTTTCTGAAGTTGAAACCGGTAACACAACAATCGTAACAGGAATCAAGGGTGACGGATCTACAGAAACCATCGACCTTCCAAAGGGTGTTTTGGTATACGAAATTGAAGGCTCCCTCTTCTTTGGTACAGTAAGAAAATTCGAATACGCAATTGAACGTGCAGGTTCTGACTGCAAGGCTTTGATTTTCCGCATGAGAAATCTCATCTACCTTGATGCAGGTGGAATCCAGGCTCTTGAACAGGCAAAGGCAGCATGCGACAGAAAGGGCATCACAATCATCCTTAGCGGAATCCATACACAGCCATTCATGCTCTGTGAAAAGTCAGGCATGTCTGATAAACTTGGTCGTGAAAACATCTGTGCAAACATCAATGCTGCTCTTGCACGCGCAAAAGAAGTAATTGAAAAATAAATTGGAGTAAAGATATGAAACTTACATGTGGTATCGTTGGACTTCCTAATGTTGGAAAGTCAACTATTTTTAGCGCACTCACAAAGGCTCCTGCAGAAGCTGCAAACTACCCTTTCTGCACTATTGATCCAAATGTCGGTATCGTTGATCTTCCTGATGAACGCCTTGATTTCATGTGCTCTATTTTTGAGCCAAAAAAGAAGATTCCTGCAACAGTAGACTTTGTTGACATTGCGGGACTCATCAAGGGTGCAAGCCAGGGCGAAGGACTTGGAAACAAGTTCCTTGCAAACATCCGTGAAACAGCTGTAATCGCTCACGTTGTTCGCTGCTTTGACAACCCTGACATTCAGCACGTTCGTGAAGACGCAAAGACAGATGCTCCTATCGATCCTGAAAGCGACATCCTTACAATCGACTTTGAACTTGCACAGGCTGACCTTGATACAATCAACAAGCACGCAGACAAAGTTGCAAAACAGATTCGCGCTCTTGGAAAGGATGAAGAAAAGCGTCTTGCACCATACTTCAGCGCAGTAGAAAAAATCAAGCCTTTGCTTGAAGACGGAAAGTGCGCACGCATGGCAGACCTTACAGACGAAGAAAAGGCTGCGGTATACGAACTTCACCTTTTGACAATCAAACCACAGGTCTATGTCTGCAACATCGACGAAGATACCATTGACAGCGGTACAAACAACTATGTTGAGACAGTAAAGAAATTCGCCGCAGAACAGAAGTCTGAAGTTATCGTAATCTGCGGAAAGTTTGAGTCTGATCTTTCTGACATCACTGATGAAAATGACCGCAAGGAATTCATGGATTCAGTTGGACTTAAAGAATCAGGACTCACAGTTCTTGCACGCACCGTTTACCACCTTATGGGACTCCGCACATTCTTTACAGGCGGTGCCGACGAATGCCGCGCATGGACAATCCACGCAGGAGACAAGGCTCCTCAGGCTGCAGGTGTAATCCACACAGACTTTGAAAAGGGATTCATCAAGGCTGAAGCTTACACAGTTGACGACCTTAGGGAATACAAGTCTGAAGCCGCAATCAAGGCTGCAGGCAAGTACCGTCAGGAAGGAAAGGAATATGTTGTTCAGGACGGCGATGTTCTTTTCTTCAAGTTTAATGTTTAATGGGCAAAAGCCTTGTTGAAGAGTAATTTTTACATCGAATAACTTTTGCCCTACGGTTGCTTTGGCAACCGTGAATACTGGCAAAGTGTCAAAATAGCTCTTTACATTCAAAGGTCACCTTCTCCCCTGTTGTCGGGTGCGGGAAGGTGATTTTTTTTGCATGCAGCATAAGTCGCTCACCTGGCTCACAATGTCCGTAGAGAGTATCACCGATTATGGGCATTCCAAAACCGTGGCTGTCGGCAGAAACCAGACGCAGCTGATGGGTTCTGCCCGTGTGGGGAATGTATTGGATTCTTGTAGCATCACGACGGCTGCCGTCAGGGGCAGTATATTTTTCAACACCAAGTATGTTCCACTCCGTAACAGCTTTCTTTCCGTTTACGTCATCCCAGATCTGATGAGGCCGATTGTCTACATCAAGGCGGAAATACAGTTCATTTTGTCCGTGCTGAGGAACACCCTTGCGAGCAAGCACACCATCAAGGAGTGCAACATATTCCTTCTGAACTTCACCACGTTCAAAGGCCATGTTCATTGCCCTATGAGCATCCTTTGTAAAGGCAAGGATCATTATTCCGCTTGTTTCCATATCAAGTCGATGGACGGCAGGCTGTTTTATTTCTACGGCATCTCCATAAATTCTTCTGAATCTAGTCTCGACAGAATCTTCTTTTTCAGGACCGCGACCAGGGACACTCAAAAGTCCGCTTTGTTTGTCCACGACTACAATGTCATCATCACGGTAAAGAATCTTTAATCCCATCATCTCAGGAAGAATCAATCCGCATCGTTCATCACATGGACCATAAACATGACCTGACTTTTTTGTTTCACTGTCTTTGCCGTAGTAAACTTCGCACATGCTCACAGGTATAAGACCGTTTTTATAGCAATAATCAAGCAATTTTGGAGCACAGCAATCACCAGTTCCTGTAGGAGGAAGTTTTCCTTTGTTTGTTACGGCACAAATTTCCTTAAGGGATTTTATTTTTCCATCAAAACAATGAAAGGTATAAAGATCGTGAACTTTAGAAAGGGATTCCGTCGTAAGTTTTTCCCGCTGCTTTTTAAGTTCATTTTTTCTAGACAAATCATCAGTCGAATTTATTGAATCCGTGAGACTATGTATTTCCTTATCGTTGGTTGAAAGAGCTTCGTTTATTCTTTCCGTAGAGACAATGGGCTCTATAAAAATTCCCCCAAGAAGATTTTTTGGATCTACTATTTTTCTTGCATTACCCGAAACCGTGTAGAGGAGAACTGATTCATCATCTTTGCATTTACAAAGGCATACGCCAACCATTATTCCGTTTGATGAGCGCTCACTGCTAATGCGCCCAGTATGTTCAAGAAAAATTTTATTTTCATCGAGGAAAGAAATGATTTTTCTACAGACTTCCAGTGCTCTGGTTTCATCAAATGGTGCAAACATGTTTTGTATTGTAATGAAAAACTGATATAATCACCACATGACCAGCAACATCTCAATAGAAGAACTTTCTCAATGTGGAAGCCCCTACAAGATTCTTCAGGACAAAAGTAAATTTTGTTTTGGCATTGATGCAATACTTCTTGCGAACTTTGCAAATGGAACACGGGGGAAAAAAATTTGCGATCTTTGTACGGGCAACGGGATCATACCGATTTTACTTTCAGACATAATCAAAGCAGAAGAAATACACGGCATTGAACTCCAAAAAGAAATTGCAGACCTTGCAAAGGAAAGCATCAGGATCAACGGGCTTGAAAACAGAATCAAGATATTTGAAGGCAACTTAAAAGAAGCCTGCACTATATTAGAAAAAAACACCTATGATGCAGTAACCGTAAATCCGCCATACATGAAAAACAATCCGTCCATCAAGGAGACACCAAAATCCATTGCTCGACAGGAAATTTACTGTACACTTGAAGATGTAATAAAAGCTTCTTCGGGCCTGCTTAAATCAAACGGAAAACTTTTCATGATACACAGACCAAACCGGCTCGCTGAAATTTTTGTTCTTCTTGAAAAATACAATCTTGGCGCAAGAAAGATGAGACTGGTTCAGCCTAAAGAAAATGAAAAGCCTACCATGGTTTTGATTGAAGCTGAAAAATGCTCCCACCCAGAACTTATAGTTCAGCAGACACTAACCGTGTACTCACAGAAGGGAACTTACACAGAAGAAGTGAATAAAATCTACGGAAGAAATCAGTAGGACTTAAAACTCACTCCCTCAACAAACCAATCCATATTCAATAGAGAAAGGGAATTGATTTCCATACCTTCATCAATTTTCATATTGCCATTCATGTCGTATATTGGACCTGCAAAAACATTTAGTTCTCCGGAAAGAATCCTTCTCTTTGCATTATCAACACACTTTTTCGTACCTGGATTACAGAGCTTTGAAAGTTCGCTTAAATCAACAAGACCTGATTCGATACCGCCAATATAGTAACGGGCCTCCCAATTTTCTTCCAGATAACGCTGAACTTCATCAATTACAAAGATCTCCCAATTGCAGCAAACCGATGTAAGGTAGGAATCAGGAGCCTCTTTTATAGATGGATAATTGCAATCAATGAGGAACGCACCCTTTTGCTGTGCAACTGAATGAACTGCATTGCAATTCAAATTCTGAGTCAAGATATCGCAGCCTTGATTTATAAGTTCTTCCGCCCTGTACTTTGCCTCTAAGTAATTATAGAGAGAATCTGTCCAGCGAACGTTTACGATTGCATCAGGATTCACGGATTTTACACCAAGAGTAAAGGCATTGATTTCCCTTATATATTCAGGTTCAGGAAATGCTGCAATATAACCGATTTTGTTTGCCGTAGTTTTAAGACCTGCTACAATTCCCGCAAGATACCTTGCTTCATACGAACGTGCAGAATAACAGGAAACATTATTGGCAGCTCTGCTTCCAGAACATTGTGCAAATTTAACTTCAGGAAATTCCTGAGCCATATCGAGGACATATTTATCAAAGCCAGTGGCTGTTGAAAAAATTATTCCGCACCCTTGTTTAACAAGTTCCTTTATGACGGTTTCACAATATACAGTTTCAGGAACATCTTCCACATACAGGGTCCTTACGCCTTTTCTTTCAAGGGCAAGTCGACCTCTGTCTTGAGCCTGGAAATATCCTCTGTCGTTGATTTTTCCGCCGTAAATAAATCCTACCTTGAGATTTTTTCCAGATAAAGATTTAGAAAAGGCATCTTTTTTTGAACATCCGCACAACAAAGCTGCGAGTACTAAAATAAAAAATAAACATCTCTTCATAACGGCTATCTCCTAGCGCTGCTTTTTATACTGATTTTTTTCTTTCTGTTTCTGGCGGCTTTTTTCCTGTTGCTGTTCCTTAAGCTTTTCTTCCTTTTCCGTCAGCTTTTTCTTTGTTGATGTATCCCATTCAACAGAAACTTTTCTTCTTTCAATGTCAGGAATTCTGAGGAATGTAAGGCAGTCAGCACGATGAACAGTAATTCCCCTTGAACGGGAAATATAACCTACTATAGGTTCTCCGGGAACTGGAGCACAGCATCTTGCAATTGTAACAAGGTAATTGGTAAGGTCATCAACCCTGATTTTTCCTGAATACTGAGTCTCCGCTTCCTTTTTTCTTTCCCTGGTTTTCTTTCTTTTTTCTTCCGCAACTTTTTTTGAATAGATTGTGTTGGCAAGAATTTCGGCATCCCTTTTTTCCTGAGCTTCCCTATCAATGTAAGTCGGATCATTGGCAGTAAGCCATGCGTTGATTCTGGAACGTGCACGACTTGTCTTTACTGAGTTCAACTGAGACTGGGTAGGATGAGCCTGAGGATTCGTAAGGATGTCAATAATCTGTGTATTCTGCAACGGTTGTGTCAAAGGAATGATTTTTCCGTCAGCTTTAGCACCAATTATTTTTTCACCGATAGAAGAATGAATCATGTAGGCAAAATCGATAGCATTGGCCCCCTGAGGAAGTTCCTTAACATCTCCCATTGGCGTAAATACATATATTGAATCCCCAAGAAGTTCGCTTTTAAGTTCCTTGAAGAAACTTTCGTTGCTAAGGTCTTCATCGCGGAGGGCTCTAAGCTGATTGATGATACTCAAATCTTCAGCCTTTACCATATCCTTGTTTGTGCCTTTCTTATAAAGCCAGTGGGAAGCAACACCATGTTCTGCAATATTATGCATGTCCTGAGTTCTTATCTGTATTTCCAGAGGCTTGCCTTCACAGATTACGGTTGTATGCAAAGACTGATATCCGTTAGCTTTAGGCATGGCAATGTAATCTTTAAAACGACCTTCCATAGGCTTGAACAAACCGTGGACAATTCCAATGAGGGTATAACATTCGGTGTTGGTATTGCAGATTATTCTGAGGGCAAGGAGATCATAAAGTTCTCCGGCATCTTTGTTTCTTTTTTTCATCTTCTGATAGATGGAATAAAAATGTTTTGCACGGCTTGAGATAGTAACGGAGATGCCAGCTTTTTCCGTAGCGGTATAAATTTTCTTTACGGCATTGTTAAGGTAGTCTGCCCTTTCCTGCTTTTTCTGTGCCACAATGGATTTAATCTGCTGGAAAACATCTGGGTTTGAATATTTCAGGGAAAGGTCTTCCATCTCGCTTTTGATGTCAGCCATACCGAGACGACTTGCAAGAGGACACCAGATGTCTATGACTTCTTTTGCAACTGCCTTCTGAGATTCAGGGCTTACGAATTTAAGGTTGCGCATTCGATCAAGACGGTCGGCAAGCTTTACAAGGATAACGCGGATGTCATCAACCATGGCAAAAAGCATTTTCCTTATGCTATCAGCCTGCTGCATGGTTTTGCTCTTTATCTTAAGGCTTGTGATTTTAGCAGTTCCGTTGCAAATTACTGCAATTTCCTTGCCAAAGAGTTTTTCAATTTCGGGAAGACAGTCATTATCCACATCAAGGATATTGTGAAAAAGTCCTGCTATAATTGTATCAGCACCAAGGTGCTTTTCTGCAAGGACACGGGCTACACGAAGTGGATGGACATAATATGGCTTTCCACAATTGCGTTTAAGGACAGCAGTTTTTCCGATGAGATAATTCCACGCGCTGGAAATTTTCTTTTCGTCATCTTCATCATAGATTTCAGAAAAATCCTTAAGGAATGCATTGATGAGAATTTCTGGATCTGTTTCTGTCTGTTCTATTCCCTTTAATTCGCTCATATTATCTTCCGCTGTCCCTGAATTTTCCTTCTACATATTCAGGATCTTTTGAACGGAGAAGAGTTCCGTCTGCAATGGAAAGGCCAGTATACATTACGCATGGATGACCGTTGCAGACCCAATTGTAGACCTGTCCATTTTCTGGATTTATGAAAAGAAAATCTTTGCCCCATTCAAGTTTTTTTCCGCATACATCAGGCGAAACCATTTCGATTTCCGTTTCCTTTGAAAGCATGTTGAGCGGTTCCACGGGATACATTTTCCAGCCTTCTATTTTTTCTGCAAAAGGAAGGTGCATATCAGGTTTATCCGCAACACGCTTTTCGTAAGCCTTGAGTTCAGGTTCGCACATGGCATCGATTTTTGACTGCCTTAATTTTCTACCGTCCTCAGCAACCCTAAGGATTTCTTCTGTTGCTCTTTCATCAAGGCAAGTTCCTAATTCTGCAGAAAGCTCAAAAGGACTGTCGCTTGCACCGCTTACGGCAACATCTGCATCAGCCTTGTTGAAATAGAAACCTGTAGCAAAAGGCCTGTGGCTTACTTTATAGAGTTCATCAACAAAAGGCTTTGCTTCTGCTTCCGGTATCTTTCCATCAAGGGCATCAAGGGCTTTTCTGTAGGCTCGGGTAATCATTGCAACATAATAGACGCTCTTCATACGGCCTTCGATTTTAAGGGAATCAACTCCAGCCTTTTTAAGCTCTGCAAGGTGGTCTATCATGCACAAATCTTTTGAAGAAAGAACTGCCGTAAAATTTTCCCCCTCATATACAGGGAAATATTCGACAGGTCTCTTATGCTCACGAAGAACAAGATTTCCGCTCTCAGCAATTTTCTTTGCATTGATATCCTTATCAAGCTGCGCAAGAACATCATAGTCCCAGCGGCAGGTGTGGCTGCAAAAACCTTCCTGTGCACTTCGCCCGTTAAGGTATGCACTCATAAGGCAACGACCCGCATAGGCAATGCACATGGCACCGTGAACAAAGCATTCTATCTCCATGTCAGGAACAGCATCCTTTATTTCTGCAATTTCCTGAAGGCTGGCTTCACGCCCCATTACAACCCTCTTAAATCCAAGGGACTTGTAGACCTTTACGGCTTCACGGTTCATGCAGCTTGCCTGAGTTGAAAGATGAAGTTCTGCATTAGGAAATTCTTTCTGAAGAATAGGAACTATTCCAAGATCCTGAACAATAAAAGCATCGATTGGATATTCCTTGAAATAAGGAATGTTCTTTATAAGGCGGTCAATTTCATCATTGTGAAAAGCAATGTTAAGGGCACAATGAAGGCGACGACCGGGAAATTTATCTTTAAGCTCGATTACCTTTTTATGTTCATCTTCATAAAAATTGTCTGCTTTAACGCGAAGGGAAAAATTCTTAAGGCCGATATAGGCTGCATCGGCACCATAAGTATAGCAGTATTTTAATTTTTCTATGTTTCCAGCAGGAGACAAAAGTTCCATAGTCTATTTCCTATTCTCTTGTAATGTTGTTTTCTTTAATGAGCCGTTCTCTTTCCACGAGCTCCTTGTCCGTAAGATCTGCCCTTTTGTTGACATATTTTCCGGCACGCTCAACGGCAAAGCTTGATTCAAGGAGTGTATCACCAGCCATCTGGAACATGTAGAACATTTCAGGTACCACATCAAGAGTACAGTCGATGCCATGACATGTAAGGAGATCATTCATCTGCTCTGCAAGGGAAACCAGTATTTCGTTTTCCCCACACTGAATGAAAACTTCAGGAAAATTCACAAAGTTGCTTTCGGAAGCTTTCAACGGAGACACGTAAATACTTGAAAGATTTGAAGCAGCAGTATAAAGTTCGGCGGCATATCTGATATCGCGGGGATTCAAAACCTTGTCCTTGGATTTCTTTTCTGAATAGATGGCGTTGTCAAAAGAAAGGTCAAGCCATGGAGAAAACAGAACCAGCTTGGTAATAAATTTCCTTTTTTCTTCTTCCATTCTGAAGAGCACTGCACAAGCTAGGGAAGCTCCACTTCCATCGGCAGCAAGAATGATTTCCGGAGCAGGAGCTTCTTCATCAGAAAGCATGGCGGCCTTAGCTTCGGAAATGATTCCACGCATTACACATTCAATATCTTCGATTGAGGCAGGATACTGATAGGAAGGAGCAAGGCGGAATTCAGGAACTACAACACGGGAAGAAACCGCATGGGCAAAACTGGAACAGAATCCACGCCAACTTTCGCGGGACCCACCGACAAATGATCCGCCGTGCACATATATTACAACTCTGGAAGAAGCACAAACTTCTGGAACAAGGACATCACACTTTACACCAAAATAACTTTTTTCTGTCCTTTCTACCTTATTTGGCAGGAATTCAGTCTTAAAGTTTTTTTCAAGCTTTATTCTGAAGCCTTCAACTTCAGCCCTGGAAGAGAGTACAAGGGATTTTATTTTTTTCAATGCAGTTTTTTTATCTAGCCTTATTTCCATAATACTAAATTGTAGCAAATATGCATTGATTTTGCTACAATGGAAACATGCCAATTAAAATTGATTCAAACTTACCAGCACGCTCAACCTTGGAAAATGAAAACATCTTTGTCATGACCGAGGAACGCGCAGCATCTCAGGACATTCGTCCCCTTAAAATAGCAATCGTAAACCTCATGCCGACAAAAGAAGTTACGGAAACACAGCTTCTCAGGCTTCTTTCAAACACACCTTTGCAGATAGATATTTCTCTTGTTCATATGGAACACCATGTCTCAAAGAACACAGACCAAAGCCATCTCGACAAGTTCTACATCACAAGCGATGAACTTTTCAAGAAGAAATTCGACGGAATGATTGTTACCGGTGCGCCAGTTGAGCAGATTCCATTTGAAGAAGTTGACTACTGGAAGGACCTTTGTAAAATCATGGACTATGCAAAGGAAAATGTTTTCTGTACTCTCTACATCTGCTGGGGAGCTATGGCAGGACTCTATCACCTACACAACATAAACAAGCATGTTGTAGATAAAAAATATTCCGGAATTTTCTATTCAAAGTTATTGAATCCAAAAGAACCTTTGATGCGCGGATTTGATGACTGGTTTCCTGTTCCGACTTCAAGGTATACCCTCATCAAGACGGAAGATGTTCTTGCAGACGACAAGCTTGAACTTTTGGCCTTCTCAAAGGAAACTGGACTTACCCTTGCAAAATCAAAGGACAACAGAAGCATATTCATGACAGGACATCTTGAATACGATCCAGAAACCCTTGCCAATGAATATAAAAGAGATCTGGACAAAGGAATAAATCCTCATGTGCCAGAAAATTATTTTACTGATGATAATCCTGAAAAACCTGTAGTTTCAAAATGGAGAAGTACGGCTCACCTGTTCTACAGCAACTGGCTAAATTATTACGTTTACCAGGCGACACCATATCGCCTGGATTCTATAGACGAACAATAGATTGTATATGTAAAAAAGCTGCTCCCACAGAGAACCGTGTCAAACCTGCTCCGGTGAAACTTTCAGTTTCAAGTCGCATTTTGTCACGAACCTCTGTTCCGCAGTTTTTTTCACACGCCTTGTATTTGCAGAACAGAATCCAACTTCAAATCAGAGAGAATGGGAAACTACTCAACATGCATGAAGGTAAGTTCATGCTTGTTGTAGTTAAGGTGAACGATTTTGCTGTTTGGAATTGCAGCAAATTCTGCAATCAGAGGCCAGTTGATTTCACCCTGCATCTTGATGGTGCAGATCATCTTCTTTGTCTTTCCGCTCGCAAGCCACATCTTTATCCATTCAAGGAGACGTTCCGGATAGCAGATTACATCACTAATGACCCAGTCGAATTCTCCCAAATCTTCCGGTTTAAGCGTAAAGGCATCATGAGCAAGGAAAGTAACCAATTCATTCTTCATGAGGTTTGGTGCAAGTTCAGCACGATCTACGGCAAAAACTTCCGCACCCTGCTCTACTAGAACCCATGTCCAGCCACCAGGGCATGCTCCGGCTTCAAAGCAACGGCTTCCTTTACCTGGAATTTCAACATCAAAATAATGAGATGCAAGGCTAAGGCTTTCCTGAATCTTAAGGTAAGCACGGCTTGGAGGATTTTCGTGATCTTCTATAAATTCTATGCGGCCTGCAGGAACTGTTGTGTTTGTCACTGCTGAAGCTATCATAGTGTGGTCGTCAATCAAAGTGTAAAGGCCAGTTGCCCCGGAAGGAATCTTTGCAGGAAAATTCTTGGGTTTCAAATTTACATAAGGAAGTTTTTCCTGAATAAGGGCAGCACGGCGAAAGCAGGTAAAATTATATGGAGCCCAGGAACGCTGGATATTCTTGAGTTCGTTGGCAGCATCACCGATGGAATCAAAATGAACCATAAAAGGCTCAAGCATTGCACACCTGGCAAAATAAGGTATGCCGGTTTCCACTTTATATTCAGGGAAATAAACGAGGTCACCATAATGAACTGCATCCTTACAGTCATAGCCAAAACGTTTATTAAGCTCGCTTAACAGCATTTCCTTCATGTCTATGTAAGGAAGAAAAGCAACCCCTGGAATTTTTTCTATTTTTGAACTCATCAAACAAAATCCGTATCATCCTGAATAATCAGGCTAGTAATGTCATCTGATTTTTCCTTACGCTTGAGGCTTTCAATAAACCTTGCAAGTTCAGGAGAATCAGGGGAACGCAAAAATGAAAAACCTATTTCAGTCTGACAGTCTTTTTCATTTTCAGCATACCATTGAGGACTACATAGAAGCTGAAGTTTGTCCGGGAATTCAGCCCTTGAAAGCTGGATGAACATTGTATACTCATTTTCCTCATTCACATCTACAGGAAAAGGAAAATGAACCCTACATCCAGAAATACTGATGTCATCCAGTACCCCAGGAAGAGCACTTATTTGCTCACATTCAACGCGACCAATTTCAGAATAACGCTCCTCTCCCCGGAGTTCTTTCCTCATCAGCTCATCACCTCTTCGCTCAAAGACATGATCATATCGTAGATTGGCTTTCCGCCCGGAACCATTGGAAGAATCATTTCATCGATATCAACTTCTACATCGATGATTGCAGGAGCCTTAGCCTTGAATGCCTTTTCAAAAACTTTTTCAAAATCCTTTGCATTGTCAGCCTTGTACCCCTTGATTCCATAGGCATCGGCAAGCTTGCACCAGTCCGGACCAAAGTCCAAAGTTGTCTGACTGAATCTCTTTCCGTAGAAAAGACGCTGCCACATGCGAACATTACCGAGTGCATGGTTGTTAAAGATAACGATCACAAGAGGAAGGTTATAGTGAGCAATTGTAGCAAGTTCGTTGCAGTTCATGCGGAAAGAACCGTCACCTGCAATGTGAACGACACGTTTTTTTGGATTACCGATCTGTGCACCCATTGCAGCACCTGTACCATAACCCATTGTTCCAAGACCACCTGATGTAAGGAAAGTTCTTGGCTTTGTAAATGGATAGAACTGTGCAGTCCACATCTGGTGCTGACCAACTTCTGTAGTGATAATTGTATTTTCACCTGCAACCTTGTTGATGATTTCACAGATATGCTTTGGATTTACAGAGTTCTTCGGATTCTTGTCGTAGATTGAAGGGTATTCCTTCTTCCATGCGGCAATCTGGCTTACCCATTCCTTGCGCTTGTTTTCCTTAACGAGAGGAATAAGCTTTGAAAGGATGTATTTGATGTCGCCCACAACAGATTTGAAAGCCGGAATATTTTTGTTGATTTCAGCAGGATCAATGTCTATCTGAAGAACCTTTGCGTTAAGGCCAAACTTTGATGGATCACCGATAACACGGTCGCTGAATCTTGCACCGAGAGCGATGATGAGGTCACCTTCTGTGATTGCCATATTGCTTGCCTTTGTTCCGTGCATACCGACCATCCATGTACAAAGAGGATGTGTTGCAGGGAATGAAGCACGGGCCATAAGGCTTTCGCTTACAGGGATAGAATTCTTTTCTGCAAGTTCAAGAAGTTCCTTTTCTGCACCAGACATGCCGATACCGCCACCTGCATAGATGATTGGCTTCTTACAGCTGTTGATGAGATCCGCAGCTTCCTTGATTTCTGCATCAGTTGGCTTGTTTGCAACAAGAGTGCGTCCAAGATTTTTATCAAGTGAAGCAATGAGCTTCTTTTCGTTGTCAGACTTCTTGAGCGGTGTGAATTCATACTGAACGTTGAGGGCAGTTGCATCCTTAAGGATATCAATGAGAACTGGACCTGGACGTCCGCTCTTTGCAATCAGGAATGCCTGGCGGATAGTTGGTGCCAAATCTTCTGCCTTGCGTACAAGGAAGTTATGCTTTGTAATTGGGATTGTAACTCCTTTAATGTCGATTTCCTGGAAAGAGTCCTTACCAAGAATGTTTGAAGGAACGTTACAGGTAATTGCAACGATAGGAATTGAATCCATGTAAGCAGTAGCAATACCTGTTACAAGGTTTGTTGCTCCAGGACCAGATGTTGCCATGCAGACACCGACCTTTCCTGTTGAACGGGCATAACCGTCAGCTGCATGTGCTGCAGCCTGTTCGTGTGCTGTAAGAATATGTGTAATTCTGTTTGAGTTCTTGTAAAGTTCATCGTAAACATTGAGGATACATCCTCCTGGATAACCGAAAACTGTATCAACGCCCTGTTCGATAAGACTTTCAATGATGATCTGTGAACCGTTCAACTTCATACAAATTTAACCTCTATTAAAATTTCTTCAGTATAATTTCAGTCCGTAGATTATACATTGCAGTCAAACTTTATTCAATTGAATATGTCCTTTACAAAAGGAGGCAAAAACAAAAAAAGCCCTCTCCATCAGGAAAGGGCCTTGCATTTAACGGATCAAAAATTACTGCTGACGAGTAATAGTTGTCTTCCACTGCTTATTCTTGTCCGAATCTGGAACATCGTGGCGTTCTACTTCAAGTTCAAGATCTGAACTAGCAGAAATTGGCTTTGTAACCTTGTAAGATCTGTTTGTAGAAGCACAGTCAAAAGTAATTTCAAGTCCTCTTGTGCTTACTGTAGTCTTCCAGTTATCAATCTTTCCTGCGAAAGAAACGATTTTTGCATCACCCTTGTAAAGTGAGATATTATCGCTTTCAAATTCCCAGTATGCATCCCATTTTGCATCATACCATTTTCCAAGATTGAAATCTCCAGGGAACTTAATTGTCTTTGTTGCATCTGTAAGATCAACTTCCTGTGCAAATGCTGCAGCTGCAAAGGCAATGGCTGCTACTACTACCATCAAAATCTTCTTCATGATTTTACTCCTTATATGTAAAAATCTCCAAGTATATCAATGAATTTAATTCAAAAAATCAGAAAAACAAGCCTTTTACGAATATTTCTATGCCGATGCCAATGAGAATGATGCCGCCAAGAATTTCAGCCCTGCCGGTAAATCTTCCGCCGGCTTTTTTTCCTATTACAACCCCTGCTAAGGAAATGACAAAGGTAACGACTGCAATGACGGAACAGGCAATCAGTGCAAGACAAAAGTTATATTCGGCAATGGTAAAGCCAACGGAAAGTGCATCGATGCTGGTGGCAATTCCCTGAATCATAAGGATGCCAAAGCCAAGTCCACAGGCTGAACCTTCCTCACCTTCCTTGCTGCCCCGAATATTTTCTAGAATCATTTTTCCGCCAATATAAAGGAGGAGAATGAGGGCTATCCACGGAACGAATTTCTGAAAGGAAGAAAAACATGCAACAACCGTATGAACGCAGACCCATCCGATCACAGGCATGGCAAACTGAAAGAACCCAAAAGTTCCGGCAATGCCGCACATTTTTCCCCGTGACATGCCGGATTCATTAAGGCCGTTTGCAATGGACACACTGAATGCATCCATTGCAAGACCAACACCTAAAAGCACACTGTTAAGTATGAATAACAGACTCATAGACTACTGTAAAATAGCACCTTTATCTGCTGAACTTACCAACTTTGCATAGCGGGCGAGATAGCCAGTCTTTACCTTTGGTTCTGGACATACCCACTTTGCCTTTCTTGCTGCAAGTTCTTCGTCGGATACATCAAGGTGAATCTTGTAGTTATTGATGTCGAGGGTAATCTTGTCGCCTTCTTCTACGAGAGCGATTGGACCGCCAACTGCAGCTTCCGGTGAACAGTGTCCAAGAGAAGCACCGCGAGTAGCACCAGAGAAGCGGCCGTCTGTAATGAGGGCAACTTCCTTATCAAGTCCCTGACCTGCAAGGGCTGCTGTAACTGCAAGCATTTCGCGCATACCAGGACCACCCTTTGGACCTTCATAACGGATTACAACAACGTCACCAGCCTTGATCTGTGCCTTCTGTACGGCATCCATTGCTTCCGATTCATCGTTGAATACACGTGCAGGACCTGTGTGGAGCATAAGTTCCTTTGCACAGGCTGAACGCTTAACAACTGTTCCGTTTGGAGCAAGGTTACCAAAGAGGATTGCGATACCACCGTTGTCGCTGAAAGGATTTTCAATTGGACGGAGGATTTCAGGATTGCGGTTTTTAACGCCTGCAATGTTTTCTGCGATTGTCTTTCCAGTTGCAGTAATAAGGCTTGTGTTGATGAGGTTCTTCTTTGCAAGTTCAGCAAGAACAGCCTGAACACCGCCTGCATCGTCAAGTTCGCACATGAATGTGTGGCCTGCAGGAGCCAGGTGACAGAGGTTTGGTGTTCTGTTTGAAATTTCATTTACTTCGTGAAGGTCAATTTCAATACCTGCTTCGTGAGCAATTGCAGGAAGGTGAAGCATTGTGTTTGAAGAGCAACCAAGAGCCATATCAGCTGCAAGTCCGTTGCGGAAGTTTTCTGCAGTCATCATCTGGCGTGCAGTGATTCCCTTTTTGTAAAGGTTCATTACTGCCATACCTGCATGTTTTGCAAGTGCAATTCTTTCACCTGTTACAGCAGGAATTGTTCCGTTTCCAGGAAGACCAAGACCAAGAACTTCTGTAAGACAGTTCATTGAGTTGGCAGTGAACATACCTGAACATGCACCGCAACCAGGACAAGCACGGTGTTCCATTTCTTTAAGCTGTGCTTCTGTTACCTTGCCGACTGCAAGACCACCAACAGCTTCGAACATGTCTGTAAGTGAAAGGTTCTTTCCTGAATATGGATTTGATGGGTCATTGCCAGCAAGATGACCTGGCATCATTGGACCACCAGAAACAAATACTGTTGGAAGATCAAGGCGAGCAGCTGCCATGAGCATACCTGGAACAATCTTGTCACAGTTAGGAATCATTACGAGTGCATCAAACTGATGAGCCTTTGCAACACATTCAACTGAGTCAGCAATCAATTCGCGTGTTACGAGGGAATACTTCATTCCTTCATGACCCATAGCGATACCGTCGCAAACACCGATGGCTGGGAATTCAATTGGAGTTCCACCTGCCATGCGAACACCTGCCTTTACGGCTTCTGCAATGCGGTCAAGTTCAATATGACCTGGAATAAGTTCATTTTTAGCGCAGATGATACCAACCATTGGCTGGTCAAGTTCTTCATCAGTATATCCTGATGCGTAATAAAGTGAACGATGTGGTGCGCGTGCTACACCCTTGCATGCGTTGTCTGATTTCTTTGCCATAATATTGCCTCGATAAAAAAATGAAGTGAGATTTAAGTTTGTTAAGTATAATTTCAATCGACAAAATTTGCAATTAAAAAGGAATTATAAATCCACGACAATTGTTTTCCCTGCTCAAAAAAAATGCTACAATTAAAAAATGAACGAAATCGAACTTAAGGCCAGGGTTGCCAATAAAAGCAAGCTTGAAGAAATCCTTAATTCCTTTGCTGAGTTTGACAGAACCGTTACCAGGGATGACACCTATTACATCGGTCCTTCGGGGAAAGGAAAAAAAATCAGAATCAGAAAGGAAACCGAAAACGGAAAAGTCACCTGGCTTTTGACCTACAAGAAAAAGGAAAACAGAACGGGTCCCGACGGAACAAGTTCAGAAGTCAATGAAGAACTGGAAACAAAGATGGACGATCCACTGCCCCTTACATCCTATCTTGAAGATACAGGCTATACTGTTGCCCTCACCAAACACAAGGATGTCCAAGACTGGATCTACGACGGTGCGACTCTTGAACTCTGCAACATTCCACCCCTCGGATGGTTTCTTGAAATCGAAATACTTGCAGAAAGCAATGACGAAGAAACAGTTCAGAACGCACAGAAAAAACTGAAAGAACTTCTCTTGAAGTGCGGACTTTCAGAAAATGATATAGAAGAAAAATACTATTCCCAGTTACTGAAGGAATATTACAAAGGAGACAAATAGCATGTTTGATTCAAGGTCATTCAAAAAATCGGCATTGGAACAGCTTAAAGGAAGATGGACAGTTCCATGCATCGCAACACTCATCCTGATTGCAATATTTGTGATCATAGGCGAAAGCAGTTTCATGACCAACGGAAAACTTGGAGAAATCCTCTCTATTTTCATCTACGGATCTTCAACCATTGCCTTCACAAACATCTTCATACTCCTGTTTCTTTCAAGGGATGCTGTGACTTTTTCTGACTTCATCAACGGATTTTCAGATTTCCTCCGCGGATTTTTAGGAATGCTTTGGGTGACACTATGGCTTCTCCTCTGGTCCATGCTATTCATCATCCCTGCTTTCATAAAGGCATTCGCCTACTCACAGATATTCTTCATCCTTTCAGACAATCCTAAGATCGGAGTCATCAAGGCAATGAACATAAGCAAAATCATAACAAAGGGCCACAAGGCTGATCTCTTTGTACTGATGGTATCTTTCATCGGATGGCATTTACTTGGAATCATCTCCTGTGGAATTCTTTTTGTATGGATCATTCCCTACATGAACATGACCCTTACAAATGCATACTACTACCTGAAGCAGGAAGCAATCAGAACAGGCGTTCTCACACCTGCGGATTTTGAAAAGTAGGAGACATAGAAATGAAACTTAAGAAGATCAATAAAGGTAAAGCAGTTTTTGCAGCAATCATCGCCATAGCCCTTTGCTCGGGAATATCTTCACTTGCAAGGAAAAGCAGTTCTTCGACAGCAGCAAAACCTAAAGCTGAATTCAAATCCACAGAAAAAAAACAGGGCAGCTTATTGAAGGCCCTCAACAGAAACGGAAAGCCAAAAACGCCAAAGGGGAACTACATTGCCCGCATAGAAGTTAAGGGCGTAATAACTGAAGCCGGAGAAACCTACAACCAGCACTGGATAATGGACACCATCAGGGAACTTAAGGAAGACAGCAACAACAAGGGAATCATCCTTAGCATTACATCTCCTGGAGGAGGCGTTTACGAATCAGACGAAACTTACCTTGCTCTTCTCGACTACAAAAAATCTACAAAACGACCTGTATACGCATACTGTAAAAGTCTTTGTGCAAGCGGAGGATATTACATAGCATGCTCTTCAGACTACATAATGGCAAACAGAAATTCCTTGGTCGGTTCCATCGGCGTAATCTGCGGACAGTTTGTTGATATTTCAGAGCTGATGAAAAAGCACGGCATCAAGATGAAGACAATTCATTCTGGCCGCAATAAAATCATGGGAGCTTTAAGCGAACCGCTCACAAAGGAGCAGGAAGAAATAATGCAGTCCATTTGCGACGAAGGCTACGACCAGTTTGTTGGAATCGTAAGTACCGGTCGCGGAATGACAAAGGAAGAAGTAACTGAACTTGCAGACGGAAGAATCTATACCGCAAAGCAATCCATGGAAAACAAGCTCATAGACAGCATCGGTTCCATGGAAGACCTTGAAGATGCAATGAAACGCAAGGAATTTGATTTTGCCGACTACGAAATCATCGACTACAGCTACTCAAAGCCGGAAAATCTTTACAATATGTTCATGGGAGCCGCAAAGCAGATCAGTAGAAGTTCCCTTGGAAGCACATTGCTCCCAAAGGCAGTTGAAGACAAGCTCGAAAACAAGATAGAGTTTCCAGCCTATTACTGCGACATACTAAACTGATAGACAGTTACTGTTCCACTCCCATCAATTCTTTTACAGCCGTGACCAGTTCAGGAATGAACACAGGCTTTCGGAAATAATATTTCACGCCAAGGTCACGGCAAGTTTTTTCAGTTTCTTCATCTTCCATTGCAGTAACGATAATGATTTCAGGTTTTCCAAGGGCATCGCTTGTATTTATTGTCCTGCAAATTTTTATACCGTCCACCCCAGGAAGACTAAGGTCAAGTATAAGGCAGTCAGGCATTTTGGTAACAGCCATTGATCCAGCTTCAAAACCGTCAAATGCCTGGTATATTTCTGCATCGGGCAAACTTTTCTGAATAAGGGAAACGCTTACATTATTGAAGCTTTCATCATCATCAACAAAGAGAATCTTTATTTTTCTATTTTCATCTGTTTTTTGAGTACATTGAGCAAGAAGTTCTTCCGGAACACGCATATCCCTAAGCCTCATGAAATCCACAAGATCATCAGGATATACACGGAACTGACCGCCAGGAGTCTTGAATGCTTTCAGGTGACCATTTTTAATCCAGTTGATGGAAGTCTGGTTAACAACACCACAGAGACGGGCTACCTCCAAGGCAGAATAGACGACTGATTTCTCTTCACTTTTTTTGCTCATAACACTAGATAATAACCATTTTTTAAAAATTTTCTATAAGTTTTAAATAATTTTTACACGAAAAGGTTACATATTTTCTTTAAAAACTGCATCAATTAATTTTAGGGTGAAGCCTTTTTGAAGAAGGGAAGATTTTATTTTGTCCGGATCATTTTTTACAGCAACTGTTTTTCTGTATGCCCTGCGGCATATTTCCATTTCATCGTGATCTGAAAAGAATTCATCAAGGGCTTTTTTTGCGGCATTTCTGTTTACGCCTCGCCCCGCAAGTTCAGCAGCCAGGCGGATTCTTCCTTCGGCATGATCAATGGAACGGGTCCTAAGCCAGGCACCGGCAAACCGCTCGTCATCAAGATAGCGAACGCTTTCAAGATAATCCAAGGCAGGTTCTATAGCCTTTCTATCAATGTTTTTTTTAAGAAGCTTTTGTGTAAGGGCTGCCCTGCAATGCTCAGCACGGGCAAGATAGGTCATGGCAGCATATTCTGCACTGTAGATGAGGGCAGCATTCAAAATGTCGGAAGTTTCCTCATCATTGAATTCCGCACCAGCACATATCCTTTCAGGATCAACAAGAGACAAATATTCCCTGCGCAAAAAAAATGCAGACCCTGCACCCGGTGTAATTTCGTATACACCCTGCAAAGTCTGCACCATCTCTCGAATAAGCATTCGAAACTGTATATGTAAGTATAAGTTTAGCGCTTTGAGAACTGGAATCTGCGGCGAGCACCACGCTGACCGTACTTCTTGCGTTCTACCATACGAGAATCGCGAGTAAGGTATCCGTTAGCCTTGAGTGCTGCATGTGCATTAGGATCAACCTGTGTAAGTGCACGAGCAATTCCGTGGAGACAAGCAGCTGCCTGTCCGTTAGTTCCACCACCAAATACATTGATGAGGATATCAAATTTATTTGCGTTTGATGTTACGAGAAGTGGCTGGCTGAGAAGGCGAACCTGTGATTCAAGGCAGAAATATTCCTTTACATCCTTTCCGTTAACAACAATCTTTCCTGAGCCATCGCGCAAGAAAACGCGGGCAACAGCTGTCTTTCTTCTTCCTGTTCCAATTGCAAGATTCTTTACCATGATAGACTCCTATTACACTTCAAGTGGCTGTGGGTTCTGTGCTGCATGTGGATGTTCAGCACCTGCGTAAACCTTCAAGTTACCGATGATCTGGCGACCAAGACGATTGTGTGGAAGCATTCCCCAGATTGTTCTCTTGAGAGGGTCTGTTGGGTGCTTTGCAAGAAGTTCATTGAAAGTGAATGTGCGGAGACCACGAACGAAACCTGTGTGGTGGCGATAGAGCATTCCGTCTGGCTTGTTACCAGTTACCTGAATCTTGTCTGCGTTGATGATGATAACGAAATCACCACAGATTGAGTTAGGTGTGTAAGATGGCTTGTTCTTTCCACGAAGAACAGAAGCTGCTACTGCTGCTACACGACCAAGTGTCTTTCCTGCTGCATCGATGACATACCAGTCATTCTTTACTTCAGCATTCTTTGCAAAAATAGTTTTCATTTAATTTACCTTCAAATAAAAGTTTCGTTCTCCACTTTGCATCTAGCTTTGAACATTTGGCAATGAGCGGTTGCCATTATTTTACGGGGTACGAAAATATACCACAAAACCGCATTTTGCGTCAATTGAATTTAAGGGAATTCAGATAAGATTGGAATTATTTATTTTCTTCAGCTTTCTTTGCTGCAAGTTCTTCTTTCTTAGCTTCCTTCTTATCCTTGATATCTGCAAATCCGATGAAAACTGAAATAAGACCGCAGAATGCTGCAAAAGATGGTACGAATCCCTTGAGGAAGTTGATTACATCACCACCCCAACCGAGACCGCATGGAAGACAGGCAAAAGCACAGAAACCCATAAGAACTACGCCAACAATAAGAGATACCATAAAAAAAACCTCTGTTTAATTATTTTAATTAAGAATAGCACAATTTTAAAAAACATTCTATATTGTAGTCATGGCAGACTATCACGTATTCGATCCCGCTCCAGAGGGAACACCACCAAGCAATTTCGTCCATCTCCACGTACACTCAGACTATTCACTTCTTGATGGATGTTCAAAAATAGATGAGCTTGTAGCAAAGGCTAAATCAATGAACATGAGCGCCCTGGCACTTACAGACCACGGCAATATGTTCGGTGCACTCAACTTTGAAAAACTCTGCCATGTAAACGGAATAAATCCAATCGTAGGTGAGGAATTCTATGTTGCCTACGGAAGCCACAAGGAACAGAACCTGATTCCATACGGAAGAAACGGAAAGCACGGAAAATACTTCCATTTAATACTCCTCTGCAAGAACCAGACCGGATACAAGAACATGAGCTGGCTTTCTTCCATTGCTTTCACAGAAGGAATGTACTTTAAGCCCCGCATCGACTTTGAGCTGCTTGAAAAATACCACGAAGGACTCATTTGCTGTTCAGCCTGCATTCAGGGAGAAATTCCACAGCTTTTGATTAACGGCCTTGATGAAGAAGCATATGCCGTAGCGACAAAATACCGCGACCTTTTTGGAAAGGACAACTATTACATTGAAATACAGAACCACGGTCTTGCAGACCAGATTGAAGTTGCCCCAAAGCTCATAAAACTTGCCCGAGACCTTGGAATCGGACTTGTACTTACAAACGACGTCCACTACACAAACAAGGAAGATGCAGAAGCACAAAACGCCCTTGTTGCCATCGGACACAAAAAACTTCTGAAGGACACACCTCCAATGGGAGGGCCTGAATGGTACCTCAAATCTGAATCCGAAATGAAGAAAGTTCTCAACGGCATTCAGGGCGTAGACGAGGGCGTAATAAAGGAAGCCATGGAAAACACAATGAAGATTGCTTCCATGTGCGACCTTACGATCCATCAGTATTCAACTCCAGAACTAAAGGGAACTCTTCCACGCTTTGAGCTTCCAAAGGAATTCCAGAAACACGAGGATTATACTCAGAACCAGGACGACTACATGCGCCACATTGTCGAGGAAGGTCTTCGAAAGCGCTATCCTGAAATCACAAAAGAAATCCGCATGAGGTGCGAATACGAACTCGGCATCATTTTCGGCATGGGATTTTCAGGATACTTCCTCATCGTCTGGGAATTCATCAACTGGTCAAAATCCCTTTACGACAACATTCACGACAAGCCAAAGCACTATATTCCAATCGGACCTGGTCGTGGTTCTGGTGCAGGTTCACTGGTTGCATACTCCATGGGCATCACGGACATTGACCCATTCCGCTTCAAGCTTATTTTCGAACGATTTCTTAATCCAGAACGCGTTTCCATGCCGGACTTTGATATCGACATGGATTTCGACTTTAGACAGGAAATCATTCAGCATACCCGCGACCTTTACGGAGACAGTCAGGTAGGCCATATAGTTACTTTCGGTACGCTTAAACCAAAAAACGTTCTTGCCGATGTTGGTCGAATTCTTGACATTCCGCTTTCTGAAGTAAACATGCTCAAGAAGTGCGTTCCTGACAGCCCTAAAGCAAAACTCAAGGACTGCTTCAACGAACCTACTGAAAAAATGCCTGATGGCGGACAACTCATTCCGTACAAGGATGATCCAAGATTTACAAAACTCTTTGAACTTGCAAAAAAACTAGAAGGCTGTATAAGAAACACGGGACTTCATGCTTCAGGTATGGTTATCGGTCTTACAGCCCTTCCAGACTGGGCACCTGTTTTTGCCATCACCGATGCCGACGGAAAAATGAAGACAGCCGTTCAGTACACCATGGACATAATCGAGCCTTGCGGCCTCGTTAAATTCGACTACCTTGGTTTAAAGACCCTTTCCCTCATCCGCTATACGGAAGACATCATCAACAGCCATCTTCCGGAAGGTTCAAAGCCAATCAATACAAGAGAAATTCCTGATGACGACAAGGAAACTTTCGAAATGTTTGCCCGCGGAGAAACCGTCGCCATCTTCCAGTTTGAATCTCCTGGAATGCAGAAATGGATGAAAGCCCTTCAGCCAAACTGTCTTGACGACCTTGTTGCCATGAACGCCCTTTACCGACCTGGACCTATGTCCTACATCCCGAACTTCGTTGAAGGAAAGAAGGACCCGGCAAAAATCAACTATCCTGATCCATGTCTCGAAGGCATCCTCAAAGAAACATACGGTATCATGGTTTATCAGGAACAGGTCATGCAGGTTTCTCAAAAAATCGCCGGATTCTCCCTTGGTGGTGCCGACATGCTTCGCCGTGCCATGGGTAAGAAAAAACCTGAAGTATTGATGGGTAAGAAAAAGGAATTCGTAGAAGGTGCCCTCAAGGAAGGCTTCACTACGGAACATGCGGAAGATATTTTTGAAATCATGGTTCCATTCGCAGGATACGGATTCAACAAATCTCACGCAGCGGCATACACTGTCCTTGCATACCGAACTGGATGGCTCAAGTGCCACTACCCTGCAGAGTTCATGGCAGCCAACCTTACAAATGAAATCACAACGACTGACGGTCTTCCTTTCTATATAGAAGAAGCAAGAAAAATGGGAGTCCCTGTAGATGCCCCGGACGTAAACCGTTCCGACATAAACTTTGACGTTGTTGACGGAAGAATCGTCTTTGGACTCCGTGGAATCAAGGGAATGGGAACTGGTGCAGCAGCAGCCATCGTAAAGGAAAGAAAAGACAACGGTCCTTTCACTTCATTCATGAATTTCCTTGAACGATGTCTCAAACTTCGCGACTCGGGAACAGATGAAGAAACGGGAGAAAAAAGGGCTCCAAAGCAGCTTGTAAACAAAAAAGCAATAGAAGTCCTCATTCAGACAGGCGGTTTTGATCACCTGGATCAGAATCGTGCAACCCTCCTCAAGAACTATGAAGCCGCCATTGCCTACGAAGAAAAAATTCTTGCGGAAGCATCCTTTGGACAGGTAAGTCTTTTTGAAGATGCAGGCATGAAGGAATTTGCAGACTTCAGGTTCGAACAGGTTGAAGAAATGCCAAAGATGGCTTTACTTAACATGGAAAAGGAACTCATCGGATGCTTTGTTTCAGGACATCCTTTGGACGACTGGAGAAGCGTCATTGAAAAATGTTCTTCCGTAAACAGCCAGAACATCCTTCGCTGCGGAAAAATCGCCCTGGCAGAAAAAGCCGCACAGGCAGCAAGCGGTGAACGCAGATGGGTAAAGAACACAAGTTCAACCTACACGGCCATAGGCATGATAAACGGAATCCGAACAATCATGACAAAAAAAGGCGACCCCATGGCCTTTGCAAAACTGGACGATATGAATGGATCCATAGACGTTACTTTCTTCCCAAAAACATGGGCTCAATTAAGGGACACAATCCAGAACGAAGGGGTTTACGCTTTCCGTGGAACAGTAGACATGGGAACACCGGAACAGCCGAGAGAGACTCCTAGCCTTATCGTCAATTCAATTGAAGACATCAACAGTCTTCAGCAGCGCTCCATCTCTGAAGTGCACATTCAGCTGGAACCTGGCTTTGACAAGGTAAAGGAAATATCTCAGCTCAAGGATATTATTTTTGGTGAACAGGGACACGGCAGCTGTATCGTCTACTTCCACCTGGACAACATTAACGGAAGAAACTATATAGTGAAGGCAAACGGGCAGCTCAATGTTTCCCACAGCGATGAATTCATAGAGCAGCTCAAGGAAGTTCCTAAGGTAGTTGATGTCTGGACCAATTGACATAACTGGTCTTGTTAAACTTGTTTTATCAAAACATTTTGAGTATATTTAAATTATGAACGCAATTTTTGGAATCATCGCAACAGCTTTGTCCGTTTATTCTTTCCTCTGTTTTTTCAGGATCATCCTTACTTGGGTTCCTGAAATGTCTTACTCAAAGGCAGCACAGTTTCTTGCAGCCATCTGTGATCCGTACACGAATAGATTCAGGGGAATTAAATGGCTCAGGATGGGGAGCTTTGACTTTTCACCTGCATTGGGACTGTGCCTTCTTGGAGCAGTTTCTTCTCTATTCAAGATGATGTCCAACGGAGGAACAATTTCCATAGGAATGATTCTTGCCATGGCCGTTCAGGTAATTTTCTCCATCATTTCTTCACTCTTTGTTTTTGTAATCATCATATTCATAGTACGACTTCTGGTAATACTCTTCAGCAGGAACAGCTACAACTCAAGCAGCTTCATGCTAAACCAGCTGGACTCTTCCATTTCACCGCTCGTTTACAGAATTGCAAGAACCTTTACTCTTGGGAGAACCCTTACCTACAAATCAGCTCTCATCATAGCAATCATTTCGCTTATAGCCGCAAATTTCGTCCTGAACATTCTATCTGGACTTGTCATCGGAATTCTTGCAAATCTCCCTATATAAGCAATGTTTTTAAGCGAGTTGACCGGAACAGTAGAATCTCTGCCTGGAGTTGGACCTGCTACAGCAAAGCAGTTTGCAAGGCTCAACATTTTTACCGTTGCAGATCTGCTTTCCGTTTACCCTCGCGACTACGATGACAGGACAAAAAAAGTAAACCTCGCAGAATTTTCCCAATATCCCAAAGTTCATACCATTTGCAAAGTAACTGCGCACAACTGGTTTGGTTACGGGAAAATGAAAACCCTTAAAATCGAAATCACAGATGGAACTGCAAATGCATCTCTCATTGCCTTCAACAGAAGTTTTTTGGAAAAATCCCTTCCTGTTGGAAGCATCATTGCCGTTACAGGCCGATTTGAAATCAAATACAATGAACTTCAGTCCACAACCTTTGAAGCAAACCGCCTTGCCTACAGCGGGGACCTTATAGATTATCTTTCGTCTCAGATTCCAGACAGCGGACTCAATCCGGTCTATCCGCTTACAGAAGGACTGAACCAAAAGAATTATAGAAAGACAGTAGCAGCTGCCATCAAAGCCTATGGAAAGGCAGTTTCAGACGAACTTCCGCCAGACATCATGAAAGAAAGGAAGCTTCTTTCAAAGCATCAAGCCTTGGTTCAGATTCACATGCCGGAAAATCTAGAACAGGTGGCAGAAGCAAAACGCACCCTCATCTACGAGGAACTCTATCAGTTCGAATACAAGATGGCTTTGCGCGCCTACAGGCACCGCGGAGCTCTTCCTGCAGACCAACAGGTTGAAGAAACAAAGGAAACTACATACGAAGAATTTCTCAAGACCCTTTCACCAAGACAAAAGCAGCTTGTCGAAAGGCTTTCCTTCAGGCTGACAAATGACCAGATGAAAGCAATCATGGACATCAATGCCGACATTGACCGAAGCCAGGATGAATTCAACACCATGCTTAACGGAAGCCTCCAACAGTCTACGGACAAAAACCAGCGACCGCCTTTCAACATGCAGCGTCTTCTTCAGGGAGACGTAGGTTCCGGAAAGACACTGGTTTCATTCTTTGCCTGTCTGAGGACAATTGACTATGGCGGACAATGTGCCCTCCTTGCACCTACAGAACTTCTTGCTCGCCAGCATGCAGAAAACGCTGCAAAACTTCTTGAACCTGTAAATGTTAGAGCCGCATTTCTTACCGGCAATTTAAAAAGTGCCGGAAGGGAAAATCTTGTAAATGCATTACGCGACGGAAACATTGATCTTGTAATCGGAACCCATGCACTTTTTAGCCGCAACGTTTCCTACAAGAAACTGCAACTTGCCATAATCGACGAACAGCACAGGTTTGGTGTTGCACAAAGGGAAAGCATCATAGACAAGGGAAGGGTCACATTCGGAGCAACGGCTCACACGCCGGACGTTCTCATGATGAGTGCCACCCCTATTCCCCAGACCCTAGCCCTCACCGCCTTTGGTGACCTTGATGTAAGCATAATAAAGACAATGCCGGAAGGAAGAAAACCGGTAAGGACTTTGCTTACGGTCATGGGAAACGAAAGAAATGTTTATGAAGCAGTACGCAAGGAACTGAATACCGGACATCAGGCTTACTTTGTATATCCAAGAATCGGAGATGATACGGAAGAAACGGACAACGACCGTTCCCTTAAGGCAGCAGAAGAAATGTTTGACTTTCTTTCAAGGGAAGTTTATCCGGGCGTAAGCTGTGCCCTCATACACGGAAAAGTTTCAGAAGACGACCAGAAAAAAATCCTTGAAGATTTCAGCCAAGGTAAAATAAAGATTCTCATCGCTACAACGGTCGTAGAGGTTGGCGTTGATGTTGGCAATGCAACCTGTATGGTAATAGAACATGCAGACAGATTTGGTCTTGCTGAACTTCACCAGCTGAGAGGTCGTGTAGGACGCTCAAGTCTTCAGTCGTTTTGCTTCCTTATCTACGGAAAGAACATTACGGATGTTGGGAAAGCAAGGCTAAAGGCCCTTCATGAAAGCACCGACGGATTCTATATTGCAGAAGAGGATTTAAAACTAAGAGGTCCCGGAGAAATTTCCGGAACCTCACAATCTGGTTACCTTACGCTTTCAATTGCTGATCTTGCCCGCGACAAGGAAATCCTGAAGGAAGCAAGATACGATGCCTTTATGCAACTACGTAATCACGGAGAGATTTGTTCTTAGCGGTATAATCCTTAAGGCTATCTACAGCCTTCTTTTCAATCTGACGAACCCTTTCACGGGAAAGATTCAGTTTTTCACCTACTTCCTTAAGTGTCCTCTCTCCATAGCCATTGAGGCCATAGCGCATTGCAAGTACTGTGGCTGATTTTTTGTCCATTGTATCAAGGGCAGCATTGATGTCGTCTGTCAATGACTGATTGATAGCACTTTCCTCCGGTGAAATGAATTCGGATTCAATTGTATCGAGAAGAGTTGTCTCAGAATCATCTGTCAAAGTTCTGTCCAGTCTTTTCATGTCGCGGGAAATCTCAAGCATTTCGCGAACATGATACTGAGTCATGCCAAGCATTGAAGCAACTTCATCCAGTTCCTCAGCCTCTGACTTTTGTCCAAGAGGATTAACTTCATTTACAGCCTTTTTGATCTGGCTCAATTCCTGTTCCTTGTTTACAGGAAGACGGATTGCACGGCCTGTATCAAGGATTGCTTTAAGTATGCTCTGACGGATCCACCATACGGCATAAGAAATAAAATGGAAACCTTTTGAAACATCAAAATGTTCAAGGGCCTTCATAAGACCAATGTAACCTTCACTGATAAGGTCTTCAAAATCAAGGCCACGATTACGATACTGAGCGGCAACCTTTATGACAAATCTCATGTTAGAAGTAAGAATTAGGTCGCGGGCTTTCTTGTCCCCCTTAAGGGCTTTTTTTGCAGCCTCCGTTTCCTGTTCGGGAGTCAAAAGAGGATATCTCTTAACTTCATTAAGATGCATCTTTACAACATCATCGTAACAAACAGAACTCTTTTTCATAATCTTCCTCCTGAAAATTGAATGACATTCGTCACTTTATTATTAGCATATATCATGCCAAGATATCCAATTCGGTAGAATTTTTGAATAAAAATATTTTCGATGATTAAAATGAAGGGCTTATTAGTGCTTATAAGGTCAAAAAAAACTGTTTGCTACAAAAATAAAAAGGTTACCGCATCAAAATGACACGGTAACCTTTTCAGCACCTAAAAACGAGTCAAAATGACCCACTCTATGTTTAAGTCTATTCTACGATAGCAATAATGTCGCAGTTCTTAAGGATAAGGTAGTCTTCCCCATCCATCTTGATTGTTGTACCTGCATACTTGTCGTAAAGAATCTTGTCGCCAGGCTTTACTGTGATCTTTTCCTTTTCTGTTCCAGGACCAACGGCAACAACTTCTGCCTGCTGTGTTTTTTCCTGAGCTGTTTCAGGAATGATAAGTCCACCTGCTGTCTTTGTTTCTGCAGCGGCCTGCTTTACGAGAACTCTGTCTGCCAAAGGTTTGATTGTCATTTATTTCCTCCAAATTATCTGCTTTTGTATACAGATAAATCTACAAACTTTTTAAAGTAAAGTCAAATTTCAGGGCAAATTATTTTGCCATCTTGATTTTTTTCTGCAAAAGGCGGGAACGATTATGAGAATTATCCAGAGTAAGGGCATATTTAAGGGATCTGGAAGCACTTCTGGAGTCTCCAAGGTTCCAGTTGATTTCTGCAATTCTATAGAGAATCTCTGCCTTTTCCTTTGCACTGTCTGTCCTTGAACTTGCAAGACTCAGAATGTTGAGGGCTTCATTCAAGTTATCAATACTTGCATAAACCACGGCAAGGTTTACAAGGGAATTTGTTACGCTTCTATTTCCTGATGATGTATTAAGGGCTGGAAGTCTTTGTCCATACCTATCGGCAATAAACTTATACAGAACTGCACCGTGGGCAAAGTCAGCATTCTTGCAAGCAAACCATGCTGCAAGTTCGCATTCCCAAAGTTCAAGTTCTTCAGGGTTTTCATAAATACTGAAGTCATATTTTCTGGTAATGTAGCCGTCAAAAACTCCTTCGGCTTCCTTAACCATTCTCTGCTCAATCAAATAGGCAGTACAATACCTTGCTATTTCAGATGGGTATCCTTTTTCATCTTCACTGCTTTCAAGAAGAACCCAAATGTCAGACACTGATTTTTGCTGCCCGTGAGTTTTCCTGTATTCGCAGTCAAGAATATCCCTGAGCACCATTAGGGCCGGAGCCTTTCCTTTTTCTTCAAGGGAATCTATATGGCTGTAAACATCATCAACCTTTACGACAGGAATTTCATCATGAGCTTCCATTTTCATGGTTTTAATTCCTGCAGCCCTAAGTTTTTTGGAAAGTTCGTCTTCCTTTGGCCAATAAAGTTGATCTATTGCAACCTGACCTTTTCCAGCTATACCTGGAATGAATTCAGGAAACCTTTCCGTCATATAGTTCAGGCGTCCGTATTCTTCCAAGACATTATTGTGGCGCCTTGAATACATGGCTCCATTCATGCAAAGAATAGGCGTAAGGTATTTTTCATTATTCATACCTGCAAGCTTTACCCTGATTTCTTCACTGCGGTCTTCTTCCCCTTCCACATAGCAGCAGTCGGCTTCAAGGGTGAGTATTTCTGCATAAAGGCTTTCGGAATAGTCACCGGTACCGTCTAAGGCCGCAAGTTTTTCACTGGCCTCAAGGGAAGCAAGGCTCTGAGCATAAAGGCCTGCATCAAAGAAAACATTTCCCCAGAACAGGCTGTCCCTGTAGTTTGTAATTCGCTGTGGATAAAGTTCTGATGCAGCCAAATAATCGCCTTTTTTCATGAGCACGGAGGCCGCATTATAAAGCCATTTATTGTTGCCGGAACCTTTATATGCACCTGCATATATGGGAATGAATTTGTCGTTGCAGAAAACTTCCTTGATTTGCTGGCCGGTCAAGGCTGGCAAAAGCTCTGCAGCCTTCAAAGCTTTACGGGATTTTTTTCTGTTAAGACTGAAGGCATCATCTACTACCTGACCCTTCTCGTCAATTGAAAGAAGTGCTTTTCTCAAAACACATTCAGAATACATTGAAACATATTCTGATTTTTCAAGGCATCTGCTGATTTTAAAAGCTTCATCGAGTCTATCTTCCCGAAGGAGGAAATTTACATAAACTGCAGAAAGTTCAGGATTGTCCGGTAATTTTTTAAGTCCCTTGACCAGAACTTTTTCAGCGCGTTTCTTTTCTCCAAGGAGTGTATAGCGCTTGTAAATGCCAAGGCGGTCATAGGAACTGTAGGCTTTTTTTTCAAGTTTCTTCAATGCCTTTATTGCACTGTCGGTTGAACCTTGTGAAATAAAGACATCGATGGAATCAAGACGGGATGTGAAGGACGAACCTTCAGAATGTGTTGAGCATGAAGAAATGCACAAAGCTAATAGAGACGAAAAAATCACTATGCAGAGGCATTTCAATCTCACGCTTTTTCTTCTTCCTTGCGGATTGTATCAAGAATTGCATTGATGAATTTAAATGAATCGTCTGTTCCAAAGTCCTTTGAAATTCCGATTGCTTCATCAATTACAATTGTAGGATTAAGATCCTTCTGATAGAGGATTGCAAACACACTGATGCGGAGAACAGCAAGAGTCACCTTGTTCAACCTGTTGAAATCCCACTTTCCTGAAAGATGACCCTTGATTTTAGAATCAATCTCATCAATATGATTGATGGTTCCGGCAATAAGGAGACGAGCAAAATCATACTCCTCAGCCTTGCTATCAGATTCGTTTGTTTCTGTAAGTTCTTCCTTGAGTTCATCAGGAACAATACCGCTATCAGAGCCATTCTGAATCCATTCAAGTTTCAGAAGTTCTTCCAAGGGCATCTTCCCTACATCGTATGAATACATTGCCTGAACTGCAAGAATGCGAGCGTTTCTACGAGACACTTATTTCTCCCCTTACCAGTTAAGAAGCTTTGTCAAAGCGTCGCCCTTCTTCTTGCGGTCAACGTTTGCATCTGTATTAAGTTCCTTTGCAAGATCCTGTGCAGCTGTTGTAAAATACTGCATCTGCTTCTGCTGTGAAAGATTTCCCTTAATATAGTCATATACAGTTACTGTTGTTTCAGGCTGAACTACATCGCTGAGGGAAAGGAGTTTTGCATCATATTTTTTGAGGACAACATAGAACTGGAAGTCTGATGTAGTCTCTGTTGATTCGCTGATATATGCTTCCTTGCGAGAGAAAAGTTCACGAAGCTTGTCTTCCGACCATCTCAAAGCCTGAGCCTGCTGAGAAGTCTTTGCAATGAGAAGCTCACCAGCCTGATAGCTCTTTCCGTTTTCAGGTGCATTTACAAAAGCTGTAGACTTTTTTGAATCCTTGATGTACTGGTTTCTCATGTCTTCACAGAGGGCTTTTGCAGCCATGTCGTTACTTCCCTTTGGAACCATAACGAGGAAAAGCTTCATCATTTCGTCCCATCTGAAACTTGACTTGTTCATTTCATAAGCATTGCGGATTTCTTCGTCTGTTGCTGCAACGGCACGGATTTCTTCCTGTTTTTTCTGAGATACATAATTCTGAATGAGGAGCTGGCTCTTAAGATATGCCTTGTAATCAGAAAGGGACATTCCGCTCATTTCCTTGATGTATTCATCAAGAGTCTTACCGCTTGTTTCCTTGATGATGTTTTCAACTTCTGCTTCTGTAAGCTGTCTTCCAACCTGCTGGCTGAAAGTTGCAAGGAAAGCATTGTCAACCTGGCTGTCAGAAATGGCAACGCCGTCTTTTGCTGCTGCCTGACAAAGGAGCTTTTCGTTGATCATGTTTTCAAGAAGTGTCTGCTTCTGTTCAACAGGGAAAGAATCCATTCCGTACTGCTTCTGAACGAAAGCAACTCTTGTCTTAAGCTGCTTGAGCGTAATTGTTTCTGATTTATTGTGCTTGACTACAGCAAGTGGAGTCATGTCGCTCTGTGCAAAAACTGCAGCACAAGCAACCATAGATGCCAGTAATGTTGCAATGATCTTTTTCATAATAACCTCTTAGTTTTACAACATGCAACCTTAAGAAAGGTTACATGCCAATTGAACTTTTATTTTTTACTTATCCAGTGGAAGTCCACCACTGATTGTTGCGCGGATACGGCGTACACCTGCAGAAGATGACTGTTCCTTTTCAATCTTGAAGTCACCGATCTGTGCTGTATGCTGAACATGTGGACCACCGCAAACTTCCTTGCTGAACCACTTGTCTTTTGTTCCGATTGTATAAACCTTTACATCTTCACCGTACTTGTTTGTGAACAATGCGCGGGCACCTTCTTCCTTAGCCTTATCAAGAGGCATGATTTCCATTGTAACTGGAAGGTCTGCCTTAATCTGTTCATTAACGATGTCCTGAACCTGCTGGATTTCTTCCTTTGTCATTGGACGTTCGAAAGTAAAGTCGAATCTCATGCGCTCATTTGTAATGTTAGAACCTTTCTGAGCAACCTGACTGCCAAGAACGTTAACCAAAGCCTGCTGAAGAAGATGTGTTGCTGTATGGTACTTTGTAGTAACGTCAGACTGTTCTGCTAGACCACCACCAGCCTTAAGATTAGGATCTTTAGAAGCTTCCTTGTGCTTGCGTTCTGCTTCCTTAAAGCCTTCTGTATCAACTGTAAATCCGTTTTCAGCTGCGAGTTCCATTGTAAGCTCAAGTGGAAATCCAAAAGTATCAAAGAGCTTGAATGCTGTCTTACCGCTAACTTCCTTCTTTGGATTCTTCATGAGGTTAGGAATCATCTTCTGGAATTCCTTTTCACCGTTCTTGAGGGCATCACGGAACTTTGCTTCTTCCTGTGTAAGTTCGCTCTTTACCTTCTGTGCATTCTGTTCAAGTTCAGGATATGCGCACTTGAAGTTTGCTATTACTGCTTCTGCGATTTCTGCAAGGAATGACTGGTCGATACCAAGCTTCATTCCTTCGCGAACTGCACGGCGGATAAGACGGCGGAGAACATAACCTGCTCCAATGTTTGACGGGCTTACACCCTTCTGGTCACCGAGAATGAATACAGAAGAACGGCTGTGGTCTGCAATGATACGAACCGAGCGGTCCTTTGCTTCATCAGTTCCGTACTTGTAGTTTGCAAGCTTTTCAACAACAGCGATGATTGGCTGGAATACTTCTGTAAGGTAAACTGAAGTCTTTCCCTGAAGAATACAGTTTGTTCTTTCAAGCCCCATGCCTGTATCTACATTCTGCTTTGGAAGAGGAACGAGAGTCTTTTCATCCTTGCGTTCAAACTGCATGAAAACGTTGTTCCAGATTTCCATCCAGTTGGCGCTGTCTGTTCCCTTGTTTGAACCCTGTGGTGGAAGTCCTTCTCCAACCCAGTAGAAAATTTCTGTATCTGGACCACAAGGACCTGTTGGACCTGCTGCCCACCAGTTGTCAGATGCAGGAAGATATGCAATCTTGTCTTCAGGCATACCAACTTCCTTCCAGTATGAAGCAGCTTCTTCATCACGAGGTGCATTTTCATCACCTGCGAAAACTGTTACAGAAATCTTTTTTGGATCCAATGCAAGCCAGTCTTTGCTTGTAAGGAATTCATAAGAGAATGCAATTGATTCTTTCTTGAAATAGTCACCAAGGGACCAGTTTCCAAGCATTTCAAAACATGTAAGGTGGCTTGGATCCCCTACTTCGTCGATGTCACCAGTGCGAACACATTTCTGATAGTCTGTAAGACGTGTTCCCGCAGGATGCTTTTCGCCCAGCAAATAAGGAACGAGAGGGTGCATTCCAGCTGTTGTAAACAATACTGATGGATCATTTTCAGGAATAAGAGACTGTCCTGAAATCTCTGCATGATTCTTTGATTTAAAAAACTCAATGTACTTAGAGCGTAATTCATTAGCGGTCATAATCGCATATTATAGAAAAATCACTGAAAATATTCAATAAATTTGATTATTGCCTGCAGCTATGAATTTAATAAAAATGCTCTTGCAGAGAACTGCACGTGTAGCGACATATGGAGCGATTTTGACAGACTTGGACTGACTGGTAGTATTTTCAAGTTCAATCAATAGCTATGACCAGAGTCTGGATAGAAGCATGAAGAGGACGGTGCTGCCTATGATGCTTGCCATGCTGTTGCGGAAAATGACATGTATGATACCTGCAGTCGCAACACAGACAAAATAAGGCACGCACAAAGCTGCGGAAGAATAATCAACATCCTTGAAACAATAGACTAGCAGTACCATCATAATGAGAGGCGGTGCATATTTTTCGATAAAGCGGATGAAAAGCGGAGGATTCTTTTTTGCAAACACTGCAAAAGGAAGAACCCTTGTCGCAAGGACAACAGCACCAGAGGCAAATACGGCAACAAGGGCAGCTGCCAAAGAAAGTCTGGAAGTTCCTTCGGAAAGCAAATTATGAGGTTTGCTGAAAAGCAGGAAAAGAACCGCAAAAATCACCATTGATGCCAGGGCTGCAAGTGCACCAGATTTAGACACTGTCTCTTTTTCTTCGGACGGCACGACATTTCCATTCTCTCCACGGCTGTTTCTGTAATAAGACTTTCCGCGTAAAAGGAAAAGCATGGCAAGACCAAAACATATCGACACCCAGATGATACCAGACGAATCGAATCTGCCAGCCTTAAAAAGCCAGACCGTAAAACCGCAGATCAATACACCCACAACAGGTCCCAGAACATCATGACGGGAAATAATCTGTTCAACGGCAAGAACCACAAACAATGCGGTAAGTGCAAAATCAACACCTGCAAGATACTGGGTCAAATTGTATGCCTCAAGGATTTTATAAGCTCCAGCACCGATGGTACACCCGATTACCCAATAACTCTGATCAAGGAAAGAAACCAGGTTGTAAAATTTTCCAGCATCGACTCCAGCTGGAACATCAACGGTAGTTACTAGTGCAAAAGTTTCATCAGTAATTGAATACATAAGATAAGGACGGCGACGGATATGATTCTTATACCTGTCAATCAGAGAAAGACCGTAGAAAATGTGACGGATGCTCAAAAGAAATTCCGCAAGAACAATTACAGAGAGGACTGTCCCCGTTGAAAAAAGGGCAACGGCAAAAAACTGTCCGGCACCCGTAAACATGGCAACACCCATAAGGGGTGAAAGCCACCATGGATAGCCCGCATTGACTACAAGAAGGCCAAAAGGAATTCCGATAGAAATGTATCCAAAGAAAACAGGCATGGTAACTTTCAGAGCCTGCGCAACCATATTTTTATTCATGGGCTAAATTGTATTGAATTCAAATGCAAATTTCTATAAAATGTGGGAACTATTATATCCCTCACCGCGGCAAAATATTTGGTGAGAAAATCACCATGGTGAATAGGAGTTAATATTATGGCAACAAGAAGAAACCCACGTTTCAAGGAATGCAGAAGACTTGGTGTTAACGTATGTGGACATCCAAAGGCAATGAACAGAGCTAACGATCCAGCTTTCAAGAAGACAAAGAAGACTTCTGAATACGGAAAGCAGCTTTGTGAAAAGCAGAAGGTAAAGGCTTACTATGGTATCATGGAACGCCAGCTTCGCCGCTACTACGACATTGCTTCCCGCAAGGAAGGCAAGACAGGTGAAAACCTCATCGTAGGATTGGAAACACGTCTCGACAACCTCGTATACCGCATCGGATTCGCAAACTCAATCCGCATGGCACGCCAGCTTGTATCTCACGGTCACATCCGTGTTGATGGAAAGAAGGTAAACATCCCTTCACTCCAGGTAAAGGTTGGACAGGTAATTTCTCTCCGCGAAAAGTCAATGAAGAATGAACAGATCAAGGCATCTTTCCTTAACGGAAACCGCCGTCCATTGGACTACATTGAAGTTACAGAAGAATCTTTCTCTGGTAAGCTTACAATGATGCCAAAGCGCGCAGAATGCCCTGTAGAAATCAACGAACAGCTTATCGTTGAATTCTACTCTAAGTAATTTTACTTCGGCCAGAAAGGAAGGCTGTTCTTTCGAGAACAGCCTTTTTTATTTTTAAATCACAGCTGTTAAAAAAAATGCCCGTCAGCGAACGCCGGCGGGCCAAAGAGGTTTCTTTAGTGAGTCGTTATACCATTATGGGAAGATTCCCTTAATGTCTTCTGCATATATCAGCTTACGGAGAGCTGATATGTATGCGGCCATTCTCCATGAACAGCTGCATTCTTCCGTAATGTCGCGGATTTCCTTGTAACTGCGGCTCATAAGCTTTTCAAGCATTTCGTTTACCTGCTCGCGGTTCCATGTAAGTTCCTGGAGGTTCTGAACCCATTCAAAGTAAGAAACGATTACTCCGCCCGAGTTTGCAAAGATATCTGGAATTACAGGAATTCCCCTTGCCTCAAGGATTTCATCGGCAGCTGCAGTAGTTGGACCATTGGCACCTTCTACGATATAGGAACACTTTACCTTTTCTGCAATTTCTGCAGTGATTGATTCTTCCAAGGCTGCAGGAACAAGAATGTCACATTCCATTGTAAGGAGTTCTTCATTTGTAATGTGATCCACACCCGGAACATTGTAATCCTTCAGGAGGTATTTTCCGCTTGCAAGGAATTCGCTGATTTCGGTAATGTTCAATCCTCCTGCCTTGTATACGCCGCCGGAAATGTCGCTTACTGCTATTACCTTTGCTCCGCGATGGTAGAAGATGCGTGCAGCATTGCTACCTACATTTCCCATACCCTGAATTACAACTTCAAGTTCTTCAAGCTTACGGCCTTCTTCTTCCATAAGAAATTTTGTTGCATTTACAACACCACGACCTGTAGCAGAATTTCTTCCGCGTGAACCGCCAAGTTCAACCGGCTTGCCTGTTACAACTCCTGGACATGGCTTTCCCTGAAGCTGGCTGTATGTATCAAGAACCCACGCCATTGTCTGGCTGTTTGTATTTACGTCAGGTGCAAGGATATCTACATCTGAACCAACAACAGGAGCGATTGCAAATGTATATCGTCTTGTAAGGGCCTTAAGTTCCCTTGGCGACAGGGTTTTTGGATCAACACGAATGCCGCCCTTTGCTCCACCGTAAGGAATGTTGGCAACGGCACACTTAAGGCTCATCCATGTTGCCAATGCCTTTACTTCGCTGAGGTTTGTATTCTGATGATATCGAATACCACCCTTGAATGGTCCACGGATGTTTGAATGCTGAACACGCCAGCCTTCAAAAACCTTTACGGAGCCGTCATCCATTTCAACTGGAAGATAAACCTTTGTCTCACGCTGTGGGTTCTTGATGATTTCGAACATATGCTCGTTGATATGTCCAACCTTCATCGCCTTTTCCATAACGCTTACAACGTTCTCATAAGGATCATATGCCTTTTCCATATGCGCTGCCTCCTTCTTTGCTATTTATTTCTTTTTTTTCTATGTTTACTGCAAAATTAACTTTCAATGCATATCTTTCGTGGTACTGGTAGTACATCTCATTTTCCATGGCCATTACTTCTTTTATTGGCACCGGCTTGAACAATGGTTTTTTCATGATGTATTTGACCCACAGGTATGAATAGATGCCCAATATTACGAAGGTAACAAAACAGGCAACATAAACCTTTGCCCTTATGGCAGGATCATTATCAATTCCCCAGATCATGTATGCATCGCCAGCTACTCCAATAACCGGAATCAATATTCCCAGCGGAACCTTAAAGTTTCTTGGAACCTTTGGCATTCTGAATCGCAGGAAGATTACATCAAGGTGAAGGAACAGATATACGATAATCCAGAACACGCTTGCCACCTTAAGGAAGAAGTTGAGCAAGTCGGAAGCTACAAGGCTAAGGACTACAAGGATGGTCATTGAAACTCCGATGGTAATGATGCTTACATAAGGAGCTCCCCTCTTGTTCTTTTTGGAGAATACTTCCGGAACAAGATTGATTCTTCCCATACCGCTCAAAAGATAACCAAGGGAATTGATTACAGTATTGGCAGTACTGATTACTGCAAGTATTGATACAACACCCATCCAGATGCGGCCAAATTCTCCCAGCAGTGCAATTCCATAAAGCATGTGCGGCGAACCGTTTGTTGCAAGTTCTCCAAAGCTTACATAGTTTGTAAAACCAAACACGCAGAAAAGCTGCATAAGGAATACGACCACAAGGCTGCCTATCATTCCGGCTGGAATCGTAAACTCAGGTTTCTTTACAAAGGGACTTAACGGGACAACAAACTCACAGCCTACAAACATGTAGAAGGCAGTTCCCACCAATCCCATGATGGATCCTATGTCTCCATTCAAGCTGTGGTCCTGTGGAATGATGTTTCCCTTTCCCATGTGAAGTGTTCCCATTATTCCCATGATGAACAGGGAAATAATCAGGGAATATGCAACAACATTCTGAACCTTAGCAAACATGTCTACGCCGCGACAGTTCAGGACAATTATTATTACCATCAAGGCAATTCCATAGAACGGCATTGGAATGTTCAGCTGAGGGAAGAGCATTGCCATCGTACGGCCAAACATTGTTCCTTCAAGACTACCGAACACGGTCATTCCGATTACATATCCGCCGACCATGGTAAGGACAGAGACAAAGGGCCCCATGCCGACAAGAGTATACTGTGCAAGTCCACCAGTCAGCTGAGGCATCATTGCATCAAGCTCACTTACGGACAAGGCAGTAAAGGCGTTGAAGGCAAGGGCAATAACCATTGAAAACACGAATGAATTTCCAATGATACCTGATCCCTGCCCGATTACTAAAAGACAACTGGTTGCAAGAATCAAACCTACACCAGTTGATATGGCACTTGGAAGACCAAGTTTTCTTTCACTCATAAGATGACCCCTTTCATTGTGGTTTCGACACGCTCAACCACCGCTGACAATATTTTTTAATCAATACCATCCTTAATACTTAGGGACTGTAACAGCATCCATTCCTTCTTCTCCAGTACGGATTCTGAATGCATTAGTTATTTCCGATACAAATATCTTTCCGTCTCCAATATGACCTGTATACAAATGTTTTTTTAAATAATCTATAAACTTATCAAGTTTGTCTTCTGCCATAATGAGTGTAATGACTGTCTTTTCAAGGAGATTGATGTCGCTAGTATTCTCCTCTTCATATTCCGGAGTTCCATATTGAACGCCACACCCCATAGCCTTGTATACTGTCATACCAGTAATCTTATGCTTCTTGATAGCTTCTATCAGGCGGTCCATCTTTACTTCATTCATTATTATTTCAACTCTAACAAGTCCCATAAATTATTCCTCTAATGCTGTAAAAAAAAATGCTTCTCCCGTTACTTGAAAAAACGCTTAAAACTCCAGGTAACAGAAGAAGCAGGGGTCGCTAATTAGTAGCTGTAAGGTTCTTCCCAAAGGTTAAGCTTTGTTCCGATTCCCATCTTGAGGGCCTTTTCGTAACAAGTCTTTCCCCATGCAACGTCTTCAACCGGCATACCACCGATTGAGTAGAGGATGATCTGGTCATCGCTCTGACGTCCAGGAATTACACCAGAAGCTATTGCTCCAATGTCTTCCATTCTGTCCTTTGTAAGCTTTCCATCGTGGATCATGTCTGTGAACTTTGATCCGAAGATGAACCACTTTTCAAATGTTGGATATGGATATTCTTCTGCCCATGTGTCATACATCTTTGTATTGTCTACAACGAGCTTTGTCTTTGGATCAGCAATAAAGTCTTCGCTTGTGTTCAATGCACCTACTGTACAGATCAATGCACCTGGCTTTACCCATTCGCGTTCAATCCATGGATATGTTTCAGATCCTCCAGTTGGTGTTGAAACTGCAAAGTTCATGATGTCTGAATCGCGTACACATTCTTCGATGGTGTCACATACGATAAAGTTCTTGAACTGTGGACAGTTCTTCTTAACATATTCAATACAGCGGTCGATTGCTTCCTTACCGCGTCCCTTGATCTTGAGTGTATCAAGTGTTGGACGAAGAGCTGCAAAAGTTTCAATTGTGATGTTGTTGATATATCCAGGTCCTACGATACCGAGAACCTTTGCATCCTTCTTAGCAAGAAGCTTAACGCCAACACCAGGAATTGCTGCTGTTCTGTATGCCGATATAAGGTTTGCAGACATGTGTGCAACCGGTGTACCTGTATCCTTGTCGTTCAATGTAAGCATGAGGCATGAACGTGGCATCTTCTTATTGCGGTTTTCAACGTTTGAACCGTACCACTTACATCCTGCCATATCGAACTTGCCGCCAAGGTAAGCTGGCATGGCCATGAATCGACGGTCAGGACCATCCTTTGGCATTGTTGCAAACTCAGGTTCCTTTGGAAACTGAACCATACAACCGTGTGAGTTTCCGCTTTCACCACCCATGCGGTAATCACCCTTGTAAAGAAGCTTTACAACTTCTTCCATACAGTCTGTACAACCGATAACATCACGAACACCAGCCTTGATCATGTCTGGTTCGCTCAAATACAAAAAATCAACTCTTGGAAATGCCATAACTAATTTCTCCTGTCTTGTAATTGGTCCTAATGGCAGCATGTTTCTTCACGGAATATTTTCGCTGTTTGATTCCGCTAGAACTTAAGTTCAAACTGAATCCTTGTTCATCATGCCACCACGCATTCCTTATCAATCAAACCTTACGACTTTGTCTTGAATCTGTCGTATGTAAGCTGACTGATATCAATAGTCTTTGACTTACCTTCTGTCATGAGTTCCTTGATTGCAAGGGAAACAGCTGGGGAAATACCAAATCCATGTCCGCTGAATCCGAATGCAACTGTAAGTCCTGGAACTTCCTTAACGTTATCAATAACTGGCAGAACATCGATACACTGATCGTACCAGCCAGACCATGTACGAACCACCTTTACATCCTTAAGGCAAGGGAAGTATCTCATGATACCTCTTGAAATGCTTGGAGCTGTAAGAGGGTTTGTAACAAAGTTCTCTCCCGCATTATTGGAAGTAAATGCCTGCAAGCCACTGTTGCCACCAAGAACGAATGAACCGTGTTCACTCTGGTGTCCGTAGAATTCTCCACCGGCTACACCCAGCATGATGTCGAACATCTTTGGCATTGCTTCTGTAACAAGTACTTCATTGAACTGGCGTTCAACAGGAACATCGACACCCACCGTGTTGGCAATTGCCCTTGATTCGTAACCTGCACAGAGAAGAATCTGAGGAGCTTCGTATACGCCATCGTCTGTTACAACCTTGCATACGCGACCAGCAACCTTTTCAAGGGCAAGAACCCTAACACCTGTTATGAAGGTAACGCCCATTTCAAGAGCCTTACGATAATATCCAAGTGTTGCCTTAAGAGGGTTTGCATGTCCGTCTGTTGGACACCAGCTTGCAGCAATAATTTCCTTTGACATGTAAGGACAGATTTCACGTGCTTCATCACCAGAAATCATCTTTACATCAAGACCAACCTTTGTACTCTTGGCTGTATGAGCTTCAAGAATACCGATATCCTTTTCTGTAAGACCAAGGCGGATGTTTCCCTTCTGAACGTATTCAACATCAACACCAAGTTCTTCGCTCAAAGTTGGCCAAATATTAGCAACGGCATACATTGCCAATGGAAGTTCCTTTGGATCACGTGCAGACTGGCGAACACCACCTGCGTTGCGGCATGAACCTCCGTTTCCGATTTCTTTCTTTTCAAGGACTAAAACATCAAGACCTTCTTTTGCAAGGCGGTAGGCTGTTGAACAGCCCATGATTCCACCACCGATGATGATTACGTCTGCAGTTCTCTTTTCCAGCATATTAGTCCTCCTTTACGTCAGTAATGTTCTGACTGAAAACGCCGATTTCTACTGGACGAACCGGAGCGCGTCCCTGAATCATTCCAACTTCAGTTGGCTTAACCTTAAGCTCACTTGCAATAATTCCCTGAACAAGACGCTGACAAGTCTGTCCCTGACACAAACCCATTCCTGAGCGAAGGTATCTTTTTACTTCGTTCATTGTGCTCATGCCATCGTGAACGGCACGGCGAATTTCTCCGCGGGTAATTTCCTCACAGCGACAGATGATCATGTCGTCACCAGGCTTTTCAACAAAAGGTTCTTTATTTGCAGTTCTAACTAACTTTGCCATATTTTCTTTCCTCCGCTTTTATGCAAGCTTAAAGAAGCGTGCACTGTCCACGAATTCTGTAGGAACCTTCATTGTCACTACAGCTGTCTTATCCATTGCAGGAAGCACCTTTACATCAATGATTTCTGCATCACAAACGACTGATCCACCACGGCTCAAAGCCTTACCCTTGTCTCCAACCTTAAGCATTGGAAGGAACTCGTAAGGGAATGCAACGCTTGAATATCCCGGTTCAAAATCCTTGTGAACAAGGAAGATTGCCTGACCGGAACAGGTTGCAACACACAATCCACAGCCTACACACTTCTTTGAAACATCGATTGCAGGAATCTTTGTGATGTTTGATCCGACCATGATGCAGCCGAACTTACATGCTTCCTGACATGGGTTACAAGGAATGTTCTGTGTACATTCGATTACAGGATGTATTCCTTCCTTCTCGTAATTTGCAGCAGGGAATGCCTTGATTTCTTCATCAGTTACAAATCCCTTTGCAAGAAGATTCTTTGAAATCGGATACCCTTCATCTGTTGTTACCCAGTCATTGCGTCCCTTGTTCTTTGGAGCAAACATACCCTGGCGAAGTTCACCAAGAGCTGCCTGGAATCCGTGATACTTTGTGTTGAACTGGTCAGCGTCAATGTAGCCTGCCTTCATACAGATATGGCTTGCAACATTCTTACCCTGAATCATGGCAGAAGAAGCTTCTTCAATACCTGCAACATCACCGGCACAGTAGATTCCCTTAACAGTTGTTTCTCCGTGTTCATCACAGAGGGCAACATTACCGCCCTTAGAAGGAATAAGATCCATCTTACACGTTGCATTGCTTGCCAGCTGACTCATTGGAGTAAGACCAACGGCAATACAGATTGTATCTACTTCAAGTTCCTTTTCTGTTCCAGGAATTGGCTGGAAGCGGTTGTCAACTTCAGCGATGACTGCAGACTTAACCCTGTCGCCACCCTTTGCTTCGATTACTGTATGTGACAAATAGAATGGAACGCCTGTACGTGCCACCTTTGAAGCATGTACACCGTAACCACCTACACGAGGAGCTGCATCAATTACTGCAACAACTTCACATCCTGCCTGCAAAAGCTGGAAGCTTACAACAAGACCAACGTTTCCTGATCCTACCATAAGCACCTTGCTTCCCGGCTGAACTCCCTGAAGGTTCATCATTGCCTGAGCAGCTCCTGCACCGATTACACCCGGTGTGTCCCATCCCTTGAACGGAATCATATTTTCTGCTGCACCTGTAGCAATGATGATGTAGTCACCCTTGTAGTGGTGAACAGTTCCGTCCATCTTTACAGTTACTTCTTTATTTTCATAAATGCCCATTACTGTGGCATTCAGTTCTACTCTTACACCAAGATCGGTTGCTTCCTTTAACAAAGCTTCACCGATTTTAAATCCGCGTTCCTTAGCGTGATGTTCCTTTGATCCAAAGAACTTGTGAATCTGCTTAAAAAGCTGACCACCTGGACGAGCGTTTTCATCAAAAACGATTACGTCCATTCCGTTCTTTTTAGCTTCAATTGCGGCACTCAAACCTGCCGGGCCTGCTCCGATTACGATTAATTCATGTCTTTTCATTGAGCTGCCTCCCACTGTTCCTTTGTCTGAACTCCATACTGAGTCTGAACAGTCATACCTTCTGTCAAAGGTGTTATACATGTGCGGACATTTGGCTGTCCGTTTACTATCATTACACAGTCCGTGCATCTTCCAATTGCACAGAAGATTCCTCTTGGCTTGTGATTTTTTGATGTATATCTATGAATCATTACACCAGCCGCCTTGAGTGCTGCTGCTATAGATTCACCTTCACAACCGGTGTAATCTTTTCCATCGAATGTAAAGTGAACCTCTCTACCTTTTTCATAAGTTCCTAAAATAGGATGTTCTTCAATTCTCATTTCTTTTGACCTCACTTTGAAAAAACTGGGAAACCATAAACATCATTGTTTTTAGTTTCCCAGGCAAGAAGTTCTATCCGAACAGCAGAACATCTTTGTAGTAGCTGTCAGAAACCAACGTTTTTTTATGCAGTAGCGATCTTTGCGCCTTTGATTGCCTGCATCTCAATTTCAACAAGCTGAGTTGGTCTGTTCAAAGAAGCAACTCCAATCCAAGAACAAGCTGGACGGAATTCCTTAAAGTATTCAGCATATGCTTTTGTGATGTCGTTGTTTTTTGAAACATCAGTTGTCCAGATGTTTACCTTTACAACTTCTTCACATGTGTAGCCGTTCTGTTTAAGAAGACCTACAAGTTTGTCAAAAATGTATTTAGCCTGTGCGTAGGCATCACCTTCTCCGTAAACTGTTCCTTCTGGAGTAACTGCTGTAGTTCCAGAAACATAGGCAAAAGGTCCTGCAATAGCGATACGTGCATAACCAGCAAAGTCTTCGTATGCAGCTCCACCGTGAACGTTTGTTCTCTTGAATTCGCAATCCATAGTAAATCTCCTTATGATTCATATTTATGAAAAACATTTAAGGTTTACCTTTAATTTTTCATATTTATGAACTTTATAATCTTTTAAACCTTAACGGTCAATAGAGTTTTTCATATTTGTGAAACTTTACAATACGATTTGTAAAATTTTCAAAAAATTGAATAATTCTTTGCAAAAAAAGGCGCTGAATGTTATACTTTTTCAAGAGGATGAAAATGGGAATTGGCCAGCAGTTAAAAACGTTAAGAAAATCAGGAAACATCACCCTTTCAGAAGTGGCGGAAAAAACGGAACTGTCCGTTGGTTTTTTAAGCAATCTCGAAAGGGATCAGACAAGCCCTACAATTGATGTTCTTCATAAAATCTGCAATGCATTGAACATTACACTCAATGATGTTCTGAACATTGACGGCAAGCAGGAAAAGGAAGAAGGTAATCAGAATGACAATGTTTCCCACCCGGAAGAAAACATTGTCCGTGTTGATGACCGCAGGCTTCTTTTTAAGGAAGAAAAGGGCGGCCTGAGCTATTCTTCCATGACAAAAGGAAGAACGGACTTTAAAGTTTCCGCAATGACCATAACTGATAATGAACTGCATACTTTTTCAAAACATGACCACGACGAATTTGGAATCATAGTTTCTGGCAGTCTTGAAATGCAGATTGAAGGCAAAAGCCACTTTTTGTATCCGGGCGATTCAATTTACATCAAGGAAAACACCATGCATGCCGGAAAGAAATTTTCAAAGGAACCTTGTGTAAGTTATTGGACAAAACTCAGTACCGATCTTAACGACGTAAAAAGGAAATCTAACAACATTTAATAAAAAAAGTTGGATCGCCACGTCGCTCCGCTCCTCGCGATGACGTGGTGACAAATTACTGCAATGCTTTCGTCATTGCGAACGAAGTGAAGCAATCCACATGCCAGTAAAACAATACAGCGCAAGCTCGTTTTCCCTGCGGTCATATACGAACCATGTAAAAATTATTTTGAATTAAGAAGCTTATAACATCGAATCAGAATTGCGACTTCATCATTCATGGAATCCTCTTTATAGTTTAAGATTTCCATTGCTTTTTTTATACGATAACGAATCGTATTTGTATGCTGATAACAGTCATTACCAGTTGCATTGAAATCTCTGTTATTCTTAACAAAGGATGTCAAGGTTCTGATTAACTGAGCATCATGAGCATTATCATATTCCTCAAGTGCAGAAAATTCATTTTTAATTTCATCACATATGATTTCATTCTGAATCAGAGGAATAATAAATTTATAGACACCGGTTTCCTTATAGGAATATATTGCATTATCTTCAATCTGACAGACTTTTCCCGCCAGTTTTGCCTTGATTACGGATTTCTTTAAATCCACGATATCAACAGGATCTGATGAAAAACCGATGTAAAAGCTTTCCGGATCAAAATCGTTATTCCTTAAGATTTCGTTAATCATTGAAATGGGCTCAATGGAATCAGCATCTTCTGCATTAAAACTACAAACAAGGATAATATCATGACCATTTTTTATGAAGGTCCATGATTCCATCTTTTCATCTTTTTTTGTGATATGATACATTAACTTATCAAAAAAAGTATGTACCTTGAGATTAGATGATTTTTCTCTTGAAATAAGATTTGCTACAATAATTTGATTTTTAAAATATGGATTTATCTCAAGTGCAATTTTTCGTATTCCATCACCGCTCATATTTTCTTCAAGAATTCTGTTTAATTTTTCTTCCTGAATAATATATTGTGCACGGGTTTTCATAGATTCATTGATATTTATTATTAGGTCTTCCATGAATTCATCATGGAAACACATGATCGGAACATGTTCATGTTCTGCCAGTCTTATCAAGTCATCAGGAAGTTGCTGATCCTGTGACATTTTTATGGCAATACCAGAAACATGTCGCTTAATCAAAAGCTTTAGTGAATTGTTTATAAAATCCGGAGCCGTAGAAGCAAAGAAATACGACGCAAGAACAAAGTAACCGTTTCCATACCCTGAGAATTCGATTTTACTGCTTTCATACTCAAGAATTACAACTGTCGTTACATTATTTGAAATATAATTCTTTGCCGCAAGAAGCTTAAAATTCTTAAAAAGTGTAAGGTTTAAGATATCATCAACTGCAATCATATTAAGTTCCTAAAATTCAACTAATTTGAAAACTGCCGTATTTGCATAAGTCAAGGGTTCATTATGAACAAAGAAAACCCGTGACTTAATCGGAGCATACAAGGTTTCCATAACTTCCCCATCATAAGTATTAATAATGTTGGCAAGCGAAGTCCCCTCTTCAACAGAATCTCCTGTCTTTACCAGAGATTCAAAAATTCCCGACTTTGCAGTCTGAACACTTACCATGTCCGTATCAACCACAACTTCCGATTCATGCTTTTTTGTTTCCTGATATTTTACAAATCCAAGTCCGCTGCAAAAACGCAAAACAGAAAGAACAATCTGACCTGCACTTTTAGTATCAATGCTGGAAGTCGTTGAAGAATAGAGGCTGTAGGCCTTTGTATCCCAGACCTGCCAGTTGTAGTTCAAGGTTGCCGTATCGTAAGGCCGAACAACTCTTATTACAACATAAGGCAATCCAAAAAGTTTTGCACTTTCCACATCGGAATAACCTTCATCCATAAATCTGACATGAGGAGTAAAATTTCCCGGCATATAAAAAGACGTAAACTGAATTCCATATTCAAAATCCTTAATCGCCTTAAAAACTCCGTCTGCTATTCGCTGTGTAGTTTCTCCAAGATTGTAACCAGGGAACATTCTGTTAATATCCGTGTTGTCAATCGGCCAAAACCTTTTCTGAATATTCATCGAATAAGGATTACATGACGGAATTATAAGAATCTTATGTCCTTCAACTATTCTGCCCTCTTCTTCCAGCTGCTTGAATTTCTTTACAAGGTTGGAACAGCAGAAAAGCTGCTGAACTTCATTTCCCCGCATGGTCCCCACAATGCAGAGAGATTCCTTTGTCCCTATAGATGTCTTTTAAAAACAGGTTGAGAGCCATTACCCTTTGCTTCAAACCTTTTTCAAGATAAGAAAATTCGTCATGCTCGATAATACGAGGAATGGCATCAAAAGGGAAAAGCTGTTCCTTAAAAGTGTTGTTTTTGTAAATTCCAAAACGGACACCATACCTTGCGAGCAAGCCGTTTACAGTGTCTGTATGTTCCAATAAGTCCATATTATCCATAGGCACCTCAAAAAAAAAGGCGTCCTGATTCCTTTTTAAGAAAATCAGAACGCCTGTGTTCTATGAAAAATATATATTTCATCGACGATAATTTGTCAATAAATTACAAAAAAAAACTGTGTTTTCTACAATTATGCTATCATTATTTGTATAAATTTACAAAACAAAACAGAAGATTTTATACTTCAACATCATAGCTTGCAGCAAACAATCCATTCTTGATTACAATTGAATAGATACATATCGCCATTATGTTTTCATCAAGGGCAGGAGTCTCACGGATGGAACCGTCTGTGTGTGCAAGAAGAGCCAGAATGGAAGATGTAGCTCCGGCATTCCATACCTTGGCCGCCCTTGCGTACTGCTCCTGTTTTTTCTTGCCGCTGAATCCTGCGGTCTTAAGCTGCACATCTGTTGGATGAGCATTGCCTGCATGGAGGTTGTGCCATGAACGAAGCTGACGGAAGCAGTAAACAAGCCCCGCAATCAAAGCTATAAGATATCCCGATTTTGAAGCAGCCTTGATCTTTTCAAGGATTTCCACCGATGTCTCAAAACGTTGGGCGGTACTTTTACCTGTATCAGCCATGGCATCAAAAAGGGTAAAGGCATTTTCTTCGCGGTTATGGGAAAGAATCTTGTCCACATCATCACAGGTAACGGTATGCCCCTTTTCAAAGCAAAAGAAAAACCTTGAGCATTCGGACTTGAGGGCATCAGTATTGTTCTCTATCATGTCCAGAATCTGTTCAACAGCATCTGAAGTTACGGAAAAACCGTTCTTGCGGAAAAAGGATTCCACCCACTGGGACTTTCTGATTTCAAACATTTCCCAGAAAACCTTTTTGTGGTCCCCAGCACAGGCAGTTTCAAGTTTTTTGTCGATTCCGTTTTCATCGGAAACAAGGATAAGGGTATTTGAACTTTCAGAAGGAGACTTGGCCCAGTTTACGAGAAGTTCAACATCCGACTTTGTTTTAATTGTTTCGGCACTGCGAAGGATAATGAAAAGCGCAGGCTCAAAAAGACTAGCATTCTGAAGCTGTGCCACAAGGTCTGCAACACGAATGTCAGAAGCATAGTAACGGTATTCAGAAATGTCACCGTTTTTCTTTTTTGCCTGTTCGCGAATGTTTGCAATAGCATCATTTTTTTCACCAGCTTCAGGGCCAGTGAAAATGTAGAATTCTTTGGAAGCCATAATCAGTATGTTCTTACAAGACCTACCATAATGCCTGCAATTTTTACATCGTTGGAGTATATAGGCTGAAAGTCAGGATTTTCCGGCTGAAGACGAACTCTATCCTGCTCCTTATAGAATCTTTTGAGAGTGATTGCATTGTCAACGACAGCAACTACTATCTGACCTTCGGCTGCCATTTCCGACTGCTCGATGATTGCAAGATCGCCTTCAAGGATACCAGCATTGATCATGCTTGCACCGCGAACATTTAGGGCAAAATAAGTTTTACCCGGTTTTACGAAAGGTTCTGCAATAGTCACATAGCCGTCAAGATTTTCTTCTGCAAGAAGAGGTTTTCCTGCGGCAATTGTCCCCAGCTTTGGAACCTTAGTAACAAATACTCTTGGTTCAGAAGAGGTTTCACCCTTGATTACGCGGAACGAACGGGAACGTTTCTGACACTGAGACAAATAGCCTTTTTTCTGACATGCAGCAATGTGATCCTGAACAGCGCGAAGGGAGATTCCAAAGTTTTCGCCGATTTCGCGGACTGTTGGAGGATAGCCGTTGTCTTCCGAAAATCTTGCAATGAATTCAAGAACTTCCTTCTGACGGTCTGTCAAAGCTTTCATTTATTCCTCCTCGAATTTTGATTCAAAGAGAGCCAGGATTGCTTCTGCGGCTTCTTTTTCGTCTGCACCTTCTGCCTTGAGAGTCATTGTTGTATTGTATCCAGCTGCCATGGTAATTACGCCCATAATTGACTTTGCATTTACAGAGGCAGTTTCCTTTTCAAGAAGAATTTCTGAGGCAAACTTGTTTGCTGTCTGTGCAATAAGAGCTGCAGGTCTAGCATGGATTCCGGCACGATTTCTAACTGTTAAAATTTTTTCGATCACAATGTCCTTCCTTTTTAGATCAACATATATTTTATTTACACTTTTTATTTCAATATAAATCTTCGCTGCCGTAGTAAGCCTTTTGGGCCTCTCCGGATTCAATCCAGCGCAAAATGTTCTGATTGAATTCCCTTGCAGAATAGTAACCCATTGTCTTGAGACGCTCGTTCATGGCAGCGGCCTCAATGATGATTGGCAGATTACGACCTGGCTTAACAGGAATTTCAATAAGAGGAATCTTAACTCCAAGCATATCCATAAAATGGGTTTCAGTTCCAATTCTGTCGTAAACCTTTGTCTGGTCCCAGGTTTCAAGTTTGATGACAATCTGAACTTCCTTCTGTTCGCGAATGGCACCGACACCATAAAGCTGAGCAACATTGATGATGCCGAGTCCGCGAATTTCCATATGGTGACTGATGAGTTTGTTGGCACCCTGTCCAAGAATGGAGTTACCGTTTACACAGCGGATTTCAACAATATCATCGGCAACAAGACGATGACCACGTTCAATGAGTTCAAGGGCAGTTTCACTTTTACCTACGCCCGATTCACCGGTAAGGAGAATTCCAACACCGTAAACTTCAACAAAAACGCCGTGAAGGGTTTTACTCGGTGCAAATATATTCGACAAGACGCGGATGATTCTCTGTGCAAATTCAGAAGAACCAAGATCAGACTGAAGAACCGGAACGCCAGAAGATTCAGCAAGGGAAAGAATTGTCTCTGAAGGCTGAAGATTCTGACAGAAAACTACGCAAGGAATTTCATAAGTAAAGAATTTCTTGATGGGATCAAGATTTTCCTCACCTTCCAGTTTCTGAAGGTAAGCATATTCACCGCGGCCAAAAAGCTGAACTCGTTCATGTGCAAAAGATTCATAAAAACCAGAAAGAGCAAGACCTGGCCTGTTGACGTCGGAAGCCTTAATTTCACGGGAAAGCCCGTTACGGCCCGCAAGACAGCGAATATTGAGAGAGTTGTGTCCTTTTAAATCCATGTCCAGCAAATTCAGGACACTGATGGTCTTATCCGACATAATTATACTATACAGTTATATCCGATTAAACACAATAGGACCCATTCTACAATTTCAGTCTTAATCTCTGACCTTATAAAGATAACCGAATGTTTTTCCGAGAATAAAAGAAAAAAACAGTTAAAAATGAACATAGGGAGCAAGTATGAAAATATTTAGTCTGCCTGAACAGCAAAAAATCAATCATGTAAAGGACAACAGAACCTTCTGGTTTTCCTTTACTTCATTTTCATCAACTACAGATGAACTGAAAACCCAGGACCTGGACATTTCAGAGGTAAAATCTGTTTTTGAAAATCACAACACAATCTGTACAAACAGGACAATAAAGAGGAAATATGAAAAAGAAAAAAGAATGGTTTGAAAATGAAAACTTCTGGCTTAACTACGGTCCCATCATGTTTGATGAACAGCAGTGGGCACAGGCTCACGGAATTGCCGAAAAATGCATAGAACTTGCAGGTCTGGAAAAAGGAAACAGCGTCCTTGATGTCTGCTGTGCAGTCGGAAGAATCAGCGTGGAACTCGCATCCCTTGGAATGAAAGTTACCGGAGTAGACATCACCCAGCCATTTCTGGATGCCGCAAAAGAAAGCGCGGAAGACGAAGGTGTGGAAATTGAACTCATAAACCATGACATGAGGACTTTTTCCTCAAAGAAAAAATTTGATGCCGCAGTCAACATCTACAATTCCTTTGGCTACTGTGACAACATTGAAGATGATATAAAAATCCTGAAGCAGGTCTATAAGAACCTCAAGAAAGGCGGAACCTTCATTCTTGAGTGCATAAGCCGCGAATCGGCAATAAAATATTTCACTCCCGGGGAATGGTTTGAACGCGCCGGAAAAACTGTGCTTACTGATTTTTCAGTTGCAGGTGACTGGGAAGGATTGCGTTCCCGCTGGATTCTTATCGACAAAGACGGAACTAAAACAGACCACACGTTCATCCAGAGACTGTACAGTGCGGCAGAACTGCGCGACATACTTGTAAAGCAGTGCAAATTCAAAACCGCAAAAGTCTACGGTGGATTCAACATGGAACCTTATGACCAGAAACTGAAAACCATGGTGATAGTGGCAACCAAATGAAAGGGCGAAAGCACTTGCTGTCTTAGATGTCAGCACCTACCCTAACTTTCGCCCCACGAATCGCGCCAGGCGATTCGTGTATAGTCCCCATAGCAATGGAGCCAGCTTGCCCCGGTTCTCGACGGAAACCTCGCTTAACGAAGCAAGTCAAAAGACTATTAAAACAAAAAAATATACGCGGAGTACGTGTTCTGACAAAACACGACTTGCAAGCGCAGCGCGCACTGGAGTGGCTTTGTCAGGTTACGTACGGGAGCGTATATTTTTATTTTTTATTATATGTTCTTTTGACTTTCTGAGTCGTTGTCATTTCCAAGGCTTTTTCCAGTATCGTCACCTTGCTGATTCTTGCGTAAGGCTGAAGTGTCTTGTTAATCTTAGCAACTATTTCATTGATGACACAGGATACTTTTTCCGAATTGCCGTCACTGTCACGCTTAAGTCCAAGCTTTGCAAAAAGTTCATCAGAAGGATAAATAAGGGCTTCTATCTTTTCTGCCTTTGATGCCTTGTCTTCCACATATCCCTGAACCGTAATCTGCGCAATATCGGTTTCAAGCTGGAAGGCATTTTCAATTTCTTCAGGATAAACATTTTTCCCGCCGTCAGTTACGATCATATTCTTTGCGCGGCCGCAGAGCACAAGATAACCTTCCTTATCTATCTTACCAAGGTCTCCTGTCTTGAAGAATCCGTCTTCAGTAAACACCTTAGAAGTTTCTTCAGGCATGTTGTAGTAGCCCTTGAAAACCATAGGTCCTTTGACGGCAACTTCTCCAACTCCGTTTTCCGCCTTGTCGATAATCTTCATTTCCATCCAAGGGAAGAAATACTGACCAACTGATTCAATCTTAAAATGATCTACAGGATTCAATGTTATGATTGGACTTGTTTCTGTAAGTCCGTATCCCTGAACAAAGTCAATTCCCATTTCGTTGTAGATTTTGAATACGCTTGATGCAAGAGGACCACCGCCGCAGATTGCTATGCGTAATGAATAGATGTTTGCCTGTTCAAGTACTGCCTTGAAAAGTTTTTTTCCTGGATTCTTTCCAGTAAGCTTTTTGATGATGTAGGACATCTCGAGCATAACTTTTATTACGCCATATACAACAGGTCCCTTGGCTTTGATTCCTTTCATGATTCCTGCAAGAAGCTTATTGAAAAGCAGAGGAACACCAAGAAGCATGGTAATCTGTCCTTCCTTCAGTTCCTTCATAAGCCTTGTGACTGCCATTGATTTTCCGTAGACAATTTCCGCACCAACGGAAAGAGATTCTATGAAAACAGCCTGCATGGTGTATGCATGATGTATAGGAAGAAGAGCATAGAAAACATCCTTTTCATTCAAGTACATTCTTGTCTGTGCAATATATGTATCAGAAACAAGATTTTTGTGGGTAAGCATTACACCCTTTGGATTTCCAGTTGTTCCACTTGTAAAAAGGATGACCGCAAGATCGTCCTCCGCGTTGGCATGGCTGTCTATTTCAGATTCAGCCTTAAGGTTGTACACATAGGTGTCAGCAAATTTAGGATTGAGGGAACAGGTTTTGAATTCAAAATTTCCTGCTTCAAAGTGGCTGTACTTTTCTTCATCTACAAAGAAGAATTTAGGTTTTGCGGTAGAAAGAAGATTTTCCATTTCTTTCTCGTGAAGAGCATAGTCAATAGGACAAACTACTGCTCCAGTGAACATAGCAGCAAGAAAAACAGTTCCCCATTCAGGAGAATTTTTTCCAGAAACAGCAATGCGATCTCCCTTTTCCACACCATTCTTTTTAAGCCAGCAAGCAAGGGCGAGCACATTATCCCTTACCTGGGAATATGTAAGAGTCTGCTTGCTTCCTCCAGGTCCTTCAAAATCTGTAAAACAAGGGCGTTCTGGAAATCTTGATGCAGTGATGGTGAACATTTCTGGGACTGTAGGCCACTCCCCGTCAAAATCTTTTCCCCTGTAGGAATCCAAAAACTCCCATGGTTTTTCAAGTGCCTTTGCCATATCCGCTCCTTATTTTCTATTAGCTTTATGTTTTTCTTTTTCTTTATATTGCTCAATGTCCGCCAGTTTTAAAAGCTTGGAAAGATCATTGTTGTTTCTGTTGAAGGATACAGCACCAAGACTTATGGACAGCGTAAATTCTTCATTTGAAGATTCATTCCATTCATTGCAGAGATCCACCAGACGTTTTTTTAGCTTATCGAACATCTCAAAAGAAAGTGCAATGGAAAGGATGGCGAATTCATCACCACCAAGACGACCTATCGTATCTGCCTCACGGAATGCCTTCTTCAAAAGCTGAACCTCTGCCAGGATTGCCCTGTCACCAGCATCATGACCATAGGTATCATTTATTCTCTTTAAACCGTCAATATCTCCGAAAATGACAAGTCCTGTTTTCTTTGCATCGATTGCGGCCTTAAGTTCATTCTGCGCAACCTTCATGAAACCTCGGCGATTAAAAATTCCAGTAAGCTCATCAGTAAACGAAAGGATTGAAAGGTCGTTGTTTGTCTTTGTCAATGTCAGGTTCTCTGCCCGTCGTCTTGAAACTTCAAAGGCAGAACAGATGGATTTTGCAATGACAGAACAGAAAAGAGTATAGATGAATGGCTCCAAGTCCCCAAGTTTTACAACAAGATAACCATAGAGATATTCACCGTGATAAAGGGACATTACAGTGTTGTGTCCTTTCAGAAAATCTAAGAAATAATCTGGAAGAAGAATATTCTCACAATCAAAGAATAGGTCTGGATCATAGTTAAAGTTATGGGATTCCTCATCGAAAGCAAAGTAGACCCTTGCCTTGTTTGGAGCTGTATTCATCTTCTGTGCTGTCTGTTTTATCGGTTGCTTGTAAAGACAAATTGCAGCCTTGGAAATTCCCAGAGAAGAGAAATCGTCACGAAGATTGTGGGTCAGTTCATCAAGAGAAAGATTTCCCTGAAGTCTGTTTACATGGTACTGAACCTTCTGTATCTGCTCCTGAACCGCAAGATATCTGAGGGTTGCGTTGAAGGATATGGCACTTGTGTTTTTGGTAAATCGACCATTCGTGTCCACGGAATTGTTTACGCCATCACTTTTCTTTATGCAGCCGCAGGATTGCCTCATAAGACAGGAAGTTTCAACTGTAGTCACTGCAGGAATTTTTTCTCCCATGATCTGATTCCACAGAACCTGAGCACTCAATTCCCCCTGCTCAAAGACATGTTGATTCACTGATGAAAGAGTCGGTTTAGAAGACTTTGCGATTGAAGTATCATCGAATCCTGTTACTATCACATCTTCAGGTACAGAAAGTCCCATCTTTTCAAGTCCAGAAATGACACCATACGCCATCTCATCAGTAACACAGACAACAGCACCAAAATTCTTGCCAAATTTATTTATATATTCAACGACTGCATTTTCTGCGGAATAAAATGTATAGTCACCGTGAATGATATTTCTTGAAGGGAAAGTGAGGGAATGCTTTTTGAGAACGTTCTTAAAAATCTGAAGTCGCCTTTTTATCTCGGCGCTGTCCGTCCTAGTTGTAAGAAAAAGGAATTTTTCAACACCATGCTTCTCAACAAGATGTTCAACAAGATCACAGAAACCTTTGTCAGGATTTTCAATCAGAGATGGGATTCCCGGAACCTTTACATTGACTGAAACAATAGGCAAAGGCAAGAAGGATTTTACGATAGATCTGATTTCTTCTGTCGTAACATAATGGCAGATGGTACCAGAAAGAATGATGGCACCATCAAGATTCATTTCATTTACAAATTTCACGAGATACCAATCATGATATCCAAAATCTGCAGGCTGCCAGTTAGGAGCACCAGTAACGAACACAAGCAGATCTATGTTATGGACGCCACAATACTTCTTTACGCCATTGATGAATTGATAAAAATACTCATTGTTGCTGCCATAAATTACAAGTCCGATTCTCATATCTTAATTATAACCCATGTTTATTTCAGATACCACAAAAATAGAAAAGACCCCCGCTGTAAATACGAGGGTCCAAAAATCTAGGTATAGAACCTGAAATAAGTATTATCGATTAATACATTCCACCCATATCTGGAGCAGGAGCTGCTACAGGAGCTGGAGGTTCTGGAATGTCTGTGATTGCACATTCTGTTGTAAGGAGCATACCTGCAACAGAGGCAGCATTCTGAAGAGCACAGCGAGTAACCTTTGCAGGGTCGATGATACCGGCAGCCATCATGTCCACCCATTCACCGGAAGCAGCATTGTATCCAACACCAGTTTCTGCACTCTTTGCCTTGTCAGCGATAACTGCACCGTCAACACCTGCGTTTTCTGCAATCTGGCGGATTGGTTCTTCAAGGGCACGCTTGATGATGTCGAAACCAACCTTTTCGTCTCCTACAAGATTTGCCTTTGACTCGTCGAGAGCCTTTACAGCCTGGATAAGGGCGATTCCACCACCGCATACGATACCTTCTTCAAGGGCAGCGCGTGTAGCGGCAAGAGTATCTTCAACGCGGAACTTCTTTTCCTTCATTTCTGTTTCTGTGATTGCACCGATTTCAATTACGGCAACACCACCAGAAAGCTTTGCAAGGCGTTCCTTGAGTTTTTCCTTATCGTAGTCAGATGTAGACTTTTCTACCTGAGTCTTGATTTCATTTACGCGGTCAGCGATGACAGCCTTGTCACCGTTTCCGTCAACGATTGTTGTATTGTCTTTGTCAATCTTAACAGACTTAGCTGTACCAAGGTCTTCAAGTTCTGTTGTCTCAAGCTTGAGTCCTACAGCCTTTGAGATTACCTTTCCGCCTGTAAGGATGGCGATATCCTGAAGCATTTCCTTACGTCTGTCGCCAAATCCAGGAGCCTTTACAGCACAGCACTTGAGGGCACCACGGATTGAGTTTACAACCAAAGTTGTAAGAGCTTCACCATCAACATCTTCTGCGATGATGATGATTGGACGTCCTGTCTGAGCTACCTTTTCAAGAACTGGAAGAAGGTCCTTCATTGTGCTGATCTTTTCATCATAGATGAGGATGAATGGATTTTCATAAGAGCATTCCATTCTTTCGCGGTCATTGATGAAGTAAGCGTTGATGTATCCACGGTCAAACTGCATACCTTCAACAGTCTTTACAGTTGTGTCCATGTTCTTTGATTCTTCAACCGTGATAACACCGTCCTTGCCGACCTTTTCGATTGCTTCTGCAAGGATCTTACCGATTTCAGGGTCGTTGTTTGCAGAGATTGTTGCAACATGTGTAATGTCGTCGTTACCCTTTACAGCACGGGAATTCTTCTTGATTTCTTCAACTGCCTGAGCTGTAGCCTTGTCGATACCGCGCTTGATTCCGATTGGAGTCATACCTGCAGAAACCTGCTTGAGACCTTCGCGCACGATGGCATAGGCAAGTACTGTAGCTGTAGTAGTTCCGTCTCCTGCAACATCATTTGTCTTTGAGGAAACTTCACGAACAAGCTGAGCTCCCATGTTTTCAAATGGATCCTTAAGTTCAACTTCCTTAGCAACAGAAACACCGTCTTTTGTAATTGTTGGAGCACCGTATTTCTTATCAAGCATTACAAGGCGTCCGCGTGGACCGAGAGTAACCTTAACTGCCTTTGCAATCTGTTCTACACCAGAGAGCATCTTTTTGCGTGCATCTTCACCGTAAACCAACTGTTTAGCCATTTTTATCTCCAAAAAAAATAATTTAATAGAATAATTGTGTATAAAGATAATAAAAAATCAAAAAATCGACAACATTTTTATGATAATTGACAGTTAAAATTGCTGCTTTTATAATAGAAATAATCTAAAGAACTGTTTTTTTTAGATGCAAACATAAGGAAACACACTTTTTTACGGGGTACAATGATGGAAAACACTATCCGCAGTCTTTACGGACCTTACTTCAAGCAGTTGGCAGAAAATTCTGTAGCAGCCGCTAAAATCGACGCAACAAACGTTTACCAGCCGGCAAACACAAAGAACAGAGGTCTCATTGACAAGCTTGTTTCAGACAACATTCTTCCGGAAAGCCACATTGGTGCAGAAGAAAACTTCCTTGACTTCTACAATCAGGTAAAGGAAGGCAAAAGCGGACTCATCCTTATGGAGCACTATGCAAACACAGACCTTCCTGCCCTCATGTACATGCTCGAACATAACGGCAAGGAAGAACTTGCAGACCTTTCAAAGAGAATCGTTGCCATTGCAGGTATGAAGCTCAACGAAGACGACAATATCGTGCGTGCCTTTGCAGAAAGTTTTACACGTGTTGTAATCTATCCTACACGCAGCCTTGATAAAAATGCAAAGAATGTTTCCGAAGAAGAAGCAAAAGAAGAAGAAATGAAGGCTCGCAAAATCAACCTTGCTGCCATGAAGGCTATGGATGAATGCAAGCGCCGCGGAGAAGTAATCCTCGTATTCCCATCAGGCACACGCTATAGACCTGGACACCCAGAAACAAAGCGCGGACTCCGTGAAATCGACAGCTACCTCCGTCTCTTTGACATCGCAATTCTTGTAAGCATCAACGGTTCAATCCTTAGAATCCAGGACGGAAAGGAAGACATGCTTTCGGACATAGTCTGCAAGGACAAGATGGTGTTTACAGCAAGTCCTGTAATCCAGTGCAAGCAGTTCCGCAAAGACTACCTTGCAACACTTCCTGCTGACGATCCGGATCCAAAGCAGAAGGTCATCGACCGCGTAATGCAGATTCTCGAAGAACAGCATGACGAAGTAGAAAAAACAAGACTTTAAAGAATTCTCTAAGTTCTGCCATAGTTCTTTCCGATATTTGAAATGTAATAGAAGATTTTAATTTTATATTGGGTAGAGTATGGCAGAGAACGAATCATTCAACACAAAAATCATTATGGCTGGAGCTGACCGCGAACAGTGGTACAACAGTGTCCAGCTGCCAAAAATTCAGGACGATTACAGGCTTCATCTTTCATGCGTCAGAAATATTTTTGATGCCCTCGTAAAGCGTGGTCTCATCACTCCTGACCCATACAAAAAAGAAAACAAGATTACATCAATCCAGATTCCTGATACTACTCCATTCAACGACAACGAAAGATCTCAGATACTTGGAATCAGATTGAGCAATTATGAAAGCGTAATAGACTATGTCTGCAACTACATGCGCTTTTCAGTTGAGATGCTTTCAATCGATGTAATCAAAAAAATGCTTGAACTCAACAATTCCTTTACCTGGACAAACCTTTCGCTGAATTCCACAAGGTCAAACACAAGGGCTCTTGCAACTGTCATAAACGAACTCAAGAACAACGTTGATCAGCTCACTCTAAGCATGATCAAGGACAATACCCTCAAGACACAGAATGCAATAACGGAAATTTGTACTGTCCTTAAGGAACTTGCAGAATTCCAGAGGGAACGTTATAAGCTGGACATCAGAAAGAACATCCTGGAAAATTCTGGCTTTGACAAGGAAAAGGCATATTCGTCTACTCAAGATATGGTAAACGAAATCAAGAGGCTTTTCCCATCTTCAATGCCTAAGCGTCCTCTAAGTGCTGAACTTGTTGCGGAAGTTGCTGCAGAAGAAACTGCTCCTAACAAAGCTGAACTTCAGGCTACCCTCCTTGCTAAAATAAAAATTCCGGAGACAACTTCGGAAACAAAGACACAGAAGATTGATACTCATGCAATCCTTATGGAAGCACTTCGTCTTGTAGGAACAACTTATGATTCGTACAAGGTAATCTATGACAAGATTACCGCTAACCATGAAGTTCTTCAGAACGGAAGGAAATCATTCAAGGTAAAATTCATCAGGCTCCTCAGGTCGATTTTTGGGCTTGACGAACCTCCTGTCGATTACGAAGTACTTTTGACAGACAAGAAGACAGAAGCAAAGAAAAAGGAAACCGTTCACTACAACGAATTCTCTGCCGGCCTTTTAAAAAGAGTAAAGATTTACTCTGCATTTGCAATGAAGGACACCCCCGGCTACAATAAGATTTCCCAGCAGAAGGACGAAGCCATCCTTGAATACCTGAATAAGCAGATTACAGAAAACAACCATCTCTTTGCCCTTGTCATTGCCCTTGACGAATACTTTAAGAACAATGTGGACATGACTGACCGTTCAAAGATAAAAGGTTGCAGCATGGAACTTACAACCATTAAGAACATTCTTGTAAAGGCAAACCAGCAGAGAAGCGACTACATTGCCTACGCAGAAGAAGCTGAACAGATGAAAAAACTTGGAATCTAAGGATTCCATCTGGAGTTACAAATTGAAGAAAAAAATATTTTTTTCAGTGGTCCTGGCATTGCTTAAGGCCACTATTTTTTTTGCTCAGGAATCAGCTGAACAAAGAATCATAAACATTTCCGTTTCAAACCATGTTTACAACATGAATCCATTCACGGCTTCCTACACATCGGAAGCCCAGCTTTTTACAGGGCTGCAGGAAGGGCTTTTTTCCTATGAGCCAGTAACTCTTGCCCCCCTTCCAGCAATCTGCAAGTCCTACAAGATTTCAAGGGACAAAAAAAGATGGACCCTTACACTGCGCGACAACGCAAAATTCAGCGACGGAAGCCCTATAAAAGCACAGGATGTAAGGGATTCCTTCATAAGGCTTCTTGGTACAAAGGGAGCTCCATTTGCTTCCCTCATAGACAACATTTCAGGCGCACAGGAATTCCGCGAAGGAAGAGGTAAAGCTGAAGATGTAAAAATCGATGTCCGAGATGACACCACCCTCGTAATCCGTCTGAAGGAACCTATGGGTCACCTTGCAAAAATTCTCTGTCATCATTCCTTCAGCATTGTTCATCCAGATGAAAACATATATAGCGGACCTTTCACCCTTGAAAAAGCAGACATGTCGGAAATAGTCCTCAAAAAAAATCCGGAATACTGGGATGCAGAAAACGTAAAGATTCCGGGAATAAAATTTCACATTGGCGACGACTATCCTGAAAACTCCTTCAAGTACAACAACGGGGAACTGGACTGGGTATGCGGCAATGCCGATTTTTCAAAAATCATAAACAAGACAAACCTTCAGATGTGTGCAGAATTTGGAACTGTCTACCTTTTCTTCAAGATGCAGAATTCACCATGGACAAAACCTGAATTCCGCAATGCACTCATAGAAGCAATTCCTTTTGATGAACTCAGAAAGGAATTCAGTATTCAGGCAGAAACCCTTGTAAATCCTTTGCCAAGCTATCCTGCCGTTACTGGAATAGCAGACTGGGACCCTTCCGATGCCATAGAAATGATGAAGCTTGCTAGGAAAATAAACGGCATAAGCGAAGATGAAAAACTTCAGATTGTTTTTGCAGTCATCTCCGGAGACGAGCACCTGAAAAAATGGGGAGAACTCTTAAAGAAAGCCTGGGAACCTCTTGGCGTTGAACTTACAATGCAGGGTACAACAGCAGACAGATACAACATCTCCATTCCTCAATGGAACGCAGACCTATTCTACTATTCTTGGATTGGTGATTTTGCAGATCCACTTGCGTTCCTTGAACTTTTCCGCGGAGGCTCTTCTCTCAATAATTCAGGATGGATAAATAATGAATACGATACTCTACTTCTTGATGCCTTAAGAAAGGAAAATATAGAAGAACAATACAAGCTTATGGCAAATGCCGAACAGATACTTCTTGATGACGGAATGGTTATACCTGTTTCTCATCCGGTAAGCGCCCATCTCATCGATCTTTCCATAATCGGTGGATGGAAAGCAAATGCACTTGATATTCATCCGTTGAAATACCTGTTCATAAAGGAACCTCCCAAAAAGAAGATTCCTAACCTAGTTGATTACAGCCTTTAAATCTACTGCAATGAAACCCGCCCTACCTGTCTTGAAGAAGGAAGTTTCTTCCCAGGCAACGTAGAGTGTGTTTCCAGACACCGCTTCTTCACCGTAAGAAAATCCCGAAGGAAGCAAGGGAAGTCGGAATGCACAGGAAACAGTTTCGTCACTCAGTTTCTTTACATAAGTGGTTCCGTCAGAGAATACAGCAACACTCAAACCGCTTTCAGGAGATACTCCACCATGGGCATTGAGCATAAAATCCGAAGCACCCATCTGGCAATAGCTTACAGGAGAAGTTCCAGAAAAATCGCGCCATGAAACATAGAAGGAATATTCTTCGGGAATGGAAGAAAGAAGTTTCTTCAGTTCATCCGGGGCCGCAGCCCAAAGTTTTGGCATATTCTTGTTCTTGTATTCATCTTCCGTAATGGAATTAAAAAGGAAAGTTTCCTGTCCCATGGCAGGATTAAGGTCCGCGAGGGCAACAAGAGGCTTCCAGTCAAAGAAAGAAAATTCAACTCCGGAACCGTTCATTTTTTTTGAAGCACAGGCCCAGGTATCTCCGTTCCAGAAAAATCCCGAAATCTGATCGTCATCTCCAAGCTTAAGGTTGCTGTACGAAACCAGTGGATAGAAAACTTTTGACGACGGATTGAATTCAACAAGAAAAGGCCTGCTCTGATGAAGGGAACTGTGAGCCTCCAGATTTTCATTGAAGAAAGTACTCCTGAAAAGATAGAACACGGGCATCCCGCCTGAAAAAACAATTGAATCAGCAGTATCATTGACAAATATCGAATCATCTCTGAAAAAATCAATTTTGGAATCTGAAAAAGCAAGGAGTCCCCTTTTATTTACCAGGGCATAGGCATCATAAGGACCTTTAAGGCTACCCGTCCTTGAAGGAACAACACTTCCGGCACTGGAAATTCTTACGGTTTCTGTCCAAGGTTTTTCCGTAACAACTTTAGCATTCTGCGGCAAATCTATTTTTTCAAAGCCAGCCTCATTAAACGCATACCAGACATGGCTTTTTACAGTCTCAAGATTATTGAAGGCACCTTCATCTTTTCCTTTGTTTTTAGAGCAAGAAAAAAACATCAGGCATGAAGCAAAAACAAGAAGAATCTTTTTCATTCCTATATTTTACCGGTTTCAATTTGTTTTTTCTATCTTAAGGTCGCTTTTTTTGAATGTCCCTGCAGCTATTTTTTTCATGAGGATTTCCTTGTTTACAAGCCAGATGCTGTCTCCTAATTCATTGCAGGCCTCTTCAAATTTTCTCCAGTTGAAGGTGGAAAGCAAATGCATTTTTTCATTTTCTGGATTTACGGATGAAAGGGAAAGAGAATAAAGGACTTGTGCAGGAAAGGAAAATTCTTCCTTTAGTTCATCGTTAAAGGGATAGATCGCCCCGTAAGATTTCAATGAATTCTCAGGCCGGGCTATTACGGCAAGAGGTTCATTCTTGATAATTCTGAGAACGATTTCTTTTCCTTCCGCTACGAATTCTTCGCCATTGGAAACATAAATTTTCCAAGTTCCATTTTCAGGAAGACTGAAGCAGACATCTTCATAAAGGGAAAACCAGCTGCAGGAAGAAAAAATCATGCACAAAAGACACAAAAAGAAATGGCGGTTATAAAACAGATACTTCATATCTATTATATAACCGCCAGATTTATAAAAAAGTGCGTTTTTAGAACATATTATTTGTCAAGAATCTTAACATCATAATGTGTGTAAGGAATTTCAATTCCCTGTTCACGGCATGTATTTACGATTGCACGGTACATCTGATTCTTTGCATTGATGAGATCACTGCTGCTGAACCATACTGCAATCTTAATGTTGATTGCATCACCAAATCCGTCAAAGTAAGCACAAGGAGCTGGATCCTGAAGAACAACCGGACACTTTGCAGGGATTGACTGTGCAACTTCAAGAGCTTTTTCCATATTCGAATCATAGCTTACTGGCATTTCAAATACAAAACGACGGATATCGTAGTGATTAAAATTTACAAGGTTACTGTTGATTACGGAACTGTTTGGAATACGAACCATCTGGTTATCCAAAGTATGAACTCTAACACTCAAAAGACCAACGCTGTCTACAGTACCGAATACATCACCTACCTGAATGAAGTCACCAACCTTCATTGCTTTTTCACTGAGGACAAAAACACCACTGATAAGGTTACTTACACTTGTCTGTGCAGCAAAACCAAGTGCAAGACCAGCTACTCCTGCTGCTCCCCAGATTGCCTTAAGGTTAATGCCGAAAAGACTTAAAATGTACATAACGATGATTACATAGAAAATGTAACTTACAAATTTATTGATAAGCATGTATGTATGCTTTTCAACACGTGGAGCTGCCTGCTTCTTGATAATGTGCTTAATGATTCTGTAAATAACATAGAATACAAGCACAGAAATAAAAGCAACAACAACCTTCATAAGGTTTCCCCAGGTAAGATATGCCATCAACTCATCAAGATGAAGCATGGTCTTTGTCTGAGCAGCAACTTCATTTACTGATTCAACAACCTTTTCTTCAACACCATCCATAATAAAAACCTCCGAATTATGGTAAACAATATATTTTTACTTTTTCATTTCCATAATAAAATCAAAGATGCGAACTGCAACCTCTTCTTTTGAAAGAACCGGCAATTCAACTTCCTTTTCTTTTGTAATTATAGTCACAACATTTGTATCAACACCAAAACCGGCACATTCAGTCTTAAGATTGTTAGCGCAGATCATGTCGATGTTTTTCTTTTCAAGTTTTGCACGGCTATTTTCAAGCATATTCTGGGTTTCCATTGAAAAGCCACAGAGAACCTGATCAGCGCGCCTGTTTTTCCCAAGCCAGGCAAGAATATCATCGGTACGCTCAAGTTCGATTGAAAGCTCATCATCGTGCTTCTTTACTTTTTCATCGCTGACATTTTTAGGCCGATAATCGGCAACAGCTGCAGACTTTATTATTATGTCAGCTTCAGCGGAATTTTCCCTGACCGCATCAAACATCTGTACTGCAGACTTAACGTTAAGAACCTTTACTCCAACAGGCGCTGCAAGATTTACAGGGCCTGAAACCAGAGTGACTTTTGCTCCGCGACGGGCAGCAACCTTTGCTATTGCATACCCCATCTTTCCAGTTGAATGATTTGTAATGAAGCGAACAGGATCTATGGCTTCCATTGTTGGACCTGCAGTAACAAGAATCTGTTTACCGGCAAGGTCTTTTTCAAACTGTATTTCATTCAGGATGCATTCAAAAAGGAATTCGGGCTCCGGCATTTTTCCTTTGCCCGTATCACCGCAGGCAAGATATCCCGTTTCAGGTTCTATAATCTTATATCCATAATGACGGCATTTTTTAAGATTATCCTGAGTAACTGGGTTTTCATACATGGCCGTATTCATGGCAGGAGAAATGAGCTTCGGACATCTGGCAGCAAGGAAAGTTGTGGTAAGCATGTCATCAGCAATTCCGTTTGCAACCTTGGCAATTACATTTGCAGTTGCAGGAGCAATTATGAAAAGGTCTGCTTGCTGAGCTATGGAAACATGGGTTGCCTTGAATTCAAAATTGCGGTCAAAGGTATCAATAAGGCATTTGTTGCCTGTTAGTGTCTCAAAGGTAATTTCATTTATAAAGTTTCTGGCATTACGGGTCATGAGGACGTGAACATCTGCCCCACTCTTTACAAGCATGCTCACTAGAGATGCAGCCTTATAGGCCGCTATACTTCCTGAAACGCCAACCAGTACAGTTTTATTCTTCAGCAATTTAGTCTTTTTCCTTATCAAACAGAGCTTCATATTCAGCATCGGAATCAATATTTACATCCGGGTTATCGGAATCCTTGTAGTTCCTGTATTTTAGCGGAGTCATGTTTTTATACCGATGGAATATCTTGATGAAATAGCTGAAGTCATTGAATCCACATCTGGAAGCAATATCCTGCAACTTGTCATCAGTTTCACGAATCATAGCACAAGATCGATTTATTCTGAACCAGTTTAGGTATTCTACCGGAGCACGGTTTGTCATCTCCCTGAAAACACGGCAGAAATATTTAGGACTGAATCCGGCAGCATCCGCCAGTTCTTCAAGTGTAATATTGTTCATGTAATTCTTTTTGATAAGATCAAAAACAAGCTCAAGTTTTTCATTCCTTATGCGCTTTTTTGCAGGAAGGACTTTCTTTTCCGAATAAAGGTTGTTTTTCCTGATAAGTCCAAAGAGAATAATGAGGTATCCCGTGGAAATGGCTTCCCACCCAGTTTTCTGGTCGCGAATGGTTTCAAAAAAGGACAGTGCGATTTTTGAAATATCCTTGTACTCTTCTGCACGATAAACGCTTTCAATGCAAATCGTTCCGTTGATGATTTCTGAAATGAAGGTATCTGGGCTGAATCCGTGAAGGCGCATGAGTTCAATATCAAAAACTGCAGATTCAAATTTTCCGAGCCCCTTGTCAGGAGCATCACCGTGAACGATTTTTCCAGGAACAATGCAAAGATCACCTTCGTTAAGAAGTTCTTCATGGTCATTGATGAAAATCCTGTAGTTTCCCGAAACCACATGAATCATTTCGAATTCAGTGTGCCAGTGAAGCCAAAGGTCATAAAATGGATTTGCCGTATTGCAGTAATTGTACTGAAGAGGAAACAGGACGGTTCCCCTCTGCTGAGACTCTTTGACAGGTGCTTTCTGTTTTGTAGTTTCAGATACTTTTGTCATATTTTACAGCTCCGATTTCAGAATATTATAATGGCAGAACGAAAAAAATTCAATTTTTCGGTTAAGTTTGCAAAAATTCGGCGTGCATTTTATACTATCCTTATGTTTTACATTATTGGCGCCTTAGTTCTGATTTTCATACTATGGTTACTTAACTTCTATATAAATAAGCAGGCATACAAGGCTGAACGGGAAAGGGAAAAACTCACTCAAAAGAGAAAGGAAGCTGCGAAAAAAGGCCTTCTAGTGGCCTGTCCCCTCTGCAACACCATGCTTCTTCCGGGAGAAGACCTTGTAAGCCGTGTATACCGCCCAATGAATGTTCCTGACCAGTTATGCACCATCAACGGATGCCCCCACTGCTATCCTTCTCCAGAGCCTGGCTTAAAAAGAATATGCCCCGTCTGTCATAAAACCGTTCCATTAAAGAACGGCCATCTAGTAGCCCGCCTCTTCAACAAAAACGACGGTAAGAAACACGTAATCGTAACAGGTTGCACAGAATGTTCTAAGGGGGTTAAGTAAAAACCGTCGAGTTTTCGCCCTTGCTGAAGAAAAAAAACTCAAAAATCTTTAAAAATTCCTGCTTTTTTTACTAAAGTTAATTTTTCAATCTCCGAAAATCAATATATAGGGTGGTAGACCCAAAGTAGGGGAAGCAAATTTCACAGGTTTGCTTGCAACTATAGTACCTTGATCATAGGAGATAAATTATGGTTATCAATCACAACATGAGTGCAATGTTTGCACAGCGTTCAGAAGGAATCACTGAACTCAACAACCAGAAGAACATGGAAAAGCTCTCTTCTGGTATGAAGATCAACCGTGCTGGTGACGACGCTTCAGGACTCGCAGTTTCTGAAAAGATGCGTTCACAGATCCGCGGATTGAATCAGGCTTCTACAAATGCAAAGAATGGTATTTCTTTCATTCAGACAACAGAAGGTTACCTCCAGGAAACAACAGACATCGTACAGCGCATCCGTGAACTCGCAGTACAGTCTTCAAACGGAATCTACTCAGACGAAGACCGCATGCAGATTCAGGTTGAAGTTTCTTCCCTCATCGCAGAAGTTGACCGCATCGCATCTTGCGCACAGTTCAACGGTATGAACATGCTCACAGGTCGCTTTGCTCGCCCAACAGGTGAAAACAACGTTACAGCTTCTATGTGGCTCCACATCGGTGCTAACATGGACCAGAGAACACAGGTATTCATTGGAACAATGTCTGCTGCAGCTCTCGGACTCCGCAACGTTGGTACAGAAGAAATCATGACTCTCGAATCTCCAGATGAAGCTAACCGCGCAATCGGAACACTCGATGAAGCTCTCAAAAAGATCAACAAGCAGCGTGCTGACCTCGGTGCATACCAGAACCGTCTCGAAAAGACAGTTGTAGGACTTGATATTGGTGCAGAAAACCTCCAGGCTTCTGAATCACGCATCCGTGATACAGACATGGCTAAGGAAATGGTTGACTTCACAAAGAACCAGGTTCTTACACAGGCTGGAACAGCTATGCTCGCTCAGGCAAACCAGTCTTCACAGAACGTTCTCTCACTCCTCCAGTAGTCAGTGTAAGGCGGAGATTCGTCTCCGTCTCTTGAACGGATTTAAAAATACAAAGGCTGCCGTTATATGGCAGCTTTTTTTGTTTGGCTATGTCCGTAGAAAGTGTTGCTGCGCCGATTGAGCTTGTCGAAATCAAGCAGTCCAAACTAAACATGCGGTAGTTTCGACAGGCTCAACCACCGCATTCAGTATAGCAACACAATTTCCGAACATAGCCTTTTGTTTTAAATTCAATGTATTTTTTTTACTCTGACTTCTGTTTCCTGTATTGATGTGGAGAAATGCCGTTCATTTTTTTAAAGGCGCGAATGAAATTTTCGCATTCATTATAACCGCACTGCTGAGAAATGTCCTGAACAGTAAAATCTGTTGTATTAAGAAGTCGCAAAGCTTTTTCATTCACAAAGAAATGAATGTCTGATTGGGGCGTTACACCGAAGGTCTTTTTATAGAGAACCGAAAAATGAGATCTCGTAAGAAAGAAATGATCTGCCATAAGGTCTACGGTCCATTTTTCAGGATCCTTTGAAACTTCCTTCCTTAACTGGGTAAGCCTAAAGCGGGTCTCGCTTTCTCTTTTGGTTTTTGTAGTCGGATAAAGCCTGTTTACCTGAAGGTTTGACATGACCTTGCACAAGCGGTCCAGAAGTTCGTGGTCATGGTTTTCCCATCGCTCCGTAAGGAAGTATGTAATGTCCATCATCTCGCGCTTGATGATTTCTGCATCGGTTACATAAAAAACTTCGTTGAAAGGAATCTGGAAATCATTGAAGAAGGACATGTCCTCAGGAAGAAACCTGATATAGTCGTTTTCAAATTCGTTGCTCTTACACCAGTAAATCTGTGGAGTTTCAGGCTTATAAAGGATACAGGCATTTGCCTGGGTTTCAATCTGCTTGCCGTCCAAAGTAATAACCATTGGATTGTAGAAATGAAGAAGAACGCATTCCTTAGTTCCATCTACGAACTTTATCTTGAAAGAGGATTCTTCTATTTTCTTATAAAACGCACCGGCAAAGTGAATTTTCATATCTTTTAATTATAAGTCTAAATTTACTAATTTGCAAAAACGGAAAATTAAAAAATGGCTGCCCTTCACAATACCAGGACAGCCATAAACTATTTTTGTATCAGCTCAATGATTTTGTCATTATTTCAGATTATTTAGAATTCTTTCTTGAAAGAACAATACTCTGAATAAGGAGGAAAAGACAAATCATGAAGGCTACAGTAATGTTTGTCCACCATGCATCATCAAGACCAAGTGAAGAAACAATGTTCTTGATTGTTGCAAGTGAAAGTACACCAAAGAATGTACCTACAATGTTTCCTACACCACCGGTAAGCATGGTTCCACCAATGATGGAAGAAGCAATGGCATTCATTTCATACCCGCTGGCATGGCTAGGAGAAGCTGAACCTACGTGCATGAAGTAAACGAAACCACCAATTGCTGCAAGGATCGAACAGATGAAGTGTGCAAGGAACTTTGTCATAGGAACATTGATTCCAAGCATGTTTGCACTCTGCTGATTTCCACCAACTGCGTAGAAATTGCGTCCAAGCTTTGTCCATCTGAGAACAAGGAAAAGAACTACGACTACAAGAATGGCAACGAGAACACCTGGCTCAACATAAGCAGGAATATATTTTCCAACCTTGTTTACGGAACCCATGCCAGGAACATAGATTCTGGTTTCTATAAGCTTTACGAATCCTTCGTGTTCAACATTGAACTGTGTAGCATTCACGATAGTTGTCATACCCTTTGCAAAGAACATCCCTGCAAGTGATACAATGAAAGGCTGGATATCAAGGAAAGCAACAAGGAATCCCTGAACAAGACCAAAACCAACGCCTATCATGAGAGCATAAAGAACGGCACCTCCGATGCTTCCACCCTTCATATCAAGGTGAACAGCACAGCACATGCAGACAAGGGCTGTAACCGTACCAACGGAAATATCAATTCCACCAGTTATCATTACAAGGCTTAAGGCACATGAAAGCACAATAAGCGATGCGTTTTCATTGAGCAGGTTGAAGAAAGTCTGTGGCTTCTTAAAACCTGAACCAAGGCATACGATTGCAAGAAGATACATTGCAACGAATACTGCAATGGTAATTACAAGAAGAAGGTTTGTATCTGAAAGGGGTCTCTTTTTTGCAAGGACTGTTTCAGTCTGATTCTTTTTGTTAAGAAAGTTCATTTAATTACCTCCCTTCACTACTGTTTGTTTTCTGGCACCCGAAATCTGCTTTGCAAGGCGAGACATTTTCTCGCGGAATACAGGTGCACTGATTACAACGAGGATGATGACTACAACAGCCTTATAAGCAGGAAGTGCAGTCGATGCAACATTGAACTTGAACAGTGTTGTTGTAAGGAACTGAATTACGTAAGCACCAAGGATGGAAGCCCACATGTTGAACTTACCGCCGCTAAGTGCATTTCCACCAAGTGCTACTGCCAGAATAGCATCCATTTCAATATCCTTTGCAATAACTGAATAATTGATTGAAGAGATACGGCATACCTTGATGAAACCTGCAACTGCTACACAAAGTCCCATAATCACATAAGTGATGAATTTGATGAACTGTGGATCAAGACCATTGAGTCTTGAAGAATTGCTGTTGATACCTACTGCCTGTGTGTAAAGTCCAAGGTTTGTAAACTTAAGCACAACCATGGTTATTATTATACACAAGATTGCAATGAACACTGGAGTTGGAATTGCAATGCCAGGGATGAAGTTTCCAAAATATCCAAATGTTGGATCTACAACAATCGGAAGAGCATTATCATTGATCCATGCAGCGATTGAACGACCGGCTGTAAAGAGAATCAATGTTGCAACCATAGGCTGAATCTTGAAGTAAGAAACCAGCATACCGTTGAATCCACCGAATGCCATGCTTACGATACAGCCAACAAGGAATGCCACAAAAATTGGAGCCTGAAGTTCTTCTGGACGAGCTTCCGTTCCGCAGAGAACACGAAGAATCACAGATCCTGCAATGGCGATTCCGGCACCTACGGAAATATCCTGTCCACCTGAAGCAGCGGTTACCAAGGTCATACCGATGGCAAGAATTGCAAGCTCAGATGCATTGTCAAGAATCGTAATGAGGTAACCTGAAAGAACAGGAAATCCTTCACTATTCTGTCCAAGGGTAATCTTGAAGAATGTTGGGTCTGCAACAAGGTTGAAGATGATAAGAATCAACAATGCAGCAACCGGAATGAAAATCTGTTTTTTAACGAGACCAAGAAGGAGGTCTGCGATTTTTTTAGAGTTCATTATTTTTCTCCTCCCGCAATAGTTTCCATAATCTTTGTCTGGTTCAAGTCGTTTCCAGAAAGTTCACCAACCTGCTTAAGGTCGCGCATGACCACAAGGCGTGAACATGTACGAAGCATTTCGTCGATTTCTGACGAGATGAATGTAACGCTCTTGCCTTCTTTTGCAAGCTTAAGGACAAGTTCCTGGATTTCTGTCTTTGTACCGATATCAATACCGCGAGTAGGCTCATCAAGGATGAGATACTGTGGATTTGAAAGCAAGGCACGTGCAAGAAGAACCTTCTGCTGGTTGCCACCTGACAGGGATTTGATTGGAGTTTCTGCGGAAGCTGTCTTGATTTCAAGAAGCTTGATATATTCGTCTGCGAACTTTTCCTGTTCTGCACGGCTGAATGGCTTAAAGAATCCCTTCATTACCTGGAGCGCAAGAATAAGGTTTTCGCGGACTGAAAGGTCACCGATGATACCATCACGTTTTCTGTCTTCAGGAAGATAACTGATTCCATTCTTCATGGCATGGATTGGTTTTGTAATGTTTACTTCCTTTCCATTAACTTTAACCTTACCACCAAGAACCTTATCTGCACCGAATACAGCGCGGACACTTTCACTTCTTCCTGAACCAAGAAGACCTGTAAACCCGTTTACTTCACCCTTATGGATTTTGAAGTCGAATGGCTTTACACCACCTGTACTTGAAAGTCCTTCAGCTTCATATACAACATCAGACTCTGAGAATGTTGGTGCTTCTGTAGACTTTGAAGACTGGTCAAGATTTTCGATTGATTTTCCAAGCATCTTTGAAACAAGTTCAAGACGAGGAAGATCGCGGATTTCATATTCACCTACAAGCTGACCGTCACGAAGGACTGTGATTCTGTCGCAAACTTCATAAACCTGCTCAAGGAAGTGAGTAACGAAGATGATTCCTACACCCTTTGCACGAAGATCGCGCATAAGGCGGAACAACTTCTGTACTTCCTGATCATCAAGGGATGAAGTAGGTTCGTCGAGGATAAGAATCTTACAGTCCATATCAACAGCACGGGCAATTGCAACCATCTGCTGAACTGCAATGGAACAACTTGAAAGCTGCTGTTCTGCTTCACAAGGAATATCAAGTTCCTTGAGAATCTTAGCGGCTCCTTCATTCATCTTCTTCCAGCTTGTGAAAGGTCCCTTTGTTCTTCCTATATACATATTCTCCGCAACAGTGAGGTTATTGCAGAGGGTAATTTCCTGGTAAACTGTAGAGATACCCGCATTCTGGGCATCCTGTGGGGAGCGGATGTTAACAGCTCCGATTCCTTTAACAAATACCTGGCCTTCATCTTTCTGATAAACACCAGTCAGAACCTTAATCAATGTTGATTTACCGGCTCCGTTTTCTCCCATAAGAGCGTGAATTTCACCTTCACGTAAAGTAAAATCAATATTTTGCAATGCATATACACCTGGGAATCTCTTGTGTATTCCACGCATTTCAAGAACTGATTTATCCTGCATGGTCTGCCTCCAAAAAAAAACACGAGGTTCGGATTTTTAGACAATCCGCCCCTCGTGTCCAAGGTATTGGATTCTCCAACAATTTTATGCTTAATATTTATCGAAGAATCCAGTGATTACTAGATTAGATACCGTACTTGTTTACATCAGCCTTTGTGATTGTAGCTGCATCAAATCCCTTTTCTACCATGATAACTGTCTTCTGCTTTGCACCATTCTTGATGATGTCGTTGATGTATGAAGCCTGGAATGGGTTGCACTGACCATCATAGTTCCATCTCTTTGCAAGGAGTTCTTCAAGAGCCCACTTATTGCAGTCGAATCCCATGATGATTACATCTTTTCCAACACCGTGTGAGATACCAGCCTTATCAAGAGCAGCAGCTGCACCCTTAGCCATATCGTCGTTTTCAGCGTAGATTACGTTGAACTTCTTTCCTGCATCGATTACAGACTGAACAATCTGCTGTGCGTTTTCTGCGTTCCATTCAGCTGTCTGCTGAGCAACGATATTCCAGTTTGATTCTGCCTTTGCCTTTGCATCAAGAGCGCCTGAGCGTCCGATCTGAGCAGCTGAACCCATAACACCCTGGATATGGATAACATTGTATTCCTTAAGGTTCTGTCCTGCGAGCCAGTCTACAGCTGTCTTTCCTTCCTGAGCCATGTCAGAAACGATTGATGCTTCATAAAGGCTGTCATCAGCATCGATTGTGCGGTCAAAAAGGATAACCTTAACACCTGCGTCCTTTGCATCCTTGAGAACTGATGTCCATCCAGATGTACCAGCAGCAGAGATGAGGAGGTAGTCTACTTCATCCTGAACCATCTTGCGGGCTGCAGCGATCTGTTCGTCGTTCTTAAGGCTGTAGAAGAATGTTGGCTTGTAGCCGTTCTTCTTTGTGAATGTGTTCTTCATGTCGTTAACGTTAGCTGTACGATAACCTGATTCGTTAGGGTCATTGTTGATGATACCAACCTTGATCAACTTAGCAGCGAAAGTTGGAAGAACTGCCATAGCCATTGCAGCAGCAAAAACTAAAATCTTTTTCATAGTTACACCTCTAAAAAAAGTTAAATTAAGGATGTCCTCTACATCCTTTGTGATTATGATTATCATCCGAAAATTTGCAGAAAGGAATAGTTTTTTTGTTCCCGATTTTTATACAAACCTATCATTATGTTCGAAATTTCATATTTCATGATAGTTTTGAGCCATTTTCGCAACATTTCAACACTTGTTTTTTTTACAATGTCGGTTAGTATGATGGGCAGAGGTAAAACTATGACAAAAGAAGCAATTGCTAATGAAATTGAAAATGGTTTGGCTGCCCTTGGAATCGAATTCGGTTCAACACGCATTAAGGCGGTTCTTATAGATTCAGAAAAAAATCCTGTTGCTCAGGGTGGTTTTACATGGGAAAATTCCCTTGCAGACGGAATCTGGACCTACAGTCTTGAAGAAGTTCACAACGGAATAGTCACTGCATACGCAGAATTGAAAAAAGACGTTCAGGAAAAATACGGCGTAAAACTTACTAAACTCAAGGCCCTCGGAATCAGCGCCATGATGCACGGTTATCTTGCCTTCGACAAAAACAACAAGCTTCTTGTTCCGTTCAGAACATGGAGAAACACAATTACTGGTCAGGCATCAAAGGAACTTACAGAACTTTTCAACTATCCATGTCCTGAACGCTGGAGCATTTCACATTACTATCAGGCAATCCTTAAAAAGGAACCTCACATTCCACAGGTAGATTTCTTTACTACCCTTGCAGGTTATGCCCACTTCATGCTTACAGGCAAAAAGGTTCTTGGTGTAGGCGATGCAAGCGGAATGTTCCCTATTGATGCAAATACAGGTGACTACGATAAAGCCATGGTAGAAAAATTTGATGCCATAACAACACCTAAGGGCGCACCTAAAAAACTGATCGAACTTCTCCCAAAGGCAATTCCAGCCGGAGCAAATGCTGGTACACTTACAAAAGAAGGTGCAAAATGGCTTGATCCAACAGGAGAACTTTCAGACGGAATTCTCTGCGCACCACCGGAAGGAGATGCAGGAACAGGAATGGTTGCAACAAATGCAGTAGCTCCACGCACGGGAAACATTTCTGCAGGAACTTCTGTATTTGCAATGGTAGTCCTTGAAAAGGCTCTTTCAAAGGCTTACCCTGGAGTAATCGACATCGTTACAACTCCAGACGGAAAACCGACAGCAATGGTTCATGTAAACACCTGTACCGCTGAATTCAACAAATGGGTTGGAATAATCGGAGAAGCAGCAAAACTTCTTGGCGCAGATTTTGACACTGGCAAGCTCTACGATACGATCCTTGGAACCGCAAAAGACGGAGACAAGGACTGCGGCGGAGTTTATACAATCAACTACATCTCAGGTGAAGGCGTTACAGACTTCAGCGAAGGCCGTCCGATGGTCGTACGCTCACAGGATTCAAAATTCAACCTTGCAAATTTCATGAGAAGCCAGTTCTATTCAGCAGTCGGAACATTGCGTCTTGGCATGGATGTTCTTTTCAACGAGAACGTAAAGATCGATTCCATGACAGGGCACGGCGGATACTTCAAGACAGAAGGTGTTGGACTTGAAACAATGGCAGCCGCAATGCATACACCTATCAGCGCAATGGCTACAGCAGGAGAAGGCGGTCCATGGGGAATGGCACTTCTTGCAGCATATGCCGCAGACACAAAAGGAAAGAACCTTGGTGACTGGCTTGAAAGCGAAGTGTTTGCAAGCGCACAGAAAAAGACAGTTGCTCCGGCAGCCGATGATGTTGCAGGATTTGACAAGTGGCTTGAAGGATACAAACAGTCTCTTGCCGCAGAACGCACAGCTGTTGAGAATTTGAGATAAATAATAATAAATAAATAATATTTATAAATGCTTCCGTCGGGAACCGGGCCAAGCCTGCTAGGGTGCTCCCTTTCCACTCCAAAAGCTGAGGGCTTCACCCTCAGAATCGGATTGGGTCGCAAATCGCAGTTTGTCCCGAACCCCGACTCCGCATTTATAAATCCAGCTTTACATTTTATCTCCCCTTCTACAGGGGAAAGGATGAGACCTATGGGAAAATACACAGAACTACAAAGAGAAGCATACGAAGCAAACATGGAAATTCCGGCACAGCATCTTGCCCTTTACACATGGGGAAACGTAAGTGCCTTTGACAAGGATGCAGGAGTATTTGCAATCAAGCCTTCGGGAGTTCCGTATCCTGAACTTACAGCAGACAGCATGGTGATTGTTGACCTCGACGGAAATGTTGTTGAAGGAAAACTTAGGCCATCAAGCGACACTCCAACCCACGCAGTACTCTACAAGGAATTCGCAGTGGCAGACGGAGCAAAAATCGGCGGAATCATCCACACCCATTCAACTTATGCCGTTAGCTGGGCACAGGCAGTAAAGGCAGTTCCTCTGTTTGGAACGACTCATGCAGACCACATTCAGACGGCAGTTCCATGTACACCATATTTGAGCCGCGAAGCAGTTCAGAATGACTATGAAAAGGAAACGGGAAACCTTATCGTAAGCCACTTCCGCTCACTCAAACTTAATCCAAACGAAGTGAACATGGTTCTGGTTGGAGGACACGGACCTTTCGCATGGGGAGCTACAGCAGCAAAATCGGTATACAACGCAGCTGTTCTTGAAGAAGTTAGCCACATGGCAATGAACACGCTCCAGATCAATCCAGCACAGCAGACATTACCTGACTACATCATCGAAAAGCATTATACAAGGAAACATGGACCAAACTCTTACTATGGACAAAAGTAAGCAACTGTCAAGAATGCCTATGCATTCTTGAGGGAGTGCTTGTCACTCCCCCTTATTATGGACAGAAGTAAGAAATCTTCAAAGTAAAACAAAAAAGGCATGTCGGTTCCAACATGTCTTTTTTGTTTATGACATTTTAAGTCAATCGTCCTTAGCCCAGTCGAAGGCACAGCGAACGGCCTTGTTCCAGCCTTTTATCAATGTCTTTCTTTTTGCTTCATCCATGCAAGGGACAAAAGTCCTTTCAATTTTTGAATTTGCAATCACATCATTTTTGTCTTTCCAGAAACCCACGGCAAGACCTGCTAGATATGCAGCCCCCATGGCGGTCGTTTCAACACATTCAGGGCGTTCAACAGGAGAATTGCATATGTCCGACTGGAACTGCATCAAAAAGTTGTTGGCGCTTGCACCTCCATCAACCTTAAGGGCAGCAAGGTTGATTCCGGAATCCGCCTGCATTGCCTGAAGAATGTCATTGACCTGGTAAGCAAGGGATTCAAGGGTAGCACGGATGATGTGGCACTTGTTTACTCCGCGGGTAAGGCCGACGATTGTTCCGCGTGCATACTGATCCCAGTGAGGAGCACCAAGGCCTGTGAAAGCCGGAACAACATAGCATCCGTTGGTATCTTCAACCTTTCCTGCCATGTATTCAGAATCAACCGACGAATCAATGAGTTTCATTTCATCACGAAGCCACTGGATTGCAGCACCGGCAACGAAAACGGATCCTTCAAGGGCATAACTTACTTTACCGTCCATTCCCCAGGCGATTGTTGTTACAAGGCCGTTCTTTGAAAACACAGGTCTGTCCCCGGTGTTCATCAAAAGAAAGGCTCCGGTTCCGTAGGTATTTTTTGCATCTCCCGCATTGAAGCAAGTCTGGCCAAACAATGCTGACTGCTGGTCACCTGCCGCACCTGCAATTGGAATTGAAGCACCAGAAACATCCGTATGTCCATATATGCAGCTTGAAGGCTTTACCTCGGGCAGCATGCATTTTGGTATATTAAGTTCTGCAAGAATTTCATCATCCCACTTGAGCGTATTGATGTTGAACATCATTGTTCTTGAAGCATTGGAATAATCGGTTACATGAACCTGTCCGTTGGTAAGCTTCCAGATGAGCCAGGTTTCTACGGTTCCAAAAAGAAGCTTGCCCTGCCCGGCTTTTTCACGAGCACCTTCCACATTATCAAGAATCCACTTTAACTTTGTGGCAGAAAAATATGCATCGATCACAAGGCCTGTCTTGCCTCTGATTTTTTCAACAAGACCTTTAGCCTTAAGCTCATCGCAGTATTCGCTTGTCCTTCGGCACTGCCAGACAATGGCATTGTAAACCGGTTCTCCAGTTTCCTTATCCCAGACGATTGTAGTTTCACGCTGGTTTGTAATTCCTATGGCGGCAATGTCACTTTCATGGGACTTCAATTTTGCCATCGCCTCCGCAACTACACCTATCATGGTTGACCAGATTTCACCTGCATCGTGCTCAACCCAACCCGGCTTTGGAAATATCTGTGTAAATTCCTTCTGTGCCACGGCGCATATTTTTCCGTCGTGATCAAAAAGAATGCATCGATTGCTTGTAGTTCCGGCATCAAGTGCCATTATGTATTTTGCCATGCTGAACCGCCTTAGTATTTTGTCTTTTCCATTCCGTCGTATTTTTCAAAAAGTTTTATTGCACTTTCTTCCCTATGGAATTCCTCAGTGACAAACTGATTTTTCTTTCCGTTGATTTTATCTCCCATGGCATCATAGAAGGGCTTGTCATCAAATCCGATCTGCTTTGCGTCATCGATATTCATTGCGCTGTACACAACTGGAATGCGCGCCCACATTATCGAAGCCATGCACATGGGACAAGGTTCGCTTGTCGTGTAAAGAACGCAGTCGCTCATATCAAAGCGGCCAAGATTTTTTCCGGCCATGCGGATTGCATTCACCTCGCCATGTGCTGTCGGATCATTGTCGCGGACAACCGTATTGTGGGCTTCGGCGACAACCTCATCCCCGCAAACGATCACACATCCAAAAGGACCACCACATCCGCTATCGATACCCTTATGAGCAACGGCAACGGCTCGGTCCATGTATTCTTTCTTGTATTGTATTCCCATCAATCAAGCTCCAAAGTAACAGGACAGTGATCGCTGCCCATGACATCGCTGTTGATTACGCAGGATTTTACTCTTGGCAAAAGCCGTTCATTTACATTGGCATAGTCGATGCGCCACCCTACGTTCTTTTCACGGGCATGAAAGCGGTAACTCCACCAGGAATACATCTTTGGTTCCTGACAGAAATGGCGGAATGTATCCACATAGCCGCTGGTGGTGAATTTATCCATCCAGGCGCGTTCTTCAGGAAGATATCCTGCATTGCCTTCGTTTGTCTTTGGATTTGCAAGGTCGATGGCCTTGTGTGCGATGTTGTAGTCACCGCAAAGAACTATGTCAAAACCGTCCGCTACAAGCCCATCAAGTTTTTTGAGCATTGCATCGCAGAAGGCAAGTTTGTAGTCAAGGCGTGCTCCCTTGTCCTGGCTGTTTGGAAAGTATGCGCTAATGACAACAAGGTTTCCAAAATATGCCATGAGAACACGACCTTCATCGTCGAAACGGCTGTCCCCAAGGAATTCCACCTTGTCAGGTCCTGTCTTTGAATAGATGGCAGTTCCGCTGTAGCCAGGTTTTACTGCGCTTGCCCAAAATGACTTGTAGCCTTCTGGAGCTGTAAGGTTTTCGCTAAGCTGTTCAGGCTTTGCCTTTGTTTCCTGAATGCAGACAACATCTGCCCCGCAACCTGCAAGCCAGCTGCAGAAATCTTTTTTTTCCACGGCACGAATACCGTTGACGTTCCATGTAATGATTTTCATAGGGATATTATAGCAATAGATTTGGTGGTATTGCAATTTTTACGGAAAAGTCTTTGAGCTGCCTAGGAATTTTAATTCACAATAAGTTTTCTGATTTCTTCAGGAGAAAGCCCCGAGATGGCAACAACCTGCTGCTCGGAAAGCCCGAGAGAAATCGCAGTTTTTGCAGATTCTATTTTTTGTTGGTGACGGCCGGCTTCTGAAATGTACCCCATGTCAAGGACACACAAGAGGTAGGGATTTTAATCCAGTGGT
>JAKSLX010000040.1 GCA_024400915.1 Treponema sp.
ATTGTTACTGGAGTTGTTGTGTTTTCTGCCATTAAGTACTCCTCTTGGTGTGTTATTAGCGATCAACTCCCGAATATTTACGGGAACTTAATTTTTGTGATTTTTGATTTTCTTCTTCTCGATTTTTTCTGACTTCTAAATTGAAATCTTTTGATGTGTAGGATTTTGCGTACATGGTTCCTGCATCCATGGCTTTAGTCATGGCTTCTCCGACTTTCCAGCTCTTTGCACCGTAATCCCTTACGTCTGAAACCATTTTTGAAAGCAGAGCATAGCAGCTGTCTTCATTTTTCTGATTTACTTCATTTTTTATCTTTGCTGCGGTAACTGTCTGGCACATATGTTTAGCCTGTGCATTCATAACAGGGGAAAGATCCATCTGATTGCCAGTATTTTTCATATAACTTGCTGAAACGGATTCAGAAACGGCTCTGAGAGTTTCTTTCAGTGTTTTTAACTTAGGAACTTCTCCAGTTTTTGTTTTTTTTATGTTTTCAACGAAGTTTTTGAAATTGTCCTGTGTGTAGTTTTCTCCGACAACTCTGGCTTTTGAAAAATACTTATCTACAGCTTTCTGGGAACGTTCATCCAATGAATCATAGTTATAGAGAAATTGTGCTTTTGATTTGTTGCCACCTTCAGCAATGTAGAGTTCGCCTTCATTCAGGTGAGTAGCATTTGCATACTTGGTAAGACATAGTACAGGTTCTGCTTCTTTTCTGAGGTTTAGAGAAATGCCTTCATTTCGCATCTTTTCCAGAGTGTCGCCATAAATCCATACATTTGAGGTATATCCCTTCTTAGCGGCAATTTGTTCAAGAGCAATCAGGTTTTCGTCATTGATGATTTTTCCTGTAGTAAGTTCAACGGGAACAGAATTGGCTCTGCTGTCAAAGAATGGCAGAGTTCGTTCTTGTACGTTTTTTTCTACAGCTTTGAAAATCTGGTCGTAAAAGTATTCGTCTTTTGTAAGGCCATGATTAAAATTTGAACCGTCTTTCCATTCGGTTTGAAAGTAGTATCCCATTAATCTCCCTGGGCAGGCAGTTAATTGGAATCATTTGAATTATGAATATGACAGCTGAGAAACCGCCGCCATATTCAATAATGATAAAGATGTGTTAAAAACACATTTCAAAGTCCTGAGACTTTTTATGCTGTGGTTTTGGAGCTGTAGACTGGCCGTTTTCAGCTGCAAGTGTTCTGCAGATGTCAGCACCGCGTTTTTCAGCATCAAAAAGAAGATTTGAAAGGGTAGGCATGTTCTTGTCACGTTTGTCTGGGTCACGAATGTCGTTTTCCAGAGTAGGCATGATTTTTCCCTTAAATTCTTCTGCAATCTGTGGATCAACAGAAAGCTTCATTCCAGAACGACATGCAGCAATGTAAGTTCCAAGGTATTCTTTTGGTTCGCTTGAAGCGATAACCATAGAAACATCCTTGAGATTGTCCATCTGCTGGATTTTGTCTTTTGCAGCGTTGTGTATGCCTTCAGGATTTGTAGTCTGTTCAGGGAAGAAGAGTGAACCTACATGAATTTCTCCGTCTTCAGTTTTGAAGTTGAAGAATACACCTTTTTCATTTTCCTTGATTCCGTTTTCGAGTGCACCAATGGTTGTGCGAGGTGCTACGATATTTGAACTGTAGCCGTTTTCCATTTTTGCAAACTGAACTGGAATAAGACGACCGGCAGGAAGGCAGTAGCCTGTTGCTACGTTGTAGATTGGTTCTGCCTTGATGTTTCCAGAAGCATCTGGAAGGAATGGAGCCTTGTTTTCTTCAAGGCCACGCTTAAACACCTTTGCATTGTGGTGTGGAATCCAGAATCCATTGAATTCGTCTTTGGAAACTGGTTTTTCGAATGGATTTGTGTTGTCCATAAAAATTTCTCCTCTGTAGTAAGTCTTAGATGTATTTGCTGGGAGTCAAATAGTTATAAATTCCGAAAAATTACATAATAATAATTCAAAATGTAATAATATAAAAATACACAATAAAAAATGTTTAGTCAATATTCAAAACTATACATTTTATAGAAAAATATGTATATTATAGGAAAATGAGAAGCAATCTTACTGTACATGTGCCGCAAAATCAAAATACTTCTTACTCATTATTTGCAAAAGGACTGCTGATTGATATTCCGAAACATTCAGATGATGATTCAGAACTGATTCTTAAGTTTCAGGGTGGAAAAGCAGTTGTTTTGTTCTATTACTTTGAGGGATTTAAACGAGCATATATTGTAACAGGGTGGGAGAGCGAAAAAGACGGTGAGAAATGCAGTTTACCAGGTGTAGATGGTGATTTATGCATTCTCTATACGGCATTTGCCAGTAAAGTTCGTTTATTGGATTATTTCATAAAGTATTTTTCAAAAGAAGATGAATATGCTTTATTCAGGCTTCCGCTTTTATTCTGGTATAGGTTCTCAACCTTGATTCAGTGTAAAAAAGGAAAGCTCAGTTATATAGCAAATGTAGTAAACAGGTTTTCAGGAGAATAAAAATGGGAAAAAGCAAAATTACACATGCAAAAAGATATCTTTTGAATCTTTTGGCTGAAAGAAAGCTAAATGCCTGGTGTAAAGAAAGGAATCTTCCTCATACAACTATCTATACGCTTGCAGCAGAGGATTTGCCTCCAACTTATTCAATAATCTGTAAATTATTGCCATATATTGAACCTGCTAAATGGTTTTATTCTGAAGATGAGGAAATCCCATACAAGATGAGGCTTCTACCTGAATGGAATCCAGATGATGTTTCTTATTTTGTTAGAAAGCATAGATACGACTACAAAGATCTGATTTCGAAATATGACCTTTCTGACAGCACAGCCTTAAATCTGTTTGTAAACTACAGAACGAAGCCTTCCATAATGATGATTAAAAAAGCCTGTGCAGAAGTAAATCCAGAAGAGTTCTTTATTGAAGGTGATGTAAATGAAGACGGCAAATTTTATCCTGACCGTGGTGATATTGTTTCGATTTCTGGAAAAACAATGCTGGTTCTTTCAAAAGAAAAAATAAATCGCAAAAATAAGTTGTTCATTGGTGTTGAAATTGAAAATAATGTATTAAATTTACAGACGATGACAACTGTAACTTATATTCGCTCTAATCCTGAATTGATAGGAAAGGCTGAAGCGGATTTTGTTGAAAATGCCCTTAAAGATGTGAAGGCATTGCTTAAATAAGAATCGGAGTTAGAAAATGGAACAAAAATTAGCAATGGAGCTAATCGGAGGATTCCCAAAAAAGGAATATCAGGTTTTTGAATTGAACGGAATGAAACTTGATTATTTTGATATTGAACTTGCGTTGCATGGAATTTCTGCTGAGATATTAAGATACCAGAGAGGAGTAGAAGAGCATCCAGACTGGAATAATTCCAGATATAATGCAATGCTTCATGCAGCAGAGACAAAATTTCAACAGATATTAGAAAAAATGGACCGTCCTCCTGAAGATGAAGAACGGCCCGCTGGTTACGTCATTAAAATGTAGCTTTATTTATTGAAATATCTGTAAATCATTTCGTTTTTTACTGATAATTCGTTGTTCAGCTGTTCCCTTTTAGTTTTATTGTATTCCAAATCTTCTCTTAATTTTGAATTTTCCTTTTCAAGAAATTCAATTTCAGTTTCGCAGTACTGAAGTTTTTTTGCTGCCTCACATAAGAAATATATAAGGCTAGATAAACTGGAATTAGTTAGGGTCACTTTGTATTTTCCTTTTGATTTTAAGAATCTTGATTCTTCAATCCTGAAGGAAAGTGAATGTAAATCATCAATTTTCTTGCTGCTTGGTTCGTCAGCTTCGAATTCTTTTCTTTCACGTTTTTCCAGAAAATCGTTTAATCTGAATTTGTCTTCTGGTCTTACATAAAATGTAATGCCAAATGGTGTAATAAAGTCCATAGTTAGTACTCCTCTAAAGTTGTAAGTTTGGACGGGAATAATGGCCCGTCCTCCATCCTAGCTCTGGCGTTCGCCACCAGTAAGGTTATCAGGAAGCTTGTTCTTTTCAGCGAGTGCCTGCTGTTTTTTCTCTGCAGCCTCCATCATCTTAATACTTACGTTCTGTCCTATTTCAGATCCTTGAAGTTTCTTCTCGTTCATAAATTCGCGGGTTGTCATATTTGTATTCTGTTGTGTTGCAGTATCAAACTTTGTTGCTCCCTTGAAGTGTGGATTAGAAGTTGTATTCAAAGTTCTTGAATCATTAGGACCCAATTCACGTGATGTATTCTGACCGCTTCTCTGATGTGCCTGTGCTCCAGGTCCTGAACCACCGCCGCCACCAGCTCCGCCTTTGTTACCGCCTCCGTGGAGGAAGTTGTTTCCGGCGTTTTTGAACTTGTCTTTCAAATCACCAGTAACTGCTGCATACATACCTTTTCGGCCTGCCTTTTTAGCCATTTCATCTGAACCGCCAAGGTCTTTGACTCCCTGACTGGCAGCTTTGCCTGCTGCACGTACTTTTGAAACGCCTCCAGCAACATCAACGCCGCCTTGTGCAACTTTTCTGGCACCTTCCTTGGCAACATGTCCTGTAGCCTGAGCTGCTTTGGCACCTTTCATTGTGCCCATAGCAAGAGTTCCTGCTGCTGTAACAAGTTCACCCATAGAAAGCTGTGGCTGTCCTGTAAGAAGTGTCTGAGCAATCTTTGGTGCATTCTGAGTGAGAACGAATCCGATTACACAAGTAAAGATAATCGTTACGAATGTAACCCAGTTCATACCGCCATTTTCTGCCATGATGTCTATTGTTTCCTGAATGAAAAGGTAGAAAACAAAGAACATACAGATAGTGATGACAATCATTTTGATTACAAAACCAGTGAAAACCGGAATCAGTTTTTTCGGTAATTCCTTTGTTCCATCAAAAAGTATGAATGGTATAAAGAAAGCTCCGATTCCGACGACAATGGTGTATTCAAGAATGGTCATTACATATTGAATACAGGCAAAGATTCCGCAGAATACAAGAACAATACAACAGAACATAGTCATAATCATTGTTGGAACATGAGCTATGGTTGCAGTCATCTTGCTGAAGCCTTTCTTCATGAAGTTCACATCTTCTTCATCGATCTCATCCATGTTTAGGGCATAAGCAATTTGGTTCTTCTCCCACATAATCTGGCATCCAAGAACCGTAACTCGCATTATCGCTCCTGGAGAAAGATAGTAGGAGTCGTTACCGTCGGCTGTTTTGAGCCAGATGTTCAAATCAACATAGGAATCTGTAAGAATATCGCCGTCTGTGCCATCTACCTGCTTTTCAACAAGAATATCTTTAATTGCCTGCAGTGTTCTTGCACCATAAAGACTGTGATACTTATTCTTTTCACGATACTCATTCACAAGTTCCAGTGCCTGTTTTTTGACACTTTTTGAGTTGAATTTTGCGACCTGAATTTCCTGTGTAAGGTTTTCGATATATTCATTGTAATTGTCTGAATTACCGAAAGTGGTCTCAAAGGTTATTGTTTCAGAACCTGAGACAAGATTTGATAAGTCTTTGTTCAGGGAATCTGACCATTGCATCTGTGAAGCTAAGTCTTGTTCAATACTTTTCTTCATTGAAGTAAGTGAATCAATGATTGCCTGTTTTCCATTTCCTGCATCAATACCAATCCTGTTGGCAACTCTGGACATTCCCAGAGTAACCATAGGGTAGAGAGACATGAAAAGGATGAACAATAACCACTTGTACATCGTATCCCACCAGAAATCTTTCACGGTGAAACGACTGTTAGCAAGTTTGAATGCAGACCAGATGAGTCCGATTGTGCCGATGGCAACTGCATAATGGCTTCCCCATTTATAGAAGGTTGCAAGAACACCTGAAAAGTACTCAATGGCCTGTACGACTGGAATATCAATCCAGCCAGTCCATGCATGGTTCATAAAGCCCCCTATTTTCTAAAAGCATCAGGAACTTTATAGTCGAATGCTTCCTGTCTCTGCTGTTCTGCCGCCATTTCATCGGCTTCAGCCTGTTTTTCGTTTTCTTCATTGATCATACGGCTTGCAGAAAGACTTGCCATGTCATTAATGGCTTCTTCCAGAGACATAAGACCATCCACAACCTGCTGTGAAAGATAAAGGCTTGCTTCATTTGCTGCTGCTTCAGTCATATTTCCATCAGAGTCTGTCTGAGAATATGCAGCCTGAAGAATTGCATTTGTTTTTGCAATTCTATCTTCACGCTGGAGCTGAACTGCTTCATCTGTAGCCTTTGCAATTACTTTAGATGCCTGACTTTTCACTTGTGCTACAGACTGCTGAACGAAAAGATAGTTTTTAGGACTGATTCCATACTTTCTCCAGATAAACATTTTCTGCTTGTCTGTAAGACCGCCTTTCATTGCATCTATGGCAAAAGCCATGCTGTCAGTCATGTAACTTTCCATATCCATACAGGCTGTGAAGAAATTGTGGTCAGGACTTCCCATACCACAAAGATCTGCAAGAGAATATCTTCCGTTTCCACAGTCGATAGTTGGACTTGTTAAAGTGTTTCTGATTGTACGGGCCTGATTAAGTAATGTGTTTACACGTTTATTTGCATCGCGTATGTCATTACGGATATCAAAGTCACCGTCAAAACTGATGTTGTCCCAGTCGATGGCTTTTGCACGTTCTACGGCCTGCTGAATCTGCATGTACTGGTTTTCAATCTGAGTGATTGTGTTCATTACCATGTCATACTGTTCATAAAGCTGGTCGATGGCTGTTAACCATCCTGAAATGTCGAATACAGGATAACCTGTAGCACTTACGTTGCTTACTGCAACTGCACCTCCAACAAGAAGTGCCAGAATTGTCTTTTTGAATCTCATTTGTTGTACTCCTCATGCTGTAATTCTTAATAAATTGGGAATTAACTAGAGTTATCTTATTTAATTCCCAAAAACTGATGATTTATGATTCCAGAAGTCTTTTATATTTCTGATATTCAAGAGGTCTGGTATCACGCCCAAGATCTGCCATTTTCTGTTTTGTTGCTTCAAGAATGTCGAAGGCCAGTGGTTCCATTGTGTTCCGTCCTTTTTCAGCTTCAATTCTGTCCAGCATTTCGTGGTCTGGAGAAATCAAAGCCAGCTGGAACGGGTCTAAGTCCAAAGTGAACATACGGCATCCGTTTGGATTTTTGAAGTAATAGTCCCTTTTCATGGTTGCATTGCTCAAAGCAAGAATTTCAGAATCTGTAAGTCCAAAGTATCTGTAACTGTCTACAAGACCAGGTGAAGTTGCACTTTCATCAGCAAGGTAGATTTTGGTCAAACACTGCTGGGCGATGGTGTCACTCAAACTTGATTTTGCAGCGGCAGCAACTTCCTGAGTTGCAAAGATGCAGAACACCTTTTTCTTACGCAAAGTTCTGAGCCATTCCTGAAGGAATCCTGCGAAAATCGGATGCTGAAGATAAAGCCATGCTTCATCAAGGAAAAGGAAAGTCAGCGGCTGTTTCTGTCCTGTCGGTACGTTCCATAACTTTTCAAGGTAACGGAAGATGTACATAAGGGCAGGGGCAACTGCCTTTTCTGAAAGTCTCATCAAACTTCCCATTTCAATTGTTACGAGTTTTGAAAGCGGAAGGTTTGTTTCGTCAGCATCAAAAATCGAACCGAACTGGCCTCCTGCACAGTATGGGTCAAGACCGATACGGATTGTGTTGGAACCGTTCTTTGGATCTGAATAGGTTGCATACTGCTGGAAAGTTGTCAGAGTTCTTCTGTCTGGTTCTTTCTGAGAAATCAAACGGAGAGTTTCTGAAATTACCTTGCTCATTTCTGGAGTTGTCTCAATGTTCTGCTGAGACAGTAATCCTTCAATGAACTGCTGACACCACATAAGGCTTTCCGTATATTCTGCCTGGCTACATTCATCAGGACCTTTCAATTCCGAAAGAGGCTGGAATGCAACGGCATCCTTTCCTGGTTCTACATAAATTCCGCCTCCGCCTACCATAAAGGCACGGCTTGAAAGCTGCTTATCAATACAGATGATGTTTGCATCCTTGTATTTTGTGGCCGAGGCCATAAGCAGGGCGAGAAGGGTAGACTTACCGGCACCAGTCGGACCGAATACGAATGTGTGTCCTACATCACGGACATTGAGGTTCAAAAAGAACGGTGTTCCGTAACTTGTAGAACATGTGCACAATGGAACTGAACTTCCACAGGTTTCTTCCGTAAAGTCGTTGTACAGCATTCCCTGCCATGCAGAACTTAATGGAATAATATTTGAAAAGTTCTTTGTCGAAATGAGAGGACGGCGTATATTTGCATAAACGTTACCCGGCATCATTCCAAGCCATGCCTGACAGTTGTTGAAGGTTTCTTCTTTTACTGAAAATCCGCATGAACGGACAACCTGCTGAAGTTTTCTTGCCTTTTCCTTTGCGGTTTCCAGTTTCTTGTCCCAGACCATAAGATTTGAGGTGTAATAGCCGAGAACATATTCACCGAGGGCGATGTCTCCCTGGATGTCAGAAGCCTGAGCTTCCATTTCAAGGGCACCTTTGTTTTCCTTGTCGATTTCAACGTTCATTGCCATTTCTGTAAACAAGGTCATTCCAGATTTTCGTGCCGAATAGAAACGGTTCTGGTATTTTTCAGCTTCTTTGGCTGATTTTTCCTTTGAAAGAGGAATGAATCGTGTAGTCCAGCGGAATTCTGTCATTGTGCGGTTAAGACCGTCAAAGATGGCTGGATATGTTTTATTCGGAAAGTCCATGATTCCCATAACAGGAACATAGTATTCTCCAATCTTCAAAGGCTGGCTGTTACGGACATCCATATCACAGAGATAATTGTCCAGAAAGAAGAAAGTATCATCAGGATATATAAGTTTCTGATTATTCAATGAAACCGAACTTTTGATGTAAGAAAACAGTTCTGAATTATCAAGACGATGAATCCAGAGTTTTACTGCCAGAGTTCCCATTACTTTTTCACATTCATCAAGGAAGTTTTCCACTTCTTTCTGAATCTTTGGTAAGTTTTCATGCTTCACGAACTGCGACTTTGGTTTAGTGTTTTTGGACTTGTTTTTATTTTTGAAGAAAAGTCCCGATGTCTTAGAGTCTATGTCGCTTGGAAGCTGGTAAACGAAAGTAATGTAGTATTCAGTAGTAAAATGTTCACCGAACTTGTGATAGTTTTCAGCACGTCTCTGGTCTATAAGCCATCCTGAAAGATTGCTGAATTCTCCTGCAGGATAGTCTTTTGTCTTATAGCGTTTTACATCAAAGAACAATGCCCAGCCTTCATTTTGTGCAAGGGTCATGGCACTTCTGTTGAATAAAGATGCCATGCTTGCAATTTCTGGAGCAGAAGATGATTCCAGATCAGGATATTCCACCTGATATGTCGCCATGATTGCTCCGTTTTTCAAAAGACATACTCCCGGCTGAATGATAAAACTCCATGGAAGTACATATTTGAGCTGGTTCTGAGGTTCCTTGAATTTCTGTAAATCTAAAAATGGTATTTTCAATTATTCACCTCCCTTAAGAGTGCATATCTTTTTTGTGTCAGCCAGTAATCAACCTGTCTTTCATAGTTGTCTGCATGGTCACTTAAGTACTCAATTTTGTTTATCAGAGCACAAACTAATTCATAGTCTTCTGGTGCAGGGGATTCCCATGATGGAATTGCTTTAAGTACCTTACGAAGATCTGCTATCTCTGAATCAAGTTTATTCATCTGTCGTCGATTGAATTCTGCCTGGCGGGTACATAATTCTGGAGTGTATGATTCATTTATATAAAAAAGCATCAGTCCGCCCTCCAGATATCAGGAACCATAAGCCGGTCAAAAACTACAGTAAGTGCATATGGATCATTTTTGCAGACCATTTTTGCTGCTACATACATAAATACACCAACTATTACGCACCAGATACTTACAATGTTCATCAAGACGATGGTAAGAACCAGAATCAGCATTGCCGGAATGATTCCAATACCAAGCAAAAGGTTTGGTTCCAGCAATACTCTGTGAACTGGAGTTGAATAGTCATAAACGCTTACTTCATCCATTGCTTACCTCGTTCCTATTACCTGGATTTACCAGTGCATAGGCATAGTGGCCACAGATATCAATGAACACATCAATATCAGAAACAATTAGATTTTTGCTTTCAAGAAGAGATTTAATTGTCTTTTTGGCAATTCTTTTCTTGTCTTCAAGGTTTATGACCAGTTCAAATCCGTTATCTATTCGTCTTACTTCGCCAATAAGCTGGAATCCAAGTGATTTTAGGGAGTCTTTTATTGCTGTAATTGCATTTTCTGTATTATTTGTATCCATAAAATCCTCCAGTGGGGTGAGACATAAAAAATGCCTTGTTCACCCCAGCGATATTTCTTCTACGCAACTCCAAGTGCAGATGCTGCACCGATTGCGTTTTCGATTCCCTGCTCAATCTGAGGAGCGAGAGAAACTTCGAATGAAAGATCTCCAAGGAAGTAAGAACAGATACTTGAAGCTGAAAGAAGGATAATAGTACCGATAATCCAAGGAGCGAACTTCTTAATCATCTGTCCGCCACCACCCTGCTGACCGGCAAGAACCATACCAATTGCTTCTACAATAAGAGCAACCAAAAGAATTGCTTTAACCCATGATGACTGGAAAAGTTCAAGGATTTTGTCTGCCCAGTTATCAAGTTCTACGATTGAATCGCCGCCACCTGCAGCGAATGTTGGAACTACACAGAGAGCAAAAATTGCTGCTACTGTCAAAAACTTCTTAGAAGTACATGTCTTTTTCAAAGACTTAAAAAAATTAGATTTCATTTGCGAAAATCTCCTGAAAAAATATGAAATCCATTTTTGTCGTCTGTTCAGTTCTATTATTTTTTAAGACTTGCGGTCTCAACTATTTCGTCCACTATTGGACCATTTTTTGTCGGTTTTAGATGAACTAAAAGCTGTACGCTTTGAGCTACATCAGGAAGTTCTCCAGGAATTACTTCCCGAAGAAGGTCTTTGATTCTGGAAACCATGGAAGCACAACTGTCTGCGTGAATGGTTGAGGCATTTCCTGTATGTCCTGTGTTCCATGCTTTGAGAACTTCGTTCGTTACATCTCCGTATCGAAGCTCACCAAAGATGATTCTGGAAACATTACAGCGTAATGCAATTCCTACTGCTCTTAGTGTGTCTTTCCCTGCAGCCCAGATGTTTACCCTGTCACGGGCATGGCATTGGATTTCACCTGCGTCTTCTACAATGTAGAATCTGTCGTCTGGGGTGAATTCCCGCATTTTATCGATAATGGCATTGAGTAGAGTTGTTTTTCCGGAACCCGTCTCTCCACCGATGATGATGTTACTTCTCTTCTGGACGTGTTTTACCAATAAGTCATACTGTTCCTGTGTCATTCGTCCGCCTTCAACATAGCTTTCCATTTTGAAAACTGTTGATGGAGGTCGGCGGATAAAAAACATTGGGTTTTCAGTTGCTCTTGGTGGAAGAATCCCTTCTATTCGGATTTTCCAGTTTGGAAGAACGCCTTCAACGATTGGATTGTCCGGGTCTATTGTGACTCCCAATACAGCCGCACTAGCATAGATAATTCGTGTTGTTGTGGCATCATCAAAGAAGATGCCTGTAAACACTTTACCCATGCCCATACCTTCAACAATCAACTCGCCGCCAATACCGATTGCTATGTCCGTAACCCTCTTGTCTTCGATATATGGAATGATTTGTTTCATATCGTCTTCAAGATTACGGATCCATTTGTCCTGTTTTACTTGCTGACTAAATCCATCAATCGAAGCCAATTAATTACCCCCTTGCTGGTAAATGTCCAGCACCATAGCTTCAAGCATCCCTTTGTGATTCCCGTCTAGTGCTGATTTAACGCCGTGCATGAAGTTTTCATATTCATTTTCAGCGATTTCTTCACTAACACTTGATCTGTAAGGAAGTACTTTTATTTCTCTTCTGACCAGTTCCAGTAGAATTACTGAAAGCAGGTCGATTTTATTTTCAAGGAAGCGGATTTTATCTTTTGCATCATTTAATGACGCATAAATAAGTTCCGGGTCCTGAATTTCCTTTTCAAAATATTTATTTACGATTTCTCGTCCCAAATCAGACTTGCTGATTCCTTTTTCTTTTGCTTTCTGTGCTATCAGAAAGTCAATGTTAGGCTGAAGTCTGAATGAGATGGTTTCTCTTAATCGTCCTAAACTGTCATCACCCATCTTGAACTCCTAGTTTTCGGCAAAAATGTCAAAATTTGCCGGAATTACTCTTGTTACTTCAATTGCTTCAATATCACTGATAGTTTTCGCAATTGGAGTGCTTCCTGAATCTGAAGCTGGTGAAGTTGAACCAGTGGAAGCAGCCTTTGGCATCTTTTTCGCTTCCTTGATGATCTGCTTAAACTTTCTGGAACTAGGAAGAGATTCAATCTGCTTCATAATCCATTCAATGTTTGGAATTTTCATGAAGGATTTGTTCTTGAATCTTGGATCTTCGTAGTAAACGACTTTTTTACCTTTGTAAGGCGGCATTCCCTGATTCATGATGATTGCCCGGCTGAATTCCAGTTTCATAAGTTCATCAGGATTTATAAGTGATGTACTTGTTTCCTGGCTGCTTCGTGAAATGTTGTTGAATCCAACCTGGAACTTGTTTCCGCTTGCACTGATGTTATCCAGAAGAACAGAACGATTACCGATTGATTCGCTGAATGTTCGAGCATCTTTCAAAGAACCAGGTGCATAAAGGATGATAGTCTTACAGTGGTCAAGGAACGGATGGTTCTCGCCATAAACATCAATAATCTGATTCAATGCCTGGCAGACAATGAAGAAGGTCACCCCATAGCCCGCTAAAATTCCGGCGTTTAACGCTATGTCTGGGAAATATCCTAGGACGGGGAACTCGTCCAGAAGGAACAGGCATGGAATCTTAAGTTTTACTTCGTTTGCGTTTGTTTCACCTGCAGAAAACTTCTTAATCATGAATGTGATAATCATTCTGAACACAGGACTGATACGTTTGATGTGGTTGTAAGGAACAATCAGATACAAACTGATACCGTTCTTTGAATTGATGAAGTCATCAACGCTAAAGTCAGAATATGCTGTTGCATTTGCAAGCAAAGGGTCCTGGAAGAGCGAAATCTTACTGAAAACAGTAGAGTAGGTAGAAGCTCTTTCCTTTGGTGTCTGGATTTTACTTCTGTTTGCTGCTTCAACAATCAACTGATGGATTTTGTCGTTTCCGTGGTCTGCATTGATCATATCATCAAGCATTTTTCCACCTGGTCCGCCAGTTTCTTCATCATCCTGTCCTTCTTTCTTTTCCTCATCATTCGTAGCCTGAGAGAAAACATGAAGAACAGTTGCAAGATTCTTGTCTTTCCATGGAATGTCTTTGCAGAAACGAACATGCATTACTACACCAGAGAAAATGTCTCGGGCAGTATTGTTGAAGTACTGTGTTGCTCCATCACTGGCTGCTTTTGCTGAATCTCCTCCAAAGAAGATTTCACCGATTGTATCAGCCCAGGAGAATGCTTCAGAAGGACTGTCTGGAATTTCCCAGATTGGATTGTAATGTGCTGTGTTGTTGTCAGCGTCCAGAGGTCTGAACGGAATAACTTTACTGAACTTAGAACGATAACCAGCAGTTGCAGCCCAGTTTTCACCTTTCGGATCAAAGATAACCATAGAGCCACGACCTTTGATGACTTTCTTATGAAGTTTCTTATCGTATGCTTCGTATGGAACTCCATAGTTCAGACATGTGGGAATAACGTTAGAAACACCCTTTCCACTGCGGGTAGGAGCTATCATAAGTGTATTTGTACGACCTGAATGACATACAAGAGCTGCTGGTTTTTTACAGTGAAGAGTTAGAGATGCTTTTTCTGCATCAATTTTGTAGTTTACCTTTGCTTCTGCAAGTTCTCCACAAACTACACCATGCTGCTGAAGCATTCCATAGTTTTTTAAGTCCTTACGTGTAGCAAAACGAGCTGTACCGTGAATGTGCTGATTCTTCTGATGACTGTTTACAAAAATGCTTG
>JAKSLX010000041.1 GCA_024400915.1 Treponema sp.
AACTGAGAACTGAGAACTGAGAACTGAGAACTGAGAACTGAGAACTGAGAACTGAGAACTGATTGTAACTTTTTAATCATATATGTCAATTATAACACGTTTCGTTAAAATTTCACACTTCTAGTTACATTTTCTATTTCCTTCGTCATTTCGACAAGCTCAATGACCGAGGCTTTCCACTAAAAAACAAAAACACTCCACAAAAAGCTTTCCTTTCTGCAGAGCGTTTTCCTCTATCACAATTGTCAATTCTCAATTCTCAATTTTCAATTTCCTATTGTGCATTCTTAATTGTGAATTATGCATTGAATTAGTACGGGCTTTTAAATTCTGCTTCTGCTTTTGCAACTGCAGCTTCAAGAGTCATACCTGCAAAGTTCTGGGCGCCAAGGTTGCGTCCTGATTTTTTGTCGTCGATAAATGCACCGACAACAATGCCCGGAATTGCGCTTTCAGGAGCATTTGGAGCTGAAGGACCTCCAAGGTCAGTACGGCACCAGCCCGGGTCAGTCAGGTTGATACAAACATCAGTTCCCTGCACTTTGCTTCCAAGGTCGATTGTGATTTTATCAAGGGCGGCTTTACTTGCAGAATATCCGGCCTGCTGAGGATCCAGGGCGATTCCGCTTGTTGTATTCAGAATGCGGCCAAATCCTTTTTCCATCATTTTGGGAAGGAAGTGATACATAATCATTGCCGGAGCGATTGTATTGATTTTGAAACTTTCTGTGTAATCGCTTACAGGAGTTTTAAGGTATTCTGTACGGTAAGCAATCTGAAGACCTGCATTATTCAGAACGATTTCTACGTTTACGCCAAGATCATCGATTTTTTTAAGCATGGCATCAACCTGTGTAAGATCTGTAAGTTCTGCAGCAACAACGTGAGCCTGAACACCTTTTGCTTTTGCTTCTTCCAGAACTTTTGCAGCATTTTCTTCTTTGCGGGCGTGAAGAATCAGGTTACATCCCTGATCTGCCATAAATAAAGCTGTAAGATATCCGATTCCGCGCGAAGCTCCTGTAATCAGAGCCCATTTTCCTTTTACGTTTACCATTTTATTCCCCTTTTCATACTGCATACTTACTTGCAGAATACACTCCAATTATATTCGCTTTATAAATTTTCAATATAAAGATTTTATGTGTTTATACAACATTTGTATTTAATAAAACGTAGGTTAAAATAAATAAATCTAAAAAATTACTGTCGCTCAGAAAGCAGCTGCCACAAACGGGGGAATTATACTTGAAAATCTCCCGTCGTACTGGAAAAAAATCGGGACCGCTCGGTACCTCGCTTTATGTTGAACGCGTATAGGAAACTATACAGCCACGTTCAAAATAATCCCGTTTTTTTCCGTACTCCTTGCGATTTTCAAATACATACCACTTTACAGGCTGCATGCTTTCTATCCCTCACGTAATTTTTAGGCTTTAGAAAACGTACGTTTATTTTATGTTCAAACACATATATAGAGTATGTATAAACCTTGAAAAATGGGACGCAGCGAATCAGGTCTGGCTGCCACTTGTTGCGTCTTAGGCCCGCGGGAGCCTAGCCCTAAAAGCAACACCCGTGGCACGCCACGACATGAATTCGCGTTGCTGGGCCCCATTTTTCAAAGACATTATTACAGGGAGTATGTTTTCAAAGTGATTAAAATAAACCTACGTTTTTTTTTATACATACAAACTTTTAAAAATTCAGGGTTATATAGAAACAACCTGTTCTTTCTGATATATTATCATTTATGAAAGTCGCAATCTTTTTTGGTTCTAAATCTGACACAGACAAAATGTCAAAAGCAGCAGATGTACTCAAAGAATTCGGCGTAGAATACAAAGCATTTGTAATTTCTGCCCACAGAGCACACGAACTTCTGGCTGAAACTGTAGCTCAGATTGAAAAGGACGGATTTGAAGTTATTATCGCAGGTGCAGGTCTTGCAGCTGCTCTCCCTGGCGTAATTGCCGGAATGACAACAATCCCTGTAATCGGTGTACCTCTTGAATGTGTAACACCAGGCGTAACAAACGGTCTTGCCGGTATGGACGCTCTTCTTTCTATTGTTCAGATGCCTCCACAGATTCCTGTTGCAACAGTTGGAATCGGAAATGCAAAGAACGCAGGATACCTTGCCGTAGAAATGCTGGCAATTAAATATCCTGAGCTAAAAGAAAAGCTTAAGGCTTTCAGAAAGAAACTGGCTGATTCAGCTCAGACTGATCACATTGCTAACATTTAATCCCGGGGTTTGGGGGCGGAGCTCCCGAAGAAAGGGGTGTGGCGAAAACTGAGGCAGTTTGAGTTTTGCGAAACGCCGAAGGTTGAGCCCAGGGGGAAGGCTTTCCCCCTACATAATACAGAATTATTTTTAGGAGAATATAAATGGCCTCATACAAAGAATCAGGTGTTGATGTTGAAGAAGGTTACCGCGCAGTAAACAAATATAAGGATCATGCAAAACGCACAATGATTCCAGGAATGCTTACAGGTCTTGGAAGTTTTGCCGGCATGTTCGAAATCCCTAAAGGATACAAAAATCCTGTAATGGTTTCGGGAACAGACGGTGTTGGAACAAAACTGGACGTTGCTTTCCAGATGAAAAAATATGACACAGTTGGTATCGACTGTGTTGCCATGAGTGTAAACGACATTCTTTGCTGTGGCGTTCAGACATCATTCTTCCTGGACTACATTGCATGTGGAAAACTTGAAGCTGAAGTTGCTGCAGACCTGGTAAAAGGTGTTGCAGACGGATGTGTTGAAACAGGTTGTGCCCTTCTTGGTGGTGAAACAGCTGAAATGCCTGGTTTCTACGATGTAGGAAAATATGACCTGGCCGGATTCGGTGTAGGCGTTGGCGAAAAGAAAGAAATGATTGACGGTTCTGCAATCAAAGAAGGAGATGTCCTTATCGGTCTTTCTTCTACAGGCGTTCACTCAAACGGATTCAGCCTTGTTCGCAAACTGGTTCCAAATCCAATGGATCCATTTATCATTGACGGAAAAGATACAGGAAAAACAATCGGTGAAGCACTGCTTACACCTACACGCATCTACGTAAAACCTGTTATGGAAGTTCTTGGAAAATACCGCAAGGCAATTCACGGTATGGTTCACGTAACAGGCGGCGGATTCTATGAAAATATTCCTCGTATGTATCCAAAAGCAAAAGACGGAAAGAAACAGCTGATTTCTATCATCAAACGTGACAGCTGGGACATTCCACCAGTATTCGGTGAACTGATTCGCCGCGGTGCTGACCTGGACTCAATCTACAACACATTCAACATGGGTATCGGATTCGTTCTGGCAGTAAACGCAAAAGAAGCAGACGCTGTTCTGAAAATGTTCAATGACAACGCTCACAAATATCACCGTGAAGACACACCTGATATGAAAGCTTATGTAATCGGAAAAGTTGCATACGCTGAAGGCGCAGCCACAACACAGAAAGAACAGGTTATCTTTGAGTAATAATTGACAATTGATAATGTACAATTGACAATTATTTTTTCCTAATGAATTGCCACATCCCTTTACCAACTACTATAGTTCTAAAGGCTTGTGGCATTTTTATTTTAAATGCTGTTAACAAGATTAAATAAAAGTTTGAAAACGGGACGCAGCGAAATGTGACATAGCGGCGTACAACCTTCGGTTGTTTGCTTATAAGAAATTATTTAAACCGCCGCTAACGCGGCTGGAGCATCCCGCAACGAAGTGAGGACCTACGCCGCTGATGGCACATATTCGCGTTGCTGGGACCCGTTTTCAAAATATGTAGAAAACCTGTTAGCAGGAATATAAAGAAAAATGAACAAAACTTTAGAACAAATTGATTACTACACTATAAGAGACTCTGTGGCCGATTGTGCCATTTCTGAAGAAGGGAAAAATTATCTTCTGAGACGTGAACCGTATCACGATGCAGCAAAAATCGAGCATCTGAAAAATGCCAGCCGTGAATGGGAAAGATTCATGTCACGAACAAACTCCCTGCCCTTCGGGCCATGGGAGCCGGTCTATCCCTTAATTCCGGTCATTCACGCAACAGGCTCTGCCCTGACACTTCAGCAGCTCTACGCATTAGGACAATTCTGTAACGAAGCAAAACGTGTAACCGATTCTGTAAAAGAAAAAGAAATAGAACTGGAATTCAAAGTACTTCCCGAAGAAACTGCAAAACTTATGGATCTGTCAGATGCTTGGAAAATCATTTTCCGCATTCTTACTCCCGACGGAGAACTTCGCGACCTTCCTGAAATTCAGGCAATCCGAAAACAGATAGCAGACCTTAATCAAAAAATCAAAATGATTATGCACCGTTACTGCACTGACAACAAGCTTAGCGATATTCTGGAAAGCAATGTTCCTGTTCTTAAAAACGGACGTCAGGTTCTTGCAGTCCGAGCAGGTCAGCAGAACAAAATCAAAGGTCTTGTTCATGAAGTTTCAGTTTCAGGACGTACGGTTTATGTAGAACCGGAAGATTCTGTTTACGCAACAAACGAACTTATCGAAAAAGAATATGAACTTCAGGAAGAAATCAAAAAGATTCTGATTAAAACGACAGAAGAGCTTCAGCCTTCTATTCCCGCATTCCGCGAAAATATCCCGCTCATGAACTTTTTTGATGCCACATGGGCTGCCGCAAAATGGGGAAAAGAAAACGAATGTGTTTACGCTTTACCATGCTCAACAACGGAAGAACTTCCTCAAAGTCAGAAAAACAACACTGACAACCAATTGTCAATTTCATCAGAACCGCCTCTCCTCTTGAACGCACGTCATCCGCTTTTAGGCGAACGCTGTGTACCGATCACAATCCGCTTCATGGACGGAAAACGAGTTCTCATTATTACAGGACCAAACACAGGTGGTAAGACAGTTTCTCTAAAAACTTTCGCTTTGCTTTCCATGCTGAACCAGAGCGGATTCCCGGTTCCAGCCGGCGAAGGAACACGTCTTCCTGTCTTTGAAAATATTTATGCCGATATTGGAGATGAACAGAGCCTGGACCAGAGCCTTTCTACATTTTCAGGTCACATGAAGAACATTGCTAAAGCTGTAAAAAAAGCAGGACCTGCATCTCTGGTTCTTCTGGACGAACTTGGAAGCGGAACAGACCCTCAGGAAGGAACAGCTCTTTCAATGAGTGTGCTGGACCATCTGATTGAACGACAGGCTTTTGTACTTGTTACAACTCATATGGGAATCCTGAAAAACTACGGCTACACAAATCCTCACTGTATCAATGCCTCAGTTGAATTCAATACTGATACTCTTGCCCCGAGCTACCACCTTCTTATGGGAGTTCCTGGTGAAAGCCACGCATTGGACATTGCAGCAAAATCAGGACTTCCGCACTTTATTGTAAAAAATGCAAAACATTACATCGCAACCGAGCAGACTGACGTTTCAGCATTAATCAAAGGTCTTTCAAAAAAGCATTCCGAACTTGATAAGCTTCGAAACGCAACTGAAAAAGAAGCTCAGGCTCAGGAAGAAAAAGGTCTTCGACTTGCAGAAAAAGAAGTTCAGCTTCGCCGTAAGGAACATGAACTTAAGAACAACAAAACCCGCGAACTTGATGAATTCATGCGTCAGTCCCGCCGCGAACTTGAAAACCTGGTGCGCCAGATTCGCGAAGGCGAAATTACCCGCGATAAAACTGTAAGTGTAAAACAGTACATTGCAGAACTTGAAGCAAACGGTCACAGACTGGAAGAAGAACTTGAAGCAGAAGAAGAAAAAATCCGCGAAGCCGAAATTGAAGTTCAGAAAGCTTCTGAAAAAATCAGAACTTCTCATAAAAAAACAAAGAAGAGAATGAAACTTTCTGAAGCCCTTAAATATGCAGAAAGTGCGCCGACCCCTTCTGAAAAAACTGATACAAAATCAAAAGGCGGTGCAAAAGAAACTGTACCTCTGACATTTGCGCCGGGAGTTGAAGTTGAAGTGGGCGCCATGAAAAACCGTGGAACCCTTGTTGAAAAAGACAAGAAAGGAAACTGGGTTGTTCAGTTTGGAAGCGTTCGCATGACTGCAAAAGAAAAAGACATTCGTCTTGTAAAAGGTCCTTCAGTTGGAAGTCCGACAGTTTCTGTTGTGGTAGAGAAAGCAGAAGCCGACAATGAATATCCTCAGTTTGAACTCCGTCTTCTTGGAATGTATGCCGATGAAGCCATCCGGGCTCTGGAACACCAGCTTGACTTATGCGCGATCCACAACTTCCCGCGTTTCAGCATTGTCCACGGAAAAGGAAGCGGCGTTCTTCAGCAGGCAGTACACGACTATCTGAGCCATTATCACGGGGTAAAAGAATTCAGCTTTGCTCCACCAGAAGACGGCGGATTCGGGAAGACATATGTTGTGCTTCGTTAGCACTTCGCACAACATTTGCTTAGTGGAAGTTATTTAAGGCAGCGCGCATATAGCGCGCTTGGAGCATACGTCGTCCTGCGCTAGCGCTTGGACTCCGTTTGCTTATAGGAAATTATTTAAGTCGCCGCGGGACGCGGCTTGAGCATACGTCGTCCTGCGCTAGCGCTCCGCAACGAAGTGAGGACCCGCGCCTCTTGAGGCACATTTTCCGTTGCTGGGCCCTATATCAAACCACCTGGCGCCCACGGACGGGCGCCGAGACTTACGCGAGTTTGCGTTAAGCCGAGCGTGCGCAGGCAGCAAACTCGCCAAGCAAAACCGGCATGGACGCCGGTTTTGCGTCACTCCCAACCAAACGTTGCAGGCGGTTTGTTTGTTGCGTCAAAGTAAAGTGCGTCTACAAATGGAAGAGCCGCAATTTCGTGAACGATTTTATCAAGGAGATCCAGAGGAAGCTGTGCAAAACGTGCAGTCATAACATCTTCTGAACATACAGGGCGAAGAACAAAACTTGTACGGTCTGCACTTGTTGCATATGGAAGAGTAATTGTCAGGTGCTGGAAGATTTTGTCATACCATCCTGATTCATGAAGATTTGTAAGGACAATGTTGTCGGCTTCGCGAAGCTGATCCAGTCTGTCTTTTGTACAGTATCCTTTCTGAAGTTTCAGGTCTTCATCTTTTACGCCAGGCTTCTGCCAGAGTTTAATCAAAGTTCTGTTCAGATATGTTGAAGAGTTTGTAATGTTACTTGAACAGGCTTCAACTTTGTCCCACATTTTTGGAACGTGACAGAATCCATTTTCATCCTGCTTGAATGCAAGAACAGCCGGGAAACGGTAAGTACGGAAATCACCCTGAACACCAACTGAGCGGACAGGAAGAACAGAACGAACCATATCAGCCATGCAGTGTTCGCAGAATTCTGTAATGTTCATTTCCTGAATTTCTTTCTGTGCCTTTGGAAGTTCTTCCAGGTCTTTTTCTGACTGAACGCCTTCTGAACAGAGAACGTTGATTGAAAGTCCAGGTCCCGGGAAAGGATGACGCATAACAAGGTCATCTGAAAGTCCAAGCTTTTTACCGATAGCACGAACTTC
>JAKSLX010000042.1 GCA_024400915.1 Treponema sp.
ATAGGCTTCGATACCCATTTCCTTGAACTTTTCGAGCTTGTCAAGGCGGGCCTTCACCTGGTCATTCATATCGGGCAAAACAACATTGGACATATTGTACCTATAGATTAAATTTTGAACGTTCCAAATTTAGAAATTTTGAATGAATCAAAAAAAGAACAAAAAAAAATCCCATGGTTTTACCCACGGGATTTCACTTATTTAAAAACGGCAATTACTTTGCTGGACACTTGTTGGCAAAAGCGTCTGCGACCTTGGACGCATTCATTTTGCTAATAGCCTTGGTATGAGCAGATTCCTCATCACGACCAACACCCTGAGGCTGCAAGGTCAACTGAGATTCATCAGAGTTCAAGACCACAGTACCCTTAGACGTAAACAATTTCCCATTTTCTTTGTCGCTAAAGGTCAAAGTAGCCTTTAATGTGGGTAGGCTGGACTTGTCCACAGTCTTAATGCCAGCGTCATTCAAGAACTTCTGCAGGGCACCGCATTCTGCAGTACCACCAGTACACTTCAAACGATAGCTACAAGCAGCAGCCGCTGCACCATAGCTAACAACAGTCGGTGTAACAGCAGTCTTGTGCAAGAACTTAAAATTCAAATCAGCAAGAATCTTAACTTCACCGCTAGGCTTCTTAGAACGAACCTTCTTCATAGGGAAAGAAAGTTCACCGTTATCATCAGTCTTGGACTTTAACAAATCCTTACGATCCTGAATGACGACCACCGGGAAATACGGAATAGGTCCGGTGTAATCTGAAACAGTAATCATCAGGTTATCACCATCAATATTCGCTTCAATCTTTACAGAGGAAAGCGTTGTTTCAAAGTCATTCAACAATTCAGCAAGTGTAGATTCCAGCCTGAGGCTCTTATCAATGACCTTAAACATGGACAGTTCTTCCAATTTTGCATTATAACTGTCACCCAGCTTTTCCATTTCCAAAAGTTCTGCAGAAGCCTTGCGATAATCACCGTCCTGCAAAGCCTTGCGGATCACAACATCCAAAGCTTTCATCTTATCGCGAATCACGTCAAGATCTGCCATAATTTTAGATGTAAGCATATCTACATCCAAAGTAACTGTAGACTGGAACTTACCGTCCACTTGAGGACCCACGGTAATCTTTGCCCCCTTAAGCATGACATCCGTATAGGAACCCTTAAAGCTTTGGGTTTCTTCAGAAACGCTACCATCGGCTTTTTCCTTTGTACTTACTTCAAAGGAAGAGCGAACCTGTGTACGGATTTGTTTCGCCACACCATCAAGAGCTTTTTGGTCCGCATCCTTCTGGGAGACTTTTGAGGTTGCCGTATAGGTCAAAATATTTCCTGCAAAAGCAGAACCAATTCCCAAGCAAGCGGCCAAAGCCACCATTTTCATGTTATTCAAAATACCAGCCATAATAGAACACTCTCCTAAAAATTATTTACGCTTTAATTTGCCTGAAACTCTTTCGTATTCCTTTTCCACTGTCATACTCTTATCGCGATACTTAGTAGGATCGCTAGAATCATGAAGTCTCTGGTCACAGAAAACTTCATAGCGTTTCTTTGCCTTCTGAACCTTACCGTTCTTCAAGTTTACAATAACTTCATAATCGGCAATATTGTTCAATTCAACGGACACAGGAACGTCAATGTTCAAGCTGTTAACGTTATCGAAAGTTTTTACAACCTTATCGTTCAAGGAAACCACAATAGACTTTACATTGCTAAGGTCACTCTCGGTAATACCCGACAATTTAATTTTCAACTTGGTGTTGAAAATCTTGTCCTGGCGCTTTGTGCGAGCCCCTACAGGCAGATGTTTCTTTTCCACTGCGGGACCAGCGATGGAAACCTTCAGATTTACACGCTTAGCTTCAGCCTTCTTAGCAGAAGCACTTTCTGCAGCAGACGCAGAAACTTCTTCAACAGCAGGCTCTTCGACAACAGGCTTTGTTGCAGGATCAGCATAAACCGTGGTCCACATAAAGCACGGAATTTCCACAACACCATCGCTACAACTTACCAAGAAACGTTTCGGGCCAAACGACGTTGCATCCCATTCAAAAGTCTTCTGGTACTTGCCGTCCGCACCTACAGTAACAGTTTCGCCAAGAACCGTCACCTGAATTCCCGGAGTCACGCCACTTGCTGTCAGCGTAATTGAGGGTGTATAAATGGTGGCATCGAGAGCGTCGCCCATAAAGTTCACGCTCTTTTCAAAGGAAGCCTTTCTTGCAGAATAATCCTTATCAAACGTTTGAAGAGTTTTCTGGAGAACCGCCTCATCAATATTCTGTTCTGTTCCATAGGCAACGGCCATGGAATCCAAAGCAGATGCTAGAGCTTTGGTTCCAGAAGATTTCAAATTCAGCTTCTTTGCCTTGCCACTCTTTGCAACAATCACAGTCTGATTTTCAGCCATGCCAGTCACAGAACCATCTTCGGCAGTTACGTCAACCTTACCTTCCTTCAAGGAAGCAACCATCGTTCCATTCACAGAACCCACAAAGCCTGCAGTACCACGGATAGATGCAGTCGCCGTTCCCGTCTTAAAATCCAGAACCCGTTCCTTCTGTTTCTGAATGTCAAACTGGACGTTTCCGTTATTAACAAATACTGTCACATGGTGTCTTACAGAATCAATGATTTCAGCAGAAATTTCCACTTCGGATTTTTCGGAAACTGTGATTGTAGAACCATCGTTTGCAGCAAGGAGCACTTCTGATTCAGAACCAGTTTTTACATGATTGCCTTCAAAAACATTTTGTCCATGACGCAAAGGTTTCCAATCTTGTTTACGCAGTATATTTGCCTCGCCAACAACTTTTCTAGCCTTGGCTTTAAAGACCGCATTGGAAGGTTCAGCATCGTCGGAAGATGCAGCCTCAGGAGTAACCTTCACCTGTTCAACAGGCTTTGCCGATTCTACAGGACGATCCTCGTTGCAAGCAACAAGGGACAAAGACAAGGATACCGCACTAACGGCACAAGATAAAGAAGAAATTCGTTTCATAAGCATGCTTTAATAAACTTTACCAAATATTATAGAAAAATTACATTGTTTTACATGTGAAAAAATTTAAAGGTTGACCACAAACACACCCAACAAGTACAAAACCAAGAAAAAAAAGAGAAAAAAATCTTTGTCCCTTGACAACAATTCTACTCATTTGTATATTTGGCAAACCTCAATGGGGTGGTAGCTCAATTTTGGTTAGAGCACCGGCCTGTCACGCCGGAGGTTGCGAGTTCAAGCCTCGTCTATCCCGTAGAAAATAAGAAAACAAAAAGAGACTTCTTTTCAGAAGTCTCTTTTTGTTTCCCTCCCCCGTCCCCCTCCCCTAGGGAAGGGGCTAAATTTCCAGGAAATGTTTTTTACTTCAAAATTTCGTAGAAGGGTGTTTCATCCTTGGTGCGGAACTCGTGCTTTTCGTAATAGCCGATAAGTTCGCCATTTTCATCGCGGAGGGCAATCATGTAGCCGTCCTTATTCTGCTTTTCGTTGAAGAAGGTGTGAACCCAGTTGTGCTCAGGACTCTCCGCGAACCAGGCCATGACCTTGAGGATTTTTTCCTGGGATTCGGGACTGTGGCACTGCAGCAGGTTGCGCCCAATGAGGGCGGCTCCCCCACGCTTGGCCTGAGCCTCGCATGCCTTCGGATTCATATAGACGATTTCGTGTTCCAGGTTGCAGATAACGATGGCAGTATCATCCTGGTCGATGATGGACTTGAAGAAAGGATTAAGATTTGTCATTTTTCATCCGGGTCTGTGGATTTGCCACAATGGGGGCAAACGTCAATGTTGTATAGTTTCAGGTGCAAAAGCTTGTTGCAATGGGGGCAGCGAACCTTCTTGATCATCCACACCGTGGAGCCCACAAGAAAAGCGACGGACAACGCCAGCAGAACAAAATCCGCATCGGCGATATTATCCGACACCCCCACAGGCTTAAACCCCTTGTAAAAAAGGAAAAAGCCAATGAACAAAATGATGTAGCCGATGGTGCGGTTAATTTTCGGGTTGTTCATACTTTGAATATAAAAAAAGGCCACCCCGAAAAACATCGGGAGTGACCTTTTTAATTATGAATTATGAAGTACGAATTACGAGACCATTAATCGCGACTTCGTCGTCTTACTTTATCTCATAACTCGTAACTTGTAATTCGTAACTGTTGATTGGCAAAGCCAATCAAAAAGCAGTCGATCGTTGCAGTAAAGGAAAGGAGTCCAGGGGAAAAACTTAGGTTTTCCCCTGCGTCTCGTTAGCAGCCCAGCTTTGCAGCCAGGTATGCTTCCAGTTCGTCGATCTTTACCAGTTCCTGCTGCA
>JAKSLX010000043.1 GCA_024400915.1 Treponema sp.
AGAGTTTTAAACTTGTTTGTTCAATATGAACAAACAAGTTTGAGTTAAGAATGAGGTTGACGACCCTCCAAAAATTGCGGGTCGTTATACTACAGCGGAATACTAAAAGCAAAACATGAAAGGATTTGATTTTTTGAAAAAATTATTGACCTTGCTATTTGCAACAGTGGTTTTATTCAGTGCTTCGCCTGCCTTTGCGCAGCACTGCGACGTGAAGAAAGGCGATTCAATGTGGAGGATCGCGAAGCGTTACAACGTGGAGTTCAGGCGCGTGCTGGAACTTAACCGCCATTACAAAAACCCGCATATGATACACCCGCGGGACGAAGTGGAGCTTCCGGACGGAACGACCGGATCAGAAACCAGCCAGAGCGGACAGGGCGACACGCAGAAGGAAAACGACAAGACCGCGGACCAGAACAGCAGCGAGCAGGCAAAGGAAGTGCTGAAGCTTGTTAATACTGAGGTTGACGACCCTCCAAAAATTGCGGGTCGTTATACATTAAGCCTTTTGATGAAACTTACTTTATTGAACTTGCATCAAAGTATTCCGGCATTGTCTTTGTAGAAGATGGTGTTATAATAGGTGGTATGGGAGAATACCTTGCCGGACTTCTTGCCGAAAAAGGAATTAAAAATACTAAGGTTCTTGGCTTTGCTGATAAGTTTTATAATCATGGAAGCCGTGAAGAAGTTCTTGAGATGGCAGGTTTGTCTCCTTCTCACATCAAAAAGGCGGTAAAGGAATGCTGCAATTAAAGCTTGGCTTAAAGCGCGCCGCAACAGAGCGCGATGCTTTTGTAATGGGCATAGTTAATGCCACACCAGACTCTTTTTATGAAGGAAGCCGTGGCGGTGTAGATCTGGCTCTCAAATTGATTGATGAAGGAGCTGATATTCTCGACATCGGCGGCGAGTCTACACGTCCAGGTGGTTATACACCAATCGGGGCGGAAGAAGAAATCAGCCGTATCATGCCGATTATTGAAGCCGTCCGTAAAGAATCTTCAATTCCAATTTCCATCGATACAAATAAACTCAAAGTTTTTAAGGCAGCCTTTGCAGCAGGTGCCGACATCTGGAATGATATAACTGCCCTTAGCGGAACTGGAAAGCCTGATGGAGATGTGGAAAAATCTGCAGATGGTACAGCCGCCGCCTATGGAGAGCCTCGCTGGGAGGCCGCAGATTTTCTCGCAAAAACTGGGGCTTCCGTAATCTTAATGCACACAGGTTCTGCTTCGGTTCAGGAGGTTTCTGATTTTCTTGGCCAGCGGGCAGTATTCTGTATTTCAAACGGAATTGCCTCCGACAAAATCATTATAGATCCTGGAATCGGCTTTGGAAAAACTACCGAAGAAAGCCTTGCCCTTATAAAAGAACCTCTGGCCCTTTGCGGCGGACGTTATCCGGTTTTAATGTCACTTTCCAGAAAACGCTGTATTGGTGATATGACAGGCCGTCCTGCAGAAGAGCGTCTTGCGGGAACTCTCGCTGCCGACCTCATAAGCGTTCAGAAGGGCGCTTCAATTATCCGCGTTCACGACGTTTCTTCTGCAATTGACACGTTAAATGTAATGAAAAATCTCCGATAATATAGTATAATCTAACTCAGGTGTATTATGCTCGGATTTGACAGAATTCTTTACCTTTATGAATTTCATTCGGCCTTTCTTAGACATCGCTGTAATGACCTTCATTCTGTATAAAGCATACGATTTTATCTCAAAAACAAACGGCGTACAGATGCTTAAATCGCTTCTTATCGTCGTAATTGTATATGGTCTCGCAGTTCTGTTAAAGCTCCAGACAATCCTCTGGCTCATGAACATTATCGCACCGGCCCTCGTTATCGGCTTTGCCCTTATCTTCCAGCCGGAAATCCGTAAGCTTTTTATCCGCATCGGTCAGAACGGCTGGTTCGCTTTTGGTACCCGTTCTAAGCATACTTATGTAGATGCGGTTCTTATTGCTGCCGAAATGCTTTCACAACAGCGTCGTGGTATGCTGGCTGTTTTTATGCGTCACACCCAGATGGAAGATCTTATGAGAACTGGAACCCGTCTCAATGCAGATCTTTCTTCCAGCCTTCTTATGACTATTTTTGGAAAAGATACTTCGCTTCATGATGGTGCAGTTTTTATTCAGGGCGGTAAACTTGTTGCGGCAGGCTGCTTCCTTCCAATGTCAGAAAACTACACAATCAAAAAGACCTTTGGTACCCGTCACCGTGCAGCCCTTGGTCTTTCAGAAGTTTCAGATGCAGTAGTTCTGGTTGTTTCAGAAGAGACCGGCGCTCTTAGTCTTGCTTATGATTCAAAATTAAATTACGACCTTTCACTCGAAGAAGTTCGAAAGATTCTTGAAAATCTTCTTGAAATTACTTCTGAAGCTCAGGTACTGGAGGATACTGTAGATGAACACAAAACATTTGCTTGATAAAATCCTCGATAAATGGCCTGCCAAGGTTGTATGTCTTGTAATTGCAATCTTTTTGTATTTCTTTCATCAGGCTTCATTAATTGATTCAAAAACTTTTGTAGTTCCGCTTCAGATTGAAGAAAACGGAATTGTAATGCATGTTGGCAGCGTTCCAGGTTCTGTTGCCGTTGTTGTAAGAACCAGCGATGAAATAATCAAATCAGTTTCTGCATCAGATATAACTGCTTCTATTTCTCTTGATGCAATTACTGCAAAAGGAACTTATACCTTACCTGTAAAAATTATACTTAAAGATACCCTTATGGCTTATGACCCTTTTGAAGTAAGACTTAAGGATGATTCAATTACAGTTGATGTTGATAAAAAGGTTACTAAATATCTTCCTATGGCGCCATCAATTGTAGGTGAGGTTGCCCACGGTTATGAAATTGATTCCATTACCATTTCTCCTTCTACAATCGAGATTTCTGGACCGGAATCAATTGTTAATGCAACTGAACAGATTTACACAACAAGAATCAATGTTTCTAATGCTGAGACTAATTTCTCTACAGAAACTTCTTATCAGAAAACAAATAAGCTTATAACTATGAACGAAGAAGAAAGCTTCCGTGCTACGGTCAGTGTTAAGCCTGTAGTTATGGAAAGAGATTTTACAGAGGTTCCTGTAGAAGTTTTGAACCTTGATAAAGAGCTTGAAATTGAAGGAGAGCTTCCTCTGGTTTCAATTAAGCTTTCCGGCTCTATGCCTGTCCTTGAAGATTATATTCTTTCAAAGCATGCTGTTCAGATTAATCTTCGCGATGTTGATGAACCTGGTACTTATGGTTGACGACCCTCCAAAAATTGCGGGTCGTTATACCTGTACCTTATTATAACA
>JAKSLX010000044.1 GCA_024400915.1 Treponema sp.
AAGTTAGAGTCAGCAGTGAATTTATAAAAGAAATGACATCTGTAAATCCAAATGGAGATGCTGAAAAGGCCTATCAGATTTTCCAGAAATGGATGAAAGAACGAATGGAAGATCTGAATCTTGTAATGGATGATTTTAAAACAAAATGCCAGAATCCAAAGACCGAGTTTGAACGCATTTCTGATGCATCATGCTTTATAGTTGCAGGTCATTCTTTAGGCGGATCTGCCGCTTATGCTATGGCAAGAACCAGAACAGACATTTCTTACTGCATCGCTCTGGAATCTCCATGCATGTATGATGTAAAAGGCGTTTCTGACGGAAAATTCATTTTTGATGATTCACCATATAACGTTCCGCTTTTGAACATCTACACAGATTCAAGCTACCCTCATTTAAAAGACTGGATGCAGTACAAAAACAACGAAATGCTTTTGACTGCAAAAAACAGCGTCAGTCTTTACTATAAGGGTGTGGGACACATGGGTATCTGCGATTTATCTTTAGCATCCCCTATTATTGCTGCAATTCTTGGTGGAAAATTCCCTAAGGTAGATGCAGTGACTCAGCTTACCCAGTTGAATATTGATGTAATGGCGTTTATAAAACTTCAAGAGTAAGTTTTTCAGTCATTCCATCAGCGGAAACGGTAAGCGAGACTTCCCCGCTCTGGTAGCCTGAACGCAAAATTGCAAGGGCATGGCCGCGGAAAGTTTTTGCCAGATCATCGGTGTAGTTTTCATCGGTGATAGGGTTTCCGCTTCCAAAACCAGAAAGTGTTGCAGGGCCTTCCACAGTTGCTTTCAGTTGGATTTCTGCGTCTGGAACGAGGAAGCCGTTTTCATCACAAACTTCAATATTAACAAAAATCAGATCGTGACCGTCAGCGGACATTTCTGTTTTTTCTGGTGTAAGTTTGAGTTTGCAAGGCTTTCCAACAGTGGCAATTTCATCACGGCTTATTTCTTTTCCGTCTTTGTAGCTGATGGCGGTAACTTTGCCTGGTTCATAAACTGTTTCAAAGGTAGCGGTATTTGGCCAAGGTCGTTCTGTGCAGACTTTCTTTTTGCCAAGTGATTTTCCGTTTACAAGAACTTCTACTTCATCGGCATTGGAATAGACTACAAGTTCCACAGGTTTTCCTTCAAAGCCGGTATAGCTCCAGTTTTTGTAAACATAAGGGAAACTCCACATACTGCCCATCTCGGCTTTTCCAAAAGTAGAAGGATGTTTTGAGAACAGATGACATTTTGTACTTCCCCACACTACACTGCGGTAAGCACCCTGAGGAAGCATTCGGCCAGTAATATCAAAGTCGGCATCCCATGCAGTGCGCCACGGATAAGTTGTAGTTTGAGGCGGCATGATTTCCCAAGGCATTTTTTTAGCCAGCGGGTCATCTTTTTCAACATATATAGTTTTTCCAATTCCCGCTTCGCCCAGATAATCCCAGGCGGTCCAGGTAAAATCGCCGATTACGTAAGGAAGACGTTCCACCATAGGCCAGCGGAAACCGATTTCACGAGGGAAGTTTTCGGAACCAAGAATAACTCTGTTTGGGAACATTTCGTGGTCACCTTCGTACAAATCTTCCATATAATTGTAGCCCACAATATCAAGTCCGTTTGTAAAAGGTTCAGTTACCATTTCCCATTTTAGTGAGTTTGGATCTTCCAAAGCATTCTGAGCCTGATACTGATTTTTTGCCAGTAAATCATCAAGACCGGCCCACATTGAACAGATTCCGTTGCTTACAGGACGGCTGGCATCAAGACTGCGGACTTTTTCTGCAAGTTTTTTTGCTTTGGTATAACCGTTGTTCAATCCCCCACGCTCAGGAATTTCATTTCCAATAGACCATAAAATTACACAAGGGTGTGAACGGTCGCGTTTTACAAAGGCGGTCAAATCTTTTTCCCAGTCATTTTCAAAATAAAGGCTGTAATCGCTGGCACGTTTTGCAGTTCCCCAGGCATCAAAAGCTTCATCAAAAACATACATACCAATGCGGTCGCAGGCTTCAATAAGTGCAGAAGATGGAGGATTATGGGAAGTACGGATGGCGTTGAATCCTTCTTCCTTAAGCTTACGGATTTTTCGGGCTTCGGCTTCGTACAAAGAAACTGCACCCAAAAGGCCGTTGTCGTGATGGAGACAGCCACCTTTAAGTTTTACAGTTTTTCCGTTAATGCGAAGTCCCCGAACTGCATCGGCTGTGATTGTGCGGATTCCAAAAAGAACAGTGGCTTCATCAACAGTACCATTTTCTTCTTTTATCAAATGAGTGCGGTAAACTCCAAGATTTTTGGCACGAGCTTTTACAGTATACAAAGCAGGATTATCCACATCCCACAAAACAGGATTTTCAAGGGCAAAGTCCAGTCTGGCAGTTTCAGATTTTCTGCCGTTTACCTGAATAACCTGTTTTACAGACTTTTTCACTTCTCCACTTTTTTCTTCCACCATTTCAACAGTAACTTCTACAAGGCGATTTTCCGAAGTGGCATTCTCTACTTCCACCTGGGCGTCAATAAAAGCATAACCGTCAGAAACTTCTTTTGTATGAACGTAAACGCCGTTATTGGCGATATGAACCTTTGGACCGTGAACCAGTTTTACTCCACGGTAAAGACCAGAACCTGTATACCATCTGGAAGTCTGATTTGCGCTGGTGTTCACGTTTATGGTGATTCGGTTTTCCTCGCCAAAAGTTACATAATCAGTTAAATCTACGTAAAAAGGAGCATAACCATAGTGCTGTAAACAAACGCGACTGCCGTTTACATCAACAGAAGCATTCAGCATGGCACCATCAATATAAAGGCCAACGCAGTCATCTTTCCACTCAAGGGGGATTTCAACAAACTTTGTATAATTAGTAAGATCTCCTGCAAAATAACCCATATCAAAACCAGCAGGAGCATCCGGTCGCACCTCAGTACCAATCATCCCGTCATGAGGAAGATTTACAACAGTACCGGGATTTTCCAGCCCACCAATAGAATCTAAAAGTCCACGTCTAAAAGTCCATTCTTTATCAAGATTTGCGTAATTCATACTTTTAATTATAGCATTTAATGAAGAAGATTTGAAAATTTGTTTTCTAAAGTTCTGGATTTACGTAGCGGTTTCGTTCGATTGTTAGTTTTCCATACTGAATTGCGTTTTTTGGACAGCGGTTTATACAGGCGTAGTATTTTGCAGTTTTCATACACAGTTTATAACCTGCGCCAGTCATAGAAGAAACAAAACTGATATTTCCT
>JAKSLX010000045.1 GCA_024400915.1 Treponema sp.
ATTTTATTTCCTTCTTTACTGGAAGAAACAACTGTAAGGTCTTCATAAATCTTATCTTTGCCCATACCAAAAGCTTTTGGAACATTGAAAGCAAGATCTTTGATTGTATCTCCGATTCTGAGCGTTGAATCTTTATCTACGAGTTGTCCTTTGTCATTTAAGGTGTCGTAGAATGGCTTGGCAATGATGTTTTCGTTATTGAGTATTCGTTCCTGGTTTAATGGGACTTCTTTTATTGCTTCATAATAGGTTCGGACGATAAGCTGATTGATGGTTTCATCCTCTCTTGCCATTTGCTTCAAGAGTTGCTGTGTTTTGAGTTTTTCGTCGCGGTCCATTCTGCTTACAAGATCTTTTGCTATCGTGAGAGCATCAAGAGGACTGTTTGCTTCTTTTCTCACATAAACTGCAAGGTTGTGGCGGAAGTTGTTTGCTGTATTATCTCTTTGCTGGAAATAGTCTTCATACTGGCTTTTGATGAGTTTTTCGTATTCTGGTGTTTTTTCATCGAATTGTTTTTCGAATCTTTCGGGGAGTGTAATTTCCTTGAAAGTATCACCTGCAACTGTAAGAGTTGTATTTCCATTTGTAAGAGTATATGAATTTTCTGCCTCATTATATTTTTGTACAACAAGGTCTTTATAAGTCTGCATACCTCCGGCAGTAATCATTGCAAATTCTGGAATTTTGGTTACTCCAGCTACAACAGCCGGTCCTTCTTCAATTGTTTCAGCCTGGTCAAATTCGTTTTTCTTAGGATTAAGAAGTTCCGGGTAAATGATTGTCTGGAATGTTGCAACAGGAAGTTTTATTTTCTCCTTGCCGTTATCCAGTAAATACTGTCCTGCTTCAGTGTCGTATTTTACAATCTTCATGTTTTCGAACTGTCTCATTCCGTTTTTGGTCATAACGGAGAAAGGAGGAAGGACAGTGTTCATTCCTTCAGGACTGTTTTGAAGCTGTTCATTTATTTGAGAAGCAACTTTGTTTTCTTTCTGATGTTTGCTGAACTTCTCTACCATGGAAGGGTCGTTTTCCATTACATAACGTCCAAGATCCCACTTCAAACTATTCAATGCCTTTTTATCAGCAGGATTTTCCATGTAGTTGGAGATTTTTTCATTAAGCCTAGTAAGTTTAGGATTCTTTCTGATTTCAGCAAGGAGTTCCTGATTCTGAAGAGCCATAAATCCTGCTTTGAAAATGGAAGCCTTAAATTCCTGAGATTCTTTTTTCTTTGGAGGCATTTTTGACGGAGAGTTCTTCTTTATTTCTTCTTCAGTAAGATTTTCAAGATTCTGTCCGTAGAGTATTTTTGCAACTTTCAAAGTTGTCTGTGCGTCTTCCAGAGAATTGTGAGGATTGAATGAAATGCCAAAATGCTTTGCTGCATCTATAAGCTGGTATCGTAATTTTGAGCCATCCATAGGAAGTTCTCTAGGAATTTCTCTGAATTTCTTATTGATATCAATGTGAGGAATTTCTGGATCTACCTTGATTCCGTAAGTCTGAAGAAAATCCATATCAAATTTACCGTTATAGGAAACGATTAAATCTGCATTATCTATTAAAGACTGGATTTTATCTTTCAACTCTGAAAAGCGTGGGGCATCTTTTACAGTTTCATAAGTAATTCCGTTTTTCTTTTGTGCTTCAGTCCATTTCTTTCTGTGTTCTGGCCGTACATACGAATTAAGAAGTTCGTTTCCGTTTCCATCAACTGCAGAAAATTGAAGTATTTCATCGCCCTTATGCGGGAAAAGACCTGTCGTTTCAGTATCGAGAACAAGTATGTTTTTAAATCCGTTCTTTTTTCTGAAAATCAGAGGTTTTTCGTTTTCCGAAACAGAAGGTGTTGGATTCTGGGATGTTAAGGGGGTATTTCTTTCAATTTCTTCAGAATGTTCCCCTTTATTCATGTTTTTCAATTCTTCTTCCATTTTGGAAAGTTTTTCTCTTGCAGCCTGAATATCAGTTTCAAGGGAAAGTCTGTTCAATTCTTCTTGAGAGATGTTTTCTGCAGCAATGAACATGTTGTCATTGTCTGTAATGTAGACTATGCCTTTGTTTTTATCTTTATCATCTAATTCTGCTATTTTCTGTTCTTCCATGTTTAGTACTCCTCATGGTGTAAAAGGGGGTGTCCGATTTTCAGACACCCCCTCAAAATGTCTGCTAGATTATGTTCTAGCGGTCAAAATCGTAATCCTGTTTACGGCGTTTTTCGTTGATGTAGTTCTTTGTGTCTTCCGGCTTTGTTGTAAGAGGAAGTTTTGCATTGAACCCTTCTTTTTCGTTAATCTGTCCAACTCCTTCTGGAGGGAAGAGTCGTGGATTAACTTCTGGTGTCCAGGTTGAAACAACATCAATCTTTCTGTCGCTCTGGTCACGATAGAAACTGTAGTAATTACGGCCAGCTTCAATGTCGTATTTCTCAGTGATAGTAGTTTTGTCGATTGCTACATCTGTAAATGCGTCATTCATAACATGTGCCTTCATTACTGCCTCAAAGTCACTGCGTTCATTAGCCGGAATCTTTTCCCAAAGGGCATCAGTGATTACAGGGAATGCACCGATGGCTCCAGCTTCCATTGCAGCGAACTGGAACTCATTACGGATCTTGTCTGATTCGTTTTCAAAGAAGTTCTTTGAGTAGTACTGAACGCCGGTGATGTTTCTGTCTGCGTTTGTGAAAACAACAGGGATGAAGTCATCGTTCCAGTTTTCAGTGTCATTTATCTTCTTTGCTACTTCCTTGAGTGCACCAGTTCCGCCTACATAGTTACCGGCCCATTCTGGCTTTGGCTCTGCTGTAAAGCGGTCAATTTCAGTTACCTGCATTGGTTCCATTTTCTTCCAGTGACAGT
>JAKSLX010000046.1 GCA_024400915.1 Treponema sp.
ATGATTATTTCTTTAAGAATGAACCCATCAGGGATTTTATTGACTTTTCAATGTTCCCACCTGACAGGGCATTTTTTGAGTTATCAATAACTGCATCCAACAGGCTCGGAGCCGGCTGGGTAAGACGTTTCTTTGCATCGGCGTCTCCGTTTGCGGCAGCTTTCTCATACCATTCTTTTGCCGTCTTCCAGTTCTTTTTTACTCCACAGCCTTTTTCATAAAAGTTTGCAATGTGGTATTGGGCTCTTGCGTGATTCTTTTCTGCTGCCTTTGTATACAGTTCCATTGCCTTGCCGTAATCCTGGTCAACGCCGCTGCCTTCTTCATAGCAGAATCCCAAACCGTTCATGGCATCGGCATTGCCAAGTTCCACAGCCTTTTCATAGTAACTTACGGCTTTCTTAATATCTTTTGTTATGCCATATCCTGTCTTGTAGCAGTACCCTAAGGAATAGGTTGCAGCAGCATGATTTTGCTCAGCAGCCTTTTTATACTGCTCAACGGCTTTGGCATAATCCTTTGTAACGCCGTTTCCGTAATAATATAATTCCCCCAGCTGGAACTGGCATTTGGCATTGCCAAGGTTAGCTCCCTTGCTGAACAAATCAAGGGCAGACTTGTAGTTTTTGTTTTTTTTGGCTGCCAGTCCGTCGGTATAGAATTTGTCTTTCTGCTCGGAAAGTACATTACCGCCAAGTTCAGAGCCATATTTTTCTATGGAAGCAGCTGCATCCTTGGCTCCTGATTGCAGTGCCTTGGTAAGCCATTCCTTTGCCTTTGCAAGGTCCTTGTTTACGCCTTTGCCTTCTGCGTAATAGCAGCCAACCCTATTCATGGCATTTTCATGACCGTTTTCTGCAGCTTTTAAATACCATTCGAAAGCTTTCTTTGGGTCTTCTGTACAGCCAGAACCTGAAGCATAATATATACCAACATTGTATTGAGCAGACCGATTTCCCTGGGCAGCTGAAATTTTGAATAATCTAAGTGCTCGGACATAATCTATTTGAACACCATTCCCCAGGCCTAAAGCGCAGGCTTTTTCAAACAGAGCATCAGGATTTCCGTATTCATCTGCCTGGCAGAAGTATTTAAAGGCTTCTTCAAATTTTTTGTTCTTCATGGCAGTCATGCCCTGTTCATAGGCTTTTTTGCCTTTATCAACATTGTAGTATAAAATATTGCTGTCTCGTATAGAAAACTCTTTTACTATTGAATCTGAAACAAGATCACCCCAGTATAGAAATATGCTATATTTTGTTCTGTTTCCAGTTTCCTTACTATAAAGGTCAAATGTTTCCCCGGTTGCCTTATCCAGAATAAAGGCATTGTAGTCATCATCAAACAGAATATACCCTTCGCTCTGTTTCACATTTGAATCCTGCTTTAAGGAAATATCTTTTTTATTGTAATAGGTGCAGGTGGGAGCAAGATTTACGGCAGCCCGTAAGACTGGTTGCTTAGGATGAGCTTCATTAAATTCAGCGATGAATGCATAGGGTACATACCTAGGATTTTTTCTGTGCTGAACTATCATTGACCCTTTGTCGCTAAAACGCGAACCAAAACTCTGGGAATCTCCGGCATCTATATATGCAACACGATCAGAAACACTTATTACCGTAAAGTCTTCAAGATTATCTTTATCTGCACAAACAAGGAAACATATTACAGAACCGGATGTGGAAGAATCTTTATTTTTAACCTCCACTGAATAACTTAATTCATCATCATCGCCAAAAACATCCAGACTGCTTACCTTTGAAATTTCAAGATTGGAAGGTGAACCTTTCTTAAAAACCGGCGTGTCTTCATAATAGCCATATAGTAATTTTATATCTTTAATTTCAGTAATGACATCGGAACTCTGTTTAACGAACTGATCCTTTATATTACGAGGACTATTGAATTTTTCTGTAGTACGGAAAACAGGCTTAAAGGTATCTTCTGCGCCAATAGCTTCAGATATTTCAAGCTTCATACAAAAGGAAGGAGCAATGATATAGTCAGATTGTTTCAGTGTATATTCATAATATGCACCGTCCAATTTTTCTCCAGGTTGCAAAGGAGGAAGAAGAACTTCATAGGTACCCCCGAAACTGGATTTATGAATAAATTCATCGATACCATCTGCATTTTTCTTTGTTTCTGCCCAGTCTCCTACCTGGTCTAATGGGCAGAAGGAAAGACTTAGCTTTAGGGTTCCAGTTCCATTGGGTGTTGTATTGCGAATGTTTGGCCTTATTCCAGCTATCCCTTTGTCAAAAAATACAGATGATTTCTTGCAATCAAATTCATCTATTGGCCTGTGGCCCATGCGGTATGTTATTTTGCCATCTCTTGAAGTAAATCTCTTACTGCATTTTTCGTTTAACGCATCAAGACGTTCTTTCTGCTCCTGCTTTTTTACATCTTCTTCATGCTGTTTCTTAAGGTATTCAGTCTGTTCCTTGATGGCTTTTGCCTTTTCACGTTCGGCAGAAGCACGGGCTTTTTCTGCTTCAGCTCTCTGGCGTTCGGCAGCGGCGCGGTTATTTTCAGCGACGGCCTGTAACCGCGCATTTTCACGGGCTGCGGCAGTTTGTTCCCGCACAGCTTCGGTCCGTTCCTGTTCTGCTTCCAGTTGACGGCGTTCAGATTTTTCCCTTTCTTCTTTTCTATCGTTATAGGCGTAATAACAGCTGGTACTACAGTAATCCAAACCGCCATTTTTTCTGAGCCCGCCTGTAGCAGGGAAACGTTTTTTACAATATACACAGGTAAGAAAATCCATTTTTTATTCCTCTCAATT
>JAKSLX010000047.1 GCA_024400915.1 Treponema sp.
CAAATAAAACCGGATATTGGAAGGTTATAAGATAAATTCTAATCGCAAGAAAAAAACAATAATTTCACCATACTTTTTGCTCAATTAAAAATCTAAACTACCTCCATGCCTCGTAACTACCGCGGGGTACGAAATGATTTGGAGGTAGAAGATGAAAAAAAATCTCTCAACAAAACTTCGTCTGACACAAAATGCAGTTTTGATGGACACTGTAAAAAGCCGACTTACAGATGCCGCAACTTCAACTGTGCCAGAAATTCTTTCAAGACTGGGTTCAAGACTTACAGGTTTAAGTGAAAATGAAGTCCGTCAACAACGCAGTCAGTTTGGTAAAAATGCTATCACAAAAGGAAAAAAGAAATCCTTGGGACGCCGCATTGCAGAAGCTTTCATAAATCCTTTTACGGCTATTTTGATAGCCCTTGCTCTTGTTTCCGCCACTACGGATATGATTTTTCCAGCCCTCAGCATGCTTGGTAATACACCAGAAGATTTTGATCCTCTCACAGTCATCATCATTCTGACAATGGTTATACTTTCCGGTACTTTGCGTTTTGTTCAGGAATCAAGAAGTGGTAATGCTGCAGAAAAACTTTTGGCTATGATTACTACAACCTGTACAGTAACCCGCCGCAATCAACCAAAAATGGAACTGCCACTGGATGAAGTTGTTCCGGGCGACATAATTCATTTAAGTTCAGGCGACATGATTCCCTGTGATGTTCGTATTCTTGAAGCAAAGGACTTTTTTGTAAGTGAATCAAGTCTTACCGGCGAAAGTGAAGGTGTTGAAAAAACTTCTGAAAAATCAGATGAAAAAGCACAGCTTACAGATTACAAAAATCTTGCTTTTATGGGATCTTCCGTAATTTCTGGAAGTGCAGTTGCCGTTGCGGTTACAACCGGGGATGCTACTCTTTTCGGAACAATGGCAAAAAACATCAGCGAAGAAAGCGTGGAAACAAGTTTTTCAAAAGGCGTAAATTCTGTCAGCTGGGTATTAATCCGCTTTATGTTTGTAATGGTTCCTGTAGTTTTCGTAATCAATGGAATTACAAAAGGCGACTGGCTCCAGGCATTTTTGTTTGCCATTTCAATTGCAGTAGGACTTACTCCAGAAATGCTTCCTATGATTGTAACAACATGTCTTGCAAAAGGTGCTGTTTCAATGAGCAAGAAAAAGACCATCGTAAAGAATCTGAACTCAATTCAGAACTTTGGTGCAATTGATATTTTGTGCACAGACAAAACAGGAACTTTAACTCAGGACAAGGTAATTCTTGAATATCACTGGAATACTGACGGAACTGAAGACACACGAATCCTCCGTCACGCATATTTGAACAGCTATTTCCAGACCGGCTACAAAAATGTAATGGATCTGGCAATCATTCATAAAACTGAGGAAGAAGAAAACAGCAATCCTGAACTCCTGGACTTAAGTGAAAACTACGAAAAAGTAGATGAAATCCCATTCGATTTTACACGCCGCCGGCTTTCTGTTGTAGTAAAAGACCGCAGCGGAAAAACTCAGATGGTAACAAAAGGTGCCGTTGAAGAAATGCTTTCTGTCTGCTCTTTTGTAGAAATGGATGGTGAAGTTCGTGCCATTGATGAAGAAGTAAAACAGCGAATCTTAAAAACTGTGGATGATTTCAACAATGACGGATTCCGCGTTCTGGCTCTTGCTCATAAAACAAATCCTTCTCCTGTAGGAAAATTCAGCGTGGAAGATGAAAAGGATATGGTATTGCTGGGCTACCTTGCATTCCTGGATCCTCCAAAGGAATCTACCGCAGAAGCAATCCGTGCACTTAAAAATCATGGAGTTGAAACAAAGATTCTTACAGGAGACAACGAAAAAGTTACCCGCACAATTTGCCGTCAGGTTGGATTAAAAGTAAGCAACATGATTCTTGGAAGAGAAATCGAAAATATGAATGACGAGGAACTTTCCCGAGTTGTAGAAAAAACACAGGTTTTTGCAAAGCTTACTCCAGATCAGAAAGCCCGTGTTGTAACTTGTCTTCGTCAGAACGGACATACAGTCGGTTTTATGGGAGACGGAATTAACGATGCTCAGGCAATGAAAGTAAGTGATGTTGGAATCTCTGTAGACAGCGCAGTTGATATTGCAAAGGAAAGTGCAGACATCATTCTTCTTGAAAAAGATCTGATGGTTCTGGAAGAAGGAATTGTAGAAGGCCGCAAGACTTATGCAAATATGATCAAGTACATCAAAATGACCGCAAGCTCAAACTTCGGAAACATGTTCAGTGTACTTGCTGCTTCGGCTTTGCTTCCATTCCTTCCAATGATGAGCGTACATCTCATCTTCCTGAACCTGATTTACGACCTTAGCTGTACAGCCATCCCTTGGGATAATGTGGATGAAGAATTCCTTGCCATTCCAAGAAAATGGGATGCTTCCAGCGTCGGCAACTTTATGATATGGATTGGACCAACAAGTTCAATTTTCGATTTTACAACTTACATTTTCATGTACTTTGTATTCTGTCCATTGTTTGTAAGTAACGGCATTTTGTTCAATGATCTGGCAAATCATTTTGCTGGAAGCGAACTTGAAATGATGCAGTTCAAATATGCAGCAATGTTCCAGGCTGGTTGGTTCATTGAATCAATGTGGAGCCAGACTCTGGTAATTCACATGATTCGAACCCCTAAGCTGCCATTTATTCAGAGCCGTGCAAGCTTGCCTTTGACACTGCTTACATTTACAGGAATTGCAGT
>JAKSLX010000048.1 GCA_024400915.1 Treponema sp.
TTTTCAGGTCCATTGTCGATGTAGTCGCCAAAATAGATGACCATAGGAATTTTTGCCGCAAGGAATTTATTGTATTCTTCGCTTCCAACAAGAGGAGTTCCGCCCGGTTCGATTGCAACGATAGCCGCAAGATTATCTGTGTCTGTCTGCCAGCCCACTCTGCCGCCCTGTGAGTGGGTGATGTAGATTGATTTTTTGCCTGTCATTGTCCAGGTATCAGCAAGGACCTCGCTTAAAACCTCTCCGAAAAGTTTTTCGTCATAGTCGCCGGTGTTAGGTGTCATCTGGCGGAAAAACTCATCCTGAGCTTCTTCTCCGGCAGGAAAAGCAGAGCCTTCATAGCGGTCAGGGGCAACAAGTCCGATTCTAAAATGTGTGTACCATGCCTGGTCTCCCGGCATATAGGATTTTCCGTCTTCTCCCCATGCGTCAATTCCGCCTGCGCTTGCCATGCGTGAAGTTGATCCTGCGGAAGCACGGCGCGGCTGGTCTACTAAAAATGCAGGGTAGCCTTTGCGAAGGAAAATGTCGCTCCAGCCTTCGCGACCATCAGGCGTTGTCTGCCAGCCGGTTCTGCTCTGTCCGTAGCCGTGAAGGTAAACAATCGGATTCTTTGTTTTTCCGGCCGGAATCTGATAGAAAGTATTTGCGTGATCAATGTGGGCTGTGTTTCCAGCACGAGTCTGGTCAAGCCAGCTTCTTTCAGGCGCATAGTTTCCTGCAACAGGTTCTGTTACACTTCCTCCAGATGTGAACACGCCCTGCTTTTGAATTACAAGAGCGTCTTTACCTTTTGAACAGCCTGCAAAAGTAAGTGAGGCTGCCATTGCCAGCGCGGCAATTTTTACCGTGTTTGAAATTGTCTTTTTCATAAGTTTTCCTCCAGATATTTATTATCCTCCATATTTTATTTTTTAAGTCCAAGCTTTGTAAGCCACTTTTCTACAGACTTGCCGGCACCGCCTTCTGCTTCTTTCATAGAAACAGGAAGACCTTCAAGAACGGTTGCGCCCCTTGCCTTTTCACAAACGGTTTTATAGGTTCCGCCGTCTCTGCTTCCCATATGTGTGTTGAAAGGCACGACTGTTTTTCCCGAAAAATTAACAGTGTCAAAAAGCGTGTAGATAATCATGGGGAAGGTGTACCACCACATCGGGTAACCGATAAAAACAGTGTCGTAGTCAGAAAGGTCAATTGCATTTTTGATTGCAGGACGCTGGTCTTCGTCGTGTTCCTTTTTAGCGTAGGCTGCCAGCGCGTCATAGTGGTCGCGGTTTTTGTCGTAAGGAATTACCGGTTCAATTCCCAGAAGGTCGCCGCCAGTCTGACGGGCGATTTCTTCTGCCAGGCGCCGTGTTGAATCGTATACTGAAAAATAAAGAATAAGTGTCTTTACCATTTGTTTGCTCCTTGTGATTTTTAATATAACCTAAGGAATCGCCATTTGAACAATCAAAGTTTTTTATCGTAGTATACGTTGCACGCATAGCAAGACCATGTTAAAATATTAATATGATAGAAACTTACATCCTTCAAAATCTTGTCGCCTTTGCTGACAGTGGAACACTTGTTGCCGCAAGTGAAATTGTGAATGTAACGCAGCCGTCACTTACGCGTTCTCTTCAAAAACTGGAAGATATTCTTGGAGTACAACTTTTTGACAGGACGAAAAATACAATCTCTTTGAATCAAACCGGCCGATTTGCCGTGGACTATGCCCGCCGAATTCTTGCGCTTCAGAACGAGATGGAAAATGAGGTTCTTGATTTTTACAACAAGACCCGGGAAATTAAAATTGCTTCAATTGCACCAATGCCGCTTTATGTTTTGACTCAAAAGTTTAACAAGACTTTTCCAAAGACTAAAATAACCGGCCAGATGAAAAACGAAAATGATGTGCTTTTTTCACTGCTGGAAAAAGACAAGGCTCAAATTATAATCACAACAATTAACCGCTCGGACGAACGCTTTTTTGCAACAGAGATTTTTGAAGAACATCTCAAAGTATTGCTTCCAAAAAGCCACAGCCTGGCCAATCGTAAATCTGTAAAACTCAAAGAACTTGCAGGCGAAACCTTCATAATGCTTTCAGAACTTGGATTCTGGTACAATGCGGTTAAGCATGCAATTCCCGATGCAAAGTTTATTGAGCAGGATGACATTACAGACCTGAGGGATATAATTGCACATTCAACACTTCCAGCATTCGCAACGGATTACACTGAACAGGCAGACCATCTTCCTGCCTTAAAAAAAACAAGCCGTGTAGCCGTTCCAATTGAAGACGAAGAAGTGAATGTTAAGTTTTATGCCGTGTGTAGGGTTGAAATGATGAGGCAACTGAATTCTGTGCGTAAACAACCTTGAGCTCTAATATTACCTCGCTGATTTATCAAACATCTGTTCCAGCAGATATTTTCCTGTTTTCGTTTTGAAAATATTTTTCTTCATTTCTGGAATAGAATCGCGTTTGCAGTATCCTTCCATCAGATTAACGATATAGTCCGCTTCAACAAGAATCTGAAAATCAATTCCATCAATAGCTTTATATGTGTGATGATGGCCGATGATATAGCAGATTCGTTCAACATCTTCTGCAGGTAAGCCCAGCGGTTCCAGCAGATTTTTTGCAATAGCAGGACCTTCTGCTTCCTGGTGCTGAGGCTGACTGTTTCCATACTTTTCCTTGCT
>JAKSLX010000049.1 GCA_024400915.1 Treponema sp.
TTCATGATTTCACATAATTCAGCCGCAGAATAAAGACGCTGCACAAACTCGTGTTCGATTTTTGTGCCGTCTTTTTTTATTAAATCCCACTTAGAACGAAGTCCTTCCCAGGCGCCTACAACCCCAAAATGTGTCTGACAGATCATTCCGGCACGCTCAAATTCCTCGCCTTCAGTGAAATACATAATGGCTGTTTCACGGCTTGTACACTCAAGAATAAAGGTTCCACCCTCACGTAATGTATTACAAATATGGGTTAAAATGGAAAAATCTTCCTCTTTTGTATCACAATATCCAAAAGAAGTGTAAAGATTTACTGCGCAGTCATACTTTTTATCACTTTCAAATGTACGTAAATCTGCATTCAAAAGTTCAATTTCCACACCTTCATCGCGGGCACTTTCTGCTGCAGCATCAAGTTCGCTTTGAATAATGTCTACACCTGTCACTTTCATGCCTAAATCGGCCAGTTCTATACTGATTCTTCCAGGCCCGCAACCTGCATCAAGAACGCTGTTTCCCGGCTTAAGTCCTGCAATTGTACATACAAATTGCGCAACTGTAGGTGCTTCGGCCCATCTGCTTTCATCAAACATGATTGGGCCGTAATTATTCCAGAAATCTTCTTTTTCAAACCACTGCTGATCAGCCATTACAGTTTCCTTTCAATTTCTGTAATAAAATCATCTTTTGAAACATAGCCTGTAAAATAACCAGCACGTTCTCCCTTTTTTAGAATGAAAATTGTTGGTACAGCCATGATTCCAAACTTTGTGGCTAACTCATCATTTTTATCAACATCAACACTGAAGAATTTCCAACCTCGGTCTGCAGTTTCTTCCGAAACCTGTTCCAAAACTGGAGCCAGCATTTTGCATGGACCACACCATGTAGCATTAAAATCTACAATAGCCACTTCGGCAGCATTAATTGCATCCATCTCATCGTTTAATACTTCCTGTACCATACGTACCTCCTTGGAAAAACTTCTCGCGTATTTTTTTAGAAGTTTACTTGTTTTAATATAACAAATTCTCTCTCAAAAAACTCTTAAAATTATCAAAATTACCTTAAGTCTTTCTACTTATGGCGGACAGGGCGCTTCCGTTGTATAATTTATGTTATGAGTAAAGAAATTTTAAAATTACAGAACGGAAGCGACATCCGCGGTGTCGCAATAGAAGGTGTTGAAGGCGAAGATGTAACACTCACAGCCAACTCTGCCGCAAAAATCGGTAAAGCATTTGTAGAATGGTTCTGCAAGAAAACCGGAAAAAAAGCAGAAGAACTTAAAATCGGGCTTGGACGCGACTCGCGCATTACAGGTCCTTCACTGCTCAACGCAATGAGCTGCGGTATTCTTTCTGCCGGCGCAAACGTTGTTCGCTGTGAACTTGCCACAACTCCAGCCATGTTCATGAGCATCGTTTTTGAACAGACAAAGTTCGACGCTTCAGCCATGATCACAGCAAGCCACCTGCCATTCAACAGAAACGGTATCAAACTTTTCAATGCAGACGGCGGTCTGGAACACGACGATATTACAGAAATCCTGGAAATTGCTGCAGAAATCTCTGATGATGAAGCAGACAATATTCTGGACAAACAGCTTGAAAAATCAAACGATGCACCACGCTTCGACCTGCTCACAGTTTATGCAGAACATCTGAAGAACGCCATTGTAAAAGGCTGCAACGCAGGTGCTTCGACAGGCTCAGCAACCGATAAGCCATTGGAAGGACTACACATTGTTGTAGACTCTGGAAACGGTGCTTCAGGATTCTTCGTAGACAAGATCTTGGAACCTCTTGGAGCAAATGCCGAAGGCAGCCAGTTCCTGGAACCAGACGGAATGTTCCCTAACCACATCCCTAACCCGGAAAACAAAGAAGCCATGAAAGCCATTCAGGAAGCAGTTCTTGAAAACAAAGCTGACCTTGGTCTTATTTTTGATACAGACGTTGACCGCATGAGTGCCGTTTTTGCCGACGGCTCAGAAATCAACCGCGACTCAATCATCGCCCTGATTTCTGCAATTCTGGCTCCTGAATATCCTGGAAGCACAATCATTACAGACTCAGTTACATCTGACCGTCTTACATACTTCCTGCAGGATGTTCTTGGGCTCAAACACCTGTGCTATATGCGCGGCTACAAGAATGTTATCAATAAGCAGAAAGAACTGAATGCCAAAGGCGAAGTTTCACCGCTTGCTATGGAAACTTCAGGACACGGTGCCCTTAAAGACAACTACTTCCTGGACGACGGTGCTTTCCTTGCAGTAAAACTTATCATCGCCCTGGCAAATGCAAACCGCGAAGGTAAAAAACTTGAAAGCCTGATCGAAAAACTTCCTCCACTGGTTGAAGAAGGTGAATACCGCTTCAAGATTCAGACAGAAGATTTCAAAGCATACGGAAAAGACGTTCTGGCACAGTTCAAAGCCCGCGCCGAAGCAAAAGGCTACGAAATGCCACAGAGCTACGAAG